>JAFRUA010000028.1 GCA_017434855.1 Clostridia bacterium
CTGCGGGGCGGGCGCACGGTTCTGCGCCGGGGCCTGCGGACGGGCCGGCCGGTTTTGCGGTGCATTCTGCGGCCGGGCCGGCTGCGCATACTGCGGCTGATAGACCGGCATACGCCCAGGGACGTCGCCGGCGCCCGGGGCTGCTACACGCTGCCCGCGCGGCGCCCGGTCATTCCGGGGTGCGGGCGCTGCCTCGTCCGGCAAATGGACCACAAACGGTTCCTGCTTGCCGGCCGGGGCAAAGCCGTTTCCGTTATGTTGATATTCCTGATCCGGATGATCGTTCCGGCTGCCACGCGGCCCGCTCTGGCCCTGCCGGTTCCGGAAGTATAAATCGTCCATAGACTGATCGCTCCATTGTGATGGTTTTCATGTGCCGGGGTTCCGGCGACTTCCTTTATTTTACATGATTGTCGGCAAAATCGCAACCCTTTTCACGGATTATTCAGAAAAGCTTCAAAATGCACGGGGAATGGTTGACGAGCGAAAGAAAATATTGTATAATAAGTTGTTTTGAAAAACACTATTGATCCGCCTGCTTTCAAACAGGCGGGCACAGGAGGTCATATCATGGTAAGAGCTATCGTCGGCGCCAACTGGGGCGACGAAGGAAAAGGAAAGATCACGGATATGTTTGCGGCAGAATCCGACATCGTCATCCGTTTCCAGGGCGGCGCAAACGCCGGTCACACGATCATCAACAACTACGGCCGCTTCGCGCTGCATCAGCTGCCCTCCGGCGTCTGCTATCCGGACGTCATCAACGTCATCGGCAACGGCGTTGCGCTGGATGTGGAAAAGCTGTTCAAAGAAATCCAGTCTGTGCTGGACGGCGGCGTGCCGTCTGTCAACCTGCGCATCAGCGAGCGCTGCCAGATCATGATGCCGTATCACGTGCTGCTGGACACCTATGAGGAAGAGCGGCTGGCAGACCGTGCGTTTGGTTCCACCAAAAGCGGCATTGCCCCGTTTTATTCCGACAAATACGCCAAAATCGGCTTCCAGGTCTGCGAACTGTTTGACGAGGACTATCTCAAAGAAAAGCTGGAACGCATCCTGCAGGTCAAAAATCTCATCATTGAAAATGTCTATCACAAGCCGCTGCTGCAACTGGATGACATTTTCCAAAAGCTGCTGGAATACCGCGACATGATCGCCCCCTATGTCTGCGACACGGGCAAGCTCATCCGCGACGCGATCAAGGCGGGCAAGACCGTTTTGCTGGAAGGGCAGCTCGGTTCGCTGAAGGACCCCGACCACGGCATCTATCCGATGGTCACCTCCTCGTCCACCCTGGCCGGCTACGGCGCCATCGGCGCCGGCATCCCGCCGTATGAGATCAAAGACGTCTGCGTCATCACCAAGGCATACTCTTCCGCCGTGGGCGCGGGCGAATTCGTCAGCGAGATCTTTGGCGATGAGGCACAGGAAATGCGGCTGCACGGCGGCGACAAGGGCGAGTTCGGCGCAACCACCGGGCGTCCCCGCCGCATGGGCTGGTTTGACTGCGTGGCCACGCGCTACGGCTGCGAGGTGCAGGGCGCGACCGAGGTGGTGCTGACGGCGCTGGACTGCCTGTCTTATCTGGAAAAGATCAGCCTTTGCGTCGGCTATGAGATCGACGGCAAGGTGACGAAGGATTTCCCGGTCACCCCGCTGCTGAAGAAGGCAAAGCCCGTGCTGGTCACACTGGACGGCTGGCACTGCGACATCCGCGGCATCACGGAATTTGACAAGCTGCCGCAGGCCGCGCAGGACTATGTCAACTTCATCGAAAAAGAGATCGGCGTCAGGATCGCCTATGTATCCAACGGACCGAAGCGTGAAGAGATCATCCGCCGCGCATAACGCCCGTTTTGCCGAAAGACCTGCAAAGATTACATAAAGAATGGATGGATCGATTATGAAAGAAACCCGCAGTTCAAAGCTGACCTTCCTTTGCGGATCGCTGCTGACCATCGGCGGCATCGGCTGGTTCCTGGCCATCTGGGCAAATCAAAAGGTGCCGCAAACCAATCCGTTTCAAGTCATGCTGGCCGCAGACGATCCCTGGGGAAAAATGGTCCCCTGGGCCGCGCTGCTGATCATTGCCGGCTGTTCGCTGATCCTGGGCCTGTTTGTCATGCACCTGAAAAGCAAAACCCGCGCTGTGCGGGCGGCGAATTTTTCATACGCTATGCCGTATGACGCGGCGCTGCTGTGGCTGCTGGGCGGCAATTTCTATTATTACGCCATCGTGCAGCAGGGCATGCTCATCCCCGCCACCACCCGGTATGAACGCTTTGCGCGCATCCAGAGCTTCGGCTTCTTGTTGATGGCGCTTGCGCTCGCGCTGTTTCTGGCAGCCGTTTACCTGAAAGCAAAGTATCAGCTTTTCAACGCAAACGTCACGCTCATCTCGGCGGCTGTGCTGCTCCTGGTCGGCTGGATCATCTGGGGGTACCGGGGCAACGCGGCGCATGAACAGGCCATGGTGCATCGCTACGGCGTCTTTATGCTGGGCGCGGGCGGCCTGATGCTTGCCATCGGGGTCATGTTCCTGGTCCTGCAAAAGCAGCAGCAAAGGTATCGGCAGAACCTGCAGACCGCGCAGCAGTTGATTGCTGAGGCCGCCGTGAAAAAATAAAAAAATTATTTCAAAAACCTCTTGACAACTTATTATCAATGTGATATTATCTATTTGAAAATAAGTAGCAGGAGGTCTTCCCTATGTGTTCAAACTGTTCGCATCCGCAAAAAACACGCAACCAAACAACCGGTGGAAAGGATGAAGCTGCCATGAAAAACTATTTGATCGTTGTGGACATGCAGAATGATTTTGTTGACGGCGCGCTCGGCAGCAAAGAGGCCGAAGCGATCGTGCCGCAGGTGGTGCAAACCATCGGCGCCTTTGACGGGGACATTTTCGTGACCTATGACACCCACTATGAAAACTATCTGGACACGGCGGAAGGGAAAAAGCTCCCCGTGCCGCACTGCATCAAAGGTACCGCCGGCTGGCAGCTCAATGCCGCGGTGGAGACCGCGCTGGCGGGCAAGCCCGTCACCCGCGTGGAAAAGATCACCTTTGGCAGCGTGGACCTGCCCGAATTGATCAAAGCGCGCGCAGACGGCGCCACGTTCGGCATCAAGCTGATCGGCCTTTGCACCGACATCTGCGTCGTTTCCAACGCACTGCTTTTGAAAGCCGCTTTTCCCGAAGCCCCGATTTGCGTGGATGCCGCCTGCTGCGCGGGCGTCACACCGGAAACACACACGGCAGCACTTGCCACCATGCGCTGCTGCCAGATCGACGTCATCAACGATCACGACTGAGAAAGAGAGGAACGCACCATGAAACTGGAGCCCATTGTTGTCTCATTGCTGGATACCGACCTTTACAAGTTCAATATGGACCAGGTCATCTTTCACAATCATACGGACCTGTCCGGTGAATACTATTTCAAGTGCCGCGACGCCGGCGTGGTCTTCACACTGGACATGATGAAAGAGATCGAGGACCAGATCGACCACCTTTGCTCCCTGCGCTTCACGCGGGACGAGCTGGACTATCTGCGGTCCATCCGCTTCATCAAATCAGACTATGTGGAATTCCTGCGCCTGTGGCACCCCATCCGCGACTATGTCAGCGTGGACCTGTCTGAGGACGGCACCCTGTCGGTGGTCGTGCGCGGGCCGCTGTTTTCCGCCATGCAGTTTGAAATCTATCTGCTGGAAATCATCAACGAGGTTTATTTCCGCATGGCGTTTGACTATGAGACCCTGCGCGCCGCAGCGGAAGAAAAGCTGAACGCAAAAATCAAGGCGTTTCAGGATGGGACCTATACCTTCAAGTTTGCGGAATTCGGCTGCCGCCGCCGCCTGTCGCGCGAATGGGAAGACGTGGTGGTCCGCCGCCTGGCACAGGAAACCGACAACTGCGTCGGCACCTCCAACGTCTATCTGGCAAAAAAGTATCACCTGACGCCCATCGGGACCTATGCGCATGAATATGTGCAGATGTATCAGGGTATCGACTCCATCCCCCTGGCCTATACCAACCACTACGCCATGCGCGACTGGTATGACGAGTATCAGGGCGACAACGGCACCGCGCTGACCGACACGGTCACGACCGACCTGTTTTTGCTCGACTTCAACCGCTCCATGGTCAACAACTATAACGGCGTGCGGCATGACAGCGGCGACCCCTATGTCTGGGGCGAAAAGATCATCGCCCATTACAAGAGCTATGGCGTGGACCCGCGTACCAAGCTGCTGCTGTTCAGCGACAGCCTGAATTTTGACAAGGCGCAAAAGCTCTTTGATTATTTCAAAGACAAAAGCAAGGTCTCTTTCGGCATCGGGACCTTCTGCTCCAACGACACAAACGAAAAGGCGCTCAACATCGTCATCAAGCTGCAGTATGTCAACGGGCGCCCTGTTGCAAAGCTGTCTGACGACCCGGGCAAGGCCATGTGCCGTGACACCGAATATCTGGAATATCTGAAGCGTTCGGTCGATTTCCGGCTGCACCGCGAAGCCTGACGCTGTTTCAAGGATGATGTCTGATGCAAAAGCATAGTCCTTCACCCTTTCATATCCTGTGCCGTTTGCTGGTCGCCGTTTGCCTTTTTGCATCGTTGGCCGCCTGCAGCGACACGCCGCTGTTTGGCAAGCCGGTCGCAACGTATGACGCTTCAGATGTAGCCCGTGTGACGCAAAACAAACCCGAAACCGAGCGGGCGGAATCTACGGCGCCGGCCGTCACAACCACCGCCGCGCCAACAACGGTCCCGGCAACCGAACCAACCACAGCCGCGCCTGCGCATGCGGCCGACACGATCCCCGCCACGACTGCGGCCGTCGTTGACGGCGCAGCAGCCGAACGAACAACCGCGCCGCCCACCACCGAGACAACCACGGCGGCCCAAGATGAAACCGTGACCGTCTATGTCAGTCGCAGAAACGTCATCCACAGCCGCTGTGACTGTTCCGGTATGCGGTATTACACGGAGAAGACACTGTCTGAAGCGCTGGAAAACGGCGGCCGCAAATGCCAGCACTGCTGGTGATTTCACACAACCGAGGGATTGTTCTGAAAACAGTCCCTTTTGTTTTTTGCTTTCTCAAAATGTATTGACAAATTACATAGTATCATATATAATTTGAAGCGAACGACAAGGCAAAAAGGAGCGATTCACGATGCGTATGCAAAAAATGTTGGCATTCATCCTGATGATCGGCCTGATGTTTCAAACGGCATTCGGCCTGATCGGCGAAAAGTATGACGTCTATGAAAACCTGCGGTACGGCGAAGCGGAGCGCGACCTGGTCACGGTCTATGTGCCGAAAAGCGCCTATGACCGCGAATCCAACGGCTGCATCCTGTTTATCCACGGCGGGTCCTGGAACGGCGGCGAAAAAGAGGACATGGAACCGCAGTGCAAAAAGCTGGCCATGCAGGGCTATATCACCGCGACCATGAGCTATTCGCTGTGCGCCAAGGGCAACGAGATCACCGACGTCACGGTTTATACCATGCTGCACGAAATGACGGCGTGCATTGAAGAGATCCGGACCTTCTCTGAAGAAAAGGGGCTGAACATCACCCGGCTTGCAACGTCCGGGTACTCTGCCGGCGGGCACATCTCCATGCTGTACAGCTATGCGCGGCCGCAGGATTCCGCCATTCCCCTCGCCTTCACCGCAAACCGCGTGGGCCCGGCAGACATGACGACCGACGCCTGGGGCGCCGGCGCCTATCAGCTGACGTCAAAGCTGGTCGGCAGCGAAATCACCGACGAAATGATTGCAAGCGGTGAAGGAGACCGCCTTTGCCGCGACATCTCGCCCGTCTTTTATGTCAACGAAAATACGATGCCCTCGCTGTTTGCCTATGCCGGCAACGACCCCATCGTTACCAAAGGCAACCGCCAGGCGATGGAGCGCGTGTTCAAAGAGACCTTCGGTGAAAACGGCAACGGATACGATTATGTTTTCTATCCCCTGTCCGGCCACGGACTGCTGCTGGACCCGATCAAAGAGCATCAGTATTATGAATTGCTTTCCCAATACTGCGAAACCCATTTCGGCTATTGAGCAAAAACAAAGTGCCGCCCGATGAGATTGCCTTGTCGGGCGGTTTTTCGGCGCAAAAAGGACCCGGCCCTTCGCAAGAAATGAAAGGCCGGGTCGCTTTTTATTCTGTTGTTATTCGCCGTTTTTCAGCTTCTGAGCGAAATGCCGATGTCCGCCAGCGCATCAATGGCGCGCTGCATTGCGGCGTCTGCCTCTTCGTCCGTCAGTGTGCGGTCGGCGGCGCGCATGCGGATGTTGAACGCGACACTCTTTTTGCCCTGCGGGATCTGGGACCCGACATAGACGTCAAAGAGCTTGATCAACTCCAGCGTTTCGCCGACGGCCCTGGCAATCAGCTTTTCGATCTTCAGCACCGGAAGGTCCGCATCGCAGACGAACGCAAGGTCACGGTTCGACGCCGGGTACCGCGGAAGCTGATGGTATTTGCGGTCTGTATCGCCGTACTTGAGCAGCGAATCAAAATCGATCGTCGCAAGGTAGGCCTTGACGCCGATGTCATAGTTGCGCAGCACCACGGGGTGCGCCTCACCCAGCGTGGCAATGACCTTGCCGTCCACGGTGATGATCGCCGTGCGGCCGGGGTGGAAGGACGGGTCGTCCTTCAGCGGCTCCACGTCATAATCGTTCACGCCGCAGGCATACAGCAGTTCCTCCACCACGCCCTTGAGCGTGAAGAAATCGCAGTCCGCGCCGTACATGCCAAGGGTGATCGTCTGCTTTTCATCCGGAAGCTGCTCCGGCCCGTTGGGCAGATAGGCGTTGGAAATTTCAAACAGCTTCGCCTCTTCATTGCGGTTGTTGTAGTTGCGCGCGAGCACGTCCAGCATCGACGGCAAAACGGTGGTTCGCATCACGCTGGTGTCCTCACCGAGCGGGTTGGAGATCACCACGGAATTGCGCAGGGCGCTGTCCTGCGGCAGGCGCAGCCTGTCATAATGCTTCGGGCTGATGAAGGAGAAGGTCGCGATCTCTGACAGCCCGCAGCCCAGCAGCGTGTCGGAAATCAGGCGCTCCAGCTTTTGCGCCGGGGTGTGCTGCGCATTCGCCACGCCGGAGAGCTGCCGGTTCGGGATGTTCTGATAGCCGTAGAACCGCGCGATCTCCTCTGAAATGTCGGCCTGGTGCTCAATGTCATTGCGGAAGGTGGGAATATAGATCACGCCGTCCTTCACCTCAAAGTCGATCCGCTCCAGAATCGCCTGCTGTTCTTCTGGCGAAACGTCGATACCGATGAAGTCGTTGACCCAGTCCGGGCAAAACGGCAGCGTGCGGCGCTCATGCGTCGCCTTGTCGCAGTCGATGATGCCGTTCACCACGTCGCCGGCGTCCAGCAGCTCCACCAGCTCCAGCGCGCGCAGGATGGCGGGCATGCAGGACGCAGGGTCCAGTTCCTTTTCAAACCGGCCGCTGGACTCGGTGCGCATGCCCAGCTTTTTGGCGGTGATGCGGGTGGTCGGCCCGTTGAAGCAGGCGGACTCAAACACGATGGTGTTGGTGTCGTCCATGATGCCGCTGTATTCGCCGCCCATGACGCCCGCCACGGCCACCGGCTTTTCGGCGTCGGCAATGACCAGCATCTCCGGCGTCAGGTCGCGTTCCACACCGTCCAGCGTGGTGATGGTCTCGCCATCCTTTGCGGTGCGGACGATGACGCTGTTGCCCTTGAGAAAGCGCAGGTCAAACGCATGCATCGGCTGGCCGTATTCCAGCATGACGTAGTTGGTGATGTCCACAATGTTGTTGATCGGGCGCACGCCGCAGGCACGCAGCCGCTCGCGCATCCAGCGCGGCGAGGGCTTCACGCGGACGTTTTCCACCACGGCGCCGCAGTACCGATAGCAACGCTCCGGGTTCAGGATATCGACGCTCAAAAAGTCATGCACGTCCTTGCCGCTGCCCTTGACAACCGGCGCGTGCAGCTTCAGCGGCACCTGGAAGGTCGCCGCCGCCTCACGCGCGAGGCCGATGATCGACAGGCAGTCCGGGCGGTTGGAGGTGATCTCAAACTCCGTTGCCGTGTCGTTCAGGCCGATGGCGTCACGGATGTCGATGCCGAGCGTCCTGTCACAGTCGTCGCCAAGGACGAAGATGCCGTCCTCGATGGCATACGGGAAGTCATGTGCCGTCAGGCCCAGTTCGCCGAGGGAACAAAGCATGCCGCAGCTTTCCACGCCGCGCAGCGCGCCTTTTTGAATGGTCTTTCCGCCGTGGACGACCGAGTTGTCAAGCGCCACGGGGACCACGTCGCCGACGGTCAGGTTCTGCGCGCCGGTGACGATCTGCAGCGGGGCGTCGGCGCCGACATTGACCCTGCAGACCCACAGATGATCGGAATCCGGATGGCGTTCAAGCGTTTCAATCCTGCCGGTCACGATATTGGAAAGCTCGCCGCCTTCCACTTCAAACGCCTCCACCTTGGAGCCGGAGAGCGTCATTTCGTCGGCGAATTCTTTGTCGCTGCATCCCGGATCAACGAAATCAAGCAGCCATTTTTTGGAAAGAATCATGAGTTCGGCCCTCCTTAAAACTGATTGAGAAAACGAACGTCGTTTTCATAAAGCAGACGCATATCGTCAATGTTGAAGCGGAACATGACCAGGCGTTCCAGACCGATGCCGAACGCAAAACCGCTGTAGACGTCCGGATCGACGCCGCAGTTTTTCAGCACCTTCGGGTGGACCATGCCGCCGCCGAGGATCTCGATCCAGCCCTCGCCCTTGCACATCGGGCAGCCTTTGCCGCCGCAGTTGAAGCAGGACACGTCGATCTCGCACGACGGTTCGGTGAACGGGAAGTGGTGCGGCCGCAGACGGATCTTGGTGTCTTCGCCGTACAGACTCTTTGCGAAAGATTCCAGATTGCCCTTCAGGTCGGCCATCGTAATGCCCTTGTCCACCACAAGGCCCTCGATCTGATGAAAGATCGGGGAATGCGTGGCGTCCACAGCGTCGGAACGATAGACGCGGCCGGGCGCGATGACGCGGATGGGCGGCTTTTGCTTTTCCATCACGCGGATCTGGCAGGGCGACGTCTGGGTGCGCAGCAGCATGTTTTCGGTGATATAAAAGGTATCCTGCGTGTCGCGGGCCGGGTGCTCCTTCGGAATGTTGAGCGCTTCAAAGTTATAATAGTCCCATTCGACCTCCGGGCCGCTGGCGACGTTGAAGCCCATGCCGAAAAAGATCTCTTTCACTTCGTCCAGTACGATGGACAGCGGGTGCTTGTGCCCCTGCGGCATCGGCTTTGCCGGCATGGTGACGTCGATCGTTTCGCTCTTCAGCTTTTCTTCCAGCATTTTTTCTTTGATCGCTTCCACATCCGCAGCAATGTGCGCTTCGATGTCGGCGCGGATCTCATTGGCAAGCTGGCCGATCACGGGGCGTTCTTCGGCAGACAGCTTTCCCATTTGCTTCAGGATGGCGGTCAGCTCGCCCTTTTTGCCAAGATACTTGACCCGGGCGGCGTCCAGGTCCTGCAGCGTCTGCGCCGACGCCAAAACACTTTTGGCCTTTGCGCGGATCGCTTCCAATTGGTCTTTCATCATAATGCTATGATCCTTCCTTTCACGGATTTGTTGATACACCTTTTTCGGACGGTACAAATAAAAAGCTCCGTCCCCTGTCATAGGGACGAAGCGAACTCCGCGGTACCACCCTGATTCCCGCAGCATGCGGGCGCTCACGCGGGCACAGGACCCGCCTGTTCTGTAACGGGAACCCCCGTCCGCACCTACTGCATGGCCCGTGGCCCGTTCAGCGCGGCCGCTCCAAAGTGAACTTCGGCAAAGGGACACTGGTGTTTCGGCTCACAGCCAACGCCGAAACTCTCTGGAACCGTCCGGTTGCCTACTCTCTTTTTCATCGCGTTATCGCGTAATATTGTAGCACAGGTTTCGACGTTTTGCAAGAGGAAAATAAAAATAATTCAGATCAAAAAGAAAAAAGGGACGCGCGTGCATCCCCTTTTGAAAAAACACATGATTTACCAGCGGTTCTCCACATATTCGCAGAACGCGTACATGTCCTTGATTTCAAGCACCGTGCCGTCATCCAGCGTGGCCGTGCCGCTCCACAGGCCGTGCACCTGATGGCTGTGCATGCGCATGACGCCGATGTTCAGGTCGCTGTGATGGTCAAAGAACGGCTTCATGGTCAGGTTGAAGCGTCCGTCCTCAGAGACAAACTCCCACGGCTCCATGTATTTGTCCGGCTTCGGGAAGGTCTTGACGTCCACCGCGCCGAACTTGTGCGCCTTGCCGTCATAGAACATGCACGTTTCGGTCGCGTTGCTTTCGTCGCCGATGCCCCAGGTGATTTCAAACCCGAACATGTGCTTTTTGCCGTCGGCATCCGTGAGGTACGTCGCGCCGCTGCCCCAGTACCACACCAGGCTGTAGGGCGTGCAGACACGGCCCCAGTCCAGCGAACAGAAGGTGTTGTCTTTGCTGAATTCGCAAACTTCGCCGCCGTATTTGAAGGTGCCTTCGCACGGCAGACAGAGCTGCTTGGTGGTCATGAAGTACCGATCCGGAAAGCCCTTGAACGGCAGGACCGTCGTGATGTTTTCAAGCCCCGGCAGAATGTCCATCTGGAAGCTGCATTCCACGTCGCCCATCTTGAACCAGAGCGTGCGCTCGGTCTCTTTGGTGTCAAACACAAAGTCTGCCTTGCCGATCGTCATCTTGACGGTGTTGGGCACGTCGCCCTTCGGCGGAAGCACGTATTTGTCTTTGCCGCCCAGGAACGGAGACATCACGGATTTGACGATCTTGCCGTCGCGCAGGTCCACCAGCACCGCAGAGACATAGCCGCCCAGCGAGATGTTGGCAAAGCTGATCTGCGCCATGAAGTAGCCGTTGGAGATCTGATAGAAATCCCATTCCTTGCGGCGCATGACCTTTTTGACGTCATAGCGGTTGTAATCGAACACATTGCGGCGCGCCCAGCCCTTTGCCAGCAGCGTGCCGTCCTTTGCCAGCAGCGGCGTGGGCTCGGTATATTCCGTCTGTTTGCTCTTGTAGTCCGCTTCCTGCCAGCCGATGTAAGTTTTTTTCATTGTCAGCTTCCCCCTAAATAATTAAGATTACTTGTATATTTTACCATAGTTTTCAGCAAAAAGAAAGAGGATTTTGCAATTTTTACAGAGAAATCATCAACGGCCCGTTTCATATTGCCCGATGCTTTTCAGGCGGAACAGATAGCCGTGATCCTCCAGCGTGCGCATAGACCCCAACGCAAGTCCCGCACCTTTTGCGGCGCAGTGCTCCCCGTCAAAAACGGTGCGCGCTTTGATCTTCAGCCGCGCTTCGATCGCATCGGCCAGGCCGTGCAGCAGCGAACCGCCGCCGGTCAGGGTGATCCCCTCGCTGCAAACATCGGTATAAAGCTCCGGCGGCGTCTGTTCCAGCACCGCAAGGATGCCGTCGGTCAGCGCCGTGACCGGTTCGCGCAGCGCTTTGCAGATTTCGGTCGACGTCACTGTTTTGGATTCCGGCGCGCCGGTAACGGCGTTCTTTCCGTTGACCAGCAGCTCCACCTCTTCACTGCGCGGCACGGCGCAGCCGAGGATCTTTTTGATCCGCTCTGCCGTGGGCAGGCCGACCAGAAAACCGCGCTCCCAGCGCAGATAGGATTGGATGGCCTCGTCCATCGCCTCGCCCGCCGTGCGCAGCGCCGTGGAATACGCCACGGTACCCATGGTGATCAGCGAAACATCTGCCGTGCCGGCGCCGATGTCGATCATCATCACACCGTGGGGTTCGTCGATCCCGATGCCCGCGCCCAATGCGGCGGCGATCGTGGCGTCCAGCAAACAGACCTTGCCGGCGCCGCTTTGCACCGCAACCTTCAGGATCGTCCGTTTTTCCAGCATGGTCAAAGAATCGGGCACCGTGATCACCACATTGGGGCGAAAAACGCTTTTGCCGCAAACCGTTTCAATCGTCAGTGACAAAATCTTTTGCATCACGGAAAAGTCAGAGATCACGCCGTTTTGCATCGGGCGGCACAATTCCAGCGTGTCGGGCGCACGGTCCAGCAGCGCATAGGCCTCGTCGCCGACCAGAAGCAGCTCGTGCGTGCGCGTGTCAAACGCCGCGGCGTTTTTTTCATGCAGCACGATCCCTTTGCCCTCCACAAACACGGTCACGTTTGCGGTGCCGAGGTCGATCCCGACATTTTTGATCGGCATGGAAACGCCTCCTTCCCTGTGATGTTCCCTTCACATTCTACTGTTTTCGCGCGGATTTGTCAAGCTGTCAAAGCAACGGATTTCCAACGTCATATTCCGTCACGGCGCAGCACAGGCAAAACACATCCGCTGCGCCGGCGGCCATCAGCGTCGTTTCACACTCCCACAGCGTGCTGCCCGTGGTCTTGATGTCGTCGCAAAGCAGCACGGTTTTACCTTGTATCTGTGCGCCGGGCGCCGGTGAAAATGCACCGCGCAGGTTTTCAAGCCGCTGCTGCGCGTTCAGCGACCGCTGGTGCTCGGTCTCTGTTCCTTTTTGCAGCAGCGGCGCCACCGGCAGCAAAAGCAACTGCCCCACCTGCTGCGCCAAAAGCGCGCCCTGATTGTAGCCGCGTTCGCGTTGTGCGGCCCGGGTCATCGGCACAAAGGTCACGACGTCGATCTCCGCCTGCGGGAACCGTTCCGCAAAACGAAGCGCCATCTGTGCGCCCAGTGGCTTTGCGAGTTGTTTCTCGCCCTGCAGTTTCAATGACAACAACTGTGCGCGTATCAGGTCGGCATAGACAAACGGCGCCGTGATGTGCCGCAGTGTGCGGTTGGTCGGCTCCTCACAGGTGCAGCGGTCCTGCGGCGCTCCGCAATGCTCACAGGCGCCCGCCGGCAGACGGCATACCTGCTGCTTGGTACAGCCGCAAACCGCTTTTGCAAACGGAATGATCTCGCCGCACACCGGGCAGCGGCGCGGATATAACAGGTCCAGCAGCCGGCTCATGCGTCACCCTCCCGCAGCAAAAAGTGCTTCAGGGCCGAATACCGCCGCATCTTTTTATCGTTTTCCACCATCTGCATCACCACGGCCGGCGACCCGACCAGGATCATCCGGTTCTTTGCCCGCGTCACGGCGGTATACAGCAGGTTTCGATAACACAACTGCGGCGCCACCGGGCAAACGGGAAGGATGACCGCCTCAAACTCGCAGCCCTGGCTTTTGTGCACCGTAACGGCATAGGCGTGCTCCAGTTCTTTCACACTGTCAAAGGGATAGATGGCCACGCGGTCGTCAAAAAAGATTTTCATTGTTTTGCTGCTTTCATGCACCGAAAGGATCGTGCCGATGTCGCCGTTGAAAACACCCTCGCCGGTTGCGCCGTCTTTGGTCCAGACGATGTCATAATTGTTTTTGGTCTGCATCACCTTGTCACCGACGCGAAACACCCGGCCGCCCGACGCAAGCTCTGCCTTGTCTTTTTCGGGCGGATTGAGCTTTTGCTGAAGCACGCGGTTCAGATTCACCGTGCCGGCCTCCCCTTTTCGGGACGGGCAGACGATTTGAATGTCGCTTTTCGGGTCATACCCATATGCCTTCGGCAGTCGGTTGACGCAAAGGTCCACCACCGTTGCCGCCGCGGACGCCACGGTTTCACGCTGCAAAAAGAAGAAGTCGCAGTCTGTGCGGTCCAGCACCGGCAGCTCGCCGTTCACGATGCGGTGGGCGTTGGTGACAATCAGGCTTTCCATCGCCTGACGAAAGACCTCCGTCAGCGCCACCACGGGCAGAAGGTCAGACGCAATGATGTCCTGCAGCACGTTCCCCGCGCCGACCGGCGGCAACTGGTCGCTGTCGCCGACCATGATCAGGCGGCAGCCCAGCGGCAGCGCGTCAAGCAGTCCCCAAAAGAGCTGCACGTCCACCATGGACAGTTCATCCACGATCACGGCGTCGCACTGCAGCGGGTTTTCCATATTCCGCGCAAAGGTGTTCCGGTCGTTGTCGCGTACCACGGCCTCCAGCAGTCGGTGCAGCGTTTTGGCCTCGCGGCCGGTGACGTCGCTCATGCGCTTGGCTGCGCGGCCGGTGGGGGCGGCCAGCAGGACCTTCAGCCCCTGCGCTTCATACAGATCCAGAATCCCGTTGAGCGTCGTGGTCTTTCCGGTGCCGGGGCCGCCGGTCAAAACAAGCAGCCCCTTTTGCGCCGCGGTCAAAATCGCCCGGCGCTGCTTTTCTTCAAAACGGATCCCCTGCCGCAGCTCGATTTCGTCAATGTCCGCTTCGGCCGACCGGCCCTGCGGCGGCGGAAATTTCAGCATCACGCGGATGCGGTCCGCGATATTCTTTTCCGCAAGATAGATGTACGGCAAGAACAAAAAGGCGCGGCCGTCGATTGGTTCTTCCATCAGCTCTTTGTCTTCGATCAAATCGTCGATGATGCGTTCCGCTTCATCCGCCGCAACGTCCAAAAGGTCGCAGGCGGGCGGAATGATCTTTTCCCGCGGCAGGCAGGTGTGCCCGTTCATCAGGTTGTGCGAAATGATGTGGATCACGCCGGCGCGCTCACGAAACACCGGGTTCACCGGCTGCGGCAGCGACGAGGCGATCTCGTCCGCGCGCACAAAGCCGATCCCGATGCCGCGATGACACAGGCAATACGGGTTTTCGGTCACGCGCTCCACCACGTTCCCGCCCAGCACTTTATAGGCGCTCAGGCACTCCGACGGCGTCATGCCGTACTTTTCCAGATAGATCATGATCTCGCGCACAGCAAACTGCTTTTGAAAGCTCTCGCCGATCTGACGCGCCTTGTCCGCCGAAATGCCCTTGATCTGCGCAAGCGCCATCGGGTCGTGCTCCATGATCTCAAAGGTCTGCTCGCCAAAGCGGTTCACGATCTTTTCCGCCGTGGCGGGGCCGATCCCCTTGACGGTACCGCCGGAAAGATAGCGCAGCATGTCGGCCGCCGTTTTGGGCAGCCGGCGCTCAAAGGCGTCCGCCTTGAACTGCGTGCCAAAGGTGGGGTGCCTGACCCAGCCGCCCTTCAGCGTCAGCTCTTCGCCCGGGTCCACCAGCGACAGCAGGCCCACGACGGTGATGATCTTGCCGTCGCAGCTGAAATCCAGCACGCTGTAGCCGTTTTCCGGATTGCGATAGATGATGCCCTCCACATATCCGGTGATGACGGTCTCTTCCGTTTCCACGCGCCGCTCACTCCCTTCCCGCGCCGATGCATACGCTGGTATTATACACCATTTTTTGCCCGCTTGCAAGAACTTTTGTACCAAAAAATCAACCGCCGCAAAAAGCGACGGTGAAAACAGAGTGGACCTGTAAGCCGAGTTCTGTCTTTGAAGGCAGTCATCTATCTAGGCGCGGGGTTGCCCCCGTGCTCAAGCCACCCGTCGGAAATACGCCCAGCGAGCGCGCATTGCTGCTTCCGGTCGGTGTTGCTCCGGGTAGGGTTTACAGGGCCGCGCAGTCTCCTGCGCGCCGGTGAGCTCTTACCTCGCCTTTCCATCCTTACCGCAAAGCGCGGCGGTTTCTTTCTGTTGCACTTTCCCTAAGGTCACCCTCGGCGGCCGTTAGCCGTTACCCTGCTGTGGGGAGCTCGGACTTTCCTCGTCACTGCTGTGCCGCGACTGCCCAGTCCACTCTGCTATTATTGTACTGATTTTTCGGGATTTGTCAAGCGGAGGAGGAAAGGGATTGAGGGGTTAAGGGATTAAGGGATTGAGGATTTGAGGGGTTGAGTACGCGCTGCACACGAGTAGTGAAGGACAGCAACGCCCCGCCGCCCAAAGTGAGCGGCGGGGGAAACGCGTAGGGGCGCACCGGCGTGTGCGCCCTTGCCATTTGATTCCGCGCGACATAAAAAGGGCGGACACATCGGTCCGCCCCTACGAGAAAATGATGGTTAATACCGCGCGCCGAAAATTTTGGCGAAGATGCCGTGGAACCATGCGATCAGACCGGCGAAGAAACCGACGTGCTCCTGACCGCACCACGGGCAGACGTCCTTCAAATGGAAACCGCAGCGCTGGCAGTCGCCGTGCTCGTCGGGTTCGGTGTGGCCGAGCGCGTTCGTTGTAACGGTCTCGCGGCTGAGTTCGGTACCGCACTCCGTGCAATACACCACGCTGTCGTAATGTCCACCATTGTTGCAGTCTGCCGTTGTTTCGTTTTCTCGAACTGCAGCACCCGGAGTGTGGTCGAGAGTCGGGGTCGGTGTTGTGTAGCTGTCGCCGCAGGCGCAGGTGTAGGTCGTCTCACCCGGCTCGCTGCAGGTGGGCTGCTTCGTGACTTGCGACGTGTAGCTGTGCTGGTGCAGACTGCTTTCATCTACTACGATATAGATGCTGAAGGACGTTGCGGTGAATGTGATTTTCCCGTTATAGACGCTGATCGACGTCACACGCTCAACGGAACCGTCTGCGTTCACATGGTAGACCGCAAGGCTGTTTTCGTTGTAGCCGGCAGGGACGGGAATTGACACCGTAACCGCTGCGTCGGGCCGCGTCTCAACGCCGTTCACCAGCGTCTTGATGTTCCAAGCGGACATCTTTTCATAATCTCCGACCAGATAATTGGGAACATCGTCAACCTGTGTCACAGATATTGTGACCGCGCCGCTAAAACAGCCGTCCTGATAGGTTACGGCAATGCCGGTGTCAGCGTCAGTGACGGTTGCACCCCTATAATATATTGTGGCTTTATTCATCACAGATTGAGCTTCAGGACTGATGTCGATATTATTCCATTGTGTTTTCGTCCCATAGTAGTATATATATCTCAAATTCGTACAGCCTACAAACGCATTGTAGATCTCCGTCATACTGCCTGGAATTGTTACACTTGTCAATTTGGCACAATCAGAAAACGTCCAGGTGGAGATGCACGTCACGCCGTTTGGAATCACCACAGAACTCAGACCACTTTTGCAAAACGCAGAAGCGCCGATGCTTGTCACACTGTCCGGAATTTCCACACTTCCCAAGCGGCTGCAGCCTTGAAACGCGTAATCGCCGATACTTGTCACGCTGTCAGGAATTGTCACGCTTCTCAAATTGGCACAGTCATAAAACGTATAATTTGGAATGCTCGTCACGCCGCTTGAAATCTTCACAGACTGCACACCGCTCTTGAAAAACAAATCACCCCCGATACTTGTCACACTGTCCGGAATGGTTACGTTTATCAGGCTGCTGCACCTTTCAAACGCACAAGCACCGATACTTGTCACGCTGTCCGGAATGGTTATCCCTTGAAGATCTTTAAAATTTTCAAACGCGCAAGATCCAATTTTTGTTACACCGTTCGGAATCGTCAAATATGTGACAAGCGTTCCGTTGAGATAAATCTCCGATGCATAATCATTTGGGTTGGAAGCAATAGACTCAAACCTGATATTACACCATGCCGCAACATCCGTGAAGTCAACGCGCGTCAAACCGGTGCAGTACATAAATGCAGTGCCGCCGGAACTCGTCAAACTGCTTGGAATCGATACACTTTTCAAACTGGAACAGTTATAAAAAGCATTACTCCCGATACGGGTCACGCCTTCACCGATTGAAAGTGATCGAATTGTGTCCCGGTATCCATAATATGGGGCGGGGTTATCTTCTAAGAGATAATCGTACATCTCTCCTGTACCGCTGATCGTAAGCAAGCCCTCAGTGTCGAGCGTCCAAGTAAGATTCTCACCACAAGTGCCGCTGTGGGAAATGGTCGCACCGTATGCCATCGGCACAGCGCAGATCACCATCACCACAGTCAGAAGAATTGTTAATGTTCGATTGATTCGTTTTCTCATGTTTTTGCCCTCCGAAATATATATAGATTTTTCTGCGCAATAAAAAATGCGCCCAAGAAGGACGCATAAAAAATGCCGTCCATCTTGTCGCCAAACAAAAACAATCATATTCTATTTCGAAAAAGAGAAAAGATGTTCAGGACGCACTTTTTAATAAAGTGAGCCTCTTTTTCGAAATATGAAAAAGCCACTAAAAATGACTTGTTTTTGTTTGGCACCTCTATTCTACCACATCTCTCCGAAAAATGCAAGCATTTTTTCAACCTCATCCGTCACGCGCTTTTTACGCTTCGACTGTTCAATCAGGCTTCGGGGCGCGTGCCACCTTTCCCGCCAGCGGGGAAGGCAGAAAGTTGCCGCAAAAAAAGCCTTCCCCTTTGGAGGGGAAGGTGGCCCGAAGGGTCGGATGAGGTGGTAACCTCAACGCTCCATCGGCGGGTTACACCTTCCCACCGCCGCCCACGTTCCCCGCGTACCAAAACGAAAAAACACAAAAGCGACCCTGTTGGGCCGCTTCTGCGTTTGGGGAAGAAAACACATAAAGAAACTGTCAAAATCAATTGGCCTTACGCGACCACGGTCAGATAGCCTTTCTTTTCCGTGGCGGGCTTCGGGTCGCTGACCCAGGAGCGCATGATCTCCGGGTTCGCAAAGATCCCGTCCAGATGCTTCAGGAAAGGCACGATCTCGCCGAAATCCAGCGCGCGGTGGTCAAACGCGATGCACATCGGCAGCACCTTGCGCGATTCCACACGCAGGCGGCCGTAGGCGTCTTTCACGACCAGCGGTTTGTCCTGCACCGCACCCACCGAGATCGCGCAGACCTGCGGGGGAACAATCTCCAGCAGGGCGATCGCGCCGCGCTGGTTTGTATAGTTTGAACCGACGTTGGTGACCGTGACGGTGCCCTGCTCAATGTCGTGCAGCGTCAGGCGCTCGGTTTCGGGGATGGCTTCATAGTCTTTTTTCGCCTTGCCGTGCAGGTGCTTTGCGGTGGACTTGCCGATGTTGGCGCCGGCGATGCGGCAGACCGTCTGCAGCAGCTTGCCCTTGCGAAGACCCTTGAAGGTGTTGTCGATGGAAACGGAGTACATGGCCTCGGCAAGGTTCGTCTTTTCCGCGCGGCGGCGGACGTCCTTGACATAGGCGGTCATTTCGTCAATGTTTTTGCTGTCGAAGTCATGCAGATTGATCGTCATCATCTCGCCGTTCGGCAGGATCATCGGCATGGAAATGTCGATGTTTTCAAACGTGTCGATGTGACCGGTGACATAATGGCGGTTGAAATGGATGTGAGAATTCATGACCGGCGCAGCCTTGAGGCCCTCGGTGATCACCTTGAGCATCAGGGTGTTGAAGGTGAAGCGCGCTTCGTCATATCGGCTGTCGTTGAATGCTTTATACGTCCGAAAGAATTCCGTCACGTCCGGCTCATACATATAAGTGACGTGCGGCACATTCTGCCACGATTCCGTGGTCACGTTTGCCACGATCTTGCGCTGAATGTGGAAGTATTCTGTCTTTGCTGCTTTCACTGCGGACACCTCATTTCTGCATCGAACGTGTGGTTGATCCGAAAACGTCGGTTTTCGTTTTTGAACTTTTTAAAAACGTATCCCGTCGTTTATTAACTTTCTATGAAGGATTTTACCAGAAAAAAGCGGATTTGTCTATAGGTTTTATGGTAGAATCTTGAGAAATTTCACCGATTATTTTGTGTACATTGTACAATCGGTTGAGTCGCGGCTCATGTTTTAGTCAAATAAAAAAGAAGACCGTTGACACCTGTCTTCTTTTTCATTTTTCATTCATTTTTTTACCACAAGTTTACTCGTCGGCGGTTTCGTCCCTGACCGGCGGCGTGCGCTTCGGCTTTTGCGTACTTGTTTTTTCAATCGCCTTGTCGCGGATGAACACGCTGCGGATGCTTTTATACGACGGCAGGCGGCGGTTAACACGGCGGATCACGTCGCGGATCACGCCCTGCACCTCTTCATTCGTCACCTTGTCTTTGCCCAGATGGGCCTTGATCGCGTCCTCATCGGGCACCACCTGCACCGCGACCACGGCGTCCCCCGCCGTCTCTTCGCCAAAGATCAGCGATTCCAGCACCAGCGGCTCGCGGTTGAGATAGGACTCCAGCTCTTCGGGATAGACGTTCTCACCGGTTTTGGTGACGATGATGTTTTTCTTTCGCCCGGTGATGTGATAATCGCCGTCGTCATCGCGGTACGCAAGATCGCCCGTCCGCAGCCAGCCGTCCTTCAAAACCGCGGCGGTTGCTTTTTTGTTTTTATAGTACCCGAGCATCACGCTGCCGCCGCGCACGCACAGCTCTCCGACGCCGCTGTCGTCCGCGTCGTCCAGGATCACCTGCAGCCCGTCCAGCGGGGTGCCGACGCCGTCCGGCTTTGGCGCGTCAGAGCTGTTGCACAGCACCACGGGCGCGCACTCCGTCAGCCCGTACCCCAGAACCACGGGAATGCCGAACGAGGAAAAATCACGCGCCACGCTTGGGTCCAGCGCCGCGGCGCCAACCACGATCATCCGCAGCCGCCCGCCGAACGCCTCATGGATCAGGGCATAGACGTATTTTTTCAGATCAAAGCGTGCAGTTAAAAACGACATGCGCCCGCTTGCCAATGAACGTTTGAAACGCCCCTGCTTTTCCAGTTGGGCCAGGATGCGCTTGTGCATTTTTTCCAGCATCAGCGGCACGGTCACAAACACCGTGGGCTGAAAGAATTTCAGGTCCGCGGACACATGGCGCAGTCCCGGACAAAACGCCACGGCACCGCCGACAGACAGCAGCAGCAGCATGCAGATGTTTTGATAGGCATGATGCAGCGGAAGCACACACAGCGTGGTGTCGTCTGCCAAAACCTTGACCCGCTGCCGCAGCGCATGCAGCGCAAAGCAGAGGTTTTCATCAGAGAGCATCACGCCCTTCGGCTTGTCGGTGGTTCCGCTGGTGAAAAACAGCACGGTGCAGCGCTGCGGATCGATCTCCAGATTCAAAAAGCGGTCGTCGCCGGCGTCCATTGCCGCTGCACCCTCTTGCAAAAGGGATTCCAGCGAAACGGCATGCGCATCCTCGGTGCCGTCCAGCGCAACGATCAGCAGCTTTTTCGGCAATCTGCGGCGGACCTGCGCCAGCTTTTCCAGCCCCTCACGGTCGGCAAACAGCACGCGGACATCCGCAAACTTGCAGGTGAACGCAATCTCTTCCGGCAAAAGCTGCCGGTCCAGCGGGACCGCAACCCCCGCGCCGCAGCAAACGGTCAGGTAGGCCAGCGCCCAGTCCGGGCTGTTGCGTCCAAGGATCGCCATAGCCTTTCCGCCACAGTCCCGCTTCAAAAGCGCTGTTCCCAGCGCGCGGATGCGGTCAAGCAATGCACGGTACGTCCAGCGCGAAAGGCTGTTTTCATCCGTGCGAAAAAGGATGGCAGGCTTCAGCGGCGTTTTGGCCGCACGCCGTTCCAATCGCGCGCGAAGTGTGGCGGCGTCTTTTGCGATTTCCATGCGTTCACCTCCGTTTCCTGCAAATCTTTCCATCTCTATTATATGAAAAAAACGGCCGTTTGACAAGCCTTTCAAAAAATCCGTCACTTTTGACAATCATTTCAAAACAGCCTTGCATTATTCTGTGAATTATGATAGAATTATTTTGTAGTATTGAAATCAAAGGGAGGAAACAATATGCAGGGCAAACAGTGGTACAAGGACATCGCGGTGTATCAGATCTGGCCGCGCTCTTTCTGTGACGGGAACGGCGACGGCATCGGCGACCTGACGGGCGTGCTGTCCAAGCTGGATTATATCAAAGACCTCGGCGTGGACGCGATCTGGTTTTCGCCGCTCTATCCGTCCCCAAACGCGGACTACGGCTATGACATCGCGGACTACAAAGACATCTCGCCGGACTACGGCACGCTGGAGCAGTTCAAAACCGTCATTGACGAAGCGCACAAGCGCGGCCTGAAGATCATCATGGACCTGGTCATCAACCACACCTCTGACCGGCACAAGTGGTTTTTGGAAAGCAAAAAGGGCGACGACAACCCCTATCATGACTATTACTTCTGGCGCAAGGGCAAAAAGGGCGCCAAAAAACCGCCGAACAACTGGCGCTCCGTGTTTCAGGGCGGGGCCTGGGAATATGACAAGAATCTTGACGAATACTATCTGCACATTTTTGCCAAAGAGCAGGTCGACCTCAACATGGATAATCCGAAGGTCCGCGAAGAGGTCAAGAGCATCCTGCGCTTCTGGCTGGACCTTGGCGTTGACGGCTTCCGCGAGGACGTCATCACCTATATTTCCAAAAAAGAGGGACTGCCCAACGGCTTCCCGCTGCCGGTCGGCACGGGGATGGAGCACTTCACCAACGGGCCGCACCTGCGCGAGTACCTGGAGGAATTCCGCGCCGTGCTGGATGAATATGATTGCTTCACCGTGGGCGAAGCGCCGATGATGACGCCGAAGACCGCGCTGAAATTCATCAAAGAGGACGACAAACAGGTGCTCAACATGATGTTCCATTTCCAGCACATGTCGGCCGACAACATCATCCACAACTGGATGCGCACACCGTTTAACCCGGCGAAGCTCAAGCGCGTCTATAACCGCTGGCAGACGAAGCTGTATGGCAAGGCGTGGAACGCCCTGTATCTTGAGAACCACGACCAGCCGCGCATCATCAGCCGCTACGGCAGCGAAAAATACCGCGTGGAAAGCGGCAAAATGCTGGCCACCATGTATATCTGCCAGAGCGGTACGCCCTTCATCTATCAGGGGCAGGAGATCGGCATGCTCAACGCGAACATTGAGCACATTGAGGACTATGTGGACGTTTCCACGCTCAACAACTATCAGATGTTCAAAAAGTTCCACCTGCCGGAAAAGTTTATCATGAGCCTGTGCAAATACGCCTCGCGTGACAACGCGCGCACCCCCGTGCAGTGGACCGCCGAAAAGAACGCCGGCTTTACCACCGCCGACAAGCCCTGGTTCGCCGTCAACCCGAACTATCGCGAGATCAACGTCGCGGCCGCCGAAGCGGACCCGAACTCGATCCTGCACTATTACCGCAAGCTGCTCAGGTTCCGCAAAGAGAACCCCATCGTGCGCTACGGCGACTTTGAGCTGCTCAAAACGGCAGCCCCGGTCTTTGCGTACCGCCGCCGGTACGAGGGGAAGACGCTGCTGGTCATCAACTCCTTCAGCGCAAACGAGCAGGATTTCCGCGCCCCGTATGATTTCAACATGCACGCTGCCGACCTGGTCCTGTCGAACTATGACACCGCGCCGCTGGTGCACAACGGCTTTGTCATGCGGCCGTATGAATGCCGCGTCTATTTAAAATAATACCGAACAATCATCATAAACGGAGGGGTTTCTATGAGCAGCCGGCGTTCCCCCATGGCCATCCTCGTCTCCTTTTACCTAAAGAAGACAAACAAGGGCTATTTTGATTCCGATGAAGCCGTCCGCCTGCATATGTTCCGCCGCGGCGCGGTGCAGGACTTACCGGTCGCCCTGCCGCGCAAGGCACTGAACGCGGGCGCGATTCTGACCAGGTTTAACGGCGTTCAGATCATCGAATTCGGTACGCCCGAAACCGCACAACAGACCATCATCCATCTGCACGGCGGGGCCTATGTCAACGACGTGTTTCCGCAGCACCTGACCTTTTGCCGGCAGCTGTCGCAGCGGCTGAACGCGCACGTGCTGCTGCCGCGCTATCCCCTTGTGCCGAACTATGACCACACGGACGCCTATACGTTTTTGTACCCGTTTTATTCCGCCGTATGCGCCGGCGCAAAGGGGCCGGTTTCGATCATCGGCGACTCCGCCGGCGGCGGGCTGGCGCTGGCGTTCTGTCAGCAGCTGCACGCGCGTTCGCTGCCGCAGCCAGCCCATCTGGTTCTGATCTCGCCGTGGGTAGACGTTTCCATGTCCGGCGTCTATGATCCCGAGATCGAACGGCGCGACGCCATGCTGAAGGTCGCCGGGCTCAAAACCATCGGCAAGGTCTGGGCCGGGGGCAGCGACGTCCGGGACCCGGCGGTCAGCCCCCTGTTCGGCGACAATCACGGGCTGCCGCGCACGCTCGGTTTTTGCGGAACGCATGAGATTCTGCACGGCGACGTCACCGCCTGCTTTGAAAAGCTGCAGGCCGACGGCGTGGACGCAAAACTGATCGTCGGCGAAAAGCTGGGCCACGACTATGTGCTGTACCCCATCCCGGAGGGAAAGCAGGCCGTCGATACGATCTGCGCGGAACTGCAGACGTAATAGAAAGCATAACAAAAACACCCACCGTGTTCGTCTTGTCACGGTGGGCATTGTATTGATTGAAGAGGGTTATCCCCAGGCTTGCTGTCTGCGCTCTTTGCCGGCCGTCGCAGCGGCAACGCAAAGGAAAATGATGTTGATCGCCGAAAACGCGATAAAGATCCAGCCGCCGGCAGATATCTTGATCAGTGCATTGATTTCATCCTCATACGCCTTGGTCTGCGTCGCGGCAATGATCATGATCGCCGTCTGAATCGCAAAGGAGATCAGCGTCGTAACGATCAGCGGCACAAAGCTGCCGGCGCCAACCGCCTTTTTCTTTGCCATCGGCAAAACCAGATAAACCATCGACAGCAGCAAAACGATCAGGCAGATGAACCAAATGAAATAAAAAACCTTTGCCATCGTGATATACTGACCGGCCTCTCCAAGTTCATCCAGAATTTCTTCTTCATCCCAATCAAACGCCTTGGTATATTTTGTCCAGATAGAATAGGCAACATTCAGCAAACTGAACACCGGCGCCTTTGCGGCTGTGACAAGTTTCGGGGAATCGCTATAATAGTTGTAACGCTCAAACACCAGACTTACATGCGGAATGAACATCAGCACCAGATTGATGATGGTGGTCAGCAGTGCGCCCAGCGCCAGCATCGGCGCCTTGGTGCGGGGGGCCGCCAGCGGTGACGGCTGCGCGGCGGGGCGATACATCATCGGTGCGGGCTGCGGCACATAGACCGGCGTATATCCGGGATACACCGCGGGCTGCGCGGCAGGCTGCTGTGCGGCAGATTGCTGCGCGGCAGGCGAATAAGCGGCCTGCGTGGGGGCGGCAGTCTGCGTCCAGGCGGCAACGGTCTTTGGAATGTCCTGCTGCACAGGCGGCGCCGGACGTTCAATCGCAACGGTCCGTTCCGCGTCCTCTGCCGCATTCGGCGGCGTCACCGGCTGTGCCGGCGCAGACGCCTGGGTGCCGCACTTTGGGCAAAAAGCCGAAGCGTCGTTCATTTGCGCGCCGCATTGTTTGCAATACTTCATAATGTCATCTCCAGTCATTTCATGATAAAAGCAACTGTCATAGGCACAGTACCGCCGACAGTTGCTTTGGTTTCAGTTCAGGACCAGCGTTGGTCCATACCGCCACTCATCAGCGGATCGTTCATCATCGGCGGGTTCATCGGTCCGCGCACCTGCGAAGCGGCTTTTGCTTTTTTGGCACAGATGATCAGAATGATCACCGTTGCAATGGCGTCTATGATAAAGAGAAATCCGCCGAACTGCAACGATGCGCTGGCGCCGTCGTGATGATCCTGACTGCCGGCAGCCAGGCAAACGAACACCATAAACATCTGCGCGCAAAACGACAAAACCACCGCCACGATTGCGGGAATGAAATTGCCGGTTGAATAACCGCGATGTGTGAAGATGGGCAACACAATAAACGCCATGCTGACCGCAATCAAAATCACAAAAAAGATCATGGGCGCTTTCAGCATCGAACTCATCGCGGCGCCCTCGCTGCCTTCTTTCGCCAGCATTCTTGCAACGCCAAACATCGAATATGTGCCGTTTGTCTTGTAATCGACCATTTTCACCATCGGAATAAAGTGAAGAATGATGTTGACCAGCAACGCGATCAAAGACACTGCCACGGGCGCCACCGGTATCCCGGCAAGGAACGCAGGCAACGCGATGCCCGCTCTGCCTGTTTGCACACCTGCGCCGGGCGCGGGAATGTTGGTTTGTTGGCCGGGTACCGGGCTGCCGTATCCGTAATTCGGGTTCCGGTTCGGGCCGGGATTGCGGTTCGCTGCCTGCGGCGTGGGCGGATAGCCCTGCGGGCCGGCGGGCGCGTTCCGCGGTTCATACCGGTTGCCGACGGCCGCGCCGGGGGCGCGATTGCCCTGTGCATAGTTCGCATTCCCCGGGGCCGGGGCACTGCCTCTGCCGGCCATGGTCCGGTCATAAGGTGAGCGACCGGGTTGTGCGCCGGGCACAGGATTGCGCTGCCCGCCGTTTGCGGCGTTCTGGGTCGGCAGCGGCGCGCCGCAGTGCCTGCAAAACGCCATTTCATCCGGGTTTTGCGCATGACATCTTCCACAAATAGCCAAAGAGAGATCCTCCTTTGATCCGTTCCGACGCTTATGCGTATCTTGGGGCCGCGTTCTTTTCTTTGCTTGCGACGACGCCCACAACGATGAAGCAGACGATCGCGATCAACGCCACGGCGAAATAGATGAACAGGCCGATCCAGTCGCCAAACTCGAATCCACCCACAGCATCGTCGATCATCGCAACAAAGAACAGCACATGGGCAGCCAAAGAGATGATTGTGCTGATAATCATCGGAACAAAGTGGATCATGCTTGCCTTTGACTTCGTCGCATACGGCAGGAACATGATGATCGCAGAGATCGCAGTCAGCGCCAGGCCAACATAAACACAGATATATGCAATAAACAACAGGATTCCCATCGAATCGGCGTCGCTCCAGGAAATGCCGCCTTCTTTAATATAAACTGCAAACAATCGCAAATAGCTGTAGCAGGAACCACCAAAGACGGAGGAAAAGCCCTCGGTATAATCCTTCGACATGTGTGGCACAAAGAACTGCATCGCAAGATTGACAAACGCCACAAACAGCGCAAACAGCGTCAATGCCGGCACTTTGGCGTTTGCTGCCGGCTGGGCCAGCGGCGACGGCGCCGCCGCTGGGGCGGCATACTGCATCGGCGCGGGCTGCGGCGTATAGACCGGCGTATAGGCCGGCTGCGCGGCGGGGCGCTGATAGTTCTGATAGGCTGCGGGCGCCTGGGGCCTGGCCTGTGGCTGTGGCTGGCCGGGATACGCGTTCTGATATCCTTGCTGGGGCGCGGCGGCAGACGCAGGTGCCCCGCATCTGGGACAATAGGTCGCCTGGTCGTTCATCTGCGCACCGCAGGATTTACAAATCTTCATGTACAATATCCTCTTCGATCACATCATCGGCTGCTGCGGATACTGCGGCTGCTGGGGCTGCTGCGGATACTGCGGGTACTGCGGCTGCTGCGGCTGCTGCGGGTACTGCGGCTGCTGCGGCATGCGCGGCGCACGCGGACCGACGATCTCACGATAGGACTTGTAGGACAGGAAAGCAAGCAGGCCGATTTGCGCGGCAAGCAGAATGAAGTACAAAACGCCGCAGAAGGTCGGGCCGTATTTGACTGTCGTTTTTCCCGCTTCTCTCAGCATTTTGTTATACTCTTTCAAGTTGTCCTTGGTTTCGCCATTAATCTTCACCATTGCAACGATCTGAAGAATGAACTGTCCGAGTGAAACGACCGCCAGCGGGCAGAAATTGAAGAAGGTGAATTTCTTTTTGCCAAACAGCGGCAGGATCATAAACTGCCACGCAATCACGTACAGCACAAGGAAAATGATGATGAACGCCACGGTCGCGCCGGCGCCATCGATATCATCTTTACCTTCTTGCAGAAGGACTTTCGCAATCCCCTTCGTCGGATCTTCGTCCGGAGATTTCACTCTGTAATGTGCGGCAAAATTCATTGCGAAGTTCACCAGCGCCAACAGATTCGCAATCAGAATCATCAGCAGTTTTGAGTCCAGGCTGAAGTTCTCAAAAAACGCCGTGCCGAGCGCACCGGCGGGTCTGGCTGCCGGGTTGACCTGCGGGCCGTACGGGGCCGCCTGCTGCGGGGCCGCGTTCTGCAGCGGAGCGCCGCAGTTCGGGCAATTCATTGCGCCGTCGGGCGCCTGTGCGCCACATCTTCCACAAAAGTTCATAGTTCTTCCTCCTTGAGAAATGATTTTTTTTGACCGCCAACGGCGGCTGTATGAACACGGGGCATGAACTCACCCCTGTGCTTCCTGAACCATGCGATAGCAATTGTCGCAAACGCGGCCGGTTTTATCCCCGGCCCGGACCAGATGACCCACGCCGTGCACCTCTTTGCCGCAGATACCGCAGGTGAACTTTGCGCTCCCACAGCCTGAAAGAGACAGCAGCAAGATCAAAAGCACCAGCAAAGCTGCCAGCTTTCGCTTCATGAACCCGCACCTCCAACTGCCGGGAATGATCAGTTTTATTGTAGCATACTTCGTTTTCTCTGTCAACGATTTTCCAAAATAAAACAAGCTTCGCATTTCAATAAACGGCGGTGTGTCTCAGCTTTTTGCGTCAAACCAGGTCGTGCCGCTGTGGACGTCAGCCACCAGCCGCACACGCAGCCCGGCCGCGTTTTCCATCTCTTCACGCACCAGTGCGCTGATCGCGCTGCAGTCCGCATCGTCACATTCCACGATCAGTTCGTCGTGCACCTGCATGATCAGCCGCGCCGCCGGGAACTCGCTGCGCAGCCGGCGCCACACGCGCACCATGGCGATCTTGATGATATCCGCCGCCGTTCCCTGCACGGGCATGTTGCGCGCCACGCGCTCGCCAAAGGCCTGCAGCATTTTGTTGGACGCGGTCAGCTCCGGCAGATAGCGCCGCCGGTGAAAGATCGTTTCGGCGTACCCGGTGGTGCGCGCGGTCTCGACCACGGCGTGCATATAGCGATCGATGCCGCTGTAATGATGCAGATAACCCTTGATATATGCGTCTGCCTCTCTGCGCGTTACGCCGATGTCTTTGGACAGTGAAAACGCCCCGATGCCGTAAACGATGCCGAAATTGACGGCCTTGGCCCGCGAACGCATCAGCGGCGTCACCATGTGCTCAGGCATGCCGAAAACCTGCGACGCGGTGATGGTGTGAATGTCGGCCCCCGCATTGAACGCCTCGATCATGGCCTTGTCATCGGCAATCGAGGCCAGCACGCGCAGCTCGATCTGGGAATAGTCGGCGTCCACCAGCACGCGGCCCGGCCCCGCCGTAAAGAACCGGCGCAGCTCCTTGCCCTCTGATGAGCGGACGGGGATATTTTGCAGGTTCGGCTCCAGCGAAGAGATGCGGCCCGTGCGCGTTTCGGTCTGGTTCAGCCGCGAACGGATGCGGCCGTCCGGCTCGATCTCTTTCAAAAGCCCGTCGCAATAGGTGGATTTCAGCTTGGACAGCGTGCGGTACCTCAGGATATCGGCCACAACGGGATAGTCGTATGCCAGCTCCTCCAGCACCTCGGCGTTGGTGGAATAACCGCTTTTGGTTTTTTTCTTTGCGGGCAGGCCCAGCGTTTCAAACAGCACGGTCCCAAGCTGCTTCGGTGAATTCAGGTTGAAGCGCGTTCGAGCCTCGGCATAGATGGTTTCGCTGATGGCGTCCACCTGGGTCTGCAGCGTTTCGCCGTATGCCGCGATCGCGTCGCGGTCCACCAGAAAGCCGGTGTTTTCCATGTCGGCAAGCACTTCGCACAGCGGCAGCTCAATGTCATTGAAAAGCATATCCTGCCCGTTTTCGTGCAGCTCTTCCAGCAGCCGGTCGCTGACCGGGTGCAGCACGGCAGCAGCGGCAGCAAACAGCCGCACGGCGTCGGCACAGTCCACCGCCGGCGCGGGGATGCTGCGCTCCTCTGCCAACCGCGGCAGATCATAGGCGCTGGCAGACGGGTTGAGAATATAGCCGGCCAGGGTCGTGTCCATCTTCAGGCGGTTCAGCGACCAGCCGTTTTTGAGCGCCATGCGAAACAGCGGCTTTGCGTCGGCTGTGTATTTTTCGGCGCTGCCGGCAAAAAAGGCTTTGCAGAATGTTTCAAAGTCAAAGCAGTCTGACGGAACATAACACAGTTCATCGTCAAACGCAAAGAAAAACGTGCGCACGGCGTCCTCTGCCGCATCGGTCACAAAATAGGCCTTGCCGGCGGTTTTGATTTTACCCAGCAGCCCCATCAGGTCGCGCTCCTCGCGCAAAGGCAAAGCGGTCTGCGCCGTTTCGACAGCGGCCGCCTGCACCGCGGGCAGATCGGGCAAGCCGAACTTTTCGATCACCGAAAACATTTCCAGCTTTGCCAGCAGCCGGATCGCGGCGGGCGCGTCCGGGGTTTTGACCGCGTAATGCGACAGGTCGGTGTCGATCGGCGCATCGGTGCAAATCGTGCCGAGCGTGCGGCTGAGATAGGCGCTGTCTTTGCCGGCGCGCAGCTTTTCACGCACGTTGTTGGTGACGTCAAGCGTTTCAAGCTGCGCATAGACTTCGTCGATGGTCCCGTACTTCTGAATCAGTGCGCCGGCAGTTTTGGGTCCCACGCCGGCCACGCCGGGAATGTTGTCGGACGAATCGCCCATCAGCGCTTTGATCTCGATCATGCCGCGCGGCGCCACGCCGTATTCCTCCATCAGCTTCGCCGGGTCATAGGCTGTGGTCACGGGGCGGCCCATCTTGGTCGCGGCCAGCAGCACCGTCGTGGTCTCGGACACCAGCTGCAGCGCGTCGCGGTCCCCTGTTGCCAGAAAGCAGCGGTCGTCGCCCCTGCACTGCGCCGCCAGCGTACCGAGGATATCGTCCGCCTCAAAGCCCTCCTGCTCCACAATGCGGTACCCGAGCAAGGTCAGCAGCTCTTTCAGCAGCGGCATCTGGCTGCGCAGCTCCGGCGGCATACCCTTGCGTCCGGCCTTGTAGCCGTCAAACATTTTGTGGCGGAACGTGGGCGCGTGCACGTCAAACGCGACCGCGACGTGGTCCGGGTCGCAGTCCTCTTTCAGACGCAGCAGAATATTCAAAAAACCGTAAATCCCGTTGGTGAACTGACCGTCTTTGGTGGTCAGCAGCTTGATGCCGTAAAACGCACGGTTGACGATGCTGTTGCCGTCGATCACAAGCAAGCGCATAAATAGCCCTCCCGAATTCTTCTTTGCCTTATAGTATAGCACATTTTTTCAAAAAAGGGTGGATTTTTTGAAATAATATGATAAAATGAAAGCATCGTTTTCAGAAAGCAGGGATGACATGCGCCTTGGCACAATCGAACTGGACGCGCGCACCGCAGGCCTGGCGCCGATGGCCGGTGTGGCCGACATGGCGTTTCGCGAGCTTTGCTGCGAGTTCGGCGCGACCTATGTCGTCAGCGAAATGGTCAGCAGCAAGGGCCTGACTATGGCGGACCGCAAAAGCCGCAAGCTGCTGGTCCTTTCAGACAAAGAGCGGCCGGCGGCGGCGCAGATCTTCGGCGACAACCCGGAGATCATGGCAAACAGCGCGCGGGAATGCCTGGCCTTTCACCCCGACGTGATCGACATCAACATGGGCTGCCCCGCCCCGAAGATCGCAGGCAACGGCGGCGGCAGCGCCCTGATGAAGGAACCCGAAAAAGCCGAAGCCATCGTCCGCGCGGTGGTCAGCGCCGTGGAATTGCCGGTCACGGTCAAAATCCGCACCGGCTGGGACAGCGAGCACGTCAACGCCGTGGAACTGGCAAAGCGCTTTGAAGCGGCGGGGGCCGCAGCAGTCACCGTGCACGGCAGAACGCGGCAGCAGATGTATGCCCCGCCGGTAGACGCAGAAACCATCGCTGCGGTCAAACGCGCCGTTTCAATCCCGGTGATCGCGAACGGCGACATCACGGACGGCCCCTCTGCCGCCCGGATGCTGGAAAAGACCAACGCCGACTATCTGCTGGTCGGGCGCGGCGCGCTGGGGCGGCCGTGGGTCTTCAGCCAGATCAGCGCCTATCTGCGCCACGGGGTGCTGCTGCCGGAACCGCCGCTGAGCGAACGTATGCGCGTCATGGTGCGCCACATCCGCCGCATCTGCGATTACAAGGGCGAACGCATCGGCATCCGCGAGGCCCGCAAGCACGCCGCGTGGTACATCAAAGGCGTGCGCGGGGCGGCACAGCTTCGTCAAAAGGTCGGCGCGCTGTCGTCTGTGGAGGAGCTGGAGGCGCTTGCCTTTGAGCTCATCACGCAAAACCCCGACTGACTTCACTCTTGTTTTTTCTCTTCAGATATGATATAATCGGTTCCATCGAGGAAAGGAGAGATTCGATGAAAGAAACTCGCACGGCGGGTGTGCTGATGCATATCACATCCCTGCCAGGCCCGTTTGGCATCGGCGTTCTGGGGCAAGAGGCCGTCGCCTTTGCAAAGCAACTGGCAGAGATGCATTTTCACTATTGGCAGGTGCTGCCGCTTTGCCCGGTGGACGACACCGGCTCCCCGTACTGCTCGCTCAGCGCCTTTGCTGGAAACATCGCCCTGATCGACCCGCGGCTGCTGGAAAGGGACGGTCTGCTCACCGCCGGCGAGGTGCACGGCTGCGAATACGACGGCAGCATTTATATCGCGTCGCACCGGTTCGCGTTCCAAACGCGCCTGGCCGCGCTGAAAAAGGCCTTTGCCCGGCTGGACGACGCGATGAAAGAGCAGCTTTCGCTCTTTGCCGCGCAAAACGACTGGGTGCGGGATTATGCGCTGTTTATGGCGCTGAAGGATCAGAACGCGCAAAAGCCCTGGTGGGAATGGCCGGCGCGGGAAGCGCGTTATGAAACCGCCAAAGTCCTTGCCGCGCAGTATCAAAACGACGTTGACTTTTACATTTTCACGCAGTACGTCTTCTTCACGCAGTACCGCACCATGAAAGAGGCCGCCAACGCGCAGGGCGTTTTTCTCATCGGCGACATGCCCATCTATGTCAGCCGCGACAGCGTGGACGTCTGGAGCAACCCGAAGCTGTTTGAGCTGGACGCCGAAACGCTCTCCCCCGCCCGCGTGGCCGGGGTGCCGCCCGATTATTTTTCTGCCGACGGCCAGCTTTGGGGCAACCCGCTGTATGACTGGAAGACCATGAAAAAAGACGGCTATCAGTGGTGGATCAAACGCATCGCCCACGCGATGAAGCTGTTTGACCGCGTGCGCATCGACCACTTCCGCGCCTTCGCGTCGTACTGGGCGATTCCCGGCGACAGCGAGACCGCCAAGGTCGGCGCATGGGAGACCGGGCCGGGCATGGCGCTGTTTAAGGCTGTGAAAAAAGCCCTGCCCGACGCGGACGTCATTGCAGAGGACCTCGGCGTCTTCGGCGAGGATGTGGTGCAGCTCCTCAAAGACAGCGGCTTTCCCGGCATGCGTGTGCTGCAGTTCGGCTTTGACCCCTTTGGAGACAGCACCCACCTGCCGCATAATTACCCCAAAAACTGCATCGCCTATCTCGGTACGCACGACAACAACACCCTTTTGGGCTGGCTGTGGGACGCCGCGCCCGACGAACGCGCGTTTGCCCTGCGCTATTGCTGCTTCGGCGGCCGGGAGTGGGGCGAGGGCGGCTTTCATTCCGGCTCCTGCCGCGCGATGATTGAAGCTGTCTGGCGCAGCAGTGCCGACACCGCCGTGATTGCCGTGCAGGACATGTGCGGCTTTGGCAAGGACGCGCGCATGAACATCCCCGGCACCAGTGAAGAGAACTGGACGTTCCGCATCAGTGCGGACGCGCTGTCCATGATCGACAACGCATATTTCAAGGAAATCAACGATCTCTACCGCAGATCGTATTCACCGGAAAGGACGGTTTAACATGATCGATATCATTCAACACGGCGTGACCCTGGTCAACGGCGAAACGCTGCTCAGCGGCAGCGAACGCGAACAGGCGCAGCAGCTTGCTGCCATGGGGCTTTCTTCAGACGGCAAAGACGGCGCGATCGCCCGGCAAATTCTTGCGGCGCACAATCAGTCCGGCAATGCCGACAAGCTGCAGATCCGATTCGATTCCCTGATCTCACACGACATCACCTATGTCGGCATCATCCAGACCGCGCGCGCCAGCGGCCTGAAACAGTTTCCGATCCCCTATGCGCTGACCAACTGCCACAACAGCCTGTGCGCCGTGGGCGGCACGATCAACGAGGATGACCACGTCTTTGGCCTGTCCGCCGCGAAAAAATACGGCGGCATCTATGTGCCGGCCAACATGGCGGTCATCCACCAGTACGCCCGCGAAATGATGACCAGGTGCGGCAACATGCTGCTGGGGTCCGACAGCCACACCCGCTATGGCGCGCTGGGCACCATGGGCGTGGGCGAGGGCGGCCCGGAGCTGGTCAAGCAACTGCTCAAAAACACCTGGGACATCCCCGCCCCGCAGGTCGTCTGCGTCTATCTGGAAGGGACGCCGAAGCGCGGCGTCGGCCCGCACGACGTGGCGATCGCCCTGTGCGGCGCGGTATTCAAAGAGGGTCTGGTCACCAACAAGGTGCTGGAATTTGTCGGCCCGGGCGTCAAAAATCTCAGTGTGGATTTCCGCATCGGCGTCGACGTCATGACGACCGAAACGGCGTGTCTGTCATCCATCTGGGTCACGGACGACAAGGTCAAAGACTTCTATACCGTCCACGGCCGGCCGCAGGATTACAAGGCGCTCGCCCCGGCGCAGGTCGCGCAGTACGACATGGCGATCAAAATCGACCTGTCAAAGATTGAAAGCATGATCGCCCTGCCCTTCCATCCGTCCAACGCCTTCACCATCCACGAGCTGCAATCGAACCCCGCGCTGCTCAAGGACGTGGAGGACGCGGCAAAGGCGCAGTTCGGCAGCAAGGTCGATTTCCGTTTGCAGGACAAAGTCAGGGACGGCAAGATCTTCGTCGATCAGGGCGTGATCGCGGGCTGCTCCGGCGGCATGTTTGAAAGCATCTGTGAGGCGGCGGACATCCTGCGCGGGCAGTCCACCGGCGACGGCTATTTCTCGCTGTCGGTCTATCCCTCCTCGGTGCCGATCAACCTGGCGCTCATCAAAAACGGCGTGCAGCAGGCGCTGCTGGAGGCCGGCGCCATCTTCAAGCCCTGCTTCTGCGGCCCGTGCTTTGGCGCGGGCGACGTGCCGGCCAACAACGGCCTGTCCATCCGCCACACCACGCGCAACTTCCCGAACCGCGAGGGCAGCAAGCCCGGCGACGGTCAGCTTTCTTCCGTGGCGCTGGTGGACGCGCGCTCCATCGCCGCGACCGCGCTCTGCGGCGGCGTGCTCACCGCCGCGACCGACGTGGATTACACCGCGAACAGCTATCCCTACGCCTTTGAAAAGAGCGTCTATGACAAGCGCTGCTATCAGGGCTTCGGCAAGGCGGACGAAAGCGCCGCGCTGCGCTTCGGTCCCAACATCACCGACTGGCCGAAGATGTATCCGCTGGAAGACAACCTGCTTTTGAAGCTCGCCGCCGTGCTGCACGACGACGTGACCACAACCGACGAGCTGATCCCCTCCGGCGAAACGTCCAGCCACCGTTCCAACCCGCTGCGCCTGTCGGAGTTTGCGCTTTCGCGCCGTGAACCGCAGTATGTTCCGCGCGCCAAGGCGGTCGCCGCCGAAGAGGCCAAGCGCCGCGCCGGCGGGTCCGACGAAGTGATCGAGGTGCTCGGCAAGGTCTGCGAAGACGCTGCTGAAACCGCAAAGCACACCCAATTCGGCTCCTGTGTCTTTGCCAATCGCCCGGGCGACGGCTCCGCACGCGAACAGGCGGCGTCCTGCCAAAAGGTGCTGGGCGGCTTTGCCAACATCTGCCACGCCTTCGCCACCAAGCGGTACCGCTCGAACTGCATCAACTGGGGCATCCTGCCCTTTACCATTGACGACGGCGTCAGCTTTGACTATGACAACGGTGATTATGTCTTTGTGCCGGGCATCCGGGCGGCGATCGCGAACGGCGTTGAAACCATCCCGGCCAAGGTCATCACAAAGGACGGCGTCAGCGACCTGACCCTGTATGTCAAAGGGCTGACCGCAGACGAAAAGACGATCATTCTGGAAGGCTGCCTGATGAACTATTACAAGGCGCAGATGAAATAAGGAGGCGCTATGGAACAAAAAGCACTTCTTTGCGGAGCTTTGCCGCAGGGCTTCACCGTGACGGCGCACAGCGGCTGCATGGGGACCGAGGACAACTCTTTGGAATCGATCGCCGTGGGCTTTGAAAACGCGGACATTGCAGAGGTGGACGTCGTCTTTGCCGCCGACGGCACGCCTGTGCTTTTCCACGGTCTCACCCCGCCCGCAGACGCCGTGCCGCTTGCAAAGGCGTTTGAGCTGCTGGCAAAGAACCCGGGCAAACGGATGAATCTGGACCTGAAGCGCTTTCAGCACACCGCAGAGGTCCAGGCCCTCGCCGAACAGTACGGCGTACTGGATCGGGTCTTTTTCACCGGCGTGCGGCAAAACAAGGTCCGCGTCGTCCACAAAGGTGCGCCGGGGATCCCGTACTATCTCAACTGCAACATTGTGCCGCTTTTGAAAAACAGCAGGCGCTATGCCGCGCACCTGGTGCGAAAGGTGCGTTCCTGCGGCGCCGTGGGGCTCAACTGCGACTTCATCAACACCACGCCGACAATCGTCACCGCCATGCGGCGCGCGGGATTTCTGGTTTCTCTTTGGACCGTCAAAACCGAAGCGCAGGCAGAAACGGTGCTGCGCCTTGCGCCGGACAACCTGACCACCCGCATCCCGGACGTGGTCCACAACGTAATCGAACAACTGAACTGAACACCGAGCCGCCGATCTCCCGGCGGCTCATCTGATATCCAGCATCTAAAATCCAACATCTGAACTGTGAGCTTTTCGCTTTGCGGCACGTTCAAAGGATGAACAAGGGAGGCGATGCCATGGACAACGGAAAAGACTGCTACCTGCGCTTTCTGGCCGGGGATGAAGACGGCCTTGTCGGGCTGCTGCGGCTGTATCGCAGCGGACTGATCCTGTATGTCAACACCTTCACCCAAAATATCTTTGACGCGGAGGACGTCGTGCAGGACGTCTTTGTGAAGCTGTGCCTGAAAAAGCCGCGCTATCGCGACAGCGCCAGCTTCAAGACCTGGCTGTATACCATCGCACGCAACAAGGCCCTTGATTTTTTGCGCAAAAAGAACGCGCACGATGCGCCCGAGGTGATCGACGACGCCGACCTTGCGGATGAAGAAGCCGCTGTGGAAGAAAGTTATCTGCAGCAGGAGAAGCAGCAATTGGTCCGTGAAGCCATGCGCGCGCTGAAACCGGAATACGCGCAGGTGCTGTTTTTGACCTACTTTGAAGACCTGAGCAACCAACAGACCGCAAAGATCATGAAGCGCAGCGTTCACAGTGTGGAGACGCTGAACTACCGCGCCCGCAAGGCGCTGAAGCTGCTTTTGGAACAGGAGGATGTATGATGAAGCCGTATGAACAGGACGCAAGAGAAATCCTTGAAAAAACCGCCGCGCTGAAACAGCAGCGCACAAAACGCAGCCGCGCCGTATGCGCATCCGCCGGTGCGTTTGCGGTGTTGCTCGGCGCCGCGCTTTTGGTCCGGCAGGTCAAAAGCGAACCCGGTTTTGCACCCGGCATGGGCAGCACAGGAAGCACGACCAAAAGCGCAACCGCAGGCGGCGAAACGCCGGAGCTGTATAACGAACCGTCCGATCCGTCTGCGCTGTGCCCCGGCCCGCTCCTTCCGGGCGAAAGCGGCAGCACGGCGCCATCCGACCCCGGCGTGGTCCAGCCGTTCGGGACCACAAACCAATCCGGCGGCACCGACGCGCCGACGGCCATCGCGCCGCCCGGGGAAAGCGAAAGCACAAGAGCGCCGACAGACTGGGCGCCGCCCGACGTCAGCGGCACGGACGTCGCAACCACACAGGGCGTCACGCAAAGCCCCTCTCAGCCGCGGGATGAAAGCGGGTCCCTCGGCGACACACAGGACGACCTGCCCATCACGATCGAACGCCTGCAGACCGAGCTCGGCGTTGGCCGGCGCAACGAAACGCTGGACGCGGCCGCCGCGGACCGGTATATTGCGGACAACAAAGCACAGATTTTGTACAGTCTTTCGATGAACGGTGTGCCGACGGACGGCAACGTCACCATCAGCAAAACCGGCTATACCCACCTGAACCTGTCCGGCGGCGGAACGTGGAAAGAGCTGGCCACCGACTTCCGCGATTACCTGATCTATAACGACGACCGGCTCATTGCCATCCTGATGCTGTGGATCGAAAACGGCACAGTGCACGCCTCCCCCGCCTTCGGCGCGCCGTGGTTCGACGATTACAATGCCTTTTTGCTTTCGCACAAGGGCGAGGCGCTGGCGTTCGTGTACGTCGGCATGGTCGAGGCCGTGGTGACGCCGCGGGGCGAGGTGCTGAATCCCATGGGGTTGGACCTGTCCGAACGGTTTCCTGACAGCGCAACGGGCAATTACTATGACTACCTCGCGTACCCCGAAAACACCTATGTCGTACCGTAAGGGGGGTTCCGCATGAAACGTGTTCTGATTCTGTTCGTCGTACTGCTGCTGTTGACCGGATGCAAAAAGAGCGGCACTCAGCCGGCTGCCGGGGGCCCCACCGTCCCGGAAGCGGGAATCAGCGAAACCAACGAAGCCATCACACCGTCCGCGCAAAAAGCGTCTGCGGCAGATCAAGCCGCAAAAAGCACAGACGATCTTCCGATGGAGTATTATTTCCCCGCAATGAGGGATGCAGAATACATGGAGGACGTGTTGCTGTCAAGCGCGTATATTCATATGACGTGGCACCCGCAGTTTCAGGGAGCGTTCGTCAGCGATTTTGAAAAGGAGGTCCTTGCGCCGGACACGGAGGACGAATGGGGGCTGTATCGCGTCACGCTGCACACCGACCGCGGCGATTACACCGTGGTGTTCAATGGACACTCGCAATTTATCAGCGACAGCATCACTCCAAACGCATCCGATCAAGGCTTCACACAGGTGCAGTCAACCGAACTGTCTGCGGAAAAAGGCGCATCACAGGCAGCCGGATCTGAGGAACCGACAAGCGATCCCGTCCAAACGCCGCCGGCCGGGCCTCGGACCTCATCCACCCGCCCGACCGCAGAACACAGTGAACCACGCACGTCCGCACCGGCCGAACCGACCACTGCTGCAAGCGCGGACGACAAGCCCATGGAATACTATTTCCCGGCGCTGATGGAACGTGAAAACATGGGGAGCGCACTGCTGTACCGCGCGTGCTATTTTATGACGCAGTACCCGCAGTTTCAGGGCGCATTCGTCAGCGATTTTGAGGTGGAGGATTCCGGTCAAAGCGAAGACGGCTGGGCGCAGTTCCGCGTCACGCTGCACACTGACCGGGGCGACTATTCGGTGGTCGAAACCGAAAACGGCCGCTTCGTCAGCGACAGCGCACAATAACAATATCGACCGCACGGCTCCACAATGAACCGTGCGGTCAAATCATTATATGCTTTTAATTCTCACAGAATGGGTGCCGATAAAACCGGATGTCGTTTGGAGGTACCCATCATTAGAACAGACCGCTGATCACGCCGTCCTCGTCCACGTCGATGCGCTCCGCCGCCGGGGATTTCGGCAGCCCGGGCATCGTCATGATGTCGCCCGTCAGCACGACCACAAACCCTGCGCCGGCCGAGACCTTGACGTTTTTGATCGTCACGGTGAAATCTTCGGGCGCGCCCAGCTTGGTCGGGTCGTCGGTAAAGCTGTATTGCGTCTTGGCGATGCAGACGGGCAGTTTGTCAAAGCCGAGCTTCGTGAGCGTGTCGATCTGCTTTTGCGCGGCGGGCAAAATGCTGATGCCGCTGCCGCCATAGACCTTTTGCACCACGGCGTTGATCTTGTCTTCGATCGTTCCATCCAACTCGTAAGAGAAGGTGAAATGCCCGGTCTCTTCTTCGCACAGGCGCACGACTTCATTTGCAAGTTCGACACCGCCTTCGCCGCCGTCTGCCCAGACGGTGGACAGCACGGTGTTCACGCCAAGGGCGCGGCATTTTTCGATGATGAAGTCGATTTCCGCGTCCGTATCGGTCGGGAAGCGGTTCACCGCCACCACGCACGGCAGACCGTAGACGTTCTTGATATTGGACACATGGCGCAGCAGGTTCGGGATGCCGCGTTCCAGCGCCGCCAGGTCCTCGGTCGCAAGCTGCTTTTTATCCAGCCCGCCATGCATTTTCAGCGCACGGACCGTTGCCACGATGACGACCGCGTCCGGCGTCAGGCCGGCCATGCGGCACTTGATGTCAAGGAATTTTTCCGCGCCGAGGTCCGCGCCGAAGCCGGCCTCCGTCACCGCGTAATCGCCGAGCTTCATCGCAAGGCGCGTCGCCATCACAGAGTTGCAGCCGTGGGCGATGTTGGCAAACGGGCCGCCGTGCACAAACGCGGGAGTGCCTTCCAATGTCTGCACCAGATTGGGCTTCATCGCGTCCTTGAGCAGCGCCGTCATGGCGCCCACCGCCTTCAGGTCGCCGGCGGTCACCGGCTTGTCGTCGTAGGTGTAGCCGACGATGACGCGCGACAGGCGGGCTTTCAGGTCGGTGATGGAGCTGGCAAGGCAGAACACCGCCATGATCTCGGACGCCACGGTGATGTCAAAGCCGTCTTCACGCGGCACGCCGTTGACCTTGCCGCCCAGGCCGTCCACCACAAAGCGAAGCTGGCGGTCGTTCATGTCCACACAGCGCTTCCAGGTGATCTTGCGCGGGTCGATGCCCAGCGCGTTGCCCTGCTGGATGTGGTTGTCCAGCATCGCGGCCAGCAGGTTGTTTGCCGCGCCGATGGCGTGGAAGTCGCCGGTGAAATGCAGGTTGATGTCTTCCATCGGAACCACCTGGGCATATCCGCCGCCGGCGGCGCCGCCCTTGATGCCGAACACCGGGCCAAGCGACGGTTCGCGCAGCGCGACCATCACGTTTTTGCCGATTTTTTTCAGTCCGTCGGCCAGGCCGATGGTGGTGGTCGTTTTGCCCTCGCCGGCCGGCGTCGGCGTGATGGCGGTCACAAGGATCAGTTTCCCGTCGCCCCGGTCGGCGGCCTTCAACAGCGCCGGATCCACCTTGGCCTTGTATTTGCCGTACTGTTCCAGATACGCTTCGTCGATGTTTGCCGCGGCAGCGATCTCGGTGATCGGCCGCATTTTGCACTGCTGTGCAATTTCAATGTCGCTCAGATATGCCATGATAGTATTCCCCCTTTGGAATTATTTGAAGTATTTGACTGCGGATTCAAACATGCGGATGTGATAGTTACCCGGGACGTTGCGGTACAGCCCGTCGCCCACGCGCTCGCTGTGCCCCATCTTGCCAAAGACGCGGCCGTCCGGCGAGGTGATGCCCTCGATGGCGGCGACGGAATCGTTCGGGTTGAACTGGACATCGACCGAGGCGTTCCCCTGCAGATCGACATACTGCGTCGCGATCTGACCGTTTTCGGCCAGCTGCCGCACCAGCGCATCACTTGCGAGGAAGCGGCCCTCGCCGTGCGAAATCGGCACGTTGAAAATGTCGCCCGGTTCGGTCAGCATGAGCCACGGGGATTTGTTGGACGCCACGCGGGTGCGCACGATCTTGGACTGATGGCGCGCGATGGTGTTGTAGGACAGCGTGGGGCAGGTCTCGTCGGTGTCGATGATCTTGCCGTACGGCACAAGGCCCAGCTTGATCAGCGCCTGGAACCCGTTGCAGATGCCGCAGATCAGGCCGTCGCGGTTGTCAAGCAGGTCGGTCACACCGGCTTTGACCGCAGCGTTGCGGAAGAAAGCGGTGATGAATTTGCCGCTGCCCTCCGGCTCGTCGCCGCCGGAAAAGCCGCCCGGGATAAAGATCATCTGCGCATCCTTCAGCCGTTTGGCAAACACGTCCACGCTTTCACGGATGCCTGCGGGCGTCAGGTTGTTGATGACCATGATCTCCGGCACACCGCCAGCGTCACGCACCGCCTTTGCGCTGTCATACTCGCAGTTGGTGCCCGGAAAGACCGGGATGATGACGCGCGGCTTTGCGGTTTTGATGGCCGGGGACGGGTGCGACAGCGCCTTGTAGGTAAAGGTTTCGGCCGACGTCTGGGTATTTTTGATGTTGCAGGGATAGACGTCCTCCAGCTTGCTTTCGTAGTATGCGATGAAGGAATCCAGCGTGATCGCCTCGGCACGGTGCGACAGCGCCCTGTCGTCGGTCGTGATGCCGATCGGCGTGCCGACGTCGATATCCTGTGCCAGTTCCAGCAAAAAGCTGCCGTAGCAAATGTCAAAAATGTCCTTGACGGAAAGCTGCGGGTCAAAGGCCAGGCCGATCCCGTTGCCGATCGCCATCTTGGCCACAGCCTCTGCCACACCGCCAAGCCCCGGCGTGTAGCAGGCGACCGCCTGACCGGTCCGCAGCAGCTCTGTTACGGTGCGGAACACCGCCAGCAGCGACGCCGTTTCGGGCAGGCCATTGTTGTCGTACTTCGGAGACAGCAGCACCACGCGGCGGCCCGCTTTTTTGAATTCATTCGGTATGATGTGCCTGACCTTTTCGGTCGTGACCGCAAACGACACCAGCGTCGGCGGCACGTCAAGGTCTTCAAACGATCCGCTCATGGAATCCTTGCCGCCGATGGACGCGATCTGCAGGTCCATCTGCGCCCGGAACGCGCCCAGCAGCGCCGCCAGCGGTTTGCCCCAGCGCGCGCCGTCCTTGCGCGGACTTTCAAAGTATTCCTGGAACGTCAGGTACACGTCCTCGAACGCGGCGCCGGTGGCGATCAGCTTGCTGACCGATTCCACGACTGCAAGGTACGCACCGTGGAAGGGGCTCTTTTCCATGATGAAGGGGTTGTAGCCCCACGCCATCATCGAGCAGTCGTCGGTGTGCTTGACTTCGGTCGAAATTTTCTGTACCATCGCCTGAATGGGCGTGCGCTGATATTTCCCGCCGAAGGGCATCAGCACGGTGCCGGCGCCGATGGTGGAATCAAACCGCTCAGACAAGCCGCGCTTGGAGCAGATGTTGAGGTCCTGCGCCAGCGCTTTATAATTCTCTTTAAAGGTGCCAATGATCTGTTTCTGATATTTCTGCGGCGCTGCGGGCGTGATGGTGATGTGCTTTGGCGCGCCGTTGGAATTGAGAAATTCGCGGCTGACGTCAACGATCACATTGCCGTTCCAGCGCATGGTCAGGCGCGGGTCTTCCTTGACCGTTGCCACGGGGCAGGCCTGCAAATTTTCCTGCTTTGCCAGGGCGAGGAAGCCGTCCACGTCCTGCGGTGCAACCACCACAGCCATGCGCTCCTGCGATTCGCTGATGGCAAGCTCGGTGCCGTCCAGGCCCTCATACTTTTTCGGTACCGCGTCCAGATCGATGTCCAGCCCGTCGGCCAGTTCGCCGATGGCGACCGACACGCCGCCCGCGCCGAAGTCGTTGCATCGCTTGATCATGCGGCAGGCGTCGCCGTTGCGGAACAGCCGCTGCAGCTTGCGCTCCTCGGGCGCGTTGCCCTTTTGCACCTCGGCCCCGCAGGTTTCCACCGACTGCGCAGTGTGCGCCTTGGACGAACCGGTGGCCCCGCCGATGCCGTCGCGGCCGGTGCTGCCGCCCAGCAAAATGACCACGTCGCCCGGGGCGGGCACTTCACGGCGGACATTTTCCTGCGGCGCTGCGGCGATGACCGCGCCGATCTCCATGCGCTTTGCCGCATAGCCCGGATGATAGATTTCATCCACAATGCCGGTGGCAAGGCCGATCTGGTTGCCGTAGGAGGAATAGCCGGCGGCCGCCGTGGTCACAATCTTGCGCTGCGGCAGCTTGCCGGGCAGCGTTTCACGCACATGGACCGTCGGGTCCGCCGCGCCGGTCACGCGCATTGCGCCATAGACATAGGCACGGCCGGACAGCGGGTCGCGGATGGCGCCGCCGATGCAGGTCGCCGCGCCGCCAAAGGGCTCGATCTCTGTCGGGTGATTGTGCGTTTCGTTTTTAAACAGCAGCAGCCACGGCTCGGTCTTGCCGTCCACATCCACGTCGATCTTGACGGTGCAGGCGTTGACCTCCTCGGAGGCGTCCAGCTTTTCCAGCTTGCCGGTCGCCTTGAGATAGCGCATCGCCATGGTTGCAATGTCCATCAGACAGATCGGCTTGCGCCGCCCCAGTTCGCTGCGCGCGCGCAGATAGCTGCGATACGCGCTTTGCAGCAACGGGTCCTCAAACCGCACGTCGTCGATCACGGTCAAAAACGTCGTGTGACGGCAGTGGTCGGACCAATAGGTGTCGATCATGCGGATCTCGGTGATCGTGGGGTCGCGGCCCTCTTTTTGAAAATAGCTTTGGCAGAACGCGAGATCGTCCAGGTCCATCGCCAAACCGTAATCGCTGACAAAGGTCTGCAGCCCGTCTTTTGAAAGAGCGTTGAACCCGTCCAGCGTTTTGACCGTCGTCGGGATGTCATACTGCATTTTCAGCGTTTCCGGCTTGTCCAGCGCAGCCTCCCGCGCCTCCACGGGGTTGATGACATACTTTTTGATTTCTGCCAGGTCGTCCGCCGTCAGGTCGCCGTAAAGCGCATACACCTTGGCCGACCGCACCAGCGGCCGCTCCCCCTGCGAGATGATCTGGATGCACTGCGCCGCGGAATCCGCCCGCTGGTCAAACTGCCCCGGCAGAAATTCCACCGCAAACACCGTTGCGCCCGAAAGGTCGGGGTCGTCGTACACATGGTCAAGCTGCGGTTCGGAAAACACGGTCCTGACCGCGTAATCAAACAGCTCCCGGTCGATCCCCTCCACGTCATAGCGGTTGAGCAGGCGCACGTCCGTCAGGCGTTTGATCGCCAGCAGGTGGCGCACGTCATAGCGCAGCGCCTTTGCCTCGTTGGCAAATTCTTTTTTCTTTTCAGCAAAAATGCGATAAACCACGCTTATGCCTCCTTCGCCTGCAGCGCGCGCTGCCCGATGTCGTGCCGATAAAAGGCGTTGTCAAAGTGAATGGTCTGCACCATGGCGTAGGCGCTGTTCAGCGCGTCCCGCAGCGTGTCTGCCGTGGCCGTAACGCCCAGCACGCGCCCGCCGTTTGTCACCAGCCGGCCGTCCTTCATTGCCGCGCCCGCCACAAAGACGTGCGGCTTCACACTGTCGGGAATGTCGAGCGGCAGTCCTTTTTCATACGCCTGCGGGTACCCGTTCGACGCCATGATGACACAGGCGGCGTGCCGGTCGCTGAACCGGACCTCGGCGTCTTTCAGCGTGCCGTTCGTCACGCTTTGCATGATCGTCAGCAGGTCGCTTTCAAGCAGCGGCAAGACCACCTGCGTTTCCGGGTCGCCGAAACGGCAGTTGTATTCGATCACCTTCGGGCCGTCCTTCGTCAGCATCAGGCCAAAGTACAAACAGCCCTTGAACGTGCGGCCCTCGTTGTTCATCGCCGCGACCGTGGGCAAAAAGATTTCCTTCATGCAACGGTCGGCAACGTCTTCGGTATAATACGGGTTGGGCGCAACGGTGCCCATGCCGCCGGTGTTGAGACCCCGGTCCCCGTCAAGGGCGCGCTTGTGGTCCATGGACGAGACCATCGGCTTGACCGTTTCCCCGTCCGTAAAGGCGAGAACGGAGATCTCCGGCCCTTCCAGAAATTCTTCGATGACGATGGAATCGCCGCTTTTGCCGAACTTTTTGTCCTCCATAATGGACTTGACGGCGTCGGTCGCCTCGGCCTTTGTCTGCGCAATGATGACGCCCTTGCCCAGCGCCAGCCCGTCCGCCTTGATCACGGTCGGCAGCGGCGCGGTCTCAAGGTACGCGAGCGCGGCTGCGGCGTCGCTGAAGACTTCATACTTCGCCGTCGGAATGCCGTACTGTTTCATCAGGTTTTTGGAAAAGACCTTGCTGCCCTCGATGATCGCGGCGTTTGCGCGCGGGCCGAAGCAGGCAACGCCCTTTGCCTCCAACGCATCCACACAGCCCAGGACCAGCGGATCGTCCGGCGCGACCACGGCATAATCGATGCCGGTCTGCACCGCAAAGTCCACGATCGCCGGAATGTCTGTTGCACCGATGGGAACGAGCGTGCAGTCGTCCGCCATGCCGGCGTTGCCGGGCAGCGCATAGATCGCCTCAACCGCCGGGTTCTCTTTGATTTTTTTGATGATGGCGTGCTCGCGGCCGCCACCGCCAATGACCAAAACTTTCATGCTGTGCAGCTCCTTAATGGTGGAAGAGTCTCATCTTTGTGAACGCCATGACCATGTCGTAATGGTCGGCGCATTCGATCACAAGGTCGTCGCGGATGGAGCCGCCCGGCTCTGCGATATATTTGACGCCGCTGCGCTTGGCGCGCTCAATGTTGTCACTGAACGGGAAGAACGCGTCGGAACCGAGGGCCACGCCGTCGATCGTCGCAAGATAGGCCTTCTGCTCCTCACGGGTAAAGGGCGCCGGCTGTGCGGTGAAGTACTTCTGCCAGTTGCCGTCGGCGCAGACGTCCTCTTCATTCTGGTTGATATAGCCGTCGATGACGTTGTCGCGCTCGGGGCGGCCGATGCTGTCTTTGAACGGCAGGTTCAGCACCTTGTCTGCCTGACGCAGGAACCAGGTGTCTGCCTTGGAGCCGGCAAGGCGGGTGCAGTGGATGCGCGACTGCTGGCCGGCGCCCACGCCGATGGCCTGGCCGTCCACCGCGTAGCAGACGGAGTTGGACTGGGTATATTTCAGCGTGATGAGCGCAACGATCAGGTCACGCGCCGCGGAATCCGGCAGGTCCTTGTTCTTCGTCACGATGTCGGACAACAGGGCGCGGTTGATCTCAAAGTTGTTGCGGCCCTGTTCAAAGGTGATGCCGAACACCTGCTTGTGCTCGACCGGGTCGGGCACATAGTTCGGGTCGATCTCCACGATGTTGTAGTTGCCCTTGCGCTTGCTCTTGAGAATTTCAAGGGCTTCCGGTTCATACCCCGGCGCGATGACGCCGTCGGAAACCTCACGCTTGATCATCAGCGCGGTCGTCACGTCGCAGACGTCGGACAGCGCGACCCAGTCGCCAAAGGAGCACATGCGATCGGTGCCGCGCGCTCTCGCGTAGGCACAGGCCAGCGGAGAAGCGTCAAGGCCTTCGATGTCATCCACAAAACAGGCCTTCTTCAGCTTATCGCTCAGGGGGATGCCCACGGCGGCGGAGGTCGGGCTGACGTGCTTGAACGACGTCACGGCCGGCAGACCCAGCGCCTCTTTCAGCTCCTTGACCAACTGCCAGGAGTTGAACGCGTCCAGAAAGTTGATGTAGCCCGGGCGGCCGGAAAGGATTTTGATCGGCAGGTCGCTGCCGTCGTGCATAAAGATTTTAGAGGGCTTCTGGTTCGGGTTGCAGCCGTATTTCAGTTCAAATTCTTTCATCGGTCTTTTCCTCCTCAGTTGTTTTTGTTGATCAGGCGGTTTTCGGCGTCGCCGGTTTCAAGGTCGATGTAACGCACATAGAGCGAGATCTTGTTGTCGGCGTCCAGCGCGTTCCACAGCGTATCGGTGAAGGCGTCGATGTCGTTCGGGATCGCAACGCGCTCCGGCTCACCCTGGAAGGTCGGGATCGGGTTGCCGTCCGTGACATAGGTGTGGATAAAGTGGCCGAGGCCCGGCAGCGCGGCATAGGCAAACTGATAGCGGTTGCAGGCCGTTCCGGCGGCGTCGGCAGACTTGAGAATGCTCATTTCATAGGTGAAGTCGCCGTCTTCAAAGGTCAGCACACCGCTGATGCGCGGCGTAAAGTTCGGCGCGTCCGGCTCAAACTCGCGCGTTTTCAGTGCGCGGCGCATGCACTTGCCCTTGGCAAGATAGTCATAGATCGTGTCGGTCTGGTCGCCGTTGGTGACGATCAGGTTGTTTTCATACGAACGGATCGCGGCATAGATGATCAGGCTGGGGTCCTGCACCTTGGAGGCGTCAAACGGTTCGGTATAGACCGCGCCGTCCTTTTCCGTAAAGATGCGGTTGCGGCTGTTTTCGCTGCGGCCCATGATGAAATAGGCCGTTGCCGCCCGTTTGCCGTCGGCCGTTTTGCCGATGACGATGCCGCGGCCGACATAGGGGTTGCCGGTGATCAGTTCGCCGATGTCATGAATTTTGTAGATGTCCATGCTGCTCACTCCTTTTTTGTATTTAAAAGTTGTTTTGAAACCAGTTCCGCCGCGCGGGGCAGCAGCTTCCATTCCGCCTGCTCCATCACGCGTTTTTGCAATGTTTCGGGGGTATCGTTCTTTCGGATGGCGACGGCCTTTTGCAGAATGATCTCGCCGCCGTCCGGAATCTCATTGACAAAGTGCACCGTTGCGCCGGTGACTTTGACGCCGTAGTCCAGCGCCGCCTGATGCACGCGCAGACCGTAATAGCCCTTGCCGCAAAAGGACGGGATCAGCGCGGGATGCACATTGATGATGCGCTTCGGATACCGCCGCGTAAAGTCCTCGCTCAAAATGGACATGAAGCCCGCAAGGATGATGAGGTCGATATTGTATTCATCCAGTCGCCGGCGAATCTCCGCCTCAAACGCTTCCTGGGAGCCGAGCTCCCGTTTGCAGGCGACCACGGCGGGGATGCCCGCCTGTTTTGCCCGCTCAATCGCATAGGCGTCCGGCTGGCTGGAAACAACCAGCACGAGCTCGCCGCTCTTGATGACCGTGCCGCGCGCGTCGATCAGCGCCTGCAGATTGGTCCCGCCGCCGGAAACAAACACGGCGATCCTTGCTTTTTCATTTGGCATGGGCAGCCTCCTTTTCTTTTGCTTTTTCCGGTACGGTCGGCCGGTTTGCCCACTGCAGGGCCGGCAGCAGCACGCCGCCGATCGCATTCCCCAGGATCACGGTCCAAAGGAAGCCGCACGCCCGCAGCGACACGATGCCGGACGCCGCAAAATAAAAGATGTCGGCAATGGAGTGTTCAAACCCGCTGAGGATGAACACCGGGATGCAGAACAGGATGCCGAGCGGCGTGTTCTTTTCGCGGAAGATGCTCACGGCAAGATACATCAGGATGCCGCACATCAGGCCGCGCACCAGCGTCTGGAGAAAGGACTGGCTGTCCAGCTTGCCCTGGCAGAGCGTGTCCGCCGTCGCACCGAGAGCGGGCATCGCCGCGCGCAGCATTTTTCCGAAGGCGACGCAGCCGATCGTGTTCCCCAGCAGCGACAGCAGCAGCGCGCTGACCGCGGGCTTGTCATGCTGCTGCAGGATATAGCCGACCTTGCCGGTGAAGAGCGCATAGCCCTTGTAGCAGATGCACAGCAGCGCCACGGAAAACAGCACCGCCGCAAGATATTTGTTGTCGGGCGACACCGCAAGGAAAATGCTGCCGCCGATGGCGATCAGAATGCCGGCGCAAATGCCGCTGAGCGTATCCTTCAGCATAACGTCACCTTTTCCTTCGCTTCATGGATTTCGCCCAGCACATAGGCGTCCTCGCCGTTCTCTTTCAGGATGGCCAGCGCGGTTTCGACGTCCTGCGGCGCAACCACAACGCACATGCCGACGCCCATGTTGAAGGTGTTGAACATGTCGTGGGTATTCACGCTGCCCTGCGTCTGAATCAGGCGAAAGACCGGCAGCACGTGCACGTCGCTCTTTCGGATCGTCACGCCCAGCCCGTCCGGGATCGAGCGCGGAATGTTTTCATAAAAGCCGCCGCCCGTGATGTGCGACACGCCCTTGACGTTCACTTTTTCAAGCAGGGCCAGCATCGGCCTGACATAGATCTTTGTCGGGGTCAGCAGCGTTTCGCCAAGGGCCTTGCCGCCAAGCTCCGCCACCGGCGCCGTCAGGTCGCAGTGCTCCACGTCAAAGATTTTGCGTACCAGCGAAAAGCCGTTGGAATGCACGCCGCTCGACGGCAGCGCCAGCATCACGTCGCCGGGGCGCATCGTCTTGTGGTCGATGATCTTTTTGCGGTCCACCACGCCCACCGAAAAACCTGCCAGGTCATATTCATCCGCGGGATAGAACCCCGGCATTTCGGCTGTTTCGCCGCCGACCAGCTCGCACCCGGCCTGCACACAGCCTTCGCACACGCCGGCAACGATCTGCTCGATCTTTTCGGGAACGTTCTTGCCGCAGGCAATGTAGTCAAGGAAAAACAGCGGTTTTGCGCCGCAGCAGATGATGTCGTTGACGCACATGGCCACGCAGTCGATCCCCACGGTGTCGTGTTGGTTCAGCAGGAACGCCAGCTTCAGCTTGGTACCCACGCCGTCGGTGCCGGAAACAAGCACAGGGGCCTCCATGCCGCCAACCGCCAGCGGGAACAGCCCGCCAAAGCCGCCGATGTCAGACGCGTCCGCGTTTTTCTTGGTCCGCGCAATGTGCTTTTTCATCAGCTCCACCGACCGATAGCCGGCGGTGATGTCAACGCCCGCAGAAGCATAGGCGTCGGATTTTGATTGCAGATTCATGATTATTCCTTTCCGTTCCAGCAATAGGTGCAAAGGTCGTCCGGGTCAATGCCGATTGCCTGCACCACGCCCTCCAGCGACTGGAACTCCAGAGAATCAAAGTGGAATTTTTCACAGATGGTTTTGCGCAGCTTCTTTCCGCGTTCGGTCGCCGCGTCGCTGTATTCGTCGATGTGGTCAAAGCCGGCTTCGCCCTCCAGCTCCACGATCACGCGCCGCGCCAGCAGTTCCATGTCGCTGGTTGCGCGTGAAAAGTTGAGATACTTGCAGCCGTACATGATCGGCGGGCAGGCCGAACGCATGTGCACCGCCTTGGCGCCGTGCTGATAGAGGAACTCGACCGTTTCGCGCAGTTGGGTGCCGCGCACGATGGAATCATCGACAAACAGCAGCTTTTTCCCTTCGATCAGGCTTTGCACCGGGATCTGCTTCATCTTTGCGATTTTGTTGCGGTCCACCTGCTCGGTCGGCATAAAGGACCGCGACCAGGTCGGCGTGTATTTGATATAGGGCCGCGCAAAGGGAATGCCGCTTTCGTTGGCATAGCCGATGGCGTGCGGCGTTCCGGAATCGGGCACACCGCTGACAAAGTCGATGTCCTGCGCCAGGCCGTGCTCTTTGTCATACCGGGCCAGGATCGCGCCGTTGCGATAGCGCATCATTTCCACGTTGACGCCCTCATACTCGGCGTTGGGGTACCCGTAATAGGTCCACAGGAACGCACAGACCCGCTTCTTTTTCAGCGGCGGCGACAACTGCTTCACGCCGTCGGCAGACAGCTCAACAATCTCGCCGGGGCCAAGCTCCATGTGATCCACATAACCCAGCTTGCGATAGGCAAACGATTCAAACGTCACACAAAAGCCGTCCGGGTCCTCGCCGATCAGCACCGGCAGGCGGCCGAATTTGTCACGCGCGGCGATCACCGTTCCGTCGTTTTTCAGAATCAGGATCGAGGCGCTGCCTTCGATGGAATCCTGCACATAGCGGATGCCATCAACAAAGCTGTCCCTTTGATTGATAAGCGCGGCGATCAATTCGTTGCTGTTCACCTTTCCGCCCGTCATGGCGTCAAAGTGCCCGCCCGTCTGCTCCAGATACTGCTGTGCCAGCGCCTCGGCATTGGTCACCACGCCGACAGAGCACAGCGCATAGGCGCCGAGCTTTGAGCGGATCAGCAGCGGCTGCGGATCGGTGTCGTTGAGAGAGCCGATCGCCGCCTTGCCCTTCATGTCGCTCAGAACATGCTCAAACTTGCTGCGGAACGGGGTTTTTCCGATTCTGTGAATGTTGCGCTGCAGACCGATCTCCGGGTCATACGCCGCCATTCCGGCGCTTTTTGTTCCGAGGTGCGAGTGATAGTCGGTACCGAAAAACACATCGGCAACGACGTCACGCTTCCCCACTGCTCCAAAAAAGCCGCCCATAGAGCACCTCCCGTTTTATTCGCCGAAAATGCGCTTCATCATTTCCGCATACGCGTCCTCAACATTGCCAAGGTCTCTGCGGAAACGGTCTTTGTCCAGTTTTTCGTGGGTCTTGCTGTCCCAGAACCGGCAGGTGTCCGGGCTGATCTCATCCGCAAGCACGATGGTGCCGTCGCTCGTTTTGCCGAACTCCAGCTTGAAATCGATCAGGTCCACGCCCACGCTCTTGAAGAATGCCTTCATCACGTCATTGACCTTGAACGCCATGGCCTTGATCGTGGCAATCTCTTCTTCGGTCGCGATGCCCAGTGCCAGCGCGTGGTCGTCGTTGAGCAGCGGGTCGCCGAGGTCGTCGTTTTTATAAGAGAATTCGATCGTCGGCTTTTTGAAGACGATGCCCTCTTCCACGCCGTAACGCTTGGAGAACGAACCGGCGGACACGTTGCGGATGATGACCTCCAGCGGAACGATCGTCACCTTTTTGACCAGCGTTTCACGGTCAGAGAGCTCCTTGATAAAGTGGGTCGGCACGCCTTCCTTTTCCAGCATCTGCATCATAAAATTGGTCACGCGGTTGTTGATGGCGCCCTTGCCGCGGATGGTGCCCTTTTTCAGACCGTTGAACGCGGTCGCGTCATCCTTGTAATCGACGAGCAAAACCTCGGGATCGTCCGTCTTAAAGACTTTCTTTGCCTTGCCTTCATAAAGCTGTTCGAGTTTTTCCATGGTTTTATCCTCCTGATAAATTAGTTACAATTTTGAAGCCGTTCGCAAAGCGCACGGTCTTTTTCAAGTACGGTTTTTGCGTCCGCGGCGCGCTTCGCGTCGAGTTTTTCTGCCAGCGCGGCGTCCTCCACGGCCAAAATCTGAATGGCCAGCAGCGCGGCGTTGGCCCCGCCGCCGATGGCCACGGTCGCGACCGGAATGCCCGACGGCATCTGCACGGTGGCCAACAGCGCGTCCATCCCGTCCAGCACCGGCCCCTTGCAGGGAATGCCGATCACCGGCAGCGTCGTGTTGGCCGCAGCGGCGCCGGCCAGATGCGCGGCCATGCCCGCGGCGGCGATCAGCGCGCCAAAGCCGTTTTTACGCGCATTCAGCGCGAAGTCACGCGCCTGCTCCGGCGTGCGGTGCGCCGAAAAGATGTGGGCCTCAAACGGCACGCCGAAGCTTTCCAGCGTGTCGATGGCCTTTTGCACAACGGGGAGGTCGCTGTCGCTCCCCATGATGATCCCAACTTTTTTCATGTTCATTCCTCCTGAAAAACAGCGCAGGGCCCCTCCCCCGCAAGCGGGAAAGGATGCCCAGACGGTCGGCGTTCACGCGCTTTTGTGCTTCCCCGTGGTGCTCCACATCTCCGTCAGTCACACAAAACGCTTTGATTCTTTCGGCGGGCTTCGCCGGTTTTCGACGGCCCGCATCATAGAAATTATACCGTAAAGACGGCCGCCCCGTCAAGGCGCAAACTCCATAAAAATCTGCTCGCTTTGCCCGATGTTTTGGGCATTATTGAAAGGTTGTTTTTCTTACGCTTTTGTTTCGCAATAAATGCAGCGATACAGCCGCTGCGCCCGGTCCGCCAGCTTGAACACATGCGGCAGCTCCTGCTCGCAGGAGGTGATGCAGCGCGGGTTTTTGCACTTGAGCACGTTTGTCAGCTTTTCCGGCAGGGCAAGGGTCTTTTTTTCAACAAGCACACCGTTTCTGATGACGTTGATCGTCGCGTCCGGGTCCACAAAGCCGATCACGTCCAGGTCCACGGGAATGTCGGCGTCGATCTTGATGATGTCCTTTTTCCCCATCTTGTGACTGGTGACGTTCTTGATGATGGCGACCGACACGTCCAGCTCGCCCAATTTCAAAAGGTCATACAGCTGCATGCCGCAGCCGGCCCGGATGTGGTCGATGACGATGCCGTTCTGGATGGAATCGATGTTCATGCCTTCGCCTCCTTTAACAGCTTCAGAATCAGCGCCATGCGCATATACTTGCCGTTGAGCACCTGCTTGAAATAGCAGGCGCGCGGGTCGTCGTCGATGGCGACGCTGATCTCGTTGACGCGCGGCAGCGGGTGCATGATGCAAAGGTCCCGCTTCGCTTTTCTGAGCTTGTCCGGCGTCAGCACATAGCAGTCCTTCAGCCGCAGATAATCCTCTTCGTTAAAGAAGCGCTCGCGCTGCACGCGGGTCATATACAGAATGTCAAGCTGCGGCAGGACCTCTTCCAGGTCGGTGCTCTGCACATAGGGCAGGCCGAACTTTTTGAGCGTTTCGTTTTTGACGTAGCTGGGCAGCTTCAGCTCTTCCGGCGAGATCAGAACAAAGCGGATATTGCGGTACCGCGACAGCGCATTGATCAGGGAGTGCACCGTGCGCCCGAATTTGAGGTCGCCGCAAAGGCCGACGGTCAGGTTGTCGAACCCGCCCTTTTCACGATAGATCGTCAGCAGGTCCGCCAGCGTCTGGGTCGGGTGGCAGTGGCCGCCGTCGCCCGCGTTGATCACGGGAACAGAGGCGTTGTTTGCCGCCACCAGGGCCGCACCCTCTTTCGGGTGACGCATGGCGATGATGTCTGCATAGCAGCTCACGGTCTTGGCCGTGTCGGCCACGCTTTCGCCCTTGGCGGCAGAGGACGTCCCGGCGCCGGTCACAGACAGCACGTTGCCGCCCAGTTCATACATCGCCGCCTCAAACGACAGCCGCGTGCGTGTGGACGGTTCAAAAAACAGCGTTGCCAGCTTTTTGCCCCTGCAGCGTTCGCTGTACGATTCAGGGTTTGCAATGATGTCCTGCGCGGTCGCGATCAGGTCTTCCAGCTCCTCCACAGACAGGTCCAGGATATCGATCACACTTCTCATGCCGTACCTCCGATCCAGCTTTCGTCCGACGGGTTGTTGCGGAACCGGATCAGGCGCGCGATGTCTTCCGGGGTGATATAACCCTCCTCGGCAGCAACGGCCGCAATCTGGTCAAAGGTCGTCAGCGACACGTTCTTGACGTTTGCCGCCGCCAGACGGTCCAGCCCCTTCTGCATCCCATAGGTGAAGATGCTGGCAATGCCGAGCACCTCGGCCCCCGCCTCACGCAGGGCGTCCACCACGTCGATGACGCTGCCGCCGGTAGAGATCAGGTCCTCCACCACCACAACCTTTTGGCCGGGCTCCAACTTGCCCTCGATGCGGTTCTTTCGGCCGTGGTCCTTGTTTCCGGAACGGACGTACCCCATCGGCAGCCCCATCAGGTGCGCCGTGATGGCGGCGTGCGCAATGCCCGCCGTGGAGGTTCCCATCAGGACCTCGGCGTCGGGGTAGTTGTCGCGGATGATCTGCGCCAGACCGTTCTCCACGTCCGTGCGAACCTCGGGCGCGGTCAGCGTCAGCCGGTTGTCGCAATAGACCGGGCTTTTGATCCCGGACGCCCAGGTGAACGGCTCTTCCGGGCGGAAAAACACCGCCTTGATTTTCAGCAGATCCTTTGCGATGACAATCGAATAATCCATTGTAGTCTCCTTCCTGTAAAATGTTATATGTCAAAGTCTTCTGTTTTCAGGTCGCAATAATACCGGCCCTTTTTGGCGGTGAACTTTAAAACGCAATAATCCGGGTCGGTCACGCCACCTTTATAAAACAATGTATCGCCCTTTTTCCAGAGTTTGTTTTTCGTCTCCTGATCCGTCAGCACTTCCATCGTGCCCGTCAACAGAACGCCGGTATACTTAAACAGTCCTTTCCGATAAAAATAGACGCTCGCTTTCGGATTGTTCTGAAACTGCCCGACACGCATGGACGACGTATTGGTGGAAAACCAGAATTCGCGCAAACCGGACCGCTGCCGCGGTCTCAGCATGGCCTTTACGGCAGGGAAACCCGCCGCGTCAACAGAGCAGATCAGGCTGACCTTTCGACCGGCGATAAATGCTTCGATTTGTTTCAAATCCATTCTGCGTTGCTCCTTCCAAAAGCCGGCCGTCACCCGACAAATTCGGCAACGCAGCGTTCATACGCCGCCACGGGGTCGGCACTTGCCGTGATGGGCCGACCCACCACGATATAATCAGAGCCGATCTTTTTCGCTTCGACGGGGGTCATCACGCGCTTCTGGTCGCCCACGTCGCCGTCCGCAAAGCGCACCCCCGGCGTCACGGTCAAAAAGTCGCGCCCGCAGCGGTCGTGGACCTTTTGCGCTTCCAGCGGAGAACAGACCACGCCGTCCAACCCCGCCCTCTTCGCGTTTTCAGCATAGTGCATCACCACGTCCGCGATGGGCGCATGGATCATCAGGTCGTTTTCCATACTTTCCTGATCGGTGGAGGTCAGCTGCGTCACCGCGATCAGCAGCGGCCGCGTGCCGTCGGGGCGTGTCAGACCTTCCAGCGCCGCTTCCATCATGCGGATCGTTCCGCCGGCGTGCAGGTTGCAGATGTCCACGTCCAGCCGTGACAGCACCGCCATGGCCTTTTTGACGGTGTTCGGAATGTCGTGCAGCTTCAGATCCAGAAAGATTTTGTGCCCGCGCGCCTTGATTTCGCGCACGATCGCTGGCCCTTCGGCATAGAACAGCTCCATGCCGATCTTGACGAAGGGCTTCTTTCCCTGAAACCGATCTAAAAAGTCAAAGGTCTCTTTCGCCGACGCAAAGTCGCAGGCGACGATGACGTCCTTGCCCATCTCATTTCACTCCTTTGATGATGTCTGAAAGTCGTTCGATGCCGTACCGGTCCATGACCGCCGGCAGAGCGTCGACGATGTTTTTGGATGCAAACGGGTCGATGAGGTTCGCGGTGCCGACCTCGACCGCCGCCGCGCCGGCCAGCATCAGCTCCAGCACGTCCTCTGCCGTTGACACGCCGCCCATGCCGACCACGGGAATTCGGACCGCGTGCGCGACCTGATACACCATCCGCACCGCAACCGGAAACACCGCCGGGCCGGAAAAGCCGCCCATGGTGTTGGCGATGACCGGGCGCCGCGTTTTGAGGTCGATGCGCATGCCGAGCAGGGTGTTGATGAGGCTCAGCCCGTCCGCCCCCGCAGCTTCGCACGCCTTGGCAATCGAAACGATGTCGGTCACATTCGGCGACAGCTTGACGATCACGGGCTTGGTCGTGACCGCCTTGACCGCCCGGACCACCGACGCCGCCGCGTCCGGGTCCACGCCAAAGCTCATGCCGCCGCCGTGCACGTTCGGGCAGGAGACGTTGACCTCCAGCCAGCCGACCTGCGGTTCTTTGTCCAGCTTTGCGCAGGTTTCGGCGTACTCTTCCACCGAAAAGCCGCTGACATTCGCCATGACGGGCTTGTGAAAACACTGCGCCAGCTTTGGCAGCTCCTCGGCGATGACCTTGTCCACGCCGGGGTTTTGCAGCCCCACGGCGTTGATCATGCCGGCGGTACACTCCGCAATGCGCGGCGTGGGGTTGCCGAAGCGCGGGTGCAGCGTCGTCCCCTTGAAGGAAAACGTACCGAGGCAGTTGATGTCGTAATATTCGGCAAATTCATAGCCGTAGCCGAAGGTACCGGAGGCCGGGATCACCGGGTTGTCGAGCCCGACCCCGCAAAGGTTCACGCTCAGGCGTCCCATAAAATCTCCTCCTTTTTCAGCACCGGGCCGTCTTTGCAAATGCGTTTGTACCCGGTCACGGTCTTGCAGGAGCAGCCCATGCACGCGCCAAAACCGCAGCCCATGCGCTCCTCAAAGCTGAACTGCCCGCTCGTGTTCGTCGCGCGGTACACGGCCCGAAGCATCGGTTCCGGTCCGCAGGAGTAAAAGTAGTCATACCGGTCGGGCAGCGCGTCGGTCACAAAGCCCCTGACGCCGTAAGAGCCGTCCACGGTCGTGACGGTCACGTCCGCGCCAAGCATACGAAATTCATTCTCAAAAAAGAGTTCATCTTTCGTATTGAAGCCGAGGATCACATGCACATGCTTCCCCTGCCCCAGCAGTGTTTTACACAGCAGATAGAGCGGCGGAACCCCGACGCCGCCGCCGAGCAGCACGACGTCGTTTGCCGGAATGTCGGCGTCATACCCGTTGCCGAGCCCGGTCAGCACGTTGAGCGTTTCACCGGGCCGCAGGGCCGCCATCTGTGCGGTGCCCTTGCCCACGACCTTATAGATCAGGGTCAGCGTATCGTCCTGTACGTCGCAGACCGAGATCGGCCGGCGCAGGAACAGACCGTCCAGCTTCAGGTTGACAAACTGCCCGGGCGCGGTGACCGCCGACATGTCGCCCGTCAGACGCATCAAAAAGACGTCCTTTGTCAGCGGGCGATTGTCTGTCACTGTCAGAATCACCTGTTTCATAAAGCCCTCACGAATCAATGGTGGAAATGCGCAGCGTGATCTCATCCAGCACGTCCAGCAGCACGCGCACCGTATCGAGTGAGGTGAACATCGTCACATTGCTCTGGGTTGCGGTTTTGCGGATATAGTAGCCGTCGCTGCGGGTGTTGGCCGCCGCCGCGTCAGAGGTGTTGATCACATAGGCAATGTGCCCCTGACGGATGGAGGCAAGGATCTCGTCGCTGCCGTCGCAGATCTTTTTGAGAATGTGGGTGCGGATGCCATGGTCCTCCAAAAAGTCCGCCGTGCCCTTGGTGGCTTCGATGTTGAAGCCGAGGTTATAGAAGCGGCGGATCAGCGGCAGCGCCTCCTCCTTGTCTTTGTCGGCAATGGTGGCAAAGACCGTGCCGTAGTTTTGCAGGTGCATGCCCGACGCCTGCAGCGCCTTATACAGTGCGCGGTTGAGCTGATCGTCATAGCCGATCGCTTCACCGGTGGATTTCATTTCGGGCGACAGATAGGCGTCCAGCCCGCGGATCTTGTTGAACGAGAAGACCGGCACCTTGACATACCAGCGCTTTTTCTCTTCCGGATAGATGTCAAAAATGCCCTGCTCCTTCAGGCTCTTGCCCATGATGACCTCGGTCGCGATGTCGGCAAGGCTGTAGCCCGTGGCCTTGGAAAGGAACGGCACCGTGCGCGAGGAGCGCGGATTGACCTCGATGATATAGACCTTGTCGTTCTGATCCACGATGAACTGGATGTTGTAAAGGCCGACGATGCCGATCCCAAGCCCGAGCTTTTTGGCGTACTGCAGGATGATCCCCTTGACCTTGTTGGAAATGCTGAAGGTCGGATAGACCGAGATCGAGTCGCCGGAGTGGATGCCGGTACGCTCCACCAGTTCCATGATGCCGGGCACAAAGACGTCGCGGCCGTCGCAGATGGCGTCGATCTCCACCTCTTTGCCGGTGATGTATTTATCCACCAGCACCGGCTTGTCTTCATCGATTTCCACGGCGGTTTTGAGGTACTGCCGCAGCTGCTGCTCGTTGGAAACGATCTGCATCGCCCGGCCGCCGAGGACGAACGACGGACGCACCAGCACCGGGTACCCAATGCGCGCGGCGGCGGCAACGCCGTCTTCGATCCGGGTCACAGCCTGACCCTCCGGCTGCGGAATGTCCAGCTCCTTGAGCAGCTTTTCAAACAGGTCGCGGTTCTCGGCGCGGTCAATCGCGGCGCAGTCGGTGCCGATGATCTTCACACCGCGTTCCATCAGGGGCGAAGCGAGGTTGATCGCCGTCTGGCCGCCGAGCGAGGCGATAACGCCCTCCGGCTGTTCAAACTCCACAATGTTCATCACGTCCTCCGGCGTCAGCGGCTCAAAATAGAGCTTGTCGGCCGTGGTGTAGTCGGTGGACACCGTTTCGGGGTTGTTGTTGATGATGATGGATTCATAGCCGCAGGTGCGGATCGTATTCACCGCGTGCACGGTGGAATAGTCAAACTCCACGCCCTGCCCGATGCGGATGGGCCCGGCGCCCAGCACGATGGCCTTTTTGCGGTCGCTCAGGCGCGAATCGTTTTCGCCGGTATAGGATGAATAGAGATAGGCGATGTAAGCGCCGGTGTGCAGGGTATCGACCATTTTAAAGATCGGGCGCAGCCCGTTCTGTTTGCGCAGCGCGGCCACATCAAGCTCCTTGCAGTTCCACAGCTCGCCGATGTATTTGTCGCAAAAGCCCATGACCTTTGCCGCGCGCAGGGTGTCGACGTCCCACGGGTGCGCTTTGAGCGTACCTTCCATCGCCACGATCTTTTGGATGGATTCCAAAAACAGCGGGGTGATCATCGTCAGGCGATACAGTTCTTCCACCGAAACGCCGCGCCGCAGCAGCTCTGTCACGGCAAAGATCGTGTCGGCGCGATAGTCCTTCACATAGTCGAGCAGTTGTTCGGTCGGCGCGTTGTCAAATTTTGCCATGCGCAGGTGGCACACGCCGATCTCCAGCGAACGGACGGATTTGAGCATACACTCCTCCAGGTTGGCGCCGATGCCCATGACCTCGCCGGTCGCCTTCATCTGGGTGCCCAGCCGGTTGGACGCCGCCGCAAACTTATCAAACGGGAAGCGCGGGAACTTGGCCACCACATAATCAAGCTGCGGCTCAATGGCCGCCGTGCCGCCGGCCACGGGGATGTCCTCCAGCGCCATGCCCATGGCAATCTTTGCCGTCACGCGGGCGATGGGATAGCCGCTGGCCTTGGACGCCAGGGCCGAGGACCGCGACACACGCGGGTTGACCTCGATCAGATAATATTTGCTTGAAAACGGATCCAGCGCAAACTGAACGTTGCAGCCGCCCTCGATCTTCAGCGCGCGGATGATCTTGATGGCGCTGTCGTTGAGCATTTTCAGGTCGTGGTCGTTCAGCGACATGATGGGCGCCACCACAATGGAATCACCGGTGTGCACGCCCACGGGGTCCACGTTCTCCATGCCGCAGATGGTGATGGCGTGGTCGTTGCTGTCGCGCATGACCTCAAACTCGATCTCTTTGTAGCCCTTGACGCTTTTTTCGATCAGGACCTGATGGACCGGCGACAGGGCAAAGCCGTTGCGCCCGATGTCAATCAGTTCCTCTTCATTGTCGGCAAAGCCGCCGCCCGTGCCGCCGAGAGTGAACGCCGGGCGCAGCACCACCGGATAGCCGATGCGCCTTGCCGCCTCCTTGGCCTCTTCGATGTTATAGGTGATCTCTGACGGGATGACCGGCTCGCCGATCTCTTCGCAGAGCTCTTTGAATTTTTCGCGGTCCTCGGCCTTCTCGATGCTCTCGCTGCTGGTTCCGAGCAACTGGGTCCGGCACTCGCGCAGCACGCCCTTCTTTTCCAGCTGGATGGCAAGGTTCAGCCCCGTCTGGCCGCCGATGCCGGGCACAATGGCGTCCGGCCGCTCATAGCGCAGGATCTTTGCGATGTATTCCAGCGTCAGCGGCTCCATATAGACCTTGTCCGCAATGCTGGTGTCGGTCATGATCGTCGCCGGGTTGGAGTTGCACAAAATGACCTCGTACCCCTCCTCCTTCAGCGCAAGGCAAGCCTGCGTTCCGGCGTAGTCAAACTCGGCGGCCTGCCCGATCACGATGGGGCCGGAGCCGATGATGAGCACCTTTTTGATGTCTGTTCGTTTCGCCATGTTCAATCGTCCTTTCTGTCTCTATCAGTCAATGCTGTTGTTTTGATATGCGATGGTTCCGTTCACGACGGTCAGCAGGCAGACGCCGCACAGCGTCGTGCCGGCAAACGGCGTTGCCCGGCCTTTGGAAAGAAATGCATCCGGGTCCACGGTGAAGGTCCTGTCCGGCAGCCACACGGAGTAGCTGCCCGCGTCATAGATGCCGAAACGCTTGTGCGGGTTGTGCGCCAACAGGTCCATCAGTTGTTTCATCGTAAGAATGCCCGGTTTCACCAGGTGGGTATACAGCACCGGGAACGCGATCTCGATACCGACGATGCCAAACGCGCTGCCCGCAAGGCCTTTGCTTTTTTCTTCTGCGGAGTGCGGGGCGTGGTCGGTCGCGATCATGTCGACCGTCCCGTCCAGAACGCCCTCGATCAGCGCTTCGCGGTCCGCCTTTGACCGCAGCGGCGGGTTCATCTTGAACCGCCCGTCCTCCTGCAGGTCGTCTTCGGTCAGGACCAGATAGTGCGGCGCCGTTTCGCACGTCACATTGACGCCGCGGCGCTTTGCGTCACGGATCAGGTCCACGCTCTCTTTGCACGAAATGTGGCACACGTGATAGGCGCAGCCGGTCTCTTCACACAGCTTCAGGTCGCGCCTGATCATGCGCCACTCGCTTTCGCTGCAAATGCCGCGGTGCCCGTGTGCTTTGGCATAGGCGCCGTCGTGGATGTACCCGCCGCGCAGCAGATGGTTGACCTCGCAGTGGGCGGCGATCACCTTGCCCAGCGCCTTGGCGCGGGTCATGGCTTCGCGCATCAGGCTGTCGCTCTGTACCCCGCGCCCGTCATCGGAAAACGCGATCACAGCCGGCGCCATGCCCTCCAGGTCAGAGAGCGTTTCGCCCCGCTCGCCGACAGTCACCGCGCCATAGGGCAGCACATTGATCACCGCGTCGCGGCGGATAAGGGCCAGTTCCTCTTCCAGATGCGTTTTGCTGTCCGGTACCGGAGACAGGTTCGGCATGGTGCAGACCGTTGTATACCCCCCGCGCGCCGCCGCCATGGAACCGGAGCGGATGGTCTCTTTATAAGAAAAACCCGGCTCGCGAAAATGCACATGCACATCGCAAAAGCCGGGGAAAACAGCGGCGCCGTCAACATTCACCTTGGAAAGAACGGCGGCAGGAAGTGACGCCGGGTCGGCGTCGGTGCAAAGGGACGTGTCGATTCTCAGGTTTGCCATTTCTTCGTTCAGACATACACCCATCGCAATCTTCCTTTCCTTCAAAACAAAACGCCCTGCCGGCCGGCAAGACATCACAAAGCAAGGCAGACTGCACCGCAATCGCCCATTGTATGATTCTTGCCGATCTCTCTGTATCGCTTAAAGATTTGTTGGATTTATTGTAACAAAAAAAGCAATTTTTGTCAATGAAAAAAGCGACTTAAAATCAGCCGCTTTCTCTTTGTTTTTTTGTTGTATATCACGATTTGGCCGGTTCAGTATTTGATCTTTCCTTCGGCCGCCTTGCGCAGGTGATCGCCATAGGGCGACTTGCCGCAGTCGTCGGCGCAGCGCAGCAACTGTTCGGTGGTGATCCAGCCCCGGTGGTGCGCAATCTCTTCCGGCGCAGAAATCAAAATGCCCTGCCGGCTTTCCACCATACGCACGAACTGCGCCGCCTCGCTCAGGCTTTCCATCGTGCCGGTGTCAAGCCAGGCATACCCGCGCCCGAGCAGCTTGACCGACAGCGTTCCTTCTGCAAGGAACAGCAGGTTCAAATCGGTGATCTCCAGCTCGCCGCGCGCCGAGGGTTTCACACGTTTTGCCTTTTCGCAAACGGTGCTGTCATAGAAATACAGCCCTGTCACGCAGTAGTTCGACTTCGGCTGCTTCGGCTTTTCTTCGATGGAGATGACGTTTTCGTTTTCGTCAAATTCCACCACGCCAAAGCGCTCCGGGTCGTCCACATAGTACCCGAAGATCGTGGAAACGCCGCGTTCCGCGTCCGCCGCCGCCTGCTTCAAAAGGGTGGAAAACCCGTTGCCGTAAAAGATGTTGTCGCCAAGCACCATCGCGCAGCAGTCGCCGCCGATGAAGTCCTCCCCGATCAGGAACGCCTGCGCCAGCCCGTCCGGCGACGGCTGCACCGCATAGGACAGACGGATGCCAAGCCGGCTGCCGTCGCCGAGCAGCCGCTCAAAATTCGGCAGGTCGGTCGGCGTTGAAATGATCAGAATGTCGCGGATGCCCGCCAGCATCAGCGTTGACAGCGGATAATAGATCATCGGCTTGTCATAGACCGGCAGCAGTTGCTTTGAGATGACAGACGTCAAAGGGTACAAGCGCGTGCCCGCCCCGCCGGCAAGAATGATTCCTTTCATATGGCATTCTCCTTATCTGTTGTTGAGCTGCGCGTCGTTGAGCACGTTGCGGCAGATGAACACCAGCCCCGTACCCAGCAGCAGATTGACGCCGGACATGGCCAGAAAACTGACTGTGATTGACTGTGCAAACAACGCCTGCGGCAGCACGGCCGCAACGACCGCCGGAACCGACAGCAGCATGCAGAACAAAAAATACACAATGACGATGACCGACCGGTTGCCGCCGGTACCGAAAATGCGCTGAATCAAAAGGTTGACGCCGATGAACAGCCAGCCGAAGCAGATGCGTGCCGCGCACAGCATGGCCGCCAGCGGAATGTCCACCTCGTCAAAAATGAAATAAAACGGGATGAACGTCACCAGCGACTGCACCACCAGCGCCGGGAACTGCTCCAGCATCATAAAGACCAGCTTTTTAAACGGCGGCTCCGGAACCAGATAGGCATAGGGCAGCAGCAGCTCCTTTGCCCAGCGGCCGGTGCCGATGTTGATCATCATCATATAGGCAGACATGGCAAATGCCGTTTCATAGCTTTTGAAAAAGACGGCATACGCCACCGTGATCACCGCAATGATCAGCGAACCGAGGTCCATCGCAAAAAAGCGGCTGCGGCGGTTTTCCAACAGGTGCTTGTAATAGAACGCCGAGGCACCCGCCCCGCCGCGCAGGCCGGTTTTGCCGACCTTGACATTGCGCGGCGCCAGCTCCTGCGCCTTGCCCTCTTTGCGCGCCGTCACAGCAGAAAACGAGACCTCTGTCGCCTTGAGCACATCCTCATAAAAATCGTCGTTGAGGAACGAGACCGCAACCAGATACAGCGCGATGCACAGCACAAAAAGCCCGGCCATTGCCAGCGCGGTCAGCCATGCGCCGTCCATTGCGCCGACCACACCAAACTGCACAAACCCCGCAACCGGGAAAAACCGCAGCCACGGTTCCCCGGCCAGGGCCACGGCCTTTGTCAGCAGCTCGCCCTCGCCCGCCAGCAGCTTTTGCGCCGCTGCCGCTGCAAACGCAAGGATCACGCCCCAAAAGACCGCCTTGACGATGCGGCAGCGCCGGTCGTCCGCCGCCGTGAAGGAATAGATCAGCATCGCCAGCATCTGCGACAAAAACACCGTGATCGCATACCCGAGCAAAACCATCAGCAGCTCCGGCACCGTGATGCCGTATTGCTGGTGCGCCCAGCCGAACTGATACAGGATCATCAGCCCCATCAAAAGCGAGCGCCCCATCTGAGAAAACAATCCGAAAAACAGCAGCGTGCGCGATTTGGCCGGCGCGGTGAACAGCAGATTTACGTCCGCCATGGAAAACATCGACGCGCCGTTGACAAAGCCGCCCTTTGCCGTCAGCACAAACACCGCGGCATACAGCAGGAAAATGATCGCGTTCAGCTCCTGCCGCGGGCGATAGAGCGCAAACGCGGGGTCTGTTTCGTTTCGCGGTCCGACCACAATGATCATCACCACGATCGCAATGCCGAACAGAACCAGCAGCAGCTGACCCGGGTGGTGCACCAGCTCTTTGCAGCGGTTTTTCAGGCGCTTGCGCGTCAAAAACAGCAGTGCGCTCATGACGGGTCCCCGCCTTCCGCAGCATCTGCGCCGCCCTCGGTCAATGCAAAGAACAGATCTTCCAGGCTTTGGCCGTCGGTGTCGTCCGCAGCCTTTTCCGCGCAAAATGCGCCATCCTTCATAATGTACGCCCTATCCCAGTAATCCTCCACGGAATCAAGCATATGGGTACTGATCAGGACCGTTGCGCCGGCGGCTTTCAGCTCACGGAACATGTCCTTGAGCTGCTTGATCGCGTGCGGATCCAGGCCGACCATCGGCTCGTCAAAGATCACAACCGTCGGGCGATGGACCAGCGCGCAGCAGATCGACAGCTTTTGCTGCATCCCCTTGGACAGCTCTTTGCCGAGCTTGTCTTTCTTATCCAGCAGCTCAAAGCGCTGCAGCAACTGCTGTGCGGTGCCGTCATCGTCCATTTTATAGGCGCGCAGCATAAAATCCAGGTGCTCGCCCACCGTCAGCATGTCATAGACAGCCGGCATTTCCGGCACATAGCCCAGGCGGCGCTTTGCTTCCAGCGACTTGTTTTTTTCGCCGTCGATCAGAATCTCGCCGTCAAAACGCAGCAGGCCGGTGATGCACTTGATGACGGTGGATTTTCCGGCCCCGTTGGGGCCGAGGAGGACGGCGATCTCGCCGCCCCCGATGGCAAAGCTGACGTCGTTCACCGCAACCAGCTTTCCGTATTTTTTTGTGACATGATCCACTTTGAGCATGGAACGCCTCCGTTATTCCGTATCGCCGATCACGATGACATCTTTGTTGAACGCATAGGCACGCGGCGGCTGCAGCGCGGCGCGGGCGATGGTCGTGTCGCTCACCGTTTCGGACTGAAGCTCCACGGCGCCGTACGTTTCGTTATAGGCATAGTCCACCACATACAGCTTGAGACTGCCCAGCTTGCTGCGCGTGCGCCAGGTGGCCAGCTTAGTGACGTTGACCGTGTAATCATAGACGCCGTTTTCATCCGGGTCGATGCCCTTGAACGACACCTTGCCCACGGACTCGTCGTCCGTTGTGAAGAGCTGGAAGCCCATGACATAGCGATTGTCTTTGATCTTTACATGCAGCACCTTGTCGCCGTTCTCAACCGTATAGGTGTAAGACACGATTTTTGCCGCGTCGTTGTCCACCACAAAGGGGAACTCAATCGTTTCGCGCCCGCTTTTGTAATTCTGCGCGCGGGTCGAAACCTTGTAGACATAGCCGTGGCCGTTGATCAGGCCGCTCTTGCCGCCCCAAAGCAGGCCGTGGTTCACCCAGTTGGAGCTGACCGTCTTGCGGCAGTAATCCAGCAGCGTGGACCCGCAGTAACGGAAAACGCCGCCATCGGTGAACAGGTTGAAATCCATGCGCTTGGCGTTGCGCAGCAGGCCGATCGCCACGGTCACATAAGGCTTTGACATTCCGAGCGCGTGTGTGGAATAGGCGCAGTACTTGGTGTCAATGTTGGTTTCTTTGCCGTTTTCAAACAGGTTTGCGCCCAGCGGATAGTATTCGTCGCCGTCCGTCACGGCAAGGCCCCATTCGCCGTCCAGATACGGCGCTTCCTCGTCATAGATCGTGTGGTCAAACAGCATGTCTTTTTCCCAGTCGCCCACAAAGCCCATGAACGGGATGGACAGCGTAACGTTTTCGCCCGCCGGGTCGGTCAGGAAAACAAAGCCGTCGATGAAGAAGCCATTTTTGAACGCCGCATGATAGTTCTCAAGCAGCTCGTCCGAAACGCGCAGCGTCATCCGGATGGTCTGACTCTGTCCGGCGCCCACGGTCACAAGCCCGTCTTCCTGCGCGCCTTCCAGCAAAAGAACCTCGTATTTATTCTTCCCGACCGCCCGGCTTTCCATCAGATTGACGTTCTGATCGCCGTTCTTGCGGTGTTTGTCCATCAGAACCTTCTGCGAAAGCTGATAGGTCAGCGTTCGGTCGGAGCGGTTGTGAATCTGGAATTCCAGAGGCAGCGTACCGTCCGTCAGTTCCCCCAGCTCCATCTTCGGGCGCGAAACGCCGTCCTTCTGCGTCAGATAGGCCGGGGTCTGCACCGCACCGGTCAGGTTCAGAAAGCCTGCGCCCTGCCGCCGCGGCGAATACAGTGCGTCATCGCCATACGCCTTGAACGGCTTTGCGGTACTCATCAGAAGCGCGTTGATGTATTCGCCGATTTTGCTGTTTTTCACCACACCGCCGGTCTGAGCCAGGTATTGCCGCAACACGGCTGCCGCACCCGCCACGACCGGTGACGACATCGACGTGCCGCCCATATAGTCATAGGTGTTGCCGTTATAACTGGAATAGACGTCTGACCCGATGGCGACGATCTCCGGCTTCAGCCGCAGGTCCGCCGTCGGCCCATAGGCCGAGAACCCGCTGAGTTCCAGCGAACCCTCCCCCGGGACGGAAATCACGTTTGCTGCATTCGACTCGCGGGAACTGACGCGTGCCGACGCAACCGAAAGGAAGTAGGAATAGCTCGCCGGTGAATTGGTCGTGCCATAGTCAAACAGGTCCGCGTTCATCGGCGTCCCCAGGACAGCGTCAAAATCTGAAAGGCTGCTTTCATTGCCTGCGGAAGAGACCACGTTGATCGCCGCGCGGCGCAGCCGGTTGACCACGATCTGGGTAAAGATGTTGTCCGGCTCCTGCCCGGACTCGCTGCCGAGGCTCATGTTGACAACGTCCGCCTTCAGCTTGACACAGTCCTCCAGCGCGGCAAGAATGACGTACTCCCTTGCCAGCGCGTTCTTTCCGTCTTTGAACACCTTCATCAGCAAAAGCTGTGCGTCCGGCGCTGCGCCGAGCAGCTTGTCGCTGTTGCCGCCCACAATACCCGCCACGTGCGTTCCGTGGGAATTGTCGCCGTTGTAAACATTCTTGTCAACGCCGGCATAGTCCCAGCGATAGGGAATCTTTTCGGAATAATACTGCGCGCCGAACATCGGCACGATCGTATTCAGAAAGCCGAGGGTCGATTTTGCAACGATTTCTGCCTTGGAATAGGTCGGCGACGCAACGCCCTTTGCAAACGCCTCATGGTCCACCTGAAAACCCGTGTCCAGAATGGCGATGACCGTTCCCGCGCCGGTGTAGCCCGCGTCGTGCATCTCGCGGATACCGGAGAATTGGTCGCCGTCGTTGCGTTCGTCCAGCCAATCAAACGGCAGCACCGTCTGGGGTGTTTCGGGCGCCTGATAGGTCGCGCTGACATGCACGGATTTCACGCCGGCCATCCGCTCCAGTTCCGGAATGAAGCGATACGGCAACTGCAGCGAAAAGCCGTTCATCACAAAGAAATACTGATAGGACGACGCAAAATCCGCAAACGTAAACGCCGCTTCAATGCGCTCCTTCAGCGCCGCATGCGCGTTCTGCATGGCCTTGTATGCCTCGTTGGAATCGATCGTGTCGATCAGCTTTTCACGCTGGGCGGCCGTGGTGATGCCTTCCAGCAGCGGGGCGGCGTTCATCTCGACCATCACGGTCACCAGGTCGTCGCCGTCATAATAGGTTGGAATATTCTCCTCCGTTTTCACGGGCAGGCCGAAAAACGACAGAAACGTCATAAAGATGCTCATCAGCATCGCGATCAGTTTTTGCACGCAAAGCCCCTCCTTTTGTTTTGAACCGTTTTTAATACAGCATTCCCTCAAATTCTTTCAGGTTGTCTTTGGAGATGGCGCGGGTCCCGTCCTCGATCTCGTGGATCATCTGCACCAGCTTTTCGTTGATCGGCGTCGGAACGCCGACCTCTTTGCCCTTTTCCACAAAATAACCGTTGAACGCGTCGATCTCGGTGCGCTCCCCGCGCTCGAGCGACTGCAGGGTGGACGGCTTGACGCTCGCGTATTTCGATTTCATCACGACCGTCACGATGCCGCGGGCCGCGGCGTTGAACACGGGGTTGTCAGCCAGCATGAACAGCTTGTAGTTGAGCACCTTGCCATAGGTCGGCACGCTGATGCCCAGGCCCTTTGCCACGCGCAGCCCTTCGCGCGCGATTTCCAGGAACACGGTCTTGGTCCGCACGTCGTCTGCCATGTCGCCCAGCACGCAGCCCGTGATCGCGGCACAGGCGTTGATGCAGGAATTGATGACCAGCTTGGAATACTGCACGCTCTGGATCTCGCCGCTGACCGTTGTCGGCAGCAGGTTCACCAGCATCGCCCGCAGATAATCCAGCAGCGGCGGCTTGCGGCCGTCCAGCATGCCGATCACGATCTCGCCCAGCGAGGTCATGGTCACGTCGTTGACATCGTTGCGCGTGGCGCCAAAGCCCAGCATCACGCCCACCGCGCGGTCCTTGCCCACGATCTCTGCCAGCCGCTCGGTCAGCATGCCGTTCTGCATCCCGACCACCAGCGCAGCTTCCGCAAGGTACGGCAGCACATTCTTTGCCGCGTCAAACATCGCCTGATACTTCGTTGCAATGATGACAATGTCAAATTTTTCGTCGCCCAGCGCGTCAAACCCGTCATAGCAGGTAAAGTCCGCGTGCAGGTCGCCCTTGGCGCCGTGCAGGAAGAAACCTTCCGCTTCGATTTTTTCTTTGGTGCTTTGTCTGTGACACAGCAGACGGATGTCATACCCCGCGTTTTTGCATGCCACCGCAACCGTTCCGCCGATCGCGCCGGCGCCGATCAATAAAGTTTTCATGTGAAATCCCCTTTCTATGATTCATGATTCGTTATCTCTGCAATCGTCCGATGCAACCGAATGCGCCACACCGAACCCCTTTTTCACCAAAAAGACCAGCGGGACCAAAATCAACACCGCCACCGCCACCGCGTACAGGAACATATTCGACGTGGGAAGAATCTGCTCCACACCGTAATCGTCCTTATAATGCACTGACGAACCGAGGGCGGCAAGCTCGCCGAGCTTCGGCCCGATCACCATCGGCAGCAGCACATAGAAGATCATGCGCACGCCCTGGAACTGGCCGGCCTTGCTTTCCGGCGTAAAGTCGCGCACCGTTGCGTTAAAAATGATCATCAGCACCGCATAACCGATCACCGTCGGCGCGATGGCGGGAACGACCGTGCGAAGGTCCTTTGCAAACCCCAGTGCAAGCAGCCCGACAGCGAAACAACCCGTGGCAATCAGAAGCGCCGCGCCTTTGTTTTTGCCGCCAAGCCGCAAAAGCAGCACGATACCGCCGACAAGGACCAGCACAGAAAGCACCGCCGGAATCAAAAAGCCGGGCGACACCAGATCAATGCCCTCAGACGCCGGGAGTATGGCGTGCTGGATATACAGCAAAAGGTATGGGAAAAAGACCTGCACCGCAATGGAAAAGAAGCCGAGCGCGGCCAGTGCAAGATACAGCCGGTTGTTCTCTTTGATGACCGACGGGCGAAACCCGTAAAACAGGTCGGCCCAGTAATTTGCGCCGTTGGCATCCGGCCGGTGCTTGGTTTCCTGCAGCGTAAACAGACCGATCACGCCGCTGAACACCGCAAATGCGCCAAGGCAGCAGAAGAACACGTCATAGCCGATCTTTCCCGCCTGCGCAAAAGAACCGACGCCGACCACCACGCCCATCGCGGCAACCGGCAGCGCGGCCAGCACGGTTTCCACCCGCTGGCGGTTTTCCGGGTTCGTGATATCCGTCACCCAGGCGTTGAAGACCGAATCGTTGCTGGTGGAGCCCATAAAGGTCATCACACAGTCCATGATGATGACCGTCCAGACCGTGACAGACAAAATCTTTACTTCGTCTGACAGGTGAAACAGCGCCGCGGTGTGTTCGCGCGAAATGAACCCCATCGCCGCCGTCACAACACCCCAAAGGATGTAGCCGACCGAAATGAACACCTTGCGCTTGTTGAGCCGGTCGCTGAGCGTACCCATCAAAAAGGTCGTGATCACCGCCGTCGCCGCACTGAGCGCGACCATGGTGCTGATCGCCCGCATCGCCGGAATGGTGCCGTCCACCGCTGCCTGAGACGCACCGGTATAGACTTCGTTGTACAGGAACGTGTTGAAATACATATTCTCCACATTCCAGGCAAGCTGACCGACCAGGCTGAACAAAATGATGTTCCACCATGTGCGGCCGCCGAGTTTTTTGCTTTGCATTCGGGTCCCCTCCGTTCATTTATTTGTAGTACATAAACACCTGACACTTGATCATGCCGTTGTAAAGCTTGCGGCGCTTGTCCGCCTTGCGGCCGAAGCAGGCTTCAAAGTCCTCGTCCGGGCTGATGATCGTATAGGACCAGCCGCGCTTTTGCGGGAATGTTTGCCCCATCAGGCGATAGAGCTTTTCCGCTTCCTTCATATCCAGCAGCCGCTCACCGTAGGGCGGGTTGCAAAGCAGCGTCCCCTTTTCCGTCGTCGGCGCAAAGTCGCGCAGGTCGCGCCGTTCAAACGTGAGGTACTGCGCCACGCCTGCCCGCTCCGCGTTCGCCCTGGCCAGTTCCAGCGCCGCGGGATCGATGTCGCTGCCAAACGCAGCCAGCCGGCTCTCTTTCAGTTCCAGGTCGCGCGCGCGTTCGCGTTCCAGCCGCCAGACGTCCTCCGGCACCTGATCCCACCGCTCGGCAGAAAAGTTCCGGTTCCTGCCCGGCGCAATGTTGTTGGCCAGAAGCGCGCCCTCGATCAGCAGCGTGCCGGACCCGCACATCGGGTCATACAGCGTGTGGTAATCGCGCACATGGGCCAGGCAGCACATGGACGCCGCCAGCGTCTCTTTGATCGGCGCGCCGCCGGCCTCCAGCCGATAGCCGCGCTTGTGCAGTCCGTAGCCCGACGTGTCCAGCAGCAGACTGACCTGATTTTTCATGATCGAAAACTGGATCTGATGGATCGGCCCGGTCTCGTCAAACCAGGACAGGCCATAGGTCCCGCGCAGCCGTTCCACCACCGCCTTTTTGATGATCGCCTGGCAGTCGCGGACCGAAAACAGCGTGGAATTCAGCGAGTACCCCTTGACGGGGAAGGCGTCGGTCGCGCCGATCCAAGCCTCCCACGGCAGCGCCCTGGTGCCCTGAAACAGGTCCTCAAAGCTCAACGCCTCAAAGGTGCCGACCAGAATCTGGATGCGCTCGGCATAGCGGCAGCAGATGTTTGCACGCGCCAGCATGGAAGCGTCGCCGCTGAACAGCACCCGCCCGTTTTCACTGACAACATCCGCCGCGCCCAGCGCTTTGACCTCGTCCGCGATCAATTTTTCCAGACCCAAAAGGCAGGGTATCACAAAATGAATTTTCATAGAAGCATAGAAGTCCCTTCACTGTAATTCGGAAGATGGAGGTTCGGCCGCGAAAAAGCCGCAGCTCATTGCGGTCTTGCCCATGCGGACCTGCACAGAACAATTCTTTTGACCCAAGCAAAGAACGAACGCCGCATCCATTCCGAATTCCGCATTCCGAATTCCGAATTAAAAAGTCCCGGTGTTGCCACCGGGAACCATTGTATCATATCTCAATCAAAAAATCAATCCTCTGCCGGCACAAGAAGTCCGTATCCGCCGTCATTTCTTGCATACACGACACAGATCTTGTCATCCGCACTGTTGCGGAACATATAGAAGCGGTGATCCAGCAGGTTCATCTGCAAAATCGCTTCCTCCACGCTCTGCGGCTTGAGCACGATCTCCTTGGAACGCGCCACACTGAAATCCTCGTCCGCTTCAAACGCATCCGCCGCGTCAAAGGAATCGAACGCGCCGGAGCGCAGCTTCTTTTCCACGCGGGTCTTGTTTTTGCGGATCTGCCGCACCAGGTCGTCTGCGCACTTGTCAAGCGCGTCGTTCATGTTGATCGCCCGCTCCTGCGCGCGGAAGATCATTCCGTCATGAAAGATCGTCACCTCCACGGTCTGCTGGTTCTTTTCCACGGTCGCCGTGACCTTCGCCTCGACTTCATCCGGGAAGAACTTTTCAATCTTTTTCAGACGTTTTTCGGCTCTCTCCTTAAAGGAGTCTCTCGGTGTGCATTTTCTTCCGATAACTGTTATTTTCATAACTGTCATCTCCTTTCTATCTTAACCCCCAAAGGGAGGGTGTGCAAAAATTCCCTTTGCGCATTTATTATAGCATAATCCAATATGAAATGAAAGTGTTTTTTGAAAAAATTGTGGATTTTGACTAAAATATTTTCTTTTGAAAAAAGGATGCAAAAATCCACGATCTGTGGTAAAATAAAGATTAGACTTGCCATAGGAACGGAGATGCGCCATGAATGAATTTGAACAAATCGCAAAGCGCGTGAGCGACCTGCGCGAGACCATCAATTACCACAACAAACGCTATTATGAAAACGACGCGCCGGAGATCGAAGACTTTGAATACGACCGGCTGCTGCACGAGCTGATCGCGCTGGAAGAACAGTACCCGGCGCTTGCGACCGAGGATTCCCCGACAAAGCGCATCGGCGGCAAGGCGGACACCAAGTTTGCCCCGGTGGAACACGCCGTTGTGATGGAAAGCCTGCAGGACGGCTTTTCGGAAGCGGACGTGCTGGCGTTCGACCGTCGGGTCCGCGACGCCGGCGTTGCCCCGGTCTATGTTGTCGAGCCGAAGATCGACGGACTGTCGGTCAGCCTGGAGTATGAAAACGGCGTGTTTGTGCGCGGCTCCACGCGCGGCGACGGCCGTGTGGGCGAGGATATCACAGAGAACCTGCAGACCATCCGCTCCATTCCGATGCGGCTCAAAACGGCGCTGCCGCTGCTTGAAGTGCGCGGTGAGGTGTACATGTCGAAAGACGTGTTCCTCGAACTGACGAAGCAGCAGGAGCTGAACGACGAAAAGCCCTTCAAAAACCCGCGCAACGCCGCGGCCGGCTCTCTGCGGCAAAAGGACGCCCGCATCACCCGGCAGCGAAAGCTCGACATCTTTGTGTTCAACGTCCAGCAAATTGAAGGCGAATCCCTGACCTCGCACAAGCAGTCGCTGGACTTTTTGCGGTCGCTCGGCTTTTCAACCGTGCCGTTTTATACCGAATGCGCCACCATCGAGGACGCTCTTGCCGAGGTGCGCCGCATCGGCGAACAGCGCGGCAGCCTCGCCTTTGACATTGACGGCGCGGTGATCAAGGTCAACGACTTTGCCCAGCGCCGGGCGCTCGGCTCCACATCCAAGTTCCCGAAATGGGCGCTCGCTTACAAGTACCCCCCGGAGGAAAAGCAAACCACCCTGCGCGACGTGGAGATCACCGTGGGGCGCACCGGCGTGCTGACGCCGACCGCCGTCTTTGACCCGATCCTGCTGGCCGGGTCCACGGTCAGCCGCGCCACGCTGCACAATCAGGATTTCATCACGGAAAAGGGCATCTGCATCGGCGACACCGTCACCGTGCGCAAGGCCGGCGACATCATTCCGGAGGTCGTCTGCGTCAACGCCCACGCCCCGGGCGCGGTGCCCTATGTCATGCCGGCGGTCTGCCCGTCGTGCGGCGCGCCGGTCGTCCGTGAAGAGGGCGAAGCCGCCGTGCGCTGCATCAATCCCGACTGCCCCAGCCAGCTTTTGCGCACGCTGATTCACTTCTGCTCACGCGACGCGATGGACATCGACGGCATGGGCGAGGCGGTACTGGAAACCTTTGTGCAAAACGGCATGGTCAAAAACGCCGACGACCTGTTCCATCTGGACCGCGACGCCATCGCCGCGATCGACCGCATGGGGCAAAAAAGTGCCGACAACCTGATCGCCGCCGCAAACAAGGCCAAGGAAAACGACCTTGCCAACCTCATCTTTGCCCTCGGCATCCGCCACATCGGGCAAAAGGCCGGCGCCCTGCTGGCCGAGCGGTTCGGGTCCATGGACGCCCTGCTGGCCGCAAGCGAAGACGACATTGCCGCCATCGACGGCTTTGGCGAAATCATGGCGAAAAGCGTCGCCGACTTCCTTGCCCTGCCGGAGAGCCGCGACCTGATCGAAAAGCTCAGGCACAGCGGCGTCAACATGATCCACAAGTCCACCGTGGTCGATCACCGCTTTGCCGGTTTGACCTTTGTGCTGACCGGCACGCTGTCGCAGTACACCAGAAAAGAGGCGTCGGACATCATCGTGTCGCTCGGCGGCAAAACGGCGTCCTCCGTATCCAAAAAGACCAGCTTTGTCCTTGCGGGCGAAGACGCCGGCAGCAAGCTGCAAAAGGCGACCGACCTCGGCGTGACCGTGATCTCGGAAGCGCAGTTTGCAAATATGATTCAGTGAAGGTTATAAGTGAGGGTTATATAATAAGGGAAGCAACCGCTTTGACGAAAGGCGGTTGCTTTTTTTCTATCAAATTGTGTCGCCGTTTGTTTTCGTATTGGTGTTTTCTATTTGCATATATGCCTGAATCAAATCACGTGCATAAACCGTCGCCTGCCGTTCGCGACCGATGTCTGTAAGGTGCGTTTGGTTGATCCACTGAAAGTAATGTGTCAGCTCATGGGTCATTGTAAAAAGAAGGTCATACGTCGCCGTCTCAGTTCCATGTTTTTGACACTGCTGTGCGTAATCGCCCAAAGCGATGCGGATATACGGTTCAACGCTGTAACTGTCCGGCTCAAAAAAGGTACCATACGCCAGATCGCCGTCCATGCAGCGCAGCTTTTGTTTGTTCTTCAGATAGACCGGGATCCGCAATGGAAAGAAATATTCTCTGCGCAGCCAGGCGGCAAATTGCTTACACGCCGCACAAAGCACCGGATCCATATCCCGATCAAAGCGAAGATGCAATCCCGGCCGCCAGAATTTTGCTTCCGGAAGCAGTTTCCAGCGCTCGCTTGTCCAGATGTTCATTGCAGTTTTCTCCTTTCCGGAAGATTCTGTCTGCTTGCGGCACTGCGCAGCAGCAGCCATTGTCATTCCTCCACCAGACACACCGCGTGCGCCGCGATGCCCGCACCGGCGCCGGTGAAGCCGAGACCCTCTTCCGTGGTCGCCTTGACGCTGACCGCCGTGACCGGTACGTTGCAGGCGTCGGCGATGTTTTGACGCATTTCATCAATATACGGCCGCAGCTTCGGGCGCTGGCAAAGCACCGTCGCGTCGATGTTGCCGACAAAAAAGCCGTGGTCACGCAAATGCCGCACGACCTCTTTCAGCAGCTTCAGACTGTCCGCGCCGCGAAAGCGTTCGTCACTGTCCGGAAACAGCACGCCGATGTCACCCAGTGCCGCCGCGCCGAGCAGCGCGTCGCTGACCGCGTGCAGCAGCACGTCCGCGTCGGAATGGCCAAGCAGCCCTTTTTCATACGGGATCTCCACCCCGCCGAGGATGAGCTTTCGCCCCTCGACCAGCCTGTGGACGTCGTATCCGTGTCCGATTCTCATAAACCCAGCTCCTTTGCAATCTTTAAAAATTCGTCCCGCGTCACAAAGCAGTTCAGCACCTTCACCAGCGCGCCCGTGCTCAGTCGCTCCGGCAGCGCCAGTTCTTGCAGCAGCCGCTTCCGGTTTTCACGGCTGTGCGGGGTACCGGAAAGGCCGTGCTCATAAAGATCAATGTTTGTGATGGGGTCGCGCGGCGCATCGGTCTGCGTCGCCGTCACGCCCGCTTTGCGGAACGCTTCAAGCAAAATGTCTTCCTTCACGCCCTCCACGCCGAGCTTACCTTCGGCAGACGGGGCGGTTTTTCGTTTCTCTTTGCCGTAAATATCGGGGATATACACCTGCACGCACTGTGACGCCGGCACGCAGTTTGCAATGAAGTTCCGAATGAGGAACCCTGCGGAATCACTGTCGGTCAGCAGGATGAGGCCGCGCTCCTGCGCCAGCCGCCGCAGCAACTGCTGCTTCTCTTTATCCTTGAAGATACCGAAGCCGTCGGTGCGGATGATCAGCGCGTCGATGACGTTCGCCAGCCGGATCGCGTCGTACTTTCCTTCCACAACCACGGCCTGTTTCAGCCGGATCATACGCGCTCACCGTTCGCGATCAAAAGCAGCCTGACCATGAGCTGCTCAATCACCTCGGCCCCGTTCACCGAGGATTTCATCTTGAGGTCCGCCTCGCGCAGCATCTCAATGCACTGCCGCAGCTGAGACAGCTCCAGCTTGGCGCCGTCCCGCACGGCATACCGCAAAGCGAACTCGCGGCCCTTATACGGGAACGCCTCCAGCAGCGGCTGGGTCGACCCGGCGCAGGCCATCGCCACCTTTGCGCGGTACATTTCCGCATAAGTGCCGATGATGGAACCGAGGATATAGTTCGGCTCCGTCCTTTGCCGCAGCAGCGTGTCCAGCGTCAGATAGGCTTTTTCAAAGTTGTTTTGCAGCAGCGCGCGCACCAGGTCGTTGACCTTGGCGTCCAGCGTTTTGACCGCCACGGCGTCGATCTGTGCCTTGGTAATCTCGCCGTCGCCAAAGTTGCAGACCTTGGCCAGCTCCTGCCGCAGCACGTTGAAGTCGTCCCCCACCGACGCCACCAGGTATTGGGCCATCGCGGGCGTCAGGGTGCGGCCCTGCTTTGCCGCCGACGCGATCAGGGGCTGCAAAAGGTCCTGCCCCGTGCGCTTGTTCAGTTCACACACCGCGCCGTACTTTGCAAACAGGTCAATGATCTTTTTGCCGCCCGCACGTTTGGTGATCGGGTTCACGTCCTGCCGAAAGATCAGCACCGTGGTTTCGGGCAGTGTCTGCAGCGCCTTTTCCAGCAGCTTGAACTCCTGCGCCGGCAGCGGCTCCAGCTTGTAATCGTCCACCAGGATGCAGCGCCGCGCGCTCATCATCGGCAGCAGCATCGCGCGCTCCAGCGCGTCACGCAGGTCCAGGCCCTTGCCGTCAAAGCGGTCCAGATTCAGACTTTGCAGCCCTTCGGGCACCGCACGCTCGGCAATCAGGTTGCTGTAATACTTTTTGAGATAGCTTTCATCGCCGACAAAAAGATAGGCGGATGAAAAATCGCCGGTCCTGATGTGCTTTTTCAGTTGCCGTTCGTCAAACTGCGCCACAGGTTCGTCCCCCCCTTTAATCAATGTGCAACCCCATATGCAAGGGGGTCGCGTTTTGCTTTTTTTCGCATTGCCCGCAACAGCAGCGCCAGAGCCGCGCAGATCAAGCCGGACCCCAGCAGCGCCGCCCAGACGTATTGCCGTGAAACGACCAGCACGGCGTTTGGCAGATGGCTGCAGGAATGCGCGACCCAAAAGCAGTAGCGCGTCAAGACTCCAAGCGCCCGCTTCATCACTGTTGACAGCACGGGCACCGACGCCGTCGCCGCAAAGCCGCCGCTGCAAAGGAGCAACGGCATCACCGCCGGCAAAATCAAAAGATTTGACAGCACGCTCACCAGCGACACCGTTTCAAAGCTGTCCACCTGCACGGGCAGCGTCACCACGGAAACGCACACGCTGATTGCCGCTGTGGTCAGCGCCGCCGTCAGCACAGCTTTCACCGGGCGCGGCGCACGGCTGCGTTCCAGCCGCAGCTTTGCCGGCTGCACCAGCGGCAGCGCCAGGGTCAGGATCGCCAGCGTAGACAGAACCGACAGGATGAACCCGACGCCCATGCAAAGTGTCGGCGCCGCCAGCAGGATCACCGCTGCGGCAAAGCCGAGCGAATTGAGCGAATCCGGCGTGCGCCGCAGCAAAAAACCGCCAAGATACACCAGCAGCATCAAACCTGCCCGCAGCACCGAACCGCTGAAGAGCGCAAGCGCCATGACCGCAAGCACAAACACCATCGAGATTGCCGCGGCCGCGCGTGGATTCTTCCTCTTCCGAGACAGCAAAGCCATCACAAGAAAGGTCCAGATGGACAAATGCAGACCCGACACCGCCATGATGTGCGCGATCCCGGCGCCTTTGAAATCGGCATAGACGCCGTCCGGCAGGGCGCTTTTGTCGCCCAGCAACACAGAGATCGCAAGCCCCGCCGCGTCTGCGGGCAGGTTTTGCCGCAGATACCGCACCATCCGGTACCGCGCCCGCACAAAGCCGTATCGCAGCGACACGCCGCCGGCTGTGCGTGTGACCCGCTCGGTCGGATAAGCGCCGAGAAAAATGTTCCGGCTGTAAAACGACCGCTGAATGTCCCACTGCCCGCCGCCGATCTCATAAACCGTTCCCACAAATTCGATCGTGTCGCCCGGCACGATTTCAAAGGTGCAATCGCAAAGCGCAGTCTCTTTGGCCGGCAGCGACAGCCGCAACTTGCTGCGAAACTGCTTTCCGCCGATCGACTGGATCGACGCGGTGATATAGCGGCGCTTCGGGTTGCTGCCTTTTTCGGGATATGACCGGGCAACGGCCACAACCGGGGTCTTTTCACCCAGAGCGGCCCGTGCCGGGCGCACCGCAAGCCATGATACGCACAACAGCAGCAGGCACCCCACCGTCGCCGCCAGAAATACCGTTGGCAAAACGCCGGAGCGTCTGCTGCGCTTCACACAAAAAGAAACAGGCAAAAGGACGACGCTTCCGGCAAGGACCGCGCACGTCACCGCCATGCTGTTGACCCGGGCAATTGCAATCATCACAAAAAACAAAGCCAGCCCAAACACGGCAAACGGTCGTTTCATCGTCCTTCTCCTTTGACCCTTTTACTTAAAGAAAAGCGGCAGCTTTTCCAAAAAGATGATGTCGTCACGGTCGGCGGCGTCACCCTCTGCAAGGACGGCGGCCTGGCCAACGATCTCGGCGTCAAACTGGCGCACCAGCTTGTTGACCGCCGCCAGCGATTCGCCGGTCGAGATCACGTCGTCCACGATCAAAACGCGCTTGCCGCGCAGCAGTTCACCCTCTGCGCCGTCAAGATACACGGTCTGCATCCGCGCGGTCGTGATGGACCGCACGTTGACCGACACCGGGTTTTTCATATAAAGCTTCGGCCCCTTGCGGCAGACGAAGTACGGCTTGCCGCTCTGCTTCGCCATTTCATACGCCAGCGGAATGCTCTTCGCCTCCGGCGTCACGATATAATCAAACGCCGGGCATTTTTCAAGCAGCGCCTTTGCCGACGCAACCGTGATCTCCACGTCGCCGAAAATCACAAAGCCCGCAATGTCCAGATGCTCGTTCACTTCGCAGATGGGCAGGTTGCGTTCCAGCCCCGCGATGGTCATGGTATAATATTCCATCTTACAGCTTCCTTTCCATGAAACAACTGTTGACTGTTGACTGTTGACTGATAACTGATAACTGTTGACTCAACCGGCTGGCCAGCCGAACTGCCGGCCGCCCATCAGGTGGAAATGCAGATGTTTGACCGACTGGCCGCCCTCTTCGCCGCAGTTGTTGACAATGCGATAGCCGTTTGTCAGCCCGAACTGCTTTGCCAGCAGCGCCGCGACCTCAAAGATGTGCGCCACCACGGCGCTGTTGTCGGGCGTGATGTCGTCGCAGGACGTGATGTGCTGCTTCGGAATGATCAGCACATGGATCGGCGCCTGCGGGTCCAGATCATTGAACGCGAGGACGGTGTCATCCTCATAAACTTTGGTGGACGGAATCTCCCCATTTGCGATCTTGCAAAAAATACAATCAGCCATTGTGATCTTCTCCCTTCGTGTCATTTTCGATATTTGAGCCGGTCAAAGTTTCCGGCGCGGATTCGGTGAGCGGCGCCTCGTCAGGCGTCGTCTGCGCCACGGTCGGCGGCACATCATAGCCCGGCGCCTGCGGCACGCCGTAGTACGGCGTCTGCACTGCGGTCGGCGGTGCATCATAACGCGGCATTTGCGCCACGGTCGGCGGCAAACCATAGTCCGTCCCCAGACCGCCGAGTTTCGTCGGTGCGCCATAGGGCGGCGTCTGCGGCATCGTTTGCGGCACGCCGTAACCCGCCGTCTGCGGGTTCGCAGGCATCTCATACGGCGGTGTCTGCGGGTTCATCGGCATTCCGTACGGCGGCATCTGCGGACCGCCCGTGTTCGTCGGTACGCCATAGGGCGACGTCTGCGGCATCGTTTGCGGCACGCCGTAAAACGGCATCTGCATCACCCGCTTCTTTTTCTTCTTCGTCAGCACAACGGCCAGGCCGATCAGACCGCCGACCGCAACACCGCCGAGGACGCAGATCAAAACGATCATCCCGGTTGACAGACCGTCTTTTCCCTTTGCACCCGCGCTGCCATAGATGATCGGTTCATAGATCTTCAGTGAATTCAATACGCTTTTTGCCTTTTGAAAATCCGAATCCGAGCCGATTTTTAAGAACTGAAACAGGATCAGATGCTCCTGCGTCGCAAAGTAATACAGTTCGATCGGCGCGCTGATTGCCTGATACCCGCTTTGCATCTGCAGGGTCGTCGTCATTTTCAACCCTTCATAACCGTTGATGGTCACGTCCTCAGAAGCCAGCTTTGTTGTGCTCGCACCGTTTCCCAAAGCGCCCATACTCATCTCAAGCCCAAGATTGGAGCTTTCCAGAAACTTCTCTTTTTCCTCTTTCGTCAGGCGCGCGGTCGGCTGATGATTGATGTTTTGCATTTCAATCAGATAAAATGCGCTTTCGCCCGAGACCCAGCAATGCATATATTGGTTGCCGATGTCGGAGTTTTTATAAAATCCGCCAGGCACGTCAAACGAAACCACGCTGTCACTGTAGGCCGCAGCATGCAGCGGACACATCGCAAGCAGCAGCACCAGACTCAAAATCACCGCAACTTTTTTCATTTCACTGTCTCCTTATTTCAACATGTCCTGCAGCACCTCGGCCGCCGCATCGATCGCAGCGGGCAGCGCGTCGATGTTTTTGGCGCCGGCCATGGCCGCGTCGGGCTTGCCGCCGCCGGAACCGCCGGCCTTTTGCGCAACGGCGCGGGCCAGGTTCCCCGCGTGCGCGCCCAGGGCGATCGCCGCCTTGCCGCAGCAGGTGCAGATGTTGCCGCTGCCCTTGGCCTTCTGCACGCCGCCGATCACGCCGACGTAATTGTCGCCCTTCGCTTTGACCAGGTCGCACATTTTTCTCAGCTCGTCCACGGTCGTGTCGGGCAGGAACGCCGTCACCAGCTTCACGCCGCCAATGTCCACAGCAGCGTCAAACATGCTTTGCGCCTTTGCGCTTGCAATCTGCGACGACAGCTTTTCAATCTCGCGGTCCTTCGCTTTCAGCTCGGCGACCACGCCGGCGGCCTTTGCCGGCAATTCGCGGATGCTGCCGCATTTGAGCGTCGCGGCCGTTTCGTTCAGCAGGTTCAGCGTATCATGGAAGTAATTGAACGCATTCACGCCCGTGACCGCTTCGATCCGGCGCACGCCCGCAGCGACCGACGATTCGGAAAGGATGTGGAACGGGCCGATGTTGCCCGTGTTCTGCACATGGGTCCCGCCGCAAAGCTCGATGGAAAAATTGCCCATCTTCACCACGCGGACCACGTCGCCGTACTTTTCGTTGAACAGCGCCATCGCGCCCATTTTCTTTGCCTCGTCGATCGGCATTTCCAGCGTCTGCACAGGCACTGCGGCCAGGATCTGCTCGTTGACCAGCGCTTCCACGGTGTTCAGCTCTTCGCGCGTCATGGCAGAGAAGTGGACAAAGTCAAAACGGGTCACGCGGTCGTCCACCAACTGGCCGGCCTGCTCCACATGGGAACCGAGCACGGTGCGTAGCGCCGCCTGCAGCAGATGCGCGGCGGAGTGGCTTTGCGTGATCGCAACCCGGCGCAGCGTGCTGACCTCGGCACGGACCGACTGACCGACGGCAATGGAGTCGCCCTCGACCACGCGGCCGTGGTGCAAAAAGACGCCGTCCGCCGTCTTGGTGGTGGAAACAACCTCAAAGGTCGCGTTTTCGGTTTTGATCAGACCCGTGTCACCCACCTGGCCGCCGCTTTCGGCATAGAACGGCGTTTCGGTCAGGATCAGCGTCGCGTCCTTGTCTTCCTCCGCAAATTCGGCGCGCTCGCCGGCCGCAATCACGGCGACCACCTGCGCCTGTGCCTGCAGGGTTTCATAGCCGCGGAAGGTCGTGGCGGGCAGGCCCTTTGTCACGGTGCCGACGCCCTTCCACGCCTCGGCGCCGGCGTCCTTGCGTGCGTTGCGGGTGCGGATGCGGTTCTCTTCCACCAGCTTGCGAAAAGCGTCCACGTCCACGGTGAAGCCGCGTTCCGCCAGCAGCTCGCGCGTCAGGTCGATCGGAAAGCCGTAGGTATCCTGCAGCTTATAGGCGTCCGCGCCGGAAAGGGTCCTGGTGTCCATCGTGTCGATGAGCTGCTTGAGCATGGACAGGCCGGTGTCGATCGTCTTGGCAAAGGATTCTTCCTCTGCCTTGATGACCTTGACGATCAGGTCGCGCTTTTCCGCAAGGTTCGGATAGGCGCTCTTGTTTTCATTGATCACGGTCTCGCAGACTTCATACAGGAAGGTGCGGTCGATGCCCAGCAGCTTTCCGTGCCGGGCGGCGCGGCGCAGCAGACGGCGCAGCACATAGCCCCTGCCCTCATTGGACGGCATGACGCCGTCGCCGATCATAAAGGTCGTGGAGCGGATGTGATCCGTGATCACGCGCAGAGAGATGTCCTTTTTCGGGTCGTCGTGATACTTCACGCCGGCAATGCGGATCACATGCTTCATGATGTTCTGCACGGTGTCCACTTCAAACAGGTTGTCCACGCCCTGCATGATGCAGGCCAGACGCTCCAGACCCATGCCGGTGTCGATGTTGCAGCTCTTCAGGCGGGTATAGTTGCCGTTTCCGTCGCTTTCAAACTGGGTGAACACCAGGTTCCAGAACTCGGTGTAGCGGTCGCAGTCGCAGCCCGGGCCGCAGGTCGGCGACCCGCAGCCGTATTTTTCACCGCGGTCAAAATAAATTTCGGAACAGGGACCGCACGGGCCGGCGCCATGCTCCCAGAAGTTGTCTTCTTTGCCCAGGCGGACGATGCGTTCCGGCGCCACGCCGACTTCCCTGGTCCAGATGTCAAACGCCTCGTCGTCGTCCTGATAGATCGTGACCCACAGCTTATCCACGGGCATCTTCATCACCTGGGTGCAGAATTCCCACGCCCACGGGCAGGCCTCGTGCTTGAAATAATCGCCAAACGAAAAGTTGCCCAGCATTTCAAAATAGGTGCCGTGCCGCGCGGTGATGCCCACGCGCTCGATATCCGGCGTGCGGATGCACTTCTGACAGGTCGTCATGCGTGTGCGCGGCGGGGTCAGCTCGCCGGTAAAGTACTTTTTCAGCGGCGCCATGCCCGCGTTGATGAGCAGCAGGCTTTTGTCGTTTTCGGGTACCAGTGAAAACGACGGTGCGCGCAGGTGGCCCTTGCTTTCAAAAAACGAAAGGTATTTTTCACGAATCTCGTTGAGTCCCATCCATTCCATAATCCTCATGCTCCTTTTTAATCTTTTAGGGTTCCATAAGCTTCCGCCAGCTTGCGGAAGGCCGGCAGCGCACGCTCGATCATCCCGGTCGCCACGCAGTAAGAGATGCGCACATAGCCCGGAAAACCGAATGAATCGCTCGGCACCAGCAGCAGCTCAAAATCCTTTGCCTTTTCGCAGAAGTCGGCCGCACTTTCGACCGGCGATTTCAAAAACAGATAAAACGCGCCGTCGGGCTTTGCCACGGAAAATCCGTCGCGCGCAAACTCTGCCAGCAGCAGATCGCGGTTGTGCTTATAAATCGAAACGTCAGACGTCTGGCCCAAACAGGCCGGCACCAAAAACTGGAACAGGCTGGGCGCGCAAACATAGCCCAGCGCACGGCCCGCACCGCACACAGCCTTATAGATCTCGCCGCTGTTTGCCACCTCGTCCGGCACCAGGATATAGCCGATGCGGTCGCCCGGCAGCGACAGCGACTTGCTGAACGAATAGCACACAACGGTGTTGGCATAGTACTTCGTCAGATACGGCACGGTCACACCGTCATAGACCAGCTCGCGATACGGCTCGTCAGAGATCAAAAAAATCGGCTTGCCGTACTCTTTTTGCTTGTGTTCAAGGAAGGCGCACAGCCGAAGGACTGTCTCTTCGCTCAGCACCACGCCGGACGGGTTGTTGGGTGAGTTGACCACCACGGCCTTTGTCTGCGGTGTGACGGCACGTTCCAGCGCGTCAAAGTCGATCTGCAGCGTGTCCGGCAGACATTTCACGATCACCGGCAAAGCGCCCGCCGCTTTTGCAAACACACTGTATTCCGGAAAGAACGGTGCAAAAAGGATGATCTCGTCCCCCGGCTCGGTCAGGGCCTTGAACGTGATCGACAGCGACGCCGCCGCGCCCGCCGTCATGTAAAAGTTCTTTGCCGAAAAGGCGGTGCCGTAGGTCCGGTTGAGGTACTGCGCAATCGCGTCGCGCACCCCCTGGTCACCGACGGCAGAGGTGTAGCCGTGCAGCGCGGTGGGTTCCATCGTGTCGCACAGTTTTTTGATCGTTTCGTTGACCACCGGCGGGGCGGGAACGCTTGGGTTCCCGAGGCTGAAATCAAACACCCTGTCGTCACCGATCTCTGCCTTGCGGCGTTTGCCGTATTCAAAGATCTCGCGGATCACGGAGCTGTGCGCGCCCAGTTCATACATTTCTTTCGAGTACATAAAATCACCTGTCTTTATTCGTGGCACCCCGGAACCGCGCGGCGCTTCGGCGCCATGCGAAGTTCAGAGATAGACCTTTCAAAATCAAATTATAGTATACTATATTTCCGGTGTTTTCGTCAACCGCTCCGGCGAAAAAAATGAAAAGTTGACCAAATGAAAAAAATGTGCTATACTATATGGGTTCCCGAAAGGAGGCACCTATGAAGAAGAATACGCATTTTGTTTTTCTTTTCGCGTTTCTCGCGATTTTTCTCGGCTTCGTCGTGTTCATCCTGTTCAGCCATTTTTTGCCGGGGCCGGAAAAATCGCCCGCCACACCCACCGCCGCGTCGTTTGACACGCCCACCGGTTTGCAGGAACTGCCCGTGGTGACCGCCCCGCCGACTGCCCTTGACAAAACCGAACCGCCGGAAATCGACAACGCCCTGCCCGGCGACGCCGCGACCGAGTCGCCCGCGCTGCAAAACGGCGCGACCTTTGCGCCCACAAGCAACTATGTGCGCCCCATCGGGCGAACGGTGCTGCAAAACGGCGTCCGCTGGTTTTCGCTGTCCGGCTGCGGCGTCGAATTTCAGAGCGGCGGCGATTCCGTGATCCTGACACTGATCACCGCAAATTCCGACACCGTGGTGTCGCATCACCGGCCGCGTGTCGGCGTGTTTGTGGACGGCGTTCTGACCAACGACCTGATCCTTGAAAACGAGACCACCGCCGTGTCCGTTGCGCTGGGCGAAGCAGAAACCCGCACGGTCAAGCTCATCAAGCTGTCGGAATCCATGCACTCCTGTGTCGGCCTGGCCGGCGTCACCTGTGTGGAATCTGTCACCCCGTCTCCCACGGCGGAAAAGCTGCGCATCGAGTTCATCGGCGATTCCATCACTGCGGGCTACGGGCTGGACGAGCCCAACGCAAATGCTGCGTTCTCTACCCGCACGCAAAACTTCAGCGAGACCTATGCCTATCTCAGCGCCACGGCACTGGGCGCCGACTGCTGGGGCGTCGCCTATTCCGGCTATGGCGTGGTGTCGGGGTTTTCGGCCAACGCTTCGCTGAAAGCGGACGCTGTGCTCTCGCGGTGCTATGACAAGGCGCTGACCAACTGCACCAATGTGGACGACGCCGCTGCCACCTGGAGCTTTGCGGAAAATCAGCCGCATTATATTGTCATCAATCTCGGCACCAACGACGCCAACAACTACTGCTGCACCGAAGCACGGTGTCAGGAATTTGTTGCAAAGTATCAGGAACTGCTGTCCATGGTCCGTTCCCGGAACCCCGGCGCGTTCATTTTCTGCGTCCTTGGCGACATGAACGACAAACTGTATCCGTACATCGTGCAGGCCGTTCAGGCCTACAGCGCATCGACCGGCGACGCCGGCGTGACGTATGCGCCGCTCAAGTTTTATATGGACATCTATCCCCCCGCGATTGCAGGCCACCCGTCCAAAGAATCCAACTTTGTCGCGGCCCAGGAACTGGTCGAGATCCTGTGGAAAAAGATGAACGGGCAATAAACCCAAACAGTCAAACAAAAAACATCCGCCGATCTGTTCCGTTGGGAACGCCGGCGGATAATTCTTATACCACAAAGCACCTGAAAAATCAAGCGAAAACATCGCCCTGTCCGTTACGGCATCTAACAGCGAATTCAAAGATCTAAAATCCAAAAAGCTCTTCCATTTTTGAAAAAACTGTGATATAATAAGTTTATCCAAAGCGGCACATGCCGCGTATATAGAATAGGAGGATCTCTCATGTCACAGATTGCAACGCTGATCGACGGCATTTTTAACTTTGCCGAAGCATTGTCCACCATCGGCGGGGGCGGCGTCAAACAGAACCGTCTGCTGCAGCTCTTTCACCGCAGACTGGGCCAGTTCTTTGGCCTGATCGGGAAACTGACCGGCGAATAAGAATTCACCGACACATGTACACAACGGCCGTGGGAACCATTCCTGCGGCCGTTTTTGTCTTGATAATCATATAGTGTCAGGAAGTGATGACTCACTCTATAAAAACAAAAAAAACCGAGGCGAACCTCGGCTTTTTAATATGACTTATAATTAGTCGATGTACTTCGCGGGGATACCGGAGGCGATCGCGTCGTCAGCCATGTCGTCAACTTCCTTGATCATGTCATAGGGAACGTTGAGGCCAAGCATCTCGAACAGGGCGATCAGGTGCTTAAAGAAGATCTTCGCGAGTTTGAAAGCATCAGTGAGTTTTTCGTACATGGTATATACCTCCAAAAATTATTTCTTGAGACGAGCTCTCATCTCTGTTGTGTATTATAGCACGGCTTTCCAGAAAATGCAATAGGTTTTTCAAAAAAAATTCAAAATTTTTTCTTATCTATTTCGCAATCGCTTCACAGGTCGTACAAAAAAACGCGGAGCGTCCCCCGCGTTTGATCATTCGCTTTTATTCCGCGTTGTTGACCATATCCTGAATGTCGTCCATGAACCCGTCAATGGCGCCCCGATTTTTATTCTCAAGGCCAAGCGTCGTCAGGAACTGGGTCAGCGCTTTAATAAAGCCGGCAAAGAAGTCGATGATCTTTTTGTAATCGAATTTCATCACGATTCCTCCTTCAAAATAATTTGGAACAAGTTTCCTTGTTCTCCTGTCTGCATTGTATCACAGCGCGGCGACGTTTGCAAGAGCACGCCCCGTTTTTTTAAAATATTTTAAATGATTTGTAAAGTTTTCTTCACAGGCGCCATGCCCGCTTTCACCGCGTCAAAATGGCGGCGCGTTGTTTTCTGCCGCCGGTCTGCTGCCCGCGTACAAAACAAAAGGCGGAACCGACCGTCGGCCGTCCCGCACTTCTATTTGTTGACTTATGCCTCGGTGGCAGCCTCGGTCGTGCCGTTGACAGCATTGTTGATCTCGTCAAACATCGTGTCAAGCGCTTCTCTTTCCGCCTCGTCAGAAACGTCCAGCATCGCCAGAACGCTGACCAAAATCTTAAAGAACGTCATCAGCATTCCAATCATCTGCTTAAAGGTATCCATTGACCAAACCTCCTTTTTGAATTAAAGTGGTGATAATCCAGCTTCTTCATTGCAATCAGATGTTTTCCATTTCTTCTTTCATATCTTTGATTTCGCCGGCGCCTTTATTGATTTTCCCAAGAATGCCGTTGAGTTTGCCGAGGTCACTCTCGTCAAACTTGCCGACAGCACGAAAGAAATTCAAAACCGCTTTCACGATACCAAAGAGCATGCCCATGAGCTGATCAAAATTCTCCATGATTTTTCCTCCTGCAACATGATAAGCCCGGCATAAATCTGGTCTGCCGCCCAAGCTTCCGCGTTGTATTGTAACATATTCGTCACAAAAAAACAATAGGAAAACCTGATTTTTTTTAAATTTTTTAAACAAGAATCAAGCGCCTGAAATCAGAAAAAAGCCGGCGCTTGCCGACTTTCTTCATGGTTACGCAAAGATTGTGCTGAAATCATTCAACAGCGCTGTAATCAAGACCTTCCAGAACGGTGATGAAATCAGTGACCGCCGTGTTCGCGTCATCAATCTTGGTGTTATCCTGTTCGATCGTTTCGGTCAGGATCAGGATCGCCTTGATGAGCATCATGATGCCGCTGGCAAGCTTGGACAGGTTTTCAAGCAGAGTAATCATAGGTCTTCCTCCAATCATAAAGTTTTGAGAGCTCGTCTCTGTCAAATATATTAACACATTATTTACAATTGCACAATTGATTTCTTTCACAAAAACAGCATCGCTTTTTTGGTGAATATATCCAAACCCGGTTTTGGGCCGTACCCCCCTGCTTAAAAAGGCCGTCAGCGCATAAGAAAAACCGCCGCTCCGCGGGGAGCAGCGGCTATTCCTTCGGAATTATTCCTCCGTAGCTTCTTCCTTGGTCAGGAACTTAGAAATGAAGCCCTTGATCATTTCGATCAGAGAAGCAACGCTTTCGTTGTTCTTGAAGAAGTCAAGCACCTGATTGAAGAGAGCGATGACTTTATCCATGGTGTTACCTCCGTATTAAGATTGGTGATCCATTTTTCACCTGCGAAGAGTGTAGCACATCTTGCGGGAAAATTCAAGGAAATTTTTAAATATTCACAAAACTTTCATTTTGTTATAAAAATTTTGCACGACTTACAGTTTTCGCCCGCCGCCGGTGAAGCTGCGCCCGGACGAGCTGGTGTAATGCGTTCCGCCGCTGGAGCGTCCGCCTGAACTGCTGCTGCCGCTGTCGTTGTCTTTTGGCCGCGGCGTTTTGTTCACGGTCGTATACAGGAACTGATCGCGGCTGTCGCGCATCACCAGGCTGTTTTGTACCAGATAGTCGCCGGCACCGCTGTTTTTGTGCACAGCGTTGGTATAGCCGGATTTGACCGATTTGGTTGTGATCGCAGAAATGATCAGGCCGATCACCAGTGAAACGATCACGCCGATCGTTTTGTGCTTGGCGTTGTCGATGCGGTGATGCGTGCCGTACGGCTTTTTGACCTGCGCTTCATTCACGCAGTCCGTCACAAAGTCGATGTACCCGTCAAATGCGTCGTAATACTTTTCGCCGCGCAGATCGTCCTGAAAGTCGGTGTGGTCCGCCAGATAGTCGATGCAGTACAGATTGACCGCGTCCGCGCTTTCGCCGTCCGGCGCAGAAACATACCACTGCCACCCGCCCAGATCAAACACCAGCGTGCAGCCGAGCTGATCCTCGCCGTAGCCGAAATTGTTCTGCACAAAGTATTCACCGGCAAACGCCTCAAGCTCCCAGTTGTTTGTATCGGGCACCGTCACGATCACAAAGTCGAACTTGTATTGTTCGCTGACCTTGTTCAGCCTGTCAAGCAGCGTCGCTTCTTCGTCCGCCGTCAGCACATCCGCCGCGTCCATCAGGCGCAGGTTCGTTTTGGGCAGCTCCGCGGGCCGCGTCTTTTCTTTCAGAAGCTGCGTCAAGCCTTCATAGAACTGCACTGCCGCGGCATAGGAATCACCGCGCCTGTCAGCGTCTTTGATGGCAGCATACAGCGTATCCGCGTCATCGTTCGTGACGTAGTTCGCGGCCTTTCCCATGGAAGCGACAAAATAGCTTTCTGCCGACACGCCGAACGCCATCGCGTTCGTGGTCGCCGTGTGCTGATACATGAACGACTTCACATCAGACGTGAAGCTGTCGCTGTCAGGCAAGGTATTATCCAGCCAGAACGCCGCTTCAAAGCCGTAGGTCTCTTCAATGTGTTTTTCCAGCGCATTGAGTTCGGCGGCCTGTTCTTCGGTTAGATCGGCGTCGATGGAAACATACGGCGTTTCAGCTGCCAGGGCCGGGACCGCAAAGCACCCCAGAAGCAGAAGGGCGAACAGAATCAAAGCAAGCTTTTTCATATCGCCACCCCCTTAAAACATCCCGATCAGACAGCCGAGACCGAACACGACTGCGCCGGAGGCGGCTGCGACCGCACTGAAGAGCGCGGCGACCTTCTTCTTGGAAATCGGCAGATTCCCGATGAACTTGCCGGTCTGGCCGTTCATCGCGAAGGTGTACTTTTTTCCCTGATACATGGTGTTCAAAATCCAGACGGGATACAGCGCATACTTTGACCGGCCTTCTTTCCGCTGAATCTTTCTGGTCTTTGTGGTCAGCGTGGCATAGTTGTTCACGGTGCTGCGCAGGGCAGATTCCGCGCTGTCGCCGGTCCGTTCGTCGGCGCGCGGCATGCACGATTCCACCGGCACGTCATACTTGTCGGCCAGATAGCCGGACAGATACGCCGTCTGGAAATCAAGCGCCTCTTTGAAATCGAACGGCTCCAGCGATTCCATCAGGTCGTCCGGCATCTTGGTCGAGCCGTCCACCGGCACGTTTTCAAACCGCATGGACCCCGCGCGGTATACATCAAAAAAGCTGGTCTCTGTGTAATTGTAATCACTGTCGGACCAATGGCGGACATGGGTACCGACGAAGTTGATCGACGCCTCGACCTCGGAATCGAACAGCCAGTACGGCACATAGATGCCCTTGATCTCTTTGAGCTTGTTTTCGCTTTTGAACAGGGACGGCGCAAACTTTTTGGACTCCACAAACCGTTTCATTTTTGCCTTGGCGTCTTTTTTGTCCAGCTTAAACGGGATCACATAGTCCGGCTTGAGCACGCCCGACACACGGCCGGCCAGCACCACCGGGTTGCCGCAATATGGGCAGGCCGTCGAGATCGTGTTTTCGTCGCTGATGATCTCACCGCCGCAGGAATTGCAGATATAAACATTCAACTCAGACTCCCACGGCTCGCTGACAACGCCCCACTCGGGATCCTGCTGCTGCGGCTGCGCGGTATCCGGTGTGCCGCCGGCAAGCCCCGCGTCCTGATGCCTGAGATACTCCGGCGAAAAGACACTGTCGCAGTACGGACATTTCAAATTCTGCGTTTTGGCGTCAAACTCCAGTTGGCCGCCGCATTGCGGACATTTAAAATCTAAGACTTCAGCCATCTGTCCACCTCTTTTGATTCATTGTGATTCTGCGCTTATTGCTGCGCCGGTCCGTTCTCCGGGCTGCCGTTCGGGTCGGGCTGGCCCGGAACCGGCGGCTGCGGCTCACCCTGCTGCGGATAGCCCTGCTGCGGGTAGCCCTGCTGCGGGTAACCTTGCTGCGGGTAACCTTGCTGCGGGTAACCTTGCTGCGGGTAGCCCTGCTGCGGATAGCCTTGCTGCGGGTAACCTTGCTGCGGGTAACCTTGCTGCGGGTATCCTTGCTGCGGGTAACCCTGCTGCGGGTAGCCCTGCTGCGGATAGCCTTGCTGCGGATAGCCCTGCTGCGGATAGCCCTGCTGCGGGTAGCCCTGCTGCGGGTAGCCTTGCTGCGGATAACCCTGCTGCGGATAACCTTGCTGCGGATAACCTTGCTGCGGGTAGCCCTGCTGTTGCTGCTGACCCATGGCGAACATGCTTGCCGCCTGATTGCCCATCATGTTCAAAGGCATTCCCATGCCGATGAAGCCGTTCATCGCACCGTTCGGGTTGTTGGCCGCGTCGCCCATCGCGCCGGCCATCGCATCCACCAGAACACCGCCGCCCATCGCCGGGTCGCGGGCCGTGGTATAGGCGCGCTGATACTGCTTGATCTTTTCGGCGTCTTCCGGCTTGAGGGTAATCGGATTCATCGCGATCGAAACGATCGTCAGGCCGCGCAGACGGCCCCAATCCGCGCTCAGCTCGCGGTTCATCGCGTCCTTGAGTTCCTTGGTGTTCCTGTGGATCTGATCCGGACGCATTTCCAGATCTGCCAACTCGCTCATGCCGCCGGCCAGTGCATCCACAAATTCCGTCTTGAGCTGACCGTCGATCTGCTCGCGGCGATACTCGTCCGTCACATTGGCGCAGACGTTTGTGTAGAACAGGATCGGGTCCACGATCTTGTAGGAATAAACGCCGTTGCAGCGAATCTCGACCAGCGTTTCCAGATTGATGCGCTTGTCGACCACGCGGAACATGATCGGGTTCTTGGTTCCGAATTTGTTGTCGATGATCTCTTTGGTGTTGAAGTAATAGACCCGCTGATCCTTGCCGGTGTCACCGCCGTAGGTAAAACGGCGGCCGAGCGTCCGGAAGCTCTCCTTGATGCTTTCGCCGAGGTTGCCGGAAAAGATCGACGGTTCGCTGGACGTGTCGTACGTGAAGTTGCCCGGTTCGGCGCAGACTTCAACGACCTTCCCCTGCTCCACGATGATCATGCACTGGCCGTCGTTGACGACGATGCCGGAGCCGTTGGTGATGATGTTGTCACTGCCCCTGGTGTTGGAGGAGCGGGAGGACGTGCGCTTCTGTCCTTTGACGACGAGCGTATCGGCGTCGAGTGAATCACAGTAGAAGAATTCCTTCCATTGATCGGCGAGCGTGGAGTTCAACGCGCCGAGCCCTGCTTTGATAAGACCCATGAATATTTCCCCTTTGCATCTGTTGTTGAAATCGCCGGTTTTCGTACAATTTCACGAATATTATTTTAGCATAGGTCCATGGATTTAAATTGCCAAATCAGAAATAAAAAGGTACAAAAGCAGAAAAAATCACGGATACCCGCCTTCGGACACCCGTGATTCAAACGGTGATTCAGTTCAGGCTGCCACCCGATCAGCCGTTGAGCATGGCAAAGCCTTTTTTGTTTGCCGGATAAAGCTGCTTAAAGACCTCGAAGTTTTTGTCATAGACCGCCTTGACGCCCGGGTCAGGCCGATAGGTTTTTGCCGCCTTGATGAATTTTTCGGTATCGTTGACGTCGTCCACCAGGCCAAGGCCCGCGGCCACCACCGCCGCCGCGCCCACGGCGCCCACGTTCTGTGACGACGGCACCGTTTCGATCGTTTTGCCCAGGCAATCCGCCAGGATCTGACACGTCGTTTCACCCAGTGCACCGCCGCCGACAAAGCGGATCGCGTCGCTGCTCTTGACCTTTTTCTCCTGCGCTTCCAGCATCCAGCGCATGTGGAAGCACACGCCCTCCACCACGGCGCGGATCAATTCGCTCTTGCCGGTATCCAGGCTCATGTTAAAGAACATGGCGCGGGCGTTCGGGTCCTCAAACGGGCAGCGATTGCCGTGGAACCAGGGGGTAAAGACCACGCCGTTGGACCCGGCCGGAACCGTCTTGATAACGTCCTGCAGATAGGTATACAGCGACGTGTATTTCTTTTCCATATCGTCGGTCTGGGTGACGTCGTGCTTTTTCATATAGATGCCCACTTCGTCAAGCGCAAGGTGGTCCTTCACCCATTCCACACACTTGGCCGCCGTCTCCAGCTCCGCCCAATAGTTGAACGTCTTTTCCGACGCGCCGACCACCGCGGCAACCATCGTCGCGGTATCCACCAGCGCTTTCGGCGGTACCGCAGTCGAAACCCAGCCGGAGGTCCCCATGTAAATATGCGTCTTTCCGATCGAGGCAGCGCCGGCGCCGACGCCGATCAGCGACGCGTCCATGCCGCCGCCAAACACTGCGGTCCCCTCGGCAAGCCCAAGGTCTTTCGCCGCCTGCGCGGTCAGGCCGCCGACCTTGTCGGCCGACTTGATGATGCGCGGCAGGTGGTCGATGTTCACGCCGCACATTTTGCACATCTTGGCGCTCCACTGTTTCTTTTTCAGGTCATACAGCAGCGCGCCGAACGCCGTGTCCTGCGTCATGACGAACTCGCCCGTCATGCGGCAGATCAGCGCCTCTTTGACGTCCAGCCATTTATAGACGCGCTTGAACACGTCCGGCTCATTGTTCTTGACCCAGTTGTATTTCCACACGGGGTCCTTGACCGACAGCGGCGCGGCGCCGGTGATCATCAGTGCGGGCAGCAGCTTGAACACGTTTGCGCCGGCAACCTGCAGTCCGTTTGCAAAGCCCTCTTTGAGTTCCTTGCGGGCACGCTGATCCATATAGCTCATGGCGCGGCGCACCGGCTTGCCGTCCTTGTCAACCAGAACCAGCCCCTGCCCCTGCGAGCAGAAAGAAATGCCGTCGATCTTTTCGGCCGAAAGGTTTGATTTTTCAAGAACCGCACGGGTGGTACTGCACATTGCGGCCCACCATTCATCGGGGTCCTGCTCCGCGCCGCCGTCCGGAAGCACATACAGCGGGTACCCCTCGTTGGCGTCGGCAACCAGGCGGATGTCTTCATCAATTTCAAACAGGCAGGTTTTGACGCCGGTCGTTCCGATGTCATAGGCAAGTACATATTTCATATTTGATCGATCCTTTCCGGATATTTTTGCGGTTTCAATGCAGCTTTGACAAAGCGCAGGATGTTTTCAATCACAAAGTCATCTTTTTGAAAAATGTCGTCGCCGGCATAAATTTTCAGGCGTTCGGCATAATAGGTGCAGGAATAGGCAAACTGCACGCTCATCAGAATGTTGTCCACCAGAAACGCCGCCATGCCGGGATCGATATCAAGGCGAACCTCGCCGGCCACCTGCCCCTGCACAATCGCCATCTTATACGCTCTTGCCGTCAGCGCCTCCATCCGGTCGATCAGCTGGCGGCCCAGTTCAACGTTGCTTTCCGTCGTAAACTCGTTATAAAGCTTGATCATCACGTCCATCTCGCGCGAAAAGCGGATCGCGGCGCGCAGAATCTTTTCAAACTTGATCATCAGGTCTTCATCGTTGCTTGTTACTTGCTCCAGCAACTGCTCCAGCGTATCGATGCCGAACGAGACCGTGGTCAGGAACAGATCGGATTTCGTGTCAAAATACTTATACAGCGAGCCGACGCTGACGCCCGCTTTTTTGGCAATGGTGTTGATGTTGGCGTTTTCAAACCCGCAGGCAGCAAACTCCCGGGTTGCAACCTCCAGGATCTTGTTTCGCTTTTCCTGAGGAATATTGTCAAACGTTGACTTGTGAAAGACTTCTTTTTCCGCCTGTGCCACCGGGCATCTCTCCTCTTCGCCGCCGATCCGGGCAGCAAATTCTCCTGTTTAATATTTTATCAATAAAACTGACAAAAAGCAAGTAAAATTTTTCCGCCGAAAATTAGGCAGAGTGACGGCAAGCGCCGCATCCGCCAGTGCGCGCAGACCGCCGCACAACGAAAAGTTGCGGCAAGCCAAACCGGTCTGCCGCAAATGAATGTTGAATTTGATGATGCTGCCCGCGCCGTGCTTATTTGCCGAACAAAACCAGCAGCGAAGAAACCAGCGCCAGCACGAAGAAGAGAACGCCCGCAATCTTTGTGAACTTCTCCAGCTTCGCTTCCATCGTTCTGCCCTTGTTCTTTCCAAAGAAGGTCTCTGCCGCGCCGGAAATCGCGCCGGACAGGCCCTGCTGCTTGCTTTCCTGCAAAAGCACCAGAATGGTGATCACAACGGAAAGAAGGATGATCGTGATGGACAATGCAATCTGAAGTGGTGTCATAATGTGAAACCTCCGAACTTTTTGTACCGAGTTATTGTAACATACAAGGGAGCGAAATGTCAACAGAAAAAATCAAGAAACTCCCCATTTTCTTTTATTTTTTTGCCGAAAAACTGCGCTGTGCCTTTCCTTCGGGCGCCGTGGGCCGCTCGCCGTGCTCCAGAATCGGCTCGCCCGTTCCGTTGACCGCGTCTTTTGTGATGATGATCTTTGAAACGGTGGTGTCTGACGGAATGTCATACATCAGCGCCATCAGCAGCTTTTCAACCACAGAGCGCAGGCCGCGCGCGCCGGTGTTGTATTCCAGCGTTTTTTCTGCGATCGCCCGCAGCGCGTCCGGCTCAAATTCCAGCGTCACCTGATCCATTGAGAAAATGTATTGGTACTGCTTGATGAGCGCGTTTTTCGGTTCGGTCATGATCCTTACCAGCGCGTCTTCATCCAGCGCCTGCAGCGCCGTGATCACCGGCAACCGGCCCACCAGCTCCGGAATCAGGCCATACTTGACCAGATCGTGATGCACCACCTGCTGCATCAGGCGGCTGGCCTCCACCTCCTGCTTGGTGCGGATCTTGGCGCCAAAACCGAGGCCGGAGTTGCCCAGCCGTTTCTCAACAATGCGCTCGATGCCGTCAAACGCACCGCCGCAGATGAACAGGATGTTGGTGGTGTCGATCTGGATGAATTCCTGCTGCGGGTGCTTGCGGCCGCCCTGGGGGGGAACATTGGAAACCGTGCCCTCCAGAATTTTCAAAAGCGCCTGCTGCACGCCCTCGCCGCTGACGTCGCGGGTGATGGACGTGCTTTCGGACTTGCGCGAGATCTTGTCGATCTCATCCACATAGATGATGCCGCGCTCCGCACGCTCAATGTCATAGTCCGCCGCCTGGATCAGCCGCAGCAAAATGTTTTCCACGTCCTCACCGACATAGCCGGCTTCCGTCAATGTGGTTGCATCAGCAATCGCAAAGGGCACGTCCAGAATCCGCGCCAGCGTCTGCGCAAGCATCGTCTTGCCCACGCCGGTGGGGCCGAGCATCAGGATGTTGCTCTTGGTGATCTCCACCTCGTGCGCACCCTTGGAAAGCACACGCTTATAATGGTTATAAACCGCAACGCTCAGCGCCTTTTTTGCTTCCTCCTGCCCGATGACGTACTCATCCAGCTTTTCCTTCAGCTCATGCGGCTTCGGCAGCGGCTTTTGCTCCTTGCTGCCGCCGCGCTTGCGTGCGTTGGGCTCTTCGTCAATGATGCTTTGGCACAGGTCCACGCACTCGTCGCAAATATAAACGCCGGGGCCGGCAATCAGCGTTCCGACTTCGCTTTGCGGTTTGTTGCAAAAGGAACAGCGCACCGGCTTGTCCTTGTGCTCATCGTCTCTCGCCATGAAATCGTCTCCTTTGAAAAACCGCCTGCACCGAATGGCAGACGGCCCTTCGCTTCAATGAACTTCTAAAACTACGCTCTCTTCGTCAGGACCTGATCGACCAGACCGTATTCCAGCGCTTCCTGTGCGCTCATGAAATTGTCGCGGTCTGTGTCCAGCGCGATCTGCTCGATCGGCTTGCCGGTGTTTTCCGACAGAATGCGATTGAGTTTTTCTTTGGTACGCAGGATATGCTTCGCAACGATCTCGATCTCGGTCGCCTGCCCCTGCGCACCGCCGGAGGGCTGATGGATCATGATCTCGCTGTTGGGCAGGGCAAAGCGCTTGCCCTTGGCGCCGGAAGACAGCAGGAACGCGCCCATGCTGGCCGCAAGACCCATGCAGATCGTGGAGACATCACACTTGATGTATTGCATCGTGTCATAGATCGCAAGGCCGGCGCTGACGGAGCCGCCCGGGGAATTGATATAAAAGCTGATGTCCTTTTCCGCGTCCTGGCTTTCCAGGAACAGCAGCTGTGCCACCACCAGCGACGCCGTGGAATCATTCACCTCGTCTGACAAAACGACGATGCGGTCGTTCAGCAAACGGGAAAAGATGTCAAACTGCCGCTCGCCGCGGTTGGTCTGTTCAATGACATATGGAACCAATGGCATAAAAATAGCCTCCGTTTCATTTGATTTTTGCCGCCGCACCCGGTCGCTGACCGGGGCAGCCGTCTTGTTTCAGGGTTGGTTGATTTGCCGCGCTTTAATCAGCGTCGGCTGCGCTTTCCTCGGCCGGGGCCTCGTCAGCGGCTTCGTCTGCCGCTTCGTCCGCTGCCTTGGTCGTCACGATCGCGTGCTCGCGGATGAAGTCCTGCGCCTTGTCGATCGCCATGTCCTTTTTCAGTTGGTCGGCGGGCAGGATCGTCTTGATCTTTTCAACGTCCATCTGATAGTCGCCGGCGAATTTTTCATATTCTTTTTCCAGCGCTTCGTCCGTCACTTCGATCTCTTCCAGCGCGGCGATCTTTTCCAGCGCCAGGCGCAGCTTCACGGCGAATTCCGCGTCAGCGCGCATCTGCTTTTTATAGTCGTCCAGCGTCGTGCCCATATACTGCAGATAGGTTTCGATGTTCAGGCCCTGTGAAGACAGCCGATAGTCGATGTCGCGCACGCGGTTGTCAACCTCGGTGTCGATCATGCACGCCGGAATCTCGGCCACCAGGTTGTCGACCAACTGCTCAGACAACTGATGCTTGATCTCATGCTCGTTTGCCTCTTCCTTGTGCGCCTTGATCTCGTCGGCCAGGGATTTTTTCAGCTCGTCCACGGTGTCGCAGTCTGCGGCGTCCTGTGCAAATTCGTCGTCCACCTCGGGCAGCTCTTCCATCTTGATCTCGTGCAGCTTGACCTTGAAGACGGCGTCCTTGTCTGCCAGGTCCTCCTGGTACTCGTGCGGGAAGGTCACGTTCACGTCAAATTCGTCGCCGGGATTGTGGCCGACGATCTGCGCCTCAAAGCCGGGGATGAACGTGTTGGACCCGAGCTTGAGCTCATACTCTTCGCCCTTGCCGCCTTCAAACGCCTCGCCGTCCACAAAGCCTTCAAAGTCGATGACCGCGGTGTCGCCGTCCTGCGCCGCTCTGTCTTCCACAGAGACCATGCGGGCATTGCGATGCACCAGCTCGTCGATCTTGTTCTGCACCTCTTCCTCGGTCACTTCCGCGGCAAACTGCGTCGCCGTCAGCTCTTTATACGCCTTCAGCTCCACGTCGGGCTTGACAAACACTTCGACCACAAGCTCCACGCCGTTTTCGCCGATTTCTTTGACGTCTGCGCTCTTGGTACCGACAACGTCCAGCTCCGCTTCCTTGATCGCGGCGTCCACCGCCTCGGGATAGCAAAGATCCAGCGCGTCTTCATACAAAAAGCCCTTGCCGTAAAAGGCCTCTGCCATTTTGCGGGTCACCTTGCCCTTGCGGAAGCCGGGCAATTGAATGCGGTTTTTGGTCTTTGCAAACGCCTTGTTGATCGCCGCTTCAAAATCCTCGGCAGCGATGGAAATTTCAAGGGAATGGACATTGGCTTCGTCGGTTTTGGTTGCTGATTTCAGACTCATTTTTTCTGCTCCTTTGCATTGTAACGGGTCAAGTCATTTTTTATATTCACCCATTATGAAATTTAACCTGATTATTATAACAGATAATGTCAAGAATTTCCATGCTTTTTTTAAAATTTTTTAATGATTTTCGGACAAAATCCGAGGTGATCCGCCGAAACAAGCGAAAAATCGATGCCGTCATACGGCCCGATCACGGCGTTGAACCGCGACGCCCCGTGCAGATGGCCGTAATAGCAGCGCGTGACGCCCTCTTCCTTGAGCACCTGCATCAGCTCGTCGCATGTCTGCAGGGTGGACACCGGCGGATAATGCAAAAACACCAGCAGCGTGCCGCCAAGCTGTTTGCCCGCGGCAATGCTCATGCGCAGCCGCCCCGCTTCGCGCAGCAGCACCTTTTTGCCGGCGTCGGTCTCGGCATCAAAAAACCAGCCGCGGCTGCCGCAAACGGTGAAATCGCCGATGCGATAGGCGTTGTTGTGCAGGATTCTGAGGGTGGAAAAGCCGTTCTCTTCCAAAAAAGCGTCCATCTTTTTGCGCGTGCTCCACCAGTAATCGTGGTTCCCCTTCAGCAAAATCTTTTGCCCGGGCAGACTGTTCAAGAACGCAAAGTCGGCTTTCGTCCGTTCCAGACTCATCGCCCAGGAGATATCGCCCGGCAAAACGACCGTGTCGTCTTCTTTCACCAAAGCGCGCCAGCCGCGCTCCATGCGGGTGACATAATCATTCCAGCCGGGAAAAATGTCCATCGGCTTATCGGCTCCAAGCGACAAATGCGGGTCGCCCAGCGCAAACAGCGACACAGTCCTCACCTCCGGAATGGTTCATCATTTACTGTCAGCCGATCCCCAGCATGTCATAGACCTGCCGCTCCATATCGTCTTTTTCACAGCAGGCGGTGAAGCGCGGCGCCTTTCCGCGCAGGGTGGCCAACTGCTTCGGGCAAGGCTCGCCCGTGGTCTCGATCAGCAGCTCCACCTGATCGAATTCGTCCGCGTCGGCGGGCACGCTGCCCAGGACCGCGCGCAGCACGGCGGCAGAGAATTTATACGGGTTCGCGGTGGACGCGATCACGGTCGGCGTGCGGTCGCCGCTGCGTTCCCGGTACGCCTCAAAGACGTTGACCGCAACGGCGGTGTGCGTGTCGCACAGATACCCGGCCGCATAGGTCTTTTGAATCGTTTCCTTCGTGGCTTCGTCGTCGCAGCAGCCGGCGGCAAACAGCGCCAGAAGCTGCTCCCTGATGTCCTTTTCCACAGTATAGGTCCCGGTTGCGGACAGTGACCGCATCCACGCCGCAACACGCTTGTCGTCGTCGCCGGCCAGGTGGAACAGCAGCCGCTCCAGATTGGACGAAATGAGAATGTCCATCGACGGCGACGTTGTGGTATAGAACGCACGGTTGCGGTCATAGACGCCCGTGGTGAGAAAGTCGGTCAGCACGTTGTTGGCGTTGGAGGCGCAGACCAGCGTCTTGACGGGGACGCCCATCGCCTTGGCATAGTACGCCGCGAGGATGTTGCCGAAGTTCCCGGTCGGGACGACGATGTTGATCTCTTCGCCGTTTTTGACCTCACCCGCCTCGATCATGTCGCAGTAGGCCGAGATGTAATAGACGATCTGCGGCACCAGCCGGCCCCAGTTGATCGAGTTTGCCGACGAGAACATCATGCCGTTTTCATCAAGCTTTGCCGCCACAGCCGGGTCGGTGAAGATTTTTTTGACGCCGTTCTGCGCGTCGTCAAAGTTGCCGTTGATCGCGCAGACGCAGACGTTGCCGCCCTCTTGCGTCGTCATCTGGAGCTTTTGCATCGGGCTGACGCCGTCGTTGGGATAAAAGACCATGATCTTCGTCCCGGGAACGTCCCTGAAGCCTTCCAGCGCGGCCTTGCCGGTGTCGCCGGAGGTTGCGACCAGAATGACGATCGTCTTGTCTGCCACGGTCTTTTTGGCCGCTGTGGTCAAAAGGTACGGCAGAAGCTGCAGCGCCATATCCTTGAACGCGCAGGTCGGGCCGCGCCACAGCTCCAGAATGTTTGCGCCGTCGGCGATCTTTTGCAGCGGCGCCACCTTGTTGCTGGAAAACTTGCCGGCCTGATACGCGCCGTTCACGCAAAGGTCGATCTCCTCCGGCGTGAAGTCGGTCAGATACAGCGCCAGAATCTTTTTTGCCCGCTCGATATAGCTCAGCGGCAGCAGCGACGCGATAAAGTCCGGTGTGATGGCCGGGATGCTTTCCGGTACGAACAGGCCGCCGTCTTTGGAAATGCCCTGCGCGATCGCCTGTGCCGACGACACGCGCACCGTTTTGTCTCTTGTGCTGGTATATAACATAGCGTTCCCCTCCATGGTTTGATCCGTATTAGTTTAGTATAACATAAAATATCAAAGAAGTAAATGCTTTTTTACATATCCGGGCAGCTTTCGTCAAACGCATTTTCCAGCCGGCGACATTTCACGGGCCGGCCGTCGCGGGTCAGCACCTCAAAGACGTCAAACTGCATCTGCCGCTCTTTGTCGTACTGCGTCAGAAACATCTGCGCCGTCTGCGTCAGCCGCCGCATTTTCTTTTGATCCACCGCCTCGCACGGCAGGGTCGCCTGCCCTTCGGCGCGGGTCTTGACCTCGATGAAGACCAACTGCGTGTCGCTTTCCGCGATCACGTCGATCTCGCCGTAGCGCGAATGGAAGTTCCGTGCGATCACGGTGTAGCCATGCTTTTCATAGTACCGCGCACAGACGTCTTCCCCACGGTCGCCTGTTTCCTTTTTTTCGTTCGGTTCGCCGAGGATCTTTTTCAGGAACGTGCGGCGGTGCTCTTCGCACAGGCCGTATTCGGCAAGCTTTTCATAGTGCAGCTTGGTGCCGTAGCCCTTGTGCTGTGCAAAGCAGTACTGCGGGTACCGCTTGTCCAGCTCGCGCATATAGCGGTCCCGCGTCACCTTGGCCAGGATGGACGCCGCCGCAACGGACATGCACTTTGCGTCGCCCTTGACGATCGTCTCTTCGGCGCAGGGCAGGCCCGGCCGCTGATTGCCGTCGATCAGCGCGAGGTCCGGCTGCGGGCAAAGCTGCGCCACGGCCCGCCGCATGGCAAGGAAGGTCGCCTGCAGAATGTTGATCTCGTCGATCTCTTTGGCCGTCGCCATGCCGACGCCGTAGCTGACCGCCGTCTCTTTGACGACGTCAAACAGCTGCTCGCGCTTTTTTTCGCTGAGCTTTTTGGAATCGTTCAGGCCCTCGATCACGCAGCCGTCCGGCAAAATCACCGCTGCCGCGCACACCGGCCCGCACAGCGGCCCGCGCCCGGCCTCGTCAACGCCGCACACAACAGAAAACCCGCTGTTTTTTGCGGCAATCTCATACGCCATCGTCAATGCTTCCATCCTGTCACCTTCCCATCCGTTCGCCGCACCGCGCCATACCCTTTTTCAGAACCGCGCTGATTCAAAATTCGTCCGGCACACCGCACGGCGCCCTTCTGATCTAACATCTAACATCTACCATCTAACATCTAAACAGCGGCAGGTCGCCCCGCCGCCGTTGCAGTGTTGTGTTTGCTCAGATCACTTTGCAGAAATTGAAGATCGATTCCGGCAGTTCCTCTTTGTCCGCAGAGATCGTGAAGACGAATGCCTTCTCGTGCGTGGAGGCCAGCTCATAGATCTGCTCCAGGAACTTGGCCAGCGCGTTATAGTCGCGGCCGCCGATGCGCAGCGTTGCGTCCACCAGCACGTCGGTGATGTCATGGTCGCCGGCGCAAACGCCAGCCAGAAAGCCGAAGAATGCGTCATAGCCCTTCACTTCATAATCGTCCGTCGCGATCAGGCGCGCACGATAGTTCACGTCATAGGTCAGCTTGGTTTCTTTTTCAACGCAGATGACGTTGCCCTTTGAGGTGTCGATGGCTTCGTTGACACAGGCGATCAGATGTTTGGTTTTGCCTGAACCCTTGTGCCCCAAAATCAGAGAAATCATAATCAATTTCCTCCTTCTGAAAATTCATTCCTGTTTTATTATATCACTTCGAGAGCCGAAGTTCAAGTGCTTCTTTTTCTTTTTCGTACCCCGGTTTGCCAAGCAGGGCAAACATGTTGCGCTTATAGCTTTCCACACCGGGCTGATCGAACGGATTGACGCCCAGCACATAGCCGGACACGGCGCACGCCTTTTCAAGGAAATAGATCAGATACCCAAGATTCGCCTCATCCATCCGGGACAGCGAAAAGACCACGTTCGGCACGCCGCCGTCGTTGTGTGCAAGGACGGTCCCCTGGAACGCCTTTTTGCTGACGAAGTCCATCGTCTTGCCGGCCAGGAAGTTGAGGCCGTCGATGTTACCCTCCTGCGTCTGAATGACATATTCGCTCTGCGGATGCTCAAAACCGATCACCGTTTCAAACATCGTGCGCTGCCCCTGCTGGATATACTGACCCAAAGAGTGCAGGTCGGTCGAAAAGATCGCGGACACCGGGAACAGGCCCTTGCCGTCTTTGCCTTCGCTTTCGCCGAAAAGCTGCTTGATCCATTCGTTCATCATGGTAAAGGCCGGCTCATAGGCGACAAACATCTCCATGACCTTGCCCTTGCGATACAGCGCGTTGCGGATCGCGACATAGCGATAGCAGGCGTTTTCCTCCAGCCGGTCGCTCATGAGGTCTTTGCGTGCGTCGGCGGCGCCGGCCATCAGCGCGTCGATGTCGATGCCGGCCGCGGCGATCGGCAGCAGACCCACCGCCGTCAGAACGGAATACCGGCCGCCCACCTCGTCGGGCACCACAAAGGTCTCGTACCCTTCGGCGTCGGCAAGCTGCTTGAGCGTTCCCCTGGTCTTGTCGGTCGTGACAAAGATGCGCTCTGCCGCGCCGTCCTTGCCGTAGCGGCTGATGAGCAGCTCACGGAACACGCGGAACGCGATCGCCGGCTCCGTCGTTGTGCCGGACTTTGAGATCACGTTGACGCTGAAATCCTTGCCCTCGGTCAACGACACCAGCTCGTTGAGCGCCGTGGACGAGATCGAGTTCCCCGAGAAATAGATTGCCGGGGTCCCCTTGCGCAGGACATTGTAATTCTGCGACCCGATGAATTCGATCACCGCGCGCGCGCCGAGATAGGACCCGCCGATGCCGATCACGATCAGCAGATCGCTGTTTTGCTGAATCTTTTTTGCCGCTTTCTTGATGCGGGCAAACTCCTCTTTGTCGTAATCGACGGGCAGATCGACCCAGCCGGTGAAATCGCTGCCGGCGCCGGTCTTTTCATGCAGCGCCTTGTGCGCGGCTGTGATCTCCGGCTGAAACGCCGCGATCTCTTCGTCCGAAACAAAGGACGACACATAATTTTGAATCAGTTGAAATGACATTGGAACCTCCGTTGGGCCGCAGATCATCGCCGCCCGATTTGAGTTAATTTTGTATATTTTACAACAAACGCCGCGGTTTGTCAACCGTTTTCCGGTTTTTCACGCTGCGCGCCGGGTCAAAGACGCCAGCGTCCACCGGATCGCGTCTGCAAACGTCCGTCTGGGCACAGCGGTCTGCGCCGCCAGGTCGCAGGACGCCAGCGTTTTTCCGTCGGCCACAAAATCGATCCTGCCCAGGATCTGTCCTGCCGCCACGGGCGCCTCCACGTCCACGGGCAGGGTGACCACCGGCGCCAAATGTCCCTTCATCGTCTTTTGGATCGTCAGCTTCGGGATGGCTGTCGGCACCGGCGTCACGCACGTTTCGGTTCCGCCCAACACCGTCACGTCGGCCAGCAGCAGCGGGTCCACCGCCGGAAGAATCGTTTCAAATGTGGCAAAGCCCCAGTTCAGCAGCGCCTTTGCGCCCTCAAAACGGTCGCTGCTGTTTTCAGCGCCGAGGATCACCGCGATCAGGTGCAGACCTTCGCGTTCGGCAGAGGCGGCGATGCAGCAGCCCGCCTTGGACGTCGTGCCCGTTTTCAGCCCGGTCGTGCCCTCATAAAAGCGCACCAGCTTGTTGGTGTTGACCAGCTCGGTTTCGCCGCCGCGCAGACTGTCCATCCACACCGTGGAATAGTTGCGGATCGCGTCGTGCCCCAGCAGCGCGCGCGACATCACAGCCACGTCATAGGCGCTGGTCAAATGGTCGGTCGTGTCGTCGTCCAGCCCGGTGCAGTTGACAAAGTGCGTGTCGTTCATGCCAAGCTGTGCCGCACGCTCGTTCATGCGCGCGGCAAAGGCCGTTTCGCTGCCGGCGATCTTTTCCGCCAGGGCGCAGCACGCATCGTTGGCCGAGCCGATCACCGTCGCTTTCAAAAGATCGTCCACCGTCATGGTCTCGCCCTCTTTGAGCCAGATCTGCGACCCGCCCTTGGCAGCGGCGTCGGCGCTGGCGGTCACCTCGTCCGTCAGCGAAAGCGTGCCGTTTTCCAGCGCCTCCATCACCAGAAGCAGCGACATCACCTTGGTCACCGACGCGGGATAAAGCCGGTCGTGCATCGCCTGTTCATACAATACCGTGCCTGTGGCGACGTCCATCAGGACCGCCGCCTTTGCCTTCACGGTCACGCCCGCGCCGTCCGCCGCGGCGGCAGCCACAGGCGCCACGCCGACGGTACCGAAAAACAGCACACAAAGGATCAGAGCCAGCATTCGTTTCATCGTCATCACTCCTTCAAAAGAAGTGTATGCCGCGGCGAAAAAAATAATCCCGGGAACTTGCAAAAGACCGCCGATTGCATTATAATATCCTCATCAACGCATGGAGGACGTCCGTATGAACGCTGCGATCTATACCCTCGGCTGCAAGGTCAATCAATACGAAAGCCAGGCGCTGCGCGAGCTGCTGGAGCGCGAGGGCTTTTCCGTTGTTGCGCCGGATGAAGACGCCGACGTCTACATCGTCAATTCCTGCACGGTGACTGCCGTTGCCGACCAGAAGACCCGCCAGCGCGTGCGCCGCTGCAAGCGAGAGCACCCCGACAGCATCGTTGTGCTGACCGGCTGCATGGCCCAGGCCTTTCCGAAGGACGCCGAGGCCCTGCCGGAGGCAGACATCATCCTTGGCCACCGCAGCCAGGCGCAGCTCCCCGCCCTGCTTGCCGAGTATCAGAAATTCGGCAAACGCGTCGTTCGGGTCCCCGCGCACGAAAGCAAAGAGCCCTTCACCGGCGCCCGGATCACCACGTTTGACGAGCGTACCCGCGCCTGTGTCAAGATCGAGGACGGCTGCAACCGCTTTTGCTCTTACTGCGTCATTCCGTACGCCCGGGGCCGCGTCCGCTCCAAGCCGCTTGAGGAACTGAAAGCGGAACTGGAAGCCGTCGCCGCGAAGGGGTACCGCGAAGTGGTGCTCATCGGGATCAACCTGTCCGCCTATGGGCAGGACAGCGGCAAAACCTTCCCGGACGCGGTGCGGCTGGCGAACAGCATCGACGGCATCGACCGCGTGCGCCTGGGGTCGCTGGAGCCGGACCACCTGACCGACGCCGTCATCGACGCGCTGGCGGGGTGCGAAAAGCTCTGCGGGCAGTTTCACATCTCGCTGCAAAGCGGCTGCGACCGCACGCTGAAACGCATGAACCGCCGCTACACCGCCGCCGAATACCGTGCACTGGCGCAAAAGCTGCGCGCCGCGTTCCCGGACTGCACGCTGACGACCGACGTGATGGTCGGCTTCTGCGGCGAAACGGACGACGATTTTGAAGAGAGCCTGCGCTTTATGGAAAGCATCGGCTTTGAAAAGCTGCACGTCTTCCCCTACTCCGTGCGCGAGGGAACGAAGGCCGCCGCCCTGCCCGGCCACCTGCCGAAGCGCGTCAAGGACGAGCGCGCCGCGCGGATGCTGCAATTGGGCGACGAGCTGCGAAAGCGGTTTTTCACGTCGCAGATCGGGCAAACGGTCCGGGTGCTGTTTGAGTCCGCGCCGAAAGAAGGCGTCTACACCGGCTACACGGCGAACTATCTGCCGGTGCAGGCAAAAAGCGACGAAGACCTTTGCGGCAAAGAAATCGCCGTGCGCGTGACGGGCGTCGGGAACGGCGACTGCGTGATCGGAACGGTGTGCGAAAACTAAACGCAAAAGAAATGCGCGGTACGAAAGCGTGGGTGCTCTCGTACCGCGTTTGTTAATTATGTACGGGTCAGGCCCGGCCAAACAGGCGGGCAAAAAATGCAAGGGGAAGTTTTGCGGCGTTTTGCCCCTTCCCCGCAAGCGGGGCAGGCTATCTGCCATCACCGCGCACGTTGCCGTTACAAAATTCTCCATTCTCCATTTTCAATTCTCCATTAAAATCACACTGTGCCGCTGCTCCTCCCCGCAGGGGCGCTTTTGTTTTCTTGTCAGCAGATACAGGTCCGTTGACACGCACTGCATGTCATAGACTGCTTTGGTGAAGCCGTCGGCGCGGGCAAAGTCGGCGTGGCGCGTCATCACCGGCAGGGCCGGGCGGCGGTCTTTCAGCAGCGCAAGGCCGCGTTCGTTCGCCGCCAGCACACGCAGGTACGGCGGCGTCTGCTGTGCCGTTCCGGGCGCGACGCCGAGCAGGACGTGCAGCAGTTCGCGCTTGACCTTCGCCATCGTGACGCTTTTGGTCTTTGCCGCCGCATAGAGTTCGTCCAGGGTGCAGGCCGTCCGCGCGGCGTCGGTGATGCGGTCGGCAAGGCCGCTGCGGTCGTCCACAAGGGCCGCGACCTCGCCCGCTGACATGCGCCGCAGCACACCCAAAAGCAGGGTTTCAAAGGCGGCACGGTCGGTCAAGCCGCCGTCGTCGGGGAACATCGCCGCGAATGCCTCCGGCGGGATAAAGGGCTTCGCCGCGTCCAATGACGGCAGCGCACGGATGGCCGCCGCGCTGAGAAAGCCGCCCGCTTTTTTCGGTGCGTCGTGCGCCGCGCCGGTCCGCCGGATGGCCATGACGTCCATGGAAATGTGCAGCCGCTCCAGCGCGGACAGGTACTCCAGCGCCAGCACACTGTTCGGGCAGCGCAAAAGCTCTGCCGGGGCACGCGGGTCCACGGTACGCACCGCCTGCTCCAGCGCCGCCGGGTACGACAAACCGTCCGCAGTCAGGCGCTTCACCCCGGTCTGGACGTCGGCGCGGTCTTTGACGGCTGCCAGCGCTTTCAATGCCGCCGTGTCGTCGGTCTCACAGCCAAAGGACAGCACATCTGCGCCCACTGCGCTCAGCAGCGCCACCGCGCCCGACGCAAAATCGCGCGCGCTCCCCGTCGCCCACGGCACCGGCAGGTCGATCACCAGGTCTGCGCCGCAGCGCACCGCCGCAGCCGCACGGCGCCATTTGTCCGTCATGGCCGGGTCGCCGCGCTGCACAAAGTTGCCGCTCATCACGGCGGCAATCACGTCGGCCCCGCCCGCGCGGGTCTGCGCCAGATGGTACCGGTGCCCCGCATGGAACGGATTGTATTCACACACCACGCCCGCAACGCGCATTGTCATCCCTCCTGTTCGTGATGATACTATTGTATCGGGAATGCCGCGCCTTGTCAAGAAAAAAAATACCCCCGCGAACGGGAGTATCTTTTGCAGATGTTCTCTGCCGGTTACATACCGCTTTGCGGCATGAAGGATTCACAGTCGACGCACTGCGGTTCGGTCGGATGCGGCTCATGCGTACCGATGGAGACACAGCGCAGCGTGCAGTAATCCTCCGCCTGCGCGTGGTTCTTGCAGGAACGCACGGTGCAGCCGATGCACTTGTTGATCGATTCGTTGTTCATACGTGATCCTTTCTTCGGCGCCGCCGGCTTCGTGTGAAACCGGCGGGAAAATGGATGCTTCCGAAACGAATGCGCGTTCCGGGAAGCCGCAGCCGACACACCGCACCGTTTTTTCGGTACGCCGCACGTCAGCGGCGGCTTCGATCATAGCATGCCCGGCAATGCGCCGCGTTATACATGCAGCGAAAAAAAACCGCGCACAGCGATCTGCCGTACGCGGTTGCATTTGATTTACTTCTTATTTGATCAGGATGTGCATGAAGTCGATCTTCCGGAAGATCTTGTCAAAGAAATTCCAGAAATTCTTGATGACCTTTGCACAGAAGTCGATGAAGGTGTTTTTGGCGTCGCTTTCCGCAAAGGAGATGTTGGCCGTCGCAATGGCAACGATTCTCTGCGAAAAATCTCTGTATTCGCCGAGCAGCATCGCGTCAAGATAGGAACACAGATTCTTTTTGGTCTCGCTCTTCAGATTGAGCGAGGTGTTGCTGTTGATCTTGGACTTCATGGTCGCAACCACGTTCGGGTTGTTTTTGTTGTTGCCGAGCAGGTTGAGATACAGCAGCAGATACAGGAAGCATTCCGCCTCGTCGCGTGCCAGCAGCATGATCTCTGCCGGAACCTTGATGAACTGCAGCTTGTCGGTCGCCGCGGCGTCGTTGCCGTTGGAAACCAGATTCAGGAAGCCCTCATATGTTTTCAGTTGGGCGCTCGTGATCTTGCCGGCGTCGATCCAGTTCTTAAAGAGCGCTTCCACCGCCGGGAAGCAGGTCGTCGCGTGCATCATCAGCCAGGACTGCACCGTCTGCACCAGGTATTTGATCGGGCCGATGGTATAGGCGTTTTCGATCACGCCGCGCACAAAGAACGACGCAACGTCTGCCGGGCGGTTGATCTGCGCTTCCGGTGCGGACATCTCGTTATAGTCCACCTGCAGCATATTCATGACCGAAGCGAAATTCACTTTCGGCTCATACAGGCGGTTGCCGTTGAAGTCGGTCGCCTGCTGGATCGTGGTCTGCTGCTCTGCAATGGAATAGGTCTTACCGTCGATGGTCAGCGTGCTGCGGATATTGATCTTGCCGGCGGGCGCCGAGATGGTGACCTTTTGGTTGTTGTTGTCATATGCAGAGTAGTAATAGACGCCGTTCTTTTCTTCTTTCAGCTCATCGATCCTGTAGGTCTTTCCGCCGATCACGATGACCATATCCGAACGAAGATCCGTTGTGCTGACATACATCGTCAGGTGCTGATCGATCGCGTCGATCACCGTATAGGCATACCGGCCGGCGGAATCGGTCAAAGGCGCCTCTTCCCACTTGGGCTGGAACCACACGCTGGTCAGATACTCGGTCAGGCCGCTGTAAAGGCCGATCGCCTTATAAAATGTGCCTGCTTTCACATAGTTCTGGCTGAAGGTCACTGTCACATCCTCATAGTTCGGGAACAGCAGATGGCCGACAAAGTTTGTGATCTTGGTCGCGTTCGCGGCGTTATAGAACTGCAGGTTGTTGAACTTGGAATCCAGCACGCGGCGCAGATAGTCGTTCATTTCGCCATACAGCAGCGCAAAATCCAGATAGCCGACGCGCATGTTGCCCGAGGCGGCATGATCGATGCCGGTTGTGGACTTGAAGGTTGCGGTGGTCCCGCTGACAACGCCTGCAGACGCCACGGTAAACGCATCGTCGCCCGTGGTGAAGGTATAGGTCGCGCCGGTGTATTCGCCGTCGTCGGAAACCAGATAGAACCGATAGTAGTACGTCGTGTTGGCCTGCAGCGCGCTGTCGGTGTAGCCATAAGCCTTCAGACCGAACGAAAGGTCAAAGGACGATTCGGTCTTATACAAAGACTTGAACGCGGCGCTCTTGTTCAGCCCGCTCTGGCTGGTGGCAAGCTGGAAGCCGGCGATGCGGGCATGCACAGCCGCAGAGAAGGCCACGTGCGTTGCGATCGTCAGATCGTCTGCATTGGAGGACGCGTTCGTCCCCGACCAGCTTGCGGTCGGATAGCCCGGGTCGGCGTTGTAATCGCTCGTCCAGGCAACCGTGTTGGCGTCATACAGGTCCTTCACCGTCAGACCAAGCAGGTTGACGTTGTTCAGACGGCCGGCGGCGCGCAGGGCGTCGATGTCGTTGCCGACGGTCTGCCCGGTGACAGCCTTGATCTGCTGCGGGATCGAAACGTCGTTGAGCATGGTGGTAAAGTTGTCATCCATCAGTTTCTTTGCAAGCTCTGCAGAGAAATCGACCAGCTCGATCTCTTCTTCACCCGCTGCAAGCGCGACGCTGACGCAGCTGAAGATCATCAGCAGGCTGAGCAAAATGCTTAAAAACTTTTTCATAGAAACGAACTCCTTTCGCGATGCGTTCAAGCACATTGAGATTTTGAAGAGGTGCTTTTATCCTGTATAAGTTTATCATTTTCGGCGCGCGTTGTCAACGGTTTTTCGGCAATTCCTTGTGAAGATTTCGCGTTGATTTTTGTCATGCGGCAAATCTTGCGTGATGTTTTGCAGCTTTGTGACGGAACGATGACGCAGACATTGTCATAAAATGAAACGGCGCGGCATGATTAACCGCGCGTCGTTCGGGCATACTGTTATCGGTTCTCGGATTCGATTCAATGATCGAACGCATGAACCCCACATTTTTTTAGGAGCGATCTACATGACTGTCAAACGCGGAGATATTTTTTACGCCGACCTCAGCCCCGTTGTGGGGTCAGAGCAGGGCGGCGTGCGTCCGGTGCTGATCGTGCAGAACGACGTCGGCAACAAATACAGTCCGACCGTGATCGTTTCGGCCATCACCAGCCGCCAGTCCAAGGCCGGGCTGCCGACCCACATCCGGGTGGACGCCAGTGAAAACGGCCTGACCAAGGATTCCATCGTCCTGCTGGAGCAGATGCGCACCATCGACAAGCAGCGCCTGCGCGAGCGCATGGGCGCGCTGGACGACGCTGACATGCTGCGGGTGGACCGCGCCATCGGCGTGTCGCTGGGGCTGAGTGTTCCGCTGGCGCTGTAATCTTTCGGTACGCGCCGCACGCGGGCCGTCAAAAAAGCAGTGCGCCGCCGGGGAGCGCTTCCCCGGCGGCAGTGTGTTGTTTTGGTTTATTTCCCGCCGCCGAGCCAACGGATCAGACGCAGAAGGAAGTTGATGATGCTGCGTGCCATGCGGCGGAAGAACCCGCCGGTGTCGCTGTCGTCCGGCTGGTCCGGTTGATCCGGTTGATCCGCCTCCAACTGCGGTAGCTCATACTCGCCCCATTCCATACAGTTGGGTTCATTGCATTGGATCTCGATCGTACCCGGAGCGTCCACAGTCGCGGGAACCTCGTTTCTTCGCTCGCCGTACTGGTTGTGGATCACTTCGCCGCCGGAGAGGAACACGCCGCAATCCTGACACTGTTCTCCGGCTTTATGGCCGTGCTCATACGGTCCGGGGATGATTTCCTCGACCCACGCAACATGCTGGTGACCGGTGGCGCCGATCTCTTCCCCGCCGGAAATGTAGGCCGCGCAGTCTTCGCAGTACCAGCCGGCGGCAGTGCCCGCGGCGGTGCAGGTCGCCGGGATCTCGGCCTTTTCGGTGACGGTATGGGAGGCGTCAGTCGGGCAAAGGGGTACGAAGTTCACGCCGGAAACCTCGCAGGCCGCTTCGGTGGTGGAGCCAGGATAGCCGTAAACGGTGAGCCAGGAAGCGGGCGTCAGTTCGACGTCCTCATAATACTCGTGGCCGTCGCCTTCTTCATAATTATAGACCCACTGGGCAAACCGCGGCGCTTTTCCAAGCTCATATTCGCTGCGATAGATCGATATAAATAAATCTGTGTACGACTGAAAGCTTTCTTCCAAAGCTGCGGAACAGGCCGCTGTTTTCACCGGCTTTTCGCAGACACAATTGTCACCGCCGCCGCAATTGTACGGGCTGCAGTCGCATGGGCCGGCTTCAAAGAAATCATCGATGGAAGTGAAGGCGGTACCAAGCGTATCATTGAACCGGGCGATGGCTGTTTCCACAAAGCTGTCGATGCTGTCTGCATTCCGGTTATAGTAATAATTCAGATAACGCAGAAATTCCTCATCACTCGCCTTGCCGAACTTTTGATAATCGCAGGAATCACAAACCTTGTGCTGATGGATGAACACATCCTGCAGCGCTTCAACGTCCTGATACAAAAACTCATACACTATAAATGAAGGGATGCTTGCCTTGATCCTTTCTGCAACCGCTTCCAATGAATCAAAGGTCGGCGTATCTCCGCGATACCCCTGCACAACAACCCGGTTGGCCGCGAAATCAAAGTCCGGGTTACGGACGATCAGCCGCTTTGTGAAATTCACCGGAAGCTCCTCGCCGTCCCAGAACCGCTCCAGCGTAGACGGCAGGTCCACCAGCTCGAGAACACTGCCGATGCCGTCTGAGATTCCGCCCGTCAGATAACCGGAAACCGCCGTGATCCCTTCGCCCACCACAATCCGTTTGATTTGATCATATGTAAACATGTAGTATGCCGTATAGGCAGCGACCAGCGTTTCAAACGAGGCTGCCGCGCTGTTTTCGACGTCCGAAATATCAATACCGCACGTTTCCTGAATATAATCTTTCGCATAAGCTTCGATCGCCTCGGCCCACGGATAGTACTCTTTTGTATTGGTTTCGGTGCAGGTCACCATCGTTTGGGTGTCGCTGTCCCATGTCTGATAGGTTTCTTCAACCTCACGGGTCTGGCGCCGTACTTCGCCGGTCCCGTTGATCGTCAGCGTGCCGTCCGCCAGCATCCATGTGATGTTGTCACCGCAGGTGCCGGCGCCGATCATGGGCACGAAGTTCACGCCGGAGGTCTCGCAGGCCGTTTCCGCCGTGGAACCGGCATAGCCGTAGACGGTCAGCCAGGGCACGGGAATGAGCGGGAAGGAATGCACTTGCCCATCATCCGACTGATAACTGTCAAGCGGCGGATTACCAAGCGCAAAGGAATGATTCAGTGATTCCAATTTGTAACCGGCTTCCGTCAGCCTTGCCCCGCCGATCATGTTGTCGCCCGGCGCCGTCCGGAACGCCGGACCTTCCGCCATTCCGACACAGGTACAGCCGTCTTTGCAGCAGTTTTCGCCGCAATTGCAGGCAGCCGGTACATAGAAATCGTCCAGCGACGTAAAGTTAGTGCCCCGGACTTCATTGATCCGGGCAATCGCTTTTTCGGTGAACGTGTCCAGACTTGGCTCATTTGCATGATAGAAGTCGTTCAGCGTTTGTAGAAATTCATCTTCGCTCATCGCGCTGTATGACCCGTCGTAGTTGTAATTGTAAATCGCGCAGGAGGCGCAAAGCTCGTCGGCGTGCAGGAATTCATAGACCTTTGACAACCTGTACAAGGCGTAATTCGACACATTCTGCAGCGGTTCCGCATACGATTGCCAGGTGATAAATGCATCCAGAAAGCTTTCATAGTCTTCCGGCGGGTCAAGCGGCCAATCTTCTTCGTCTTCCGTGGATTCACAGGACCCATGAATCATCAATTGATTGGCGTCAAAATCCGGGTTGCGAATGATGAGCGTTCTTGCGAACAGAAGATCGACGTCATAATTATAATCGCTGATCTCCGTCAGCGTGGACGGCAGATCAATCGCTGTAAACCCAATCCCATTCGTGCCAAACAAACCGGAAGGAATCTTCGTGATCCCCTCGCCGACCACAAGGGTGTTCATTTGCGCAAGGGCGGTGCGATAATAGTCTGCGCACACGTCTGCCACTGCCTGCGCCGTAAGCTCACCGCCAAAGAAAATCGCGTCCAGTCGTTGCATGTCCTCGCCGCTCAAGCCGACCCGCCCGCATGCGTAATCCGCCGCATAAGTGTCAATCGCTTCGATCCACGGATAAAGATCCATTGGTTCCACCGCGCCCGTGCCGCTGATCGTCAGCGTGCCGCCTTTCAGCGTCCATGTGATGTTGTCGCCGCAGGTGCCGGAGGCGGTCAGGGGCGGCAGGTCGGTGGGTTCGGATGCGGCTGCGGGGTCGCCGTCCGCCGCAAACGCCGGGGCCGCGGCGGTACAAAGCGACAGCAGCAGCGTCAGCGTCAGCAGCCACGCGAGCATGGGTTTCCATGTCTTTTTCATATTGATCTCCCTTTCTGTTCAGGTTACGTTTATCATATCACAGTTTTTTCCGATTGCATCCATTTTGGAGTGAAAAATCATTTCAAAGGAGTGAAATTCATTCGGTCGGCGCGTCGGCCGGCAGATTCAGATAGATTTGCAGCTCAAACACGCCGTCCTTCGCCGTGAAGGTCACGTTGTCGCTGCCGTACTTTGCGGCGGCCTTTTTGATGCTGCGCAGGCCGTAGCCGTGGGCGCGCTTATCGGCCTTGCTGGTCTGCGGCAGACCGTTTTTGAGCTTCACGTCGCCCTTGTACGGGTTGCGGATCGTGATATACACGGTCTGCTTTGTGCGGTGCGTGCGCAGGGTGACGACTTTGTCGCCGTCGGTCTGGGCCGCCGCCTCGATGGCGTTGTCAAGCGCGTTGGGAAAGATGGTATAGATGTCGTCGGGATCGACGCCCGCTTTCGGGAACGCCGTGTCAAACGGCACGTCCAGCCGCACGCAGGCGCGCTGGGCGATCTGCTGCTCACAGAACAGTACCGTGTCCAATCGGTAGTTCCCGGTGTGGAAACGCTCCCCGGTGCCGGAGACAAAGTCGCTGAACTGTTCGGCCAGCGCACGCGCGTCGTCGGGGCGGTTCTCGTCGAGGTACGCGATCAGCGGACGCATCTTTTTCGGAAAATCGTGGCGGAACATGCGCACATCCTCCACCATGTGCTCCATCCATTCATACTGCTGGATCTGCATCTGCAATTGCTTTTTGTTGTTTTCGGATTCATTGCGCATCCGGAAGAACCGCACCGCCGCATACGACACCGTCGCGGTCAGCATCGGAATGTTCATCAGCATAAAGGCAAATTCGGTTTGCCGCGTTTCGCTGTACGCCGAAGCGATCAGCAGCAGCGTGGTGACAAACACCGCCGTGGACGCCGTCATCAGCAGGAACAAAACCGCCCCGCCGCGGGTCACGTTGACCGCCGCCGCATGCCGCTGCGTATAGCGCGTCAAAAACAGATAGGCCAGCAAAAAGGCGGCAACGTCCACCAAAAAACCGACAAGCAGCTCCAGCGCGTCGTCGCGGTGCTCGTTGTCAAAGCCGAAGCCCACCAGCAGGATGAGGAAGCGAACGGCTTCCACAAAGGCATAGCCCGCCACGGTGAGCATCGCCTTCCACAGCCCCCGGCGCGGAAAGAGCAGCGCCATGCACACAAACGGCAGCGCCAGCTCTGCCACGGACCACAGGAACTGCACAAAGTCAGACGCATTCACGGTCAGCGGCGACACAATGCCGCAAATGACGCACAGCGCCGCGCACCCAAGCAGCGGCAGCGCCCGCCGGCGAACCGACAGATGAAACAGCGACACGGCAAAAAACGCGCAGCCGGCCACCAGCACCAGATTGTCAAGGGACGAGATCAGCGCAAAGATGACGGTGGATTTCCGGATCAGATCCGCAATCAAAAGCATAACGCACCCTCCCCTCAATGATTGAACAAAAACATGAAATTGTGATACGCCCGCTGAAAGTCCTTTGCCTTGAGCGGCAGCGTTTCACCGTTCTTGAGCGTGACGCTTTTGGCGTCATAGGAATCGACATACTGCAGATTCACGAGGTACGACCGCTGAATGCGGTAAAACAGCCCGGCGGGCAGCAGCTTTTCCAGGTCGCGCAGCAGATAGTTATAGCTTTCCACCCCGTCAAACAGATGGAGCTTGACCTGCTTGTTGTCCGCTTCCACATACAGGATATCCTGGGCAAAGACGGTCTGATAGCGTTTGCCCCGCCGCAGCTCAAAGCGGTTGAAAAACGACAGGCGATAGAACTGGTCCAGCTTTTCTTCCAGTTGGGCGTCGTCCACGGGCTTTCTCAAAAAGCCTTCGGCATGGATGCCCTGATTGATGATCTGCGCGGCCGCCGCGTCATAGTTGGTCAGGTAGCAGATCGTCACGGCGTGGCTGTACTTTTCCTTGAGCGCCTGCGCCAGCTCGATGCCGTTCATGGCGTCCATGCAAAAATCCAGAAAGTACAGATCAAACTTTCCCCGTTCCAGCAGGTCGCGCCCGTCGGTAAAGCGTTCGCATTCGATCTCATAGTCGCGCTTGAAGGCATAGGCGCGGATGCGCTGCTCCAGATCTTCGGTGATGTTGGGCTCATCGTCGCACAAAGCAATTCTCATAATACATTCTCCCTTTCTCTGTTTTCAGTATAGCATACTTCCCCTTGCGCTGCAAGCGAAATCCGTTCGCTGTGTTCACTGTACCACAAAAAAAGCAGTTTGCAGCAAAAACAGAGTGGAAAACCGTTTTGAAGGAGTAAAAACATCTGCAAACAAGCATTTTGGCAAAAGAAAGAGGCCCTCTTGCGAGAGCCTCTGATTCAGTCAGACTGAATTATTCGTTGATTGCGGTGACGACGCCCGAACCGACGGTGCGGCCGCCTTCACGGATGGCGAAACGAAGACCTTCTTCGATCGCGATCTCAGTGATCAGTTCCACGTTCATCTCGACGTTGTCGCCGGGCATGCACATCTCGGTGCCTTCGGGAAGGGAGATAACGCCGGTCACGTCGGTGGTGCGGAAATAGAACTGCGGACGATAGTTGTTGAAGAACGGGGTGTGACGGCCGCCTTCATCCTTGGTCAGGACGTAAACCTGGCCCTTGAACTTGGTGTGCGGATGGATCGAACCGGGCTTTGCAAGCACCTGGCCGCGCTCGATCTCAGTTCTTTGAACGCCGCGAAGCAGGCAGCCGATGTTGTCGCCGGCCTCGGCATAGTCGAGGATCTTGCGGAACATTTCGATACCGGTGCAGACGGTCTTTCTCTTTTCATCGGTCAAGCCGACGATTTCAACTTCTTCGCCGGTCTTGAGCTGACCGCGCTCCACTCTGCCGGTGGCGACGGTGCCGCGGCCGGTGATGGTGAACACGTCTTCAACAGGCATCAGGAACGGCAGGTCGGCCTTGCGGTCCGGGGTCGGGATGTAGCTGTCAACAGCGTCCATCAGTTCCCAGATGCAGGCGATTTCCGGCGCATTGACGTCGCCGCCGTCATACTCGAGGGCCTTCAGCGCGGAACCCTTGATGATCGGGGTGTCGTCGCCAGGGAATTCGTACTCGTCGAGGGTCTCGCGGACTTCCATCTCGACCAGCTCAAGCAGCTCGTCGTCATCGACCTGGTCGACTTTGTTCAGGAAGACGATGATATAGGGCACGCCCACCTGGCGGGCAAGCAGAAGGTGCTCTTTGGTCTGAGCCATCGGGCCGTCGGTCGCAGCGATAACAAGGATCGCGCCGTCCATCTGTGCA
>JAFRUA010000029.1 GCA_017434855.1 Clostridia bacterium
GAATTTTGAGGACGCCAGCCGTACGATCGTTGCTTACATTGAGCTCTATTACAACGCTCAGAGAATCCATTCCGGCATCAATTATTTGATCCCGAATGATTTTTTCACTCTTTTATGTGTCCACTAATCTTGACAAGTTTCTAGAGTGTGGAGTGTGGAGTGTGCAGTGTGGAGTTATGGTCGCGCTGACACGAAGCTGCAACCGTCATGTCTGTGCCGCGGAGTCAGTCTGATCTTTGCGGCAAGCGTTTCAAATTAGAAAGCGATTGTCGGGTTCGTATTCTAATCAACGCGCCTTTGGTTGGCTGAACGGTTCTTTCGCGGAAAGAATGTTGCGATTGCCGAATGGCGCCCAGCGACCACAACTTCACACTCCACACTGAAAGTTATTTTCTCTCCACTCTCCACTCTCCACTCTTCACTCTTCACTCTCAACTCCGTTACTTCACTTCCGCCGCTTCAAAGGCGCGGCCTTCGCCCTCATAGAAGCGGGAGAACATTTCATAGAATTCCAGTCGCAGGCCCTGGATGCCGCTGAGCAGGCCCTCCAGCGCGATGACGACGATGTTGCCGATGGCAACGATGATGATGCCCTTGGGCGTTTTTGCGGCTTCTTCGCCGCCGGCCAGCGTAAAGACGACCATCATCATGGATGCGTGCACGATCACAAACGCGCCCACGCGCAGGAACGACACGGTGTTGCTGAAGTAGGACAGGATGTATTCGATACATTCAAACAGGTTTTGCAGGATGTAATCCGCCACACTGTCCGGCTTTTTGAAGCGCCGCTCGTCGATGGAGCCGGCAATCAGCTCTTTGTTGAACAGGATGAGCACGCCGACGACCAGCATGGCCGTGCTCACCGGCGCCGGAAGCAGCGTATGCGGCAGATGCACCGAGGTTTTCGCCATGAAGGAATAGGCCAGCGACGCGGCGCCCACATAGACGCAGATGCCGGTCACGCCGTTTTCGCTGAACAGCGCGGAGCCGAACTTTTTCTTTTTGACACAGGACACGACGTTGAGCCCCATGGCCACGATGACCAGTGTGACGCCGATGGCGATGGCAAACAGCAGCACCGAGTTGATGGAGTCCATGACAGGGATCGGCTTGCCGTCCATGTGCAGCGCCCGGTAAACGCCCTTTTCTTCCAGCAGCTCTTCATAGCCGAACACCGAGCCGAATACAAAGCCGAACACCACGGACGAAAAACCGCAGGGCACCAGGATTTTTCCGAGCGGCATTTTTTTCAGCTTCCACATCAAAATGCCCACCAAAATGAGCACCAGCCCCTGCCCCACGTCGCCGAACATGATGCCGAACAGCAGCGTATAGGTCAGCGCCACAAAGGCGGTGATGTCCAGGTCCCGATAGGACGGCACGCCGTACATTTCCACAAAGTAGCTGAACGGGCGCACCAGCCTGAAATTGCGCAGCCGCGTGGGCGGCTTGACGTGGGCATTCTCTTCCGGGTCGTCGATCTCCAGAACGAAATCGGGGTATTTTTCCAGCTTTTTGCGCACCGTGGCCTCATAAGACGCCGGGATCCACCCGACAAAAAAGCAGTTGCCCTCATGATGTACGGCATATTTGCGCAGCTCAAAGATGCTGTTTTGCTGCAGCAGCCGGGTATAGATGGTGCAGATCTTTTCGCTTTCGGTTTCCCACACGGCGCGCATCGTTTCGTCGATCTCCTGCAGTTGGCGGACGTTGATGTCGATGCTTTCCGTCAGGCTGTCGATGATCTCTTCGGTGGTGCCGGCCGCGGACGGAATGTGCAGGCGGTTGAAATGCAGGGCGGCAAAGATGCGGTCGATGTCGTCTTCACGGTCCTTTGGGGCAAAATAGGCGCCCCAATAGCCGTCGGCGTCGGTGGAACAGGGGCAAAACAGCACATAGGGGTTGTCGCCGTAGCCCCGCGTCAGCTTGAGATAGCTGTCCTTTGGCAAATGGCCGAAGCGGATGGAAATGAACCGGCAGGCAAAGATCTCTTCCAGATTGACGCCGAGGCCGAGGAAGTGCCGGTACTCGTCAATGCCGGCGCGGCACTGTTCGATCTGTTCCGCAATGCTGCGGCGCTGCTCCGAAAGGTCGCGCAGCGAAGCCGACAGCGTTTCGATATAAGCGCGGGCCCGGTCGTCCGCCGGGGCGCCCTTGGCTTTTTTGTTTTCTTCCAGATCGACGCCGAGCTGGGTGCTCAGGTCGCGCAGGGCGGCCAGCGTCGGGGCATACGGGTTCTCTTCATTCACCGGGGCGTACCCCATGGTCGGCGATATGAACTGCGACGCGCTCTCCGGATGAAAGGCGCCGTCGGCGCAAAGGGTCGTGATCATTTTGCCAAGCTGTGATGACGGCCCGTTGACCATCACAAATTTCATTTTTTCAATTGCCATATCATCACCCCTTGTCAGTGTCGCCCGGCGCAAGGATCAGGTGATCGCGGATGACCGGGCGCGGCACATTGAATTTGATGCCCTCGATGATACAGGTCAGGTTGACGGCCTCGTTTTGCGAGAGCAGAAGATAGCAGAACATCACCACACCCGGCGAAACGGAAAAGCGGATGGCTTTGCGGCACAGCTCCAGCAGCCTGCGCTGCAGCTGCGTTTCCGGGTGGGCGCAATCGGCGGCTGTCAGCCAGCCGGCATAAGGCGAGCGCTCCAGCACTGCCAGCACGTCATCGGCCGTTTCACAGGCGGAAAACCGCCGCAGCTGGCCCTCGTCAAACAACGTCATGGTGACCAGCGCCGGCGACACCAGCGTGGACAGCGGCAGATGATCGCCGTAATACGTCAGGGTACGCAGCATCGTTGCGATCAGGCGGCAATCCAGGCTGCGGCAGATCAGGTCGTGCAGCGCCTTTTCTTCTTTGCCGGAAAAGCACGTTTTGACCAGCGCCTTCACTTCATTGGAAAAGTAGGACTCAAACGCCTGCTCAAAGGTCAGATAGCTGCGGTTGCCGGCAGACAGACACCCGCGATAGATGGAGCCGTAACGTGTCTTTTGCAGCGCGTCGCCGATCTCTTCCAGCGAGTTGGCGCGGCCCAGGGCAAACAGGTCGATCGACAAATGCTTATCCATGAACGGGTGCATGCCCATCAGATAGTCCTCTTTTTTGCCGCCGAACAGCAGCAGCGTGGATTTCAAAATCTGGTCGATCTCGATGCGCAGGATGAAGTACTGATAAAAGCGGTTGCCGATCGCCAGCTCAAACCGGCACAGCGTCACAAAGCGGTCAAAGCGGTGCTTTTCGCACATGCCCTCCAGCGTTTTTGCCCGCAGGTCGCCCAGCACCGTGGGCGTCACATCCGCGGCATAATCGCCCCGTGACCGCAGCGCGGCAACAAATTCCGGCAGTGACGCACACGCCAGCAGCGCGTCATAATCCGCGGTCAAAAGCCGTTTGCCGTAATAAGCGCGGCAGAGCGCCAAGATCGCGTTTGCACTTTGAGACATGGGATCACCGACCTTTCGGAGAGAATTCGCAATTCGCAATTTGAAATTGGGCACCTCTAAAAACTCTTTCAAAAAGGAAGCAAATATGGTATAATAGAGGCAACAAAAAGAAAGAGGAAAAAGAGATGCAATTTGGATTTTTTGATATAGAGAACAAAGAAAACAGGCTGAGTAAATTGGGCGA
>JAFRUA010000002.1 GCA_017434855.1 Clostridia bacterium
AGGAATCCCCTTATTCCATGCGAAATATGAGGATTTCTCACATTATATCTCCTTTGATCTTCTTGATTTACTGACACGATTAAATATTTTACACTTTTGACGAGTTTATTTGGATTAATCAGTGCTTACCTAACAGCTAACAGCTAACTGCTGACCGCTGATTACGCAAACACTTTTTTCAGCACCCCGCCGGTGTTCCGGAAGAACGCATTCAGCTTGTATCGGAAGCTGTCGGTCTTCACGCCGTAGCCGACCAGTGTCACGTTGTTGTCTGCCGGGCCCTTGTCGATCATCAGACCGGTCAGGACCATGTCAAAGAATTTGCGGGAAAAGGCGTTGTTGACGCCCTTCAGCCCAAACAACGCAATGAGCTTTGCGCTCAGCAACGCGCGCACCGCGGGGCTTTCTTTGGCAGCCTTGGTTGCAAACAGCGCATAGGCGGCGTCCAGAAAGAGCCTGCCCTCCGGGCTGCTGCCGCCGAGGTTTTCGTCGCCGCGCACCATGGCGGCCCAGAATTCGCTGATCAGGTCGGCGACCGTTTCATAGTCGCTTTCCGGCAGGTCATAACCCAGCGCCTTTGCCATGCTTTCCACCGTTTCGCCCTCGCCGTACAGCGGGATCAGAATGTTTTCCGGCAGGATGCGTTTGATCGCTTTCGCGCCGACGGAATCCGGCGCCAGGCCGAGCAGATCGGCCAGATAATCCGCATCGATGAAATTGGAAACGTACTGCTTGATCAGGGAATCCTCCTGACAGCCGTAGACATAGCCGACGGGGTCGTTGGCGATCATGGCCTTTTGTTCGTCGCTATAACCGGCCGCCGCCTTTCTGACGTCCAGCTTGCTGATCTCGCGGCTTTTGAGAATGATCTCGTCATCGGTAAAGGTCACGTCGCGGTACCGCAGCGGATAGCTTGACAGCGCATAGGTCGTCACGTCATAGATGGTGTTCTTGCCGGTATACTCGGCCACGTCGCCGATGTGCAGGTGGCCGGTAAAGGTGACGCGGATGTTCCACTGTGCAAACTTTTTGCGAACCTCTTTGGCGTTGTCGACCATATAAAAGCCGTCAATGCGCTGTTCCAGCGTAAAGTGATCCATGATCTGATGGTGCATCATGGCGATGAGGTGTTTGCCGTCCCGGTTCGCCTGCTGCACCTGCGCTTCGATCCATGCCATCAATTCGTCGGTGATCAGTCCGCCGCCGTCCGCCTTGTTGGAATTGATCGCCAGCAGCCGGTAATCCCCCTTCAGGTCCGCCGTATAGGACGACGTGGCCTCGTCGATCGCCAGGGCCTCGTCCCAGCCGAAGCGGGAATAGATACTGCGGAACCGCAGATGATCATCCGGGTCGTCGTTCATGTGCAGGTCATGGTTGCCCGGCACCACAAAGATCTTCTTGCCGGTGGTATCCTCCAGCTTTGCAAGCAGCCGCGAAAAAACAAGCGGAGAATTGCCGTTCCAGCTGTCGGTCAGGTCGCCGGTGATGAAGACAAAGTCCGCGTCGGACCGCGCAACATCACGCATAAAGCGGGCAAAGATCTGATGTGTCAGCGAGGTCATCTGACCCAGGTCCGCGCGCGGGGTATAGAATCCGTCCGGCGACACTTCGTCCACCTTTGCCCAGTGGGTGTCTGACGTCACCAGCACACGCAGCGGTGTGTCTACAGGCGTTTCTGATTCCGCAGCCGTGCAGATTGGGACCGACACCAGCACCAGCAGCAGGGCCAACAGAAGAGAGAGGGTTTTTTTCATGGGGAACAGCTCCTTTCAATAAATGTAGAGTGAAGAGTGGAGTATAATTCGGAATTCGCAATTGCGAATTCAACTGTCCACTGCGCACTGTCAACTGTTGACTGATGACTGACTTCCATTCTCCATTCTTCATTCTCCATTTTTTCGCGGAAAACACAAGTCCGTCAGCAGCACGGCGATTGCGGCATACAGCAACCCCGCCAAAGCGCCGAACAACACGTCTGTGCAATAATGCACGCCCACATACACGCGCGAGAATGCCATCACGCACGCAAACACCGTGACGCCGGCGCCGATCCGCCGGTCATAGCGCAAGCAGGTAAACGCCGCGGCAAACGCGCACGCCGCATGGCCGGAAGGAAACGAACTGCTGTGCGGGCGCGGCACCAGGTCCGGGTACCGGTAAACCTCGGTCCACCAGTCCATCGTCAGAGCAAACGGCCGCGGCCGGTCAAAGGCCGCCTTCAGCACAAAGTTGTTGCCCAGCTCCGTCACCAGGATCGCCACCAGAATGGCCGCGCCCAGCTTGCGGAACCGGCGCGTCAGCAGCAGGCAAACGCCCAGCGCAACAAACACCGCGCCCCACTTGCCCAGCCGGGTGATCGCCACCAGCAAAGCAGAAAGCGCCGGCGTGCGGATCGACTGCACCCAGGCGAACACCGACAGATCAAAATTCAGAAAGTGGGAAAAGAGTTCGTTCATCGGATCACCACCCGGTCAATGATACAATTGCAATGATGACTGTCAGGAAAAGGACGTCGGCGCGGCCTCAATTGCGAATTAACGAAACGTTTCCTCCTGCAGGCGGAACACTTCTTCCCGCAGGGCGGCCTCCGCTTCACGGTCCAGCGCAAGGCCGGCCTCGGTCAGGCGCAGCACGCTGCCCTCTTTTGCCCCGGCGGGCAGATACGCCGCGCGCAGGCGCACATGCGCCCCGTCTTCGGTCTCGCAGACGGCAACGCCCTCTGTGACCCGGTCAATGATCCATTGCATGTCTGTCACCTCACGCCGCCTTTGCAAAGGCATAGCCGTCTTTGCCTACGCGGATAACAATGGTGCCTTCTTTGTCGGTCCGGTGAACCTCGATCTTGTTTTGTTTCAGGTAACGCAGAATCTCTTCGTGCGGATGACCGTACTCGTTGTTTTTGCCGCAGGAGATCACAGCCACCCTTGGCGCGGCGGCGTCCAGATACGGCCCGTATTCAGACGTATTGCTGCCATGGTGCGCCATCAGCATAACGTCGCAGGCAACGTCGGCGCCGGTATTCATGATCGTTTTCAGCTCTTCGCTGCCGGCGTCGCCCGGGAAAATGAAGCGCGTGCCGAAGATCTTCATCCTGCAGACGATCGACATGTTGTTCATGTCGTCGCTCCGCTTCACCGGGCCGAGCACGGTGAAGCGCACATGCCTGCCGAAGGCGTATTCCGCGCCGGGGACCGCAAAGACACGCGCGGCGCCCTTGCTTTGGGCTGCCTTCAAAAAATTCGTGTAGCATGCCGAGGTGGGAACCTGGCTCTTTTGCAGCTTTGGGATCAGGACCGTTTCGGCCCCGAAGGTATTGATCACCTCTGCCATGGCGCCGATGTGATCCGAGTGCGGGTGCGTCGCAATGACGTATTTCAGCGTGGTGACGCCGCAGTTCCTGATGTATGAGATCACCGCGTCGGCACACTCGGCCTCCCCGGCGTCGATCAGGATGCCGTTTTTTCCGTCCTGGATGAGGGTGGATGCCCCCTGACCCACGTCGATGAAATGCACCGTTACGCAGGCCGGCGAGGTCCGGGCGGGCGCGGACAGGTTGTCTTTGAACTGCTGCATCCACTCTTTCCCGTGCAGCGCAAACAACACGATCAAACAGAGGACGATGACTGCCGCGGGCGCAAACTTTTTGACAAAGTCTTTGTTACTTTTTCCCATAGCGCTTTGTCCCTTTCACCGGGCGTTTGCCGCGACTGTTTGCACGTCCGGTCCCCTGCCCCGGATTCGGGCGGATCAGGCACTGCGGGCCGGTACCGATCAGATCATAGCGGCCGCAGCGGCGCAGCGCTTTTTCCACAAGGTCGCGGTTTTCTTTGCGGCCGAATTGCAGCAGCGCGCGCTGCATCGCCTTTTCTTCGGGCGATTTTGCAACATACACTGGTTCAAGCGTATACGGGTCCAGCCCGGTATAGAACATGCAGGTCGAGATCGTGCCCGGCGTGGGATAAAAATCCTGCACCTGCTCCGGCCGGATGTTTCGCTTTTTCAAAAACAGCGCCAGCTCCACGGCGTCGTCCAGCGTGGCGCCGGGATGCGACGACATCAGGTACGGCACAAGGTACTGCTCCTTGTTGGCGTCGCCGCTCAGAGCAAAGTATTTCTTTGAAAATTCAAGATACGCCTCGATGTGCGGCTTGCCCATCTTGTCCAGCACGGCGGCCGAGCAGTGCTCCGGCGCGACCTTGAGCTGGCCGCTGACATGGTACTTCACCAGCTCGCGGAAAAAGCTGTCGTCCCGATCTGCCAGCAGATAGTCATAGCGGATACCGCTGCGGATAAAGACCTTTTTCACCTTTGGCAGACTGCGCACGGCGCGCAGCAGATCAAGATAGTCGCTGTGGTCGGCCACCAGCGCGGGGCAGGGCTTTGGCGCAAGGCACTTTTTCCCCTTGCACAGACCGGCGGCGAGCTGCTTGTCGCACGACGTGCGGCGAAAGTTTGCCGTGGGGCCGCCGATGTCGTTGATGTACCCCTTGAAATCGGGCAGGGTCGTCAGCAGCTTTGCCTCGTCCAGAATGGACTGCTTGCTGCGCGTGGTGACGAACCGCCCCTGATGCAGCGCGATGGAACAGAAATTGCACGCCCCGAAGCAGCCGCGGTTGTGGGTGATGGAAAAACGGACCTCTTTGATGCCGGGCACCCCGCCCTGCGCCTCATAGCACGGGTGATAGGTGCGCATATACGGCAAAGCATAGACGCGGTCGAGTTCTTCCGTCGTCAGCGGCGGCATCGGCGCGTTCTGCACCAGCATGCGGCTGCCGTGGCGCTGCTTGAGCAGCTTGCCGCGGATGTGGTCCTGCTCGTCCTGCTGGATGCGGCAGGACACTGCATATTCGCGTTTGCTTTCGCACACCTGCTCAAACGACGGGCACTGCGCCCCGGTCAGCGGGGTTTCACGCACGTCGCAGACGTAGCACGTCCCGCGCACGTCGCGGATGTCTTTGACGGGCACCCCGTCGCGCAGGCGGTCGGCGATGGCGACCACGGCGGCCTCCCCCATCCCATAGATGAGCAGGTCCGCCTGGGAATCAAACAGAATGGAACGGCGGATTTTGTCGTCCCAGTAATCATAATGCGCAAAGCGGCGCAGCGACGCTTCCAGCCCGCCGATGACCACGGGGATATCGCCATACGCCTCGCGGATGCGGTTGCAATAGACAATCACGGCGCGGTCGGGCCGCTTGCCCGGTTTGCCGCCCGGGGAATAGGCGTCGTCATTGCGGCGCTTTTTGGCGGCGGTGTAATGCGCCACCATGGAATCGATGTTGCCGGAGGAGACCATGAAGCCGAGCCGCGGCCGGCCGAAGCGCCTGAAATCGTCGGCACTTTTCCAGTCCGGCTGGCACAGCATCGCCACGCGGTAGCCGGCAGCTTCCAGCACGCGGGAAATGATCGCCGCGCCGAAGGACGGGTGATCCACATAGGCGTCGCCGCTGACATAGACAAAGTCCACGGCGTCCCAGCCGCGCCGGCGCACATCTTCAGTTGTCATCGGCAAAAACCGCTGCATGGCCGTCACCCGCTCCCCTGTGATCCGAACACCGTTCGTTCTTTATAGTATAATACATCTCAGAAAAAAAGTCAACCGCGGTTTTGCCTGTGAACACATCTGTCGCCCGCCGCTTGACCTGCCGGCGCCAAGGTGATATAATGGAAAAAAATCAAAAAGGAGGAAACGCGATGACGCTGACGGAAAAAGGCACGGCGGTGCTGGAACGGCTGGAACGCGCGGGCTATGAAGCGTATTTTGTGGGCGGCTGCGTGCGCGACCGGCTGCTGGGCAAAGATATTCACGACGTGGACCTGACCACCAGCGCCGCACCCGAAGAGATGCGCGCGGTCTTTGACGGTCTGCCGGTGCTGGACACGGGGCTGCGCCACGGCACGCTGACCGTGCTGGTGGACCACACACCCGTTGAGGTCACGACCTATCGCACCGAAAGCGGCTATTCCGACGGGCGGCACCCGGACACGGTCCGCTTCACACGGTCGCTGCGCGAAGACTTGCAGCGGCGGGATTTCACGGTCAACGCCATGGCGTTTCACCCGCGCACGGGACTGATCGATCCCTTTGGCGGGCAGCGGGACCTGGAACAGAAATGTCTGCGCGCCGTGGGCGACCCGGACGCCCGCTTTACCGAGGATGCGCTGCGCATCCTGCGCGCACTGCGGTTTGCGTCAACGCTGGGATTTTTGATCGAAGATGAAACCGCAAACGCCATGCGGCGGCAAAAGGACCGCATGACCCTGCTGTCGGCAGAGCGGATCGCCAACGAGCTGCGGCGCCTGGTCTGCGGCGTCAACGCGGGTGCCGTGCTTTGCAACGGCTGGGACGTTCTGGCGGTCGTACTCCCCTTTCTTGCGCCCATGCACGGGTTTGACCAGCACAACGAACACCACATCTTTGACGTACTGACTCACACGGCCGCGGCAATGGATGCCATCGCGCCGGCGGTCCGGCTGCGTCTGGCGGCGCTGTTCCACGACAGCGGCAAACCTGAAACCTTCTTTCTGGACGCGGACGGCGTGGGGCATTTTTACGGCCACGCAGCGGTCAGCGCACGCATTGCGCAAGAGGCACTGACCGCGCTGCGCTTTGACAAAGCGACCGCAGCGCAGGTGACCCGGCTGGTCAAGCTTCATGACGCCCCGATCGAAGAATCGCGCCCCGCCGTGCGCCGCAAGCTGAACCAACTGGGCGCAGACGGGCTGTTTGACCTGATCGCCCTGCAGCGGGCAGACACACTGGCGCTGGCGCCGCAGTACCGCAAACGCACGGCGCATTTTGACACGCTGACCCGGATCGCAAAAGAGCTGCTGGCAGAAAACGCCTGCTTTTCCGTGCGGGACCTGGCCGTGAACGGCAACGACCTGACGGCGCTCGGCTTTCGGGGCGCCGCTGTCGGCAGCATGCTGCGCGAGCTGGTGCGCGCCGTGATGGATGAGCGTGTGCCGAATGAACAAGCGGCGTTGCTGGCGCTGGCGGCGGCACTGAAGTAAAAAAAACTTGCATAAAACACAGGATTGTGTTATACTAGAAAAGTATTACTTTGAAAGAATGAGGAATGTGCAATGGAAGAGAAGACCCGCCTGTTCCGCAAAACAGCCTTCGGCGGCTTTCACCGCGACGACGTCATGCGGTATATCGAAGAGAAAAAACGTGAATTTGCCGATTATAAAGCCGAGGTGGAAGCCACTGTCCGCGCGCTGGAAGAGAAGCTGGCGCAGCTGGAGGCAAACCGCCCCGCAGCGGCCGACGAGGCAAAAGCACCCGGCAACAGCGCCGCAGACCTGAACGAAACCGCCGAGCGGCTGAAGGCCGTGGCCGACGCCCTGACCGGCAGCCTGAACCGGCTGATCGATCGCTTTGCCGCCGACAGCCCCGCCGCAGAAGAACCAAAAGAAAAAGAACCCGAAGACTTTGTAACCGTAGTGCTGGAAAACCTGTGCACTGCGCCCGCCCCCGCCCCGCAGCCCAAGACCGCGCCGCCCCTGACGCTGGACGACGTGCTGCCGGGCTATCTGTCAAAATAAACGCCCTCTGTTTCACGCAAAAGGAAGTGAAAGCATGAAAACCCAACCGAATCATTTGCAAAAATGTCTTGCCCTGCTGCTGATCTCGGTGCTGTGCCTGGGCCTGTTTGCGTTCGGGCCGGCCAACCGCGCCGCCGCAGCCAGAGACAGCTTTGAAGCATCGATCGCCGCCTTTCCGGAAAGCTATCGCGTGCTGCTGCGGCAACTGCACAAGGCGCACCCGAAGTGGGAATTCACCGCGCTGGACACCGGCCTGAAATGGGACGACGTGATTAACGCGGAATCCTCTTACAACCGGTCGCTGGTGATCGCGTCCAACAGCTATGCCAACATTTTCAAAAGCAAAGAGGTCGGCGACTACAACTACAACATTGGGTCCTATATCCAGAAGGACGGCGGCTGCGTCACCGGCAACAAATATGCCGTGTCGTTTTTCATGGACCCGCGCAACTTTCTCAATGACGAAAACATTTTTATGTTTGAGGACCTGAGCTTTGACGCATCGTTTGATATCAACGCCATCGAGGTCATTTTGTCGGGCACGTTCATGTACCGCACCAAGATCAGCTATCTGACCAGCAGCGGCGAAAGGGTCAACACCGACGAGACCTATGCCGAGGCGATGTATCTGGCCGGCAAGACCTATAATATCAACCCGTGCTATCTGGCGTCAAAGATCCGCGGCGAGATCGGCGCCAAACCCAGCGGCAGCGTCACCGGCACCAACAGCACCTATCCCGGCATCTATAACTTTTACAACATCGGCGCGTCTGACGGCGCCGGCGCCATCACGCGCGGGCTGGCCTGGGCCGCCAACACCACGACGGGCACCTATGGGCGCCCGTGGACCTCGCCGCACAAGTCCATCCTGGGCGGCGCCCAGTTCATCGCCGGCACCTATATCGGCAAAGGGCAGCAGACCAGCTATCTGCAGCGCTTCAACGTCAACCCCAAATCCAGCTATCAGCTTTACGAGCACCAATACATGACCTTTGTGGCCGGCGCAGCCACCATGGCATACAGCACCTATCTGTCTTATCTTTCCAGCGGGCTGATCAACAACCGCTTTTGCTTCACGATCCCCGTCTTTCGCGGCATGACCGGGTCAGACGACAACACCGGCACCCTGACCATGCTGGACGCGACCGACCAGACCGGCGTGCTGTCGATCACGGTCAACGCAACCGTGCGCAGCGGCCCGTCGCCGAACTATGATTCCGTGGGCATTCAGCTGGTTCCGGGCGACAGTGTCAGCATTCTGGCAGAGCGCAAGACCGAATCGAAATATTACGACAGCATCTTGCGCTACCCTAACTGGTACAAGGTCAAATTCAAAAAGAATGGGTCCGTCTGGACCGGCTGGGTCTCCGCCGGCTTTTTCAGCCTGACGTCCTCCACCACCGTGGGCAAGGGCGCCTATGTGCCGCCGACGACCACGACCAACAATCAGCTCAAGTTCAAATATGTGTCGATGGACCCGCGCTATGCCACGGTGGAAAACAACACCAAGCTCAAGTTCCTGTCTCCCGGCACAGTCAATGTTCTGGGCTATGATTCCACCGGCCGCTATGCCGTTGTGAAGTATGTGATCTCCGGCACCGCCGCACCGCAGCCGACCACGCAGCCCACCACGCAACCGACGACGCAGCCCACCACACAGCCGACCACGCAGCCCACCGAACCGCCGGAGGACAAAAGTATCGCCGCGCCGACCGGCCTGGTTGCCACGGGCAACAGTATGGACGGCTTCATCGTGAAATGGAACGCCGTCAAGGGCGCCTCGGGCTATCGCGTCTATCTATACAGCGAAAAAGCCGGCTCGTTCCAGCCGCGCGCCACAGTCAGCAGCCCGTCTTATACATTCACCTCCCTGGCGGCCGGAACGGTGTGTCAGGTCAAGGTCAAGGCCTATAAACAATTGCGCAGCGGAGCGTCCGTCTGGAGCGACGCGTCTGCCCTTTTGCGCACGGCCACCACGCCAAAGGCGCCCAAAACCGTGCGTCAGACCGAAAGCACCTCCACCACCGTATCGCTGAAATGGTCCTCTGTACGCGGCGCAACGCTTTATCAGGTTTTGCACGTGGACGATAACGGTGCCATGACGCGCCTGTGCTCCACCGACAAACGCAGCGTCACCCTTTCAAAGCTGGCGACCGACCGGACCTATCGCATCGCAGTGCGGCCCATTCTGTCACTGGACGGCAAAACCTATGTGGGCGCGGCATCGGTGGCGGTCACGGCCCGCACAGGCCCCGCCGCGGTCGGCGCATTGAAACAGGACCAGACCACCTCGACCGGCTATCGCCTGTCCTGGAGCGCGGTGAACGGTGCCGACGGCTACAAGGTCTTTCTGGTGGATCCCGCCACGTTGGAGCCCGCCAAAGCCGTCGCCGCGACCAAAAAGACCGCCTACACCTTTAAGGACCTGACGCCGGGGCAGTTCACCGCCTATGAGGTCAGAGCCTATCGCAAGATCGACGGCGTCGTCTATTACGGCGACCCCTGCCCGGTCTTCAACGCGATCACAGCCCCCGCCAAAGTCAAAGGCCTTCAGGCAGAGGCCGTGAGCGCAACGGCGCTGAAGCTGAACTGGACTGCCGCAAGCAACGCTTCGGGTTATGTTGTCTATCTGAAGCAGGCGGACGGCAGCTATAAAGTGATCAAAAGGTCCAAAACCAACGCCTGCACCATTGACGGCCTAACCACCGGCAAAAAGGTCACGCTGCGTGTGCGCGCCTTCATCCGCGTCGACGGCGGCGCCGTCTATTGGGGTGCATACAGCAACCCGGTGACCGCCATCCCGGAAAGCAACGACTTTGTCATGGAACCGTAACGACCAACTTCGCACAGAAAGAGAGAGACACTATGAACAAGGGAAAGTTTTATATCACCACCGCCATTGCCTACACGTCGCGCAAGCCGCACATCGGCAACAGCTATGAGATCGTGCTGACCGACGCCATCGCCCGCTGGAAACGGCTGCAGGGCTACGACGTGTTTTTCCTCACCGGTACCGACGAGCACGGGCAAAAGATCGACGAATACGCCAAATCCGCCGGTGTGACGCCGCAGACCTATGTGGACAAGGTTGCAGGCGAGATCCGCGCCATCTGCGACAAGCTGAACACGACCTATGACAAGTTTATCCGCACCACGGACCCGGCGCATGAAAAGATCGTGCAGAAGATTTTTAACAAGCTCTACGAAAAGGGCGACATTTACAAAAGTGAATACGAGGGTCTGTATTGCACGCCGTGCGAATCCTTCTGGACCGAATCGCAGTTGAAGGACGGCAAATGCCCCGACTGCGGCGGCGAGGTGCACCCGGCAAAGGAAGAGGCCTATTTCCTGCGCCTGTCCAAGTACCAGAAGCAACTGGAGGACTATATCGAAGAGAACGCGACGTTCATCTATCCCGAAAGCCGTAAAAAAGAGATGCTCAACAACTTCATCAAGCCGGGACTGCAGGACCTGTGCGTGTCGCGCACCTCCTTCAAATGGGGCATCCCCGTCACGTTTGACGACAAGCATGTGATCTATGTGTGGATCGACGCGCTGTCCAACTATATCACCGCGCTGGGGTACGACCCGGACGGCAGCGGCGACCTGTACAAAAAATACTGGCCGGCGGACGTACACATCATTGGCAAAGACATTGTCCGCTTCCACACGATCTATTGGCCCATCATCCTGATGGCGCTGGGCGAGCCGCTGCCAAAGCAGGTCTACGGCCACCCGTGGCTGCTGTTCGGCGAAGACAAGATGTCAAAATCCAAGGGCAACGTCATCTATGCCGACGACCTGTGCGACCTGATCGGCGTGGACGCGGTGCGGTATTATCTGCTGTCTGAGATGCCGCACGCCAACGACGGTTCCATTTCCTACGGCACCATCATCGAGCGCTACAACAGCGACCTTGCCAACACGCTGGGCAACCTGGTCAACCGCACCATCGCCATGACGCAAAAGTACTTCGGCGGCGTGTTGCCGGTCAACGACGTCGCAGACGACGAATTTGACCCTGCGCTGAAAGCAGCCGCACTGCAGACGGTACAAAAGGCAGACGACGCCATCAACACCTATCACATGGCCGACGCCGTGGACGCCGTGATGAGCTTTGCCAAGCTGTGCAACAAATACATCGACCAGACCATGCCGTGGTCGCTGGCAAAATGCGAAGCGCAGAAAGGCCGCCTGTCTACGGTACTTTACAACCTGACGGAAAGCATCCGCTTCCTTGCGGTGCTGCTGAGCGCGTTCATGCCGGATACGTCCAAAGCGATCGGTGCGCAGATCAACTGCGACATCCTCAGCTATGATTCGCTGTCGGCGTTCGGCGCCTATCCGCTGAACCACCCGGTCGGCACGCCCGTTCCCCTCTTTGCCCGCATTGACGCGGAAAAAATGATGGCCGAAATCGCCGAAAAGCAGAAGGCTGCCGCCGCGAAGGAAAAGAAATTCTCCGAGATCGAAGGCGTGGCGCAGATCACGATCGACGACTTTGCCAAGGTCGATCTGCGTGTGGCGACCGTGACCGACTGCGTCCCGGTCAAGCGCGCCAAAAAATTATTGCAGCTCACGCTGGACGATGGCAGCGGCAAACCCAGAACCGTCGCGTCCGGCATTGCCAAGTGGTACAAGCCGGAAGACCTCATCAGCAAGCAGATCATCGTGGTCGCGAACCTGAAGCCCGCCACGCTTTGCGGCGTGGAAAGTTCGGGCATGATTCTGGCCGCCGACGCCGGTGAGGACGACGTCAAGGTCGTCTTTGTGGACGGTCTGCCGAACGGCGCAAAGGTGCGCTGATGCTGACCGGCATCTTTGACACCCACGCGCACTATGACGACGCGAAGTTTGACGACGACCGCGACGCCGTGCTTGCCGCCCTGCCCGGCCGTGGGGTGGTCCGCGTGATCAACTGCGGCGTGAGCCTTGCAACCAGCAAAACCAGCCTTGCGCTGGCGCACCGCTATGACTATATCTACGCAGCGATCGGCATCCACCCGGAGGACTGCGGCGACGCGAAAGACAGCGATTACGACGCGCTGCTGCCGCTGTATAACGATCCGAAGGTCGTCGCCGTGGGCGAGATCGGTCTGGATTATTACTGGGACAGCGTGCCGAAGGACGTGCAGCTGGCCGCCTTTAAACGGCAGCTCATTCTGGCGAACGACCTGCATCTGCCCGTCATCATCCACGACCGGGAGGCGCACGCCGACACGTTCGCGCTGCTGCACAAACACCGGCCACAAGGCGTGCTGCACTGCTTTTCCGGCTCGGCGGAGCTGGCAAAGGAGGCGCTGTCGCTCGGGCTGTATATCGGTCTGGGAGGCGCCGCCACGTTCAAGAACGCGCGCAAGGCCGTAGAGGTCGCGGCGATGCTGCCCGCCGACCGCCTGCTGCTCGAAACCGACGCGCCGTACATGGCGCCCGTCCCCCATCGCGGCAAACGCAACGATTCGTCGCTGATCGTGCATGTGGCCGAACGGCTGGGCGAGATCCGCGGAGAGGACCCGCAGCAGATCGTTGACCGGTGCAGGGAGAACGCGGAAAGGCTGTTTCAATTGAAAAGTGAAAGTTGAAAAGTGAAAATGATTCGTAGTGCCGGCCAATGGCCGGCTTTTTTGTGTAAAATAATACCCACGCAGGAAGCGTGTTGCCTCCTGCGTGAGGTTTTGCTGTACGCGCGGCGTGTGCTGCATAATGGAAAGAGAACCCCGCCGTTCGGGGTGAGTGGCGGGGTGAGAAAAGGAGTTTGTAAATCAGCTTATCGCCATGCGACCGCATACGCGACAAGATTCGTGCCGCTGTCCATACGATATATTCTTGCTCTGTATGTTCCGTAAACGCCGTTGACACTGACATGTGCAAGTTCAACAGAGCTGTTTTCGACATCAGACGTAGTCAATACCGAAATGTTTGAATCGAAAATCCTTAACCGTAAGTTAACAGGATCTGCTACGGTTAAATTGTTTGTATTAAGGTGATCTCCGGTCGTAAACCGATTGCGCTTTGTCCATGTGAGCGCATAGCGGATGTATTGATCGCTGCTCGTGACCGGAAAGGTCAGCGTCACATGACCGTCTCCGATGGTCCCGCTGGCGTATTTCCCGTTCTCCAAAATCATGATGGCTTTTCTTGCATTGACGACGCCGGCGCCCTGCTGTGCTGTAATGTTGCCTTCAAATACTTCGTTTTCTCCGGGGGACGGTCCCGGAGCAACCTTCCTCGTTGTGCTTGCGGTCAAAATGGCTTTCGTGATTGCGGGGCTGACTTTGCAAACGGAATTGCATCGAATCATTTGCGCGACCATTCCGGTAACGATGGGCGCCGCGAAACTGGTTCCAATGTGCGCTACATTGCCATCATAAAAATATGCCGGCGCTAAAAAGTCCGGCTTTGCGCAGCCGAGCGTACCACCGTTCCCGGTGCTCGTCCCGTGCGTACTGTCAATGTTATACATGGTATCGTCGGTTTTATTCAGCGTATTTTGCGTGTTGATTCCACCGACTGTAAGGATATTGAACGCCAGTCCCGGACTTGTGACAGCTGACCAGATACCATTGTTTCCGGCGGACTTCACAACCGTCACATGATGTTGTTGCGCAATGTGATCGACCCACTGCTCAAGCGGGTCAAATATGAATTGCGATTGTTAGTGTCCCCGAAACTCATATTGATCACAGAAACATTATGATCCAACACTTCTTCTATACATTCTTGAGGTGAGCTGTATGCATTATAAGACGTTGCGATGAGTTGTGCATTCGGCGCAACACCGTTTGAACCAACCAGTATTCTTGCAACTTGTGTTGAATGGGGTTGGATTGATATCGTATGATTGTTGTTTAAAAATGTAATGTTTGCATTGCTCAATTCATCATGATCGGTGTCAATGTTTCCGCCGTCGATCATCCCAATCACAACCCCCTGACCGTCATAACCTTCTGTGTCTCTCACATAATCCGCGTCAACCGTCGGTATAGCAACATCCAACTCAGGTTCCCAATGTTGAGGTTCGCTGTAATCAAGCCAAAGGACCTCTTCGATCTTCTGCAGCCGGTTGATCCCGTCGATTGTCAGATGCGCGAGAATCATCGGCGAGAAGATGCTGGCATACCATAGTTCTTCCGGTGCGAGGTCAATGATCTCAAGGTTGCTTTGGTTGTACGCTTCATACGCTTCACGCATAATGTCGTTTTGCGCGGCATACAGGTCGTTTTGCATTTTCAATGTGCGCTCTCTCGCGTCTTGTGTACTTTCCCGCCAGGCCCAATAAAGCTCTTCATAATTCGGGTCGGTTTCTCTGATTTCGCTTGGGAAAAACGGCATCGAGTCTCCCAAGGCGTCGATGTCCTTTTGCGTGAAGCCGACGCGGCGTTCGGCTTCGGCCTCAACGTCTCCGAGGTCGATGTCCGCAAACCAGATATAGACGTTGACGGTTTCATCTTCCGTCATGGTTTCCATACGAAGCTTCAACGCCTCTGAACGCTTGTCCACCGGTTCTTTGCCTGCATCGGCCTGTGTCGGCTTGGGGAGGAACCCCAGTGCGGCAACCAGTAAAACGACGCAAAGCAATGCGATCCATTTTTTCATGATGTTCACTCCTTATTTTAAGATCAAGGTTCCTCGTTCGCAGACACTTTACAACTCCCGTTTGTATTTTGAGGTCCCGTCATAGGAATAGATGTTATTTCAGTGCAATTTGTTACAACACTTTTAACTTTTTTCGGAATGAACTGACCCGGTTTACCACGCTTCCCTTTTTCAAAAAGAGAAAACGTGACCCGCAACCGCCGTACCGAAACGGCGGCGCAGTGCGTACGGGACCGCTCACGTTCGGCGCGTCCGTCAAAAAAATACCCGCGAGGCATCACACCTTCGCGGGTAACATTCTATTAAAATGAAACAGGATTGAGCAGATTCACCGATAGTTGATCGCCACCATCAGCAGCATGACACCCGCCGACAGGGCAAACTCGGCGGCAAAGAGCTTCCACGACCAGCGCAGCCACTTGCCGTAGGACACGCCGACGAGGCCGATGGCGATGATCATGATACCGCTGGTGGGATACAGCAGGTTGGTGAAGCCGTCTGCCAGGCAGAAGGTGGTGACGACGCTTTGGCGCGTGATGCCGACCAGGTCAGACAGCGGGGCAACCAGCGGCATGATGAGGAAGGCCTTGGCCGTGCCGCTGCCGATGAAAAATTCCAGCGCGGCAATGACCAGAAACAGCAGGAAGATCGCGGCAAAGGGCGACATGCCCTGCATCACGTTATAGACGTTGAACAGAATGGTGTGCATGATCTTGCCCTCGTTGAGGACATAGGAGATCGCAAGCACGAAGACGATCAGCGGGATCGCCGGGGCAATGGCTTTTGCGCCCTGCAAAAAGGTCAGGATCAGCTTTTTGCCGCGCAGGTCGGTGACATAGCCGGCAATCAGGCCGCCGGTGGTGAACAGCACCGCCATGGCCGGAAGCGAGAGCATGCCGCCCATCTCCAGCACAAAGTCGAGCAGGATGAACAGCAGGTCGGCGCCCATGCAGATCAAGAAAGCGTACATTCCCTTGCGGACCTTTTGATCCGCCAGAACGGCGTCGAGGTCGCGGATGGTGTATTTTTCACGCAGGGCACGGTCGCTCTCATAGGTCAGCGAGCGTTCGGGATGCGCCTCCACCCGCCGGGCATACAGAAACAGGAACAGATACAGCACGGCATACACGGCAATGAAGATCAGCACGCGCAGCCACAGACCGGAAAAGACCTGAAGGCCGGCCAGCTTTTGCACCGTGACGACGTTGAACGGGTTGAAGGTCGCCGCCGTGAAGCCCCACGCCACCGACACCAGACTGATGCCGAGGCCGACCAAAGAGTCCCAGCCGAGCGCAAGCGAGATGGCAACAGCGATGGGCACCAGCGTCAGCGACTCTTCCAGAATGCCGGCCGTGGAGGACAGCAGCATGCACACAAAGATGATGACGCCCATCAACAGGTACTTGCGGTTCTGGAAGCGGCGGATCAGCGTCGCCATGATATATTTCAGCACGCCGACCTTGTCCAGGATCAGGAACGACCCGCCGATGAAAAAGATGATGAGGATGATGCCGATGCCGGTGGTCGCCTGACTGCTGGTGAAGCACAGGATCGGCGACAGGGCGATCTTCCAGATCGGCAGCTTATAATCCGGATTTTCCTCATAGGAGCCGCTGACAATGGATTCGTGCCCGTCGATGGTTTCGGTCGCATATTCGCCGCGCGGCAGCACCTGGGTCAGCACGCCGACGAAAATCAATATTGCCACCAGCAAACCGGTGATGGTCAGCATGGTTTTGCCGTCAAGCTTCAGACCGAGTTCCGCGTCCTTTTCAGCGGTGTTTTCTGACGCTGCGGCTTTGGTTTGCTCTTGCTTTTTCATAATGATCTCCTTTCCCGGGAAATGTCGCCGCACATCAAAGCTGGTCGGCGATCTGATAAATCAGCGCTCTGCTCTTTTCCCAGCCGAGGCAGGGGTCGGTGATGGATTTGCCGTAGACGCCGTCTTCCACCCGCTGGCAGCCGTCTTCGATATAGGATTCGATCATGAAGCCCCTGACCATGCGGCGGATGTCGTCGCTGTGGCGCATGGAGTGCAGCACTTCGTTGACGATGCGCGGCTGTTCATAAAACTTTTTGCCGGAGTTGGAGTGGTTGGTGTCGATGATGACCGCCGGGTTTTTGTACGTTCCGTCGAAATACAGGTCATACAGCACCCGCAGGTCCTCATAATGATAATTCTGGTGATTGATACCGAACTTGTCCACGCTGCCGCGCAGGATGGCGTGGGCAAATTCGTTGCCGTCGGACATCAGCTCCCAGCCGCGATATAAAAAGGTATGGCGCCCCTGGGCCGCGCGGATGGCGTTGAGCATGATGGACAGGTCGCCGCTGGTCGGGTTTTTCATCCCGACGGGGATGTTGTGGGCGCTGGCAACCAAGCGGTGTTCCTGATTTTCCACCGACCGCGCACCGATGGCGACATATGACAGCAGGTCCGACAGATAGCGCCCGTTTTCGGGATACAGCATCTCGTCCGCGCAGGTCAGGCCGGTCTGCTCAATGGCGTTTTTGTGCAGCATGCGGATGGAAATGAGACCTTCATACATATCCGGCGCCTTGTCCGGGTCCGGCTGGTGCATCATGCCCTTGTAGCCCGCGCCGGTGGTGCGCGGCTTGCCGGTATAGATGCGCGGAATGATGATGAGCTTGTCGGCGACCTCCTTTTGCACGCCCGCCAGCCGGCCGACATAATCCAGCACGGAATCCGCCCGGTCGGCGGAGCACGGCCCGATCACCAGCAGCAGCTTGTCGCTTTCGCCCCGAAAGACCTTTGCAATTTCGGCGTCGCGCGCTTCTTTAAGTGCGGTCGCTTCTTCGCTCAGCGGGTACTGGGCCTTGAGTTCCAGCGGGATGGGCAGCTTTCGCCGGAACTGCTCTTTTCTCATATTATCCAAAACGAACACCTCGGTGAAAAAATCTAATCATTATCATACCACAAACGCCCGCCGAAGTCAACGCTTTATCGCTTTAAATTTACAAAGTTTCTGTTTTTGGCCGCAGAAAGACAGCGATCTTTTTTCTCATTATCATTTTGTCAATATTTTCATCAAATTTTTGTTTCTCTTTTCGTGATTTTAAACAGAAATCATTGCGCTTTCTCTATCAAAAGGTAATTGACTTTTGGTTCAAAATTTATTAAAATATATTTAATTGGATATTTGCGGCACCACAAACCGCAATACCAAAAAAAGAAAGGAGCAATCCAAGTATGAAAACTCATCCGTTCAAAAAGGCATTGGCTTTGATGCTGACGCTGCTGCTGATCGGCACCTGCATTCCGCTGGCGGCAAGCGCGGTTGTTTCGTCCGACGCCTACAACCCGACAGGTGATTTCTATCTGATCTCAGATACGAAATATAATATCGCGCCGGGCATCACCGAAAACCGCATCATCACCAACAAAACCTCCGGCACCCAGCAGGAAACGGTCTATGCCGTCACGGTCGATCTGTCGACACCGAATACCGGCATTATGGCTGCTTATTCCGATTCCGCGCCCAACCTGACATGGAAAATGGCATCCGTCCGTCAGCAGGCGCATGACGCGCAAGCCAGATCAGGCAACAATGTCGTTGCCGCGTTCAATGCCGACATCTATAACATGTCGACCGGCGAACCGACTGGCACGCTGGTCATCGGCGGGCGCGTCCACAAATCCGGCCTCGGACGTCCATATTTTGGCATAACGAAGGACGGACAGGCTGTGATGGGCGACGAATTGACGCAGGACGTTCTGGACACACTGGAATACGGCGTCGGCGGTTTTTATATGCTGATCAAAGATGGCCAGCGCACCGCTATCGCTTCTCAGCATGAGGATTATATCGCGCCGCACACCGCTGTCGGTCTGAAAGCGGATGGCTCGCTTGTTCTCATGTGCATCGACGGCCGCAACTACCCCATTTCCAACAGCTGCGACAACTATGACCTGACCACCATTCTGCTTGACCTGGGCTGTGTGGAAGCGCTGAACTTTGACGGCGGCGGCTCCACGACCTATCTTGCCAAGTATGAAGGCACCGACGCACTGGTGCTTGCGAACCATCCGTCCGACTCTCTTGAACGTAAGGTTGCTTCTTCCGTTCTGGTTTATTCAAATGCGAATCCCACAGGCGTGTTTGACCATGCGTCCCTCACGCCGAACAATGAGGTTTATACGCCAAATTCCACCGTGCAGTTCACCGCCGCAGGCGTTGACTCTGCAGGCGGTACAGCCGATCTGCCGGCGGATGGTGCATACGCACTGGCCGACGAGTCCTTCGGCGTCATTGACCCGGCCACCGGCCTGTTCACCTCAAATGGCAAAACCGGCACAGTTGAAGTCAATTACACCTCCGGCGGCACCGTCGTCGGTTCCATCACCATCGAGATCGCAGAACCCGATTTCATCGGCTTTTCCAGCGAAGAAGTCAGCCTCGGCTTTGCGAAAGAAAGCACCCTCGGTCTGACTGTGAAATATCAGGACCGTGACGTCAACTACACTGCTGATGACATTGTGTTTGAAATGTCTGACCCGGCGCTCGGCAGCTTTGAAGGCCTGACCTTCATCTCTTCGCCCAGCGCGACCGTCAACGGCACGATCACGGCCAGCTATGTCGGCAACCCCGACGTCAGCGGCAGCGTCAGCATGATCATCGGCCGCCTGCCGACCGTTATGCTCGACTTTGAAGATGTTGAGAACGAAGACGGCACCGTCACGCTTGCAGAAGACTATTATATCTTCTCTAAAGCGACCAGCAATCCCGACGGCGGATTCAATCTGCTGGATGACGTGGAGAATGCCAAGCTTGTTGGTACAACATTTGGCCGCGGCGCATCCGGTTCAACCCGCATCGTTGACATCAGTTCCGGTGAACCGGTCCGTTTCGGCAACAAAGCACTGCGCGTCGATTTCGATTTCACTCAGTGCGGCAACGTTACAGACGGATTCTGCATCGGCCCATATGAGGCAAGTTCAAAGGTGGAAGGCGCCCCGACCGGAATCGGCATGTGGGTCTATGCCCCCGAGGGTACGCCAAACCTTTGGGTCCGTTCCCGTGTTTATGACGGTTCAAACACCGTGGCTAACGTTTCATACACAGAAGAATCCGGCAAGAACGGTGTTGTCCACGGCGGCATCGACTGGCAAGGAGAATGGAAATACATAGAAGCGCCATTGACAGACTGGACAGGCCCGTTCAGCCTGATGGGCGGCGAAATGATCCGCCTAATGTATGTCAGCGGAACAAAGATGGGCTATTTCACCAAGAACGAGGCCGGTGAATGGAACGAGCTTCCCAAGGCCAATCACAAGGGCACCATTTATATTGACAACGTCCAGTTCGTTTACGGCGCCAATGTGGACGATATCGACAATCCGATCATCAGCTCCGTTCAGGCCAACCTGAACGAGATCACCAACAACATGGAAGTGAACAGCAACACCGTCAGCTTCCGTGCGTCCTATACCGACGTTCAGAACACCTATACCACCGGCGTCGATCCCAGCACCGTTGCGATCTTTATTGACGGCGTTGAGATGACCCATAATGACAACTGCTTCGTGATGGAAGGCGATGAGATGATTCGCCTGGAGGACGTTGAGCTTGCCAACGGCCCGCACACCGTCAAGGTTCGTGTCCGCGACGGCTTCGGCAATGAAACCGTAGAAAGCCGCACCTTCATCGTAAACGGCGACCAGAACTATCCGACCGTTTCGATTGATCCGGTTGAGGAAGCACCCATCCTCGGCGGTACTTTTACCCTTGCGGTGAACACGACGGCTCCGACCGACCTGCAGACGCTCAGCGCCGACGTCAAGATCGACCCTGACTTCACCGACTACATTGTCAGCTTTGCGGACGGTTTCACCGGCACATCGAGCTTTGACAGCAAAACCAATACTATTCAGCTTGAAGCGACGGGCGACAGTTCCGCGGCCGACGGACAGATCGCAACGATCGCCTTTGCCGTTCCGGGTAATCTCGACAACGGAAAAACGTTTACCTATGCGGTCCCGGCCGGAAACGCAACCTTCAGCGGCGATTACGGCGACAATTTTGTCGGCGGCTTCACTGCCAACCAGAAATCCTATGAAGTCGTTGCAGCGTATGCTGTCAGCTTTGATCCGATGATCGTCGGCTGGGACGGCGTCATCTACGTCAAGGACGCGGACGGCAACCCGGTCTCCGGCGCAACCGTCAACCGGCTGACACGCAAATCCACAGGCGGTTATGACAGCACTGTACTCGGCACCACCGATGATAGCGGCAAGCTGGTCACCACCGCGCTGACATCTTCGGTTCAGTCCTTCATCCTGCAGGCCAACGTCGGCGACGAGCTGACCTTCAAGGCCAGTGGCCAAAGCACAGCTGCCGCGCTGAATGCAAACGGCAAGCCGCAATACATCATAGCAAATGCATCGGAGGATTCCGCAACCCAGCAGAACATCTCCTGGCTTTCAAATCCGGCCGCAACCGACGCCTCTGCAGAGATCATGTATGCAGAGAAAGCCGCATATGAGGCCAACGGCAAGAAGGCGTTCTCCTATGATGAAGGCAAGTCAACGCTGTATCAGTTCCTCGGCTCGTCCAACATTGAGCACAACTATGCTGTGCGCATCAACAGCGTTGTTCTGACCGGTCTGAAGCCGGATACGGAATATGTCTACAAAGTCGGCGACGGCAACACCTTCTCTGCGCTTCGCACCTTCTCAACCACACGCAAGGGCGCCGGCACCAGCTTCTTTGTAATCGGTGACGCACAGGCGGTCGAAAGTGAAAACTTTAACACGATTCTGAATGACCTCATGGCTGAGAATAAAGATTTCAGCTTCGGAATTCAGACCGGCGACTCCATCGAGGTTGCAAACATCTATGGCGACTGGGTCGACCTGCTGAATATGTTCAGCGACGACTATCTGTCCACCATTGACATTCTGCATGTTTTCGGCAACCATGAATACATGAGTGATCCCGAAGGCATCAGTGCGCAACTGATTTATAACGTTCCGGACGAGTCGCATTATTCCATGGAATGCGGCAACGTCTATGTTGCGACAATCTCTTATACGGTCGACATGGACAAACTGGATGCAGCGCTTGAATGGCTGAAGGAAGACGCTGCAAAGAGCAATGCGACCTGGAAATTCCTCACCATCCACCAGCCGCCGTATTATACCCACACCGCAGGCGGCAATGCACCGATCAACGAACGTGTTCCCGCTGCAGCAGAAGCTGCCGGCATCGACGTTGTCTTCAGCGGTCACGATCACTCCTATGCACGGACCAAGCCGCTGGCAGACGGCGCCGTTGACGAAGCGAACGGCATTACCTATTACATCTGCGGTTCCACCGGCGCGAAGTCCTACCCGGTACAGAATACCGGATTTGATTTCGAGATTGCAACACAGGAATTTGACGGAATCTATCTGACGGTCGATACCACCGACACAACACTGGATATTGTGACGCATGACCTCGACGGCTCGATCATTGACGCCTTTAGCAAAACCAAGGCAATTACCTGCACCGAAAGCGGCGACCACGACTTTGCCTATGCTGACGGCGAACTGGTCTGCACCGTCTGCGGCTACAGCAAACCGATCGACAATTACACCGGCTTTGCAAAGGACGCCGAGACCGGCCGCACCCGTTACTTCATCAACGGCGAAGTTCAGACCGGCTGGCTCTTCCACGGTGAAGACGTCTATTACTTCGACGAGAACGGCATTGCCATCTCCGGCGGCAAGCACACCATCAACGGCATCGAATATGAATTCACCGAAGACGGACGCCAGGCAAAGGTTGCGTTCCATGTGGTACCGGAAGGCTACACCAGAGGCTACTGGGGCGACGGCTATATCACCGGCTGGAAAGACATCGACGGCAAGACCTATCACTTCATCGCCAACGAAGAACATCCGGGCAAAATGCTGACCGGCCGTGTCAAGATCCAGAACTACAACGGCCAGGGCATCGTCTATCACTTCGCGGATGACGGCCATCTGCTGGATTATGTCTGGGTGGAAGAAGAAGGCGGCAAGCGCTACTACTGGGCGCAGACCCCGCAGACCGGCTGGGTCGAGATCGAAGGCAAGCAGTACTACTTCGATCCGTCGACGGCCTTTATGCAGACCGGCGTTGTCACCATCGACGGCGAGACCTATTCGTTTGACGACAGCGGCGCGCTCATCCACAAGGGCCTGCACGCTGACGAAAACGGCGACCATCTTTGCGACACTTGCGGCAAGTATGTCAGCACGAACAACAGTAAGGTTTCCTCCATCCTGGAGCCGATCCTGACTCTGTTCTTCCGCATCCTTGCAAAGATCCGCACGTTCTTCCAGTCCACGTTTGCAAAGATTGCAAACATCTTCTGATGTCACAGCGTGACCGGATCACGCAAATCAAACATTTCCACCGGGGCCTGCATCCGAAGGTCCCGGTTTTTTGCTGCGAAACGGTTTGCACCGCCGCGCTTTGCGCGGCAAAGCCGCCGGGCCGACAGTGCGGCATGCCGCACCGTATCACGCCAAAGCCCGCTTTGGCGTGACGTGCCGCAGTCTGCGGCGCGCCTGTCGGCGGCCCCGCCAGCAAAATGCTCGTAAAAAAACCGCCTGCAACCCCAACGGAAAGCAAGCGGTTAATTTACATGTCAATCTGTTTCGCCGGAGGCCGGCGGCGTCTCTCGCGATTCAGTCGGCCGGGTCGGTTCCTCCGCCGGGGAGGCCTGCGACGCATCCGGCAAAGATTCTGTCGGCACTTCGGTCGGCGGTTCGGTCGTTGTCGGCGGCGGCACATAGACGCCCCAAACGGTCAGCGTGACCTCAGTCCCCTTTTCATATTTGATCTGCGCAACCCGGCTCATGGCGCAAACCTCTTCCGGCGTGTGGGTGCCGTTGTTTTCACGCACAGCACGTTTCACCGTGAAGCCGTCACGCTCCAGAATCGTGAGCGCCTCGTCATACGGCATGCCGAACACATCCTGCAGCAGGACCATTGTCGGTCCGGAACTGACCGTGATCGTGATGACCGTCCCCTTCGGAACACGCTCGTTCGCGTCGACGCTTTGCCGGATGATGGCGTCTTTCGGCACGGTTGAGCTTTCTTCATACTCGTATTTCAAGGCAAAATTCCGATTGTAGGCCGCGTTGTTTTTGATGCCGCTCAACGTCATCTTTTTGAAATCAGGAACCGCCACGTCCTCGACGGAAGTTTCGATGATCGCCGGCGTCGTCGGTACCTCGCCCTGTTTCTTTTTTTCACGGTAGCGCAGCACGCCATACAGACTGCCGATCAGCAAACCGCCGCTGACGGCAACAATCAGAAAGACTTTTACGGCCAACCACAACGGCGTGCTCTCTTTCTTTTCCGGTTCCGGCGGGACCAGAACGGTCACGTCCCCCTCTGTGGACACGGGAATCGGTTTTGGCGGCGTGGGAAGCGACGCCCGGCGGACCGTCGTCTCGTCCTGCTGCACCGTGTGTTCCTCCGGCGAAAGCGCGTCGAGCAACTGCTCGATCGAATGCAGCCGGCGCTGGGGATAAAGCTGCAGCGCAGACAGCATGGCCTTTGCCGCTTCGGGCGGCATGGCTGTGGTCACAGCCGGCGGAAGCGTGAGCTGATCCTGGATGGCGCGGTCCGGCGCGCTTTGCGGCGCCCGCCCGGTCATGCCGAACAGCATGGACGCCGCCAGGGCATAAATGTCGGTATATGGCCCGATGTGCATGCGGGGGTCATAACACTCCAGCGGTGCAAATCCGTCTGCCGGGGGCAGTTTCAGCGGTCCGGCGCCCTCTTTGACCTGCGGGATCGCAAACCCGTCCAGATGCAGCTTTCCGTCCGCGCCGACATAAAGATCAGACGGCGAGATCGCCGCATGGACCACACCCAGGCTGTGAAGGCGGGATAACGCCAGCATCACGTTCCGGAACGATTTGAACGCACCGGGCCAGTTGAGCCGTTTGCCCGGCATTTCAATATAGGCGCGCAATGTGATCGCGTCCAGATATTTTGTCACGGCATAGACCGTTTCATTGCAAAAGAAAATGTCTTTGACCTGCGGCAGCGCAGAGGCATCCTCCAGCCCCATGATCGCGCGCCAAAGCGATTCAAACGACCCCATCATCTGCTGAAACAGCGGCTCGCTGCCCATGCGGACCTCAAGCGCGGTCTGACCCTCGCTGCGGCGCACCAGCGGTTCCGGCAAAAATTCCCGCACGGTCACGGTTTCACCGGAGCTGACGTCCTGACCGATATACAGCGCGCTGTCTGCTGTGATACCGGTCAGCTTGCCCACCAGATAACGCCCGATCAAAACGGTTCGTTTGGGAAGGTACGGCGCATGCTGCTGCGCGCCGGCGTCATGGCCGCAATGCGGGCAAACACGCAGATTTGCGTTGATCTCTCGCATGCAGCCCATGCAAAGCTGACGTAGCTCTGACAAGCGAACGCCCCCTTTCGTGATCGGTTCATCCGCTCCGCGCAAAAAGGCGGAACGGACATTCATTCATGGGAATCGGGGCAAAGCCCCCTTGCTCCGGCGTCAGGCAGCGGCCCTGACCGTTGTGATATCAGACACCGGCGAAAACATCCGCACCCCGTCGATGACGGCATACGTCCGGATGATCACAAAGGTGTCGCCCTTGCCCGGCGCCGCCACAACGGCTTCACAGGCGGCGGTCACCGGCACCTCTGCCGCAAGGGAAAACACACCGTCTGCCGCGTCGCTGACATAGATCATGTAGCCGTCACAGGAATCCTGCGGCGCCCATGTCAGCTTGATTTTGTTCTTATTCTGACGCACCGCAGAGGTAATGGTCGTGCCCGCGGGCTTGGTGACCAGGGTCACAGCCGCGCTTTGTTCACCGTAGCGCAGGGCGCCCGCCAGCTTTGCACAGGCCTGCACCTTGCATGAAATCTTTTTTCCGGCCGGCAGGTTGCGCAGAATACACGATGCGCTGCGCACCGTCACAACATCCAAAGAGGCGCCGGTCGCGGCGTCAATGCAAAAGATCCGATAGGCCGACGCACGCTCCACCGGCGTCCATTCCAGCAAGCAGCCGTTGGACGTCACATCTTGCGCAGTGACCGCTTTCACCGTATCCGGCATGGTATAGGCCAAAAAGACGCCTGCAACCGTGCCGTGCACCGTTTTTCCGTTGGACGCGGTGCGAATGGCGCAGATCTTATAGCGATAGGTCGTGGTCGGTTTCAGGTTGGACACATTGCAGTCCGTTTTGGACGTTGTGCCGAGCTTGGCAAATTTTTTGGTACTATCTTTGTAATAGTAGATCTCGTACTGTTCGGCGCCGGCCACCGCTTTCCATGAAAGTCTGTGACTGGTGAGCGTTGTTTTGCTTTGCTTGATGCCCTCCACCGCGGCCAGGGTCGTATAAGTGCGGACCTTTTCGCGATTGCCCATGGTCGTTTTTCCGTTCTTTGTCAGATACGGCGTCACGCCAAAAACATAATATTCGCCGGGCTGAAGACCGGTGATGCGATACTTGGAGCGCGTGGTTTTGGTGATCTCAACAAATGTTTTTTTTGCGCTGTCATACCGAGACAGCACCACACCGGTTATGCTGTCGTTCTTTGTCCAGTTGAGCACGATGTTGTCCGGGTTCCGCTCCGCCACGGTGGGCGACACGGCCCCGACCGCCTTTTCATTTGCCGCAAAGCCGAAGGCCACGGTCAGCGACAGCATCAGCGTCAGCAGCAAAAAAAACAGCCCGTGTTTCAAAAAAATCCGTTGTTTCGTCATAATAAAAACTCCTTTCGGATTATTTAAAAGGTTACTGCGTCAATCGGCATGGTTGCATAGGCATTGAGCCCCGGACCGGAAACATGCCCGGCAAGGAACTCATGGTACCCCTGGGCACCCACCATCGCGGCATTGTCGCCGCACAGCGGCAGATCCGGCGCATACAAATGCCACCCGTTTTTCTTGCAAAGCGCCCGCATCTGCGCACGCAGAACGGAATTGGCAGACACGCCGCCGGCAAGGACGATCGTCTGATCGCCGCCGGCTTTTGCGGCACGCTCGGTATGCTCGCACAAAATCGACGCGACCGCGTATTGAAAGGAAGCGCCGAGGTCCTTCAGATTCAGCGTTTCTCCCCTTTGCCCGGCGTTGTGCAGCAGATTGAGGACCGCCGTTTTCATGCCGGAAAAGCTGAAATCCAGCGGTGCGCCGTCCACCCGCGGTTTTGGGAACCGAAACGCCGTCGGGTCGCCGCCTTTGCTTTCACGGTCAAGGTTCAGCCCGCCCGGGTATGGCAGCCCCATGGCGCGCGCCGCCTTATCCAGCGCCTCGCCCGCCGCATCGTCGCGCGTTTTGCCCAGAACCGTGAAGGTGGTATAATCGGAAACGCGGACCAGATGGGTGTGACCGCCGCTGACCACCAGGGCCAGGAACGGCGGCCTGGGCGCCGGGCTGCACAGATAATTGGCCGCAACGTGCGAACGCAGATGATGGACCGGCACCAGCGGAAGCCCCGCGGCATAGGCCAGCGATTTGGCATAATTGACGCCGACCAGCAGTGCGCCGATCAGTCCCGGCGCATAAGTCACAGCCACGCAATCAATCCCCGACAGCGTTGCGTCGGCGTCATGCAGCGCCGCATTCACCACAGCGGAAATGGATTCGGCATGGCGGCGCGAAGCGATTTCCGGCACAACGCCGCCATAGATTTTATGCTCCTCCACCTGGGAGGCGATCACGTTGGAACGGACCAGACGCCCGTCCTCCACCACGGCTGCCGCCGTTTCGTCACAGGATGATTCAATCGCCAGGACCAGCACCGGCGTCGCCCCCCTTCGGCTCAAAGTCAAGCGTCATGATCACCGCATCCTCCTGCGGCTGACTGTAAAAGTGTTTGCGCACCCCGCGCGGGGTAAACCCAAGCGATCGATACAGAGCCTGCGCGGCGGCGTTGCTTTTGCGGACCTCCAGCGACAGGAACTGCGCGTGCTCTTTTTCACAGCATTCGATGGCCGCCTGCATCAGGCGCCGCCCATATCCTTTGCGCCGTTTTGCGGGAAGCACCGCCAGATTTGCAAGGTACCCTTCGCTGCAGACAAGGTGCAGCCCGACATAGCCGACCGCTTCGCCGAATACCGTCAGCACAAAGAAGCGGGCCGTGTCGTTGGAAAGCTCGGCACGCAGCGCGTCGGCGCTCCACGGCGTGGAAAAGCACTGCCGTTCGATTTCGGCAACCGATGCAAGATTTGCTTGTGTCATCGGTGTGATGCGCGGCGTTTCCAGCTTTTTTAAAAAGGCATCCGTCGCCGCATCCAGCGCATCACGGCAAGCGCGGTACACAGATATGTCGCCGCCGTAAGGGTCCGGTATTTCCGGCTGCGGGCAAAAGATCGTTTCGGCTGGAAGATAGCGTGACAAGACCGCCTTTTGCATGGCATTCATACAAAACACAGCGTCTGCGTCAAACAGAAGATCAGTCGTCAGCGCCGCCGAGCGATGGGCCGACAGGTCCGCGTCAAGCTCTGCCATCACACGCACGGCGTTCTCACTTGCCGCGTCGCCGGGGAACGCCGCAAGGCCGGCGCTGGAAACGGACAGCGGAAGCGACCGCCGCGCCGCCTTTTGCTCCAAAAGCGCGGCAACCATCGGGCTGCGGCAGGTATTCCCGGAACAGACACAAAGGATTTTAAACAAAGCATCGTCCTTCTTTATATAGGAATCTTCAGTTTACATTATAACACATTTTTTTGAAAAAGCAAGAATATTTTTGAATCCGCTCACGCAGTACGGCAGAAAAAGCCGGAAAGAAAGCCGAAAAAACAGGGGCCGCTCGGCCCCCTCGTTTGCCGCCGCCGGGCTGTGCCGCCGCACGCGGCGGCACCCATTGCAAAGCGGGCTTTGCAATGCGCGGTTCGGCACGCCGGACCGCGGCCCGGCGGCGGCGTTGCCCGCGCAACGCGCAGGCAGTTGTACCCGGCGTCCTGCAAAGACGCACTTATTTTTGTGCCGCCAGCAGCTGTTCCACCAGCGTTTGGCGAAAGCCGTACTTTTCACAAAGCGCCGTCACCGCCGAAAGATCGGGCGTCTTTGCCTGCTTCAGCGTGCAGCGCAGCATCAGGTTTTTCGGCGAGTGCGCAAAGTCCACAAACTCGAGCACGTCCACAGCGTAGCCGCACGCCCGCAGCGCCTCGGCACGGATGGCGTCTGTCAGCAGCGCGGAAAAGCGCTCCTGCAGCAGCCCGTGCGCCAGAAGCAGGTCAAAGTCGCCGCCCGGCCTGATCTGCGCGTTGATCTCATGCTGGCAGCAGGGCACCGAAAAAATGTGGGGCACCCGGTGTCGGATGGCGTGCAGCAACGCAAAATCGGTTGCCGTGTCGCAGGCGTGCAGTGTGATGATCATGTCCACCTTGCCGTCAAACAGCGCGTCGGTCGTCACGTCATTGACATAGAAATGCAGCCCGTCATAGCCGTATTTTTCCGCGATGCGATTGCAGTGGTCGACCACGTCCGCTTTCAGGTCAAAGCCGAGCACCGTTGCCTTGACGCCTTTCATGCAAACGAAGTAGTGATAGAGAATAAAGGTCAGGTACGATTTGCCGCAGCCGAAATCCAGAATTGTGATCTCTTGTTTCGGCATTTGCGCAAAGCGGTCGTCGATCAGCGCAAGGAACCGGTTGATCTGCTTGAACTTGTCATACTTGCTTTTGACGACCCGGAAGTCCGGTGTGAATACGCCCAGGTCCACCAGCGCGGGCACATTCTCCCCTTCGTTCAAAAGATACTCTTTTTTCCGGTCGTGCGTCTGCGGTGCCGCCCGGCGCAGCGCGTTTGCGGTCTGTTTGCACTTGATCCGGTCGGGAAAGATCGTATAATGATAATCCGTGCCCGCCGTCACCAGCAGTGCCTGGCGAAACACCGCCGCGCCGGTCGTTTCGACCCACGAAAGCAAATCGGGAAACGAAAGGTTTTTATGAAACACCTGCGCCCCTTTGAACTGTTCCAGTTGCCAGCGTGTTTCGCCCCTGGCGGCAAAGGGGCGCACAACCACTTTGCTGAATTCAAACGCCGCGTTTTTTCGATCGCTGAACGTCAGCTTTTGAACAGACGTCAGGTTGGATTGAAGGTCATCCGTAATACGCATCGGCAAGCCCTCCTTGATGGTTTTTTCCATCGTATCACATCCCGGGAAAAATGTACAGTCTTTCGTTTGAAGATTTTTTCAAAAATATTCAAAAAAAGGAATTGATTTTGTTATAAAATCAGGCTATAATGTGTAAAATCATATATATACAGAGCGTGAAAGGAACAATCCTATGGAACATCAACCGCAAAAGCCGGAAACCGAAAACCGCTCGCTGCTTTTCAACCGCATCATGACGGGCGTACTTGTATTCTCTCTTTTGTTCAGCGTTGCGTTTCTTGCCGCCGCCCTGCACCGCAGGCACCAGATCAAGGCGGACGACATGGTCAAAGCGGCAAACGCATCAGCCGAAGGCGACCGGGCCACAATGAACGACGCGCAGTCCACCGAAGAGCAAGGGGGCAGCCAAAGCACCGCACCCACCGAAACCGGCGAAGCCCCAAGCGACACGACCGGCGAAGACCCGGACACAACAAGTGAAGACGTCACCACGACCGCAGCCACCGAACCCGAGCCGGTCGGCGGAAACGGAAAGGTCATCTATCTGACCTTTGACGACGGCCCGGGGCAGTACACCGAAAAGCTGCTTGACATCCTTGACAAGCACGGCGTCAAGGTCACGTTCTTTGTGACGAACTTTTTCACATCCTATCAGTACCTCATGAAACGCGAGGCAGAGTCCGGGCACTCTATCGCCGTTCACAGCTATAAGCATGATTACGACACGATCTATGCCAGCGAAGCGGCGTACTGGGAAGATTTTCAAAAGATGCAGGACATCATCAAAGAAGAGACCGGCATCGAAACGCACCTGTTCCGTTTCCCGGGCGGCAGCTCCAACACGATCAGCAAGAACAAAAACCCGGGGATCATGACCCGCCTGACCCAGCAGGCAACCGAAAAGGGCCTGGTCTATTTTGACTGGAACGAAGAAAGCGGCGACGCCGGCAGAACGACAAGCTCTTCGGTTGTGCTTGAGAACTGCAAGCGCGGCGTCAGCCGTCACGACGCCACCGTGCTGCTGTGCCACGACACCAAGGACTATACCGTCAACGCCATGGATGCGTTCATCACCTGGGCGCTGGCAGAGGGATACACCTTCCGGGCACTGACCGAAAGCAGCCCCACGGCGCACCACCCGGTCAACAACTGAGAAAAGCGTGGCCTGAACATTTGACGTTCGGGCAGCTTTCATACCATTTTCACATGAAAGGATGACAAAAATGCAATACGAAATCAAGGGCGGCAACCTGCCTGTTCTGCTTTGTCGGCTGGAGGCCGGCGAAAGCATGCTGTGCGAAGGCGGTTCCATGGCATGGATGGACGATGAGATCGAAATGGAAACCAAAGGCGGCGGCCTGGGCAAGGTCGTGGGGCGCATGTTCACCGGCGAGCATATGTTTATGAACCGCTACATTGCCAGGCAACCGGGCGAAATCGCGTTTGCGTCCTCGTTCCCCGGCTCAATCAAGGCGATCACCGTCACGCCGGACCGACCCATCATCGCGCAGAAATCCTCGTTCCTGGCCTGCATCGGCAACATTGACATCTCGGTCTTTTTTCAAAAGAAGCTGCGTGCCGGATTTTTTGGCGGCGAAGGTTTTCTGATGCAGAAATTCAGCGGAAACGGCCTGGTCTTTGTTGAAATCGACGGCAGCGCCGTGGAATATGACATTCCGGCCGGCGACTGCAAAATCATTGATACCGGGTACCTGGCCATGATGGACGCCAGTTGCTCGATGGATACCCGCACGGTCAAGGGCGTCAAAAACGTCCTGTTCGGCGGCGAAGGGCTGTTCAACACCGTGGTGCACGGCCCCGGTCACATTGTGCTGCAAAGCATGCCGATCTCAAAAACCGCCGCGTCGCTGTACGCCTCGATGCCGCACCCCGGCAACTGATCGGGCACCTCTCAAACTGCATCGCGCTCAAACGACTTGTGTTTTCAGAGGTACCGGATGTAAATAGCGCACAGCCATGCAGGCGTCCGACTCTGCATGGCTGCGTTGTTTTTTCAATTGTGTCAGGGCTGCTGAAAAGTCCATTCCGGGCTGGTATATGTGACTGACCCGTCGCCGAACCAGTCGGCAAAGGTCTTTTCCGGCCCGGCCTTCGGGTCGGTAATGAGGCCGTAACCGCTTTTTTGCGGGCTGTGCATCACAAGCCGGATGCTGTAGGTCCCGCCGCTTTTGATTGAAAGATTTGCGCCGTAGCACGGACCGTCGAAAGCATTCAACGGCTGAAAACGCCCGGCTTGTGCAACGCGGCCCTTGGCGTCAAGGATCTCAAATTCGATCAGCAGACCGGGCACAAACGCACCCGCCGGGTAGCCGAGGCCGTTGTCGGCGTTTGCGTTGACGAGGCATTGCAGAAACACGGTCTTGCCGGACACATCCGGTTCGTCGGTCGTGGCCACAGGCTGCATCTGATACAGCCGCACGCCGGTAAACGCCATCGGCAGCACGTCGGTAAACACCGGCGTTTTTTCATACGCTGCCGCGGGCGCAGCCGTCTGCGCGGTTTCATCATCTGTGTTTGTTGATTGTTTGCCGCAGGCAGCAAATGTCAAAAGCAAGGCAAACGCAAGCAGCAAAGCAAACAGTTTTTTCATAAGGCATCCCTCCGGTTTCTTTATCGCTATTATAGCGTTCCCGCGCCGCAAAGTCAAGCGTCACGCCTGTTTTTCCTTCGGTGAAATATTCGCACTTGATTTTCGGGGAAAAAGATGATAAAATATGTATATTGAATTTCTGTGACACATCGAGGTGTTCGTATGATCAAGATCTCTCCTTCGATCCTGTCCTGCGACTATGCGAGGATGGGTGAAGAATTTGAAAACATGAAGCGCTGCGGCGCAGACTGGCTGCACATTGACGTCATGGACGGCCATTTTGTACCGAACATCACGCTGGGCGCGCCGATCGTCAAGTGCATGCGGCCGCATTCCGACCTGGTGTTTGACGTGCATCTGATGATCTCTGACCCGAAAAAGTATATTCCGGACTTTGTCAAGGCCGGCGCAGACGTCATCACCTTTCATGCAGAAGCCGATTCCCCGGTGGAAGAAACGATCGACCTGATCCGCTCGCTCGGCTGCACCGCCGCGCTGGCTGTCAAGCCCGCAACGCCGGCCGAGGTCGCCTTTCCCTATCTTGAAAAGCTGGGCATGGTCCTGGTCATGACAGTGGAACCGGGTTTTGGCGGGCAAAGCTTTATGGCAGACATGATGCCGAAGGTGCAGGCGCTGCGTGCCGAGATCACACGGCGCGGCCTTGCCACAGACATCCAGGTGGATGGCGGCATCAGCCTCAACACCGTCGAGACCGCCGCAAAGGCCGGCGCCAACGTGCTGGTTGCCGGGTCCGCGATCTTTGGCGCCGACGACCCCAAGGCGATGATCGCCGCACTACGCGAAAGTGCCGCCAAGTACTTTTAACGCATCGTCCGCAATCAGGCAGCGCGCCGATTCTTCCAGCCTGGCGACCAGGAGCGCGTCTGCCGGCAGCGGCTGAAGAAACTCACTCAGAATGCGCCGCTGCGCCGCGGTTCCGTCCAAAAGGACCAGAACCAGCGTGTTCCCCTTCTGAAACAACGTGCCGCCTGTGGCGCAGTGCTGCACCCGGCACGCCCGCGCCGCATCGATCAGCGCAAAAATATCCTCGCCGGCAAAGGCGCAGCTCCCCCCGCCCGGCAGCACCGGCTGCGACAGTAAAAGCAGGCAGCCGCCGTTCCCGTCCGGCAGCACATCGATCGACAGCGGTTCCCGATGCAAAAAACACCGGCCGGTTGTTTCCGCCGCCCGATGCAGCAGCCGCGCCACCAGCGCGCGCGTTGCCGCGTTCTCATAATCCAGCGTTTCAAAGGTCAGCCCCTGTGCGGACAATTCTGCTTTTGTCAGGCTGACCAGAACGCTCCCTGTCCCCACAATGTCAAACTCCATGCCGCGCCTCCGTTCCGCCGATTGAGCCGGTCATCGGGCTCCTCTAAAATCTGAATCGCGCTCAACAGCTTGCGTTTTAGAGGTCCCCGATTGCTTTTATCCTACACCGAACGGACCGAAAGCGCAATGCAAAAATGTTGGAAGCCGCACCGAAAGGAGCCGCTATGAATCTCAGGATCAAGCCCACGCGCGGCCGCCGCGAAGCGGTCACCGTGCGCAACGGGTATTATACATTCTCACGCGCTTACCCCGCCGGAAAGCTGGGCACAGTGGGCCGCGCCGCGCGCCGGCGGGGCAGAAAAAGAACCGCGCTGCACACGGCGCTGTGTTTTCTGCTGTTTTGCAGTGTGTTCTGCTGCGCGTTTTTTGCTGCGGCGTTCGGGCTGCGGCTGTCTGAAAAAGAACCGACCGAGGCCGTCTTTGCCGCGCAAAACGGCAGCGACGTGCTGCACGACGGTATCCAGGCGCTGTATATGCCGACAAATGTGCTGCAAAATAAAAAGAGCCTGAAAAAATTCATCCGCAAGCTGCGGAAAAAAGACTGCAACGCCGTGGTCATCGATTTCAAAGCCAGCGACGGGCGGCTGCTGTATGCATCGGAAGAGCAACTGGCGCTGCTGGGAAAATGCAGCATCTATAACAACGGAACCGTGCGCAACGCGATCCGCCAGTTCACAAACGCAGACATCCACGTCATTGCGCGCGTCTGCTGCTTTGAAGACCCGCGTATCGCCGCGCTGGATGAGTCGCTGGCCGTCAAGTATCTGGACACCGAGGTGCCCTGGCTGGACCGCCACACCGAAGACGGCGGCAAGCCGTGGCTCAACCCTTACAGCGACGGCGCCCGGGCATATCTGCAGGCCATTGTTGCCGAGGTTCAGAAATTCGGCGTCAACGGAATCATCCTGACGTCGGTCTGCTTCCCCACCGGTGAAAACGTGGAGACCGCCGGGTTTCCCGGTGAAAACGGCAATCTGCTGGGCCGCAATGAATTGCTGCGGGAATTCATCACGTCGATCAAAGAAGCCATGACCGACCGCTGTTTCCTGCTGGTTGCGCAAGAAGCAGACGCTGTGCTGGCCGGCGACCTGACACGGTATGACGGCGATCTGCTGAACAGCAGTGCCGACGGCATTTTTGTTGACACCCGCGTGCGCAGCGGCGGCATAGAGATCGACAAGCGATCCAAATACGCCGAGTTTCGCGCCTATCTTTCAGACCTGGAGCGGCGCATCGGCGACGGCCAGGCCATGCTGTTGCTGCTTGACGCAGACGACGCACCCGACAAAATGCTGCGTGCGCTCAAGAAGGACGGCTTTACCGACCATGTGCGCTATGACAGCGGCGGCGATTACTGAATAACCCATTATGAAGGGACGGCTGTATGAAACCGTTCCTTCTTATTTTCGGACGAATCTGAAATCACATTTCGTATGATTACGCACAGGTTTTGTCGCGCCTATAAAAATCGCTCCGTACCGTCCGTGCAGTACGAAGCGATGATTGTTAAAGGTTTTGGATCCGTCAGCCGACAAACATGATCAGCGACGCGCCCTTGACGCGGCTGAGCGTTGCACCTGTTCCCGTGCCGTGCTGGCGATAGACGCGGCTTTTCGGCGGATAAAACATATTCGGCGCGCCGCCGGAACCGATGCGGCCCTTCACTGTCAGCGGAAGGAAGGCATAGCTGACCGGGCGGTCGGCAACACTGTTCCACACGCGGGTGGCAAACCGGCAGCAATTGTTGCTTGACAGCGACCACTCGTTGCGTTCCAGAATCGCGGCGTTCACGGTATCAAGCTGGTCCTGCGTCAGCAGCATGCTGCGGCCAACGGTGCCGGACCCGCCCATTTTGTGGATCATATAGGCTTCGACGTTGTAATAGATGCCCTTGCCGTCTGAGCGGGAATTGCCCATGGCGCCGACCGAAACGCCCTCGCCCGCCGGCACGGTATAGACGCCGACGGTGATATCGCCGTCTGTCAGGTTTTCAAAGTACAGCCAGACGTGCCCGAAGAACACGACGCGCGCACAGATATACATCCGCGCAACATAGACCGGCTCTGACGGCGTTTCCTGCGCAGGCGTTTCTTCATCGCCCGCAAACGCCACGACGCAGCACGACAGCGCCAGCACCAGCGCAAGCAGAAGAGCAAATAATTTCTTGGTGTGTTTCATGGTTCCGACTCCCTTTCCGAAAATGAAAATTATTCCAACGGTTTTATTATAACGCACAAAGAAATGTATGTCAACCGCCTTGGAATGAACAGCACGTTTCCGGGAATGAATGAGATGATTCGCACCGTCCCGTGCGCTCCCGCGCTCTGTCCTGCGCTATTTTTGCACGCGATACCGCACGTTGATCGATCTGCGGTGAAAGACGTTTTTCAGCGCCGCCTTGTCAAACGGTACCAGCGGTGACAGATAGGTGTACCCTTCCAGCGTCTTTGTGAAACAAAGCACCAGCAGCACAACAAGCATTCCGGCCGCGTAGCCCCAGACGTCAAGCAGCGCGGTCAGCGACAGCACCACCATGCGGGCGTATTTGACGGAAAAGCCGAGCTCAAAGCTGGGCTGGGCAAAGTTTGCCACGGCGGTGAACGCCATGAACAGCACCACCTCCGGCACAAAGATGCCGGACTGCACACCGAATTCACCGAGCACCAGCGCGCCGATCACAGAAAAAGAAGTGCTCAGTGCGTTCGGCGTGTTCAGTGACGCCAGACGCAGGCAGTCGATCATGAATTCCGACACGATGAGCTGAAAATAGACTGACACGCCGTTTGGCTCATTGACAAAGATGAACTGCATCCAGTCCGGCATCGCGCCCCGGTGCAGCAGCAGAAGGTACCACAGCGGCGTAAATAAAAACGACACGACAAACACCAGAATGCGGATGTTGCGCAAAAACGACCCGACCAACGGCGGAAAGTAATAATCGTTGATATCCTGCGCAAAGTCAAAGATGCTGCTGGGCACGATCAGCGCCGCCGGCGACCCGTCCACCAGAATGAGGACGTTGCCCTCATAGATGCAGGCTGCCGCCGTGTCGGGACGTTCGGTATAGCGAAAGCGCGGGAACGGGTTCCACGGCTGTGCGGGCACCAGGCATTCCCGCAGCGATTCCTGGCTCATGGGCAGCGCGGCAACGTCGATCTCACGCAGACGCTTTTGCACGGCGACCAGGCTTTTTTGCCGCACGGTATCGGCCAGATAACAGACGACGACGTCGGTTTTAGAGCGGCTGCCGATCTGAAACAACTGCATTGTAAGGAACGGATTGCGGATGCGCCGGCGAATCAGCGCGGTGTTGAAGATCACGGTTTCCAAAAAGCCGTCGTGCGCGCCGCGCAGCAGACGGTCGGATTCCGGTTCCTCAACGCTGCGCGACGGATAGGTGCGCGGGTCGATGACGACGGCGCGGTCAAAGCCTTCCATCAGCATGCCGATGGCGCCGGACAGCACCGCCGTCACCAGCGTGTCTGCCGACAGTTCGGTGTTCGCTTCCACATAGGTGACATAACGTGCAACAAAGGCGTCCGCCGTCTTTGCGTCCTCCAAATGCTGCGGCGTCAGATTACTCAGGTATTCCAGCATCTTTTCAAACATCGTATCCTTGATGAAGCCGTCGATGCAAAAGAAAACGGCGCGCCGGCCGCCGATCACCTGATGCTTTACCAAAAGGTCAAAGCTCTCGTCCACCCGCAGCAGCGTTTTGACTGCATGCACGTTTTCGTCGTACCGCAAAGAAAAGTTCGTCATAAAAAAACACAGCCCTTTTTAAAGTCTGTGTTTAGTCTTTGCACGATGCGCGGAATTATTCTATTTGTATCGGCGCAGCACGATGTGCGTGCGTCCTTTTTTGCTTTCACCTTTGATTTCAAAAAGCAGCGCCTTTCCCCTGCCGCGCAGCACCAGCTTGTCGCCGGGGTCCAGCTTTTGGTCGGCTTTCATCGTCTGCACGCTGTTGACAAAGACAACGCCGCTTTCGATCGCCGCAGCCGCCCTGGTCCGCGACAGTGAAAATGCCGCCGCCAGCACCGCGTCCAGCCGCACCGACGCCACCGAGGCAAACCGCTCTTCAAAAGCATCCGCGTGCTGCTGCAGCGCAGACAGCGGCACCTCGCGCACCGTCACGGACGCGCGGCCCACCGACGTCAGGTTGTCTTTCAAAAAGGTCGCCGCCTTTTTCAGGCAGAGCACATAAGCGCCGGCATCGTCGGTCACGATGTCGCCCAGCAGCTCGCGCTTGACGCCGAGCCCCATCAGCGCGCCGAGATAATCCCTGTGCGACAGGGTATGAAAGCGGTCTTTCTCGAGCCGCAGCAGCGCCAGCGGGTTATCCTCCGGCTGGGAAGCAAACAGCGTTTCCGCATTGTCCGCATCGAAAAACGACGGCACAAACACCGCGACCGTGCGTTCAGCATCCGGGGCGCCGCCGTAATAAAACGTCGAGACAAAGGCGCGCTGTTCCGTTTCCAGCGGCTTGAGGACCGTGCGCTGATGCAGGTCCAGAAACGCGGTGTGCGTCAGCATGGAACGGTCGGCACACTGGGTTTTCAGGTCGCGGGCATGGGCCAGCAAAATCTCGTCGTCGGTCACCTTTGCCGCCTCCTTTCACAGTGGAATGAGTTCCGCATGCACAGCGTTAAAAACAGCCGCGCCGCTTATTCGTCCGCAGCGTCCGTTTTGGTACGCCGCAGCGTTTCATGCACAATCAGCGTATGGCTCACGCCAAACAGCACCGCCGCGCCAAGCAGCGCCCAGTGCCGCAAATAAACGCCGCTTTCCAGAAACAGCAGCGCCGGCACGATTGCAAGGGCGTACAGCGAAGCTGCGCTCTTCACCCCGTCTGCCCACAGCAGCACATAGACAATAAGCAGCAGCAACGTCAGCACCGCCCACACGAGAAACGCGCCGATCGTTGCAAAGCCGAATTTCAGCCCCGGGCAAAGCGGCAGCACCATCAGTGCCATGCAGGCGTACCGGCCGATTTGTTCAAGGATATTCAGCGCCGGATATCGGCTTTTCATCGGCGGCAGACCGCTTCTTCTTTGCCCGATCGCGCTGGCTGCAAACAGCACAGCGACGATGGCTGCGTTCACCGCATTGATCCATCCGAAGGTCATAGGCGTTCCTCCAAAATCTTTTGATTGAACAGCGGCAGCAGCGCCTTTGCGTTGTCCCACTGCCGCACGCCGTCGGCGATTGTAAAATCATAACCCGACAGCTCGTATAGCGCGTTGGCGCAAACAAATTCATACAAACCGTTGCGGTCGCTTTTATAAACGATCCAATAAAGCGCGGGCATCGCTTCTTTTCCGAGCGCCAAAACGTCGCGGTACTGCGGGCTGTCAAAAATGCGAATCCACCCTTCTGTCAAAAAGAGTTCGGGGTTTGCTTCTTCGGCGGCAGCCTCTTCGTCCACTGCGGTCTGCAGTTTTTGAGCGACCTCGGTCAGGACCGTTTGATCCAGCGCCGCAAAAAACGCTTCTTCATCCACGCCGTCTTCGGTGATTGCCGCCCACGGGTCGGCATCCGTCACGTCGGCGGCATTTGTCATGTCGGCGTCGGCATTCGTCGCCTCCTGCGGCGTTGCCGCCGTACCGCATGCACTGAGAAGAAGCAGCGCCGCAAGCAGCGCGATACAGATTATGACGTACGGTTTCAAAGCGCAGCCCTCCTTGAATGAACAAGCCCGCCAACCGACGGGCTTCTGTTCAATGTCCAATATGATCTGTCAGCTGTTAACCGTCCACTATCCGCCTTTGCGCTACGGACTACGGACCAAGGACTACAGACTACAGACTGTTCACTGATAATGATGCGTCTGCTTGAGCATCATGTCTTTGACCTTCATCAACCGCGTGGTGGCGCTGCGCTCGTTTTCATCCAGCTTCATCGTGATATACTTGATCGTATCCTCATACTGCGGAATCATGACATGCTCCAGCGCGTTGACGCGGCGGCGGGTCTTTTCGATCTCGCTCGCGAGGAGCTGGCAGGTCTTTTCCACCTCTGCCAGACGCAGCATGTCGGGCATGATGTCGCTGAGCGCCTGCACCGCGTCGTCCAGGTCGCAGGACGTGAAGGCATAGCCGTAGGAGTAGATCTCGCCGTCGTTTGCGGCCTTGACCCGGGTCTTGAACACCGGCACCATCACGCTCATGATGTTCTTTTCGGTCACGTCCACGCTCATGCGCTGCGCCGGCATCATCAGCGCAACCTCCAGCGCTTCGTCGCTCATCACGCTGCGGGCCACCGCCATGTGGACGTTGGCCGCTTTGATCCCGGCCTCCACCTTTTGGCGCAGGGCCTTGTTTTCCCGGACCAGTTCCAGAAAGCGGCGCATCAGTTCGTCGCGCTTGTCTTTCAGCAGCTTGTGACCGCGGCGCGCAGTCACGAGCTTCTTTTTCAGGTTCGTCAGCTCCATGCGGGTCGGGTTGACGTTCATGACTGCCATGCTGTCACCTACTTTTCGATATAATACTGGTCAAGGAATTTGTCGCTGATACGCTTGAGCTCGCTGCGCGGCAGAATCGACAGCAACTCCCAACCGATCTGCAGCGTTTCTTCAATGGAGCGGTTGGTCTCGTTCCCCTGCGACACATAGCGCTGCTCAAATTCATCGGCAAACTTCGCATAGAGCTTATCCATGTCGGTCAGCGCCGCTTCACCCAGAATGACCATCAGCTCCTTGGCGTCTTTGCCGCGGGCATAGGCTGAAAAGAGCTGGTTCATCGTGTTGGAATGGTCCGCGCGGGTCTTGCCCTCGCCGATGCCCTTATCCTTCAGACGCGACAGCGACGGCAGCACGTCGATCGGCGGCGAAATGCTTTTGCGGTGCAGCTCACGCGAAAGGATGATCTGCCCTTCGGTGATATAACCGGTGAGGTCCGGGATCGGGTGGGTCTTGTCATCCTCCGGCATGGTCAGGATCGGGATCATCGTGATGGAGCCCGTCTTGCCGCGCTGGCGGCCCGCACGCTCATAGATGGACGCGAGATCGGTGTACATATAACCGGGATAGCCGCGGCGGCCGGGAACCTCCTTGCGCGCGGCAGACACCTCGCGCAGCGCGTCGGCATAGTTGGTGATGTCGGTCAGAATGACCAGAACATGCATGTTCTTTTCAAACGCAAGGTACTCGGCGGCGGTCAGCGCCATCTTCGGCGTGGCAATGCGCTCGATCGCCGGGTCGTTTGCAAGGTTGGAAAACATGACCGTGCGGTCCAGCGCGCCGGTGGCACGGAAGGATTCCACAAAATAGTTGCTCTCTTCAAACGTGATGCCCATTGCGGCAAAGACCACGGCAAAGGATTCGTCGGTGCCGCGCACCCGCGCCTGCCGGGCAATCTGCGCCGCCAGCGCCGCGTGCGGCAGACCGGAGGCGGAAAAGATGGGCAGCTTTTGGCCGCGGACCAGGGTATTCAGCCCGTCGATGGCGGAAATGCCGGTCTGGATGAACTCCTGCGGATAGCTGCGCGCAGCGGGGTTCATCGGGGTGCCGTTGACGTCCAGGCGCTTGTCGGGGATGATCTCCGGCCCACCGTCGATCGGGCGGCCCAGGCCGTCAAACACGCGGCCCAGCATATCCTCTGACACGCCGAGCTCCATCTGGCGGCCGAGGAAGCGGACCTTGGAATCGGCCAGATTGATGCCGGTGGACGCCTCAAACAACTGCACCAGCGCATTGGTGCCGTCGATTTCCAGCACGCGGCAGCGGCGCTTTTCACCGTTGGCAAGCTCGATCTCGCCCAGCTCGTTATAGGCCACAGACTGCACGTCGCGCACCAGCATCAGGGGACCAGCGACCTCTTGAATCGTTCTGTATTCTCTTGGCATCAGTCATCCTCCTCATCTTTCGCGTGCTCCAGCTCTTCCTTGAGCTGCGCCAGGATCTCGTCATACGCTTCGTCAACCTTTGCCTCTTCCACATACTTGAAGCGGCCGATGTCTTCGCGTACCGGCATGGCGGCGATCTTTTCGATATTGCCGCCCGCCTCCAGGCGGGCCGTACTCTGATCGTAAAAACCAAGAACCAGCCGCATCATCAAAAGCTGCTTTTTCAGCGAGGTATAGGTGTCGATCTCATGGAACGCGAGCTGATGCAAAAAGTCTTCGCGGATGGAGCGGGCGGCTTCCATGGTCAGCCGGTCGGCCGGAGACAGCGCGTCCATACCGACCAGTTTGACGATCTCTTCCAGCTCCGCTTCACGCGAAAGCAGCTGCATGATCCGCGCGCGCAGCGTCGTCCAGTCGTCCGCCACGTTTGCGTTGAACCATTCGCCGAGCGAGGAGGCGTACAGAGAATAACTCGTCAGCCAGTTGATCGCCGGGAAGTGACGCTTATATGCCAGCGCGGAATCCAGGCCCCAGAAGACCTTGACGATGCGCAGCGTCGCCTGCGACACCGGTTCGGAAATATCACCGCCGGCGGGCGACACGGCCCCGATGACCGACAGCGCACCCTCGCGCGGTTCGGTGCCGAGCGATTCCACACGGCCGGCGCGCTCATAGAACTGCGCCAGACGGGAACCGAGGTACGCCGGATAACCCTCTTCACCGGGCATTTCTTCCAGACGGCCGGACATTTCGCGCAGCGCCTCTGCCCAGCGGGACGTGGAGTCCGCCATCAGTGCGACGCTGTAGCCCATGTCGCGGAAATATTCGGCAATCGTAATGCCGGTATAGATGGACGCCTCTCGCGCAGCCACGGGCATGTCGGAGGTATTTGCAATCAGAACGGTGCGCTCCATCAGGGACTTGCCGGTGTGCGGGTCGATCAGCTCCGGAAACTCGCCGAGCACGTCGGTCATTTCGTTGCCGCGTTCGCCGCAGCCGATATAGACCACGATGTCGGCCTCCGCCCACTTTGCAAGCTGATGCTGCGTCACGGTTTTGCCGCTGCCGAACGGACCGGGGATCGCCGCAACGCCGCCCTTTGCAATCGGGAACAAGGCGTCGATGACGCGCTGGCCGGTGACCAGCGGCATTTTCGGCGCCAGCTTGCGGGTATAGGGACGGCCCTTGCGAACCGGCCATTTCTGCATCAGGCCGATGGGCTGCGGGTTGCCGTCGCGGTCCTCGATGATGGCGACGGTGTCCTCCACCGTGCACATGCCCTCGCTGATCTCGCGCACAACGCCCTTCATCATGGGCGGCAGCATGATCTTGTGCAGCACCACGTCTGTTTCCTGCACGGTCCCCAGCACATCGCCGCCGGTCACCGTGTCGCCGGCCTTGACGCAGGGTGTGAACTTCCACTGCTTTTCACGCGACAGGGCAGGCACCTCGATGCCGCGGGTCAAGTTGTTGCCCGCGATCTTCATGATCTCTTCCAGCGGGCGCTGGATGCCGTCAAAGATGCCGCCGATCAGGCCGGGGCCAAGCTCCACAGACAGCGGTTCGCCGGTGGAAACCACCGCTTCGCCGGTCCGCAGGCCGGACGTTTCTTCATACACCTGAATGGACGCGCGGTCGCCGCGCATCTCGATGATTTCGCCGATCAGGCGCTGCTCGCTGACGCGAACAACGTCAAACATATTTGCTTCACGCATGCCGGACGCCACGACGAGCGGGCCCGACACCTTTGTGATGGAACCGATATTCAAATGCTATCACCTTTTCTCCGCGTACCAAAACGCTTTGGCGTGCGGCTTTATTTCAGAATATCCGAGCCGACGGCCTGCTCGACCGAGCGGCTGATGCTGCGCATCCCCTCGCCGGTGTTGCCCACAACGCCGGGGATCAGGATCACGGCGGGAACCGCCGCGTCGCGGTAACGGTCCAGCTCTTCGCCGAGCATGGACGCAAGCTGTTCTGTCAGAAACACAACGGCATATTTTTCTTCGCTCATTCTGCGAAGCTGCTGCTGCGCCGTCTTCGCATCCAAAACGGGATGCACCTCCAGGCCGATGGAGGCGAAGCCGGACACGCTGTCCCGGTCGCCGATCGCCGCTATCTTATACATACAACGCACGCAGCCTTTCTTCTATGGTTTCGCTCGGCACGCCGCCCTGCTTTCCGGACAGGATCATGCGCACCGATTTGATTTCGGCAACCTTGGCGTAGTAATAAGCCACCACCGGGTCAAAGCCGAAAAAGACATATTTTGCGCGCTTGACCATCTGCGTCACCGAATCGTCGCACCACTTTTCAAACGCGGACGTGCTCGCTTTCAGCAAGGCCGCGCCGTCGGCATACGGCGTTTTTGCAAGGTAAGCAAGCAGCGCATCCTCCCCACGCACGGCGGCGGCGCACAGCAGCCGGTGGTCCAGCTTTGCGCAGGCAGACACCGCATCCTCCGTGAAGGAGATGTCTTTGCCTGTGCGTGCGCAGCGGTATGCGATCTTCATGTTGGTACTGTCGCAGATGAAATCAAACACGTCGGTCAGCAGCCGGCTTCCGGTTGCCCCGGCCGCGTCAGACAGCGCCTGCAGCGCGGCGGCGTCCACGATCACATCGGCGCTCTGGCCGCTTTCGGTGCGGCAGGCCGCCTCATAGGCACTTTTTGCCGGGGCGGCAAACGGCGGGTCCAACAGATCGAACGCATGGGTCTGCACCCGCGTTGTCAGCGCCGCAAGGTCCAGCGACGTGGGCGTGATATACAACCGCGCGGGGTCGGCGCCCGTCAGCATACATTTCAGCGCCGTCTTGAGGTTCTGAAAGTCGTTGAGCAGCGTCAGCACGCGGCACTGCGCCAGGTCCGGCAGACTCTCTTTCAGGAGCTGCCACAGCCGGTCATACTGCGACGCGATGATCGCAGACACGTCGGTCAGCGCCTTGTCTTCCAGCCAGCCGAGGCTTTGCAGCATCTGCACCGCGGCGTCAAAAGACGGCGTTTCGGCCAGCGTGCGCACCTGCGCTTCGGTCAGCAGCCGGCCCTCGTTGGCACGGATGCGCGCGACCGCATATGCATAATCATGGTCTTTCATCCCGGCACCCCCATCATTCAAACAGCAAGGGGTTGAGCCGGTCCTTCAGCGTGTCCATCTTTTCATCAAATACGGCGCGCAGCGTGCAGTTGACCTCCATGTCGCCATACACCAGCACAAAGCCGTTTTCGATGTCTTTCGGCTCTTTTGCAACCTGAACCGCACCGGTCTCATAAACCGTCTGATTGATCCGGTCCTCAAAATCCGCCGGGCACCGCGCAAGGTCGCGTTTGTTCAGATAGAGCTTGCATTCACTTTTTTCGACGTTTTTGACACAGAGCGAAAACAGCAGATCAAAGTACGCCTGATCGTCCATGTTTTCGATCGCTTCATACGCGGCGGCGATCACGTCGTTGACCACCGCGTTGCGGACCGAAAGATAATTCGTCCGCGTAATGGTTTCGGCAGAAGCGCGGGCAGCGCCCACTTTGCGCTTTGCCTCCTGCTGCGCCTTTTCAACCAAAGCGGCCGCTTTTTCATCCGCAGCCGTCTGCGCCTCGGCCAAAAGCCGCTGGGCCTTTTGATTGGCGGCAGCCAGCGTCGCTTCGGCCTGCTGCGCGCTTTCCTGCTCAATTTTAGAAAGGATTTTATCCAGTCCCGTCAAAGTCTCATCTCCTTTGGTTTGATAAAAGAGCGGCACTCAGATTGCAATGCCTTTGATGCTGGAGACAGCGAGGAACGAGATCAGGAACGGAAGGATGGCATAGAATTCGACCAGCGACGCCATGGTGATGGCACGGCCGGACTGATCCGGCTTTTTGGCAACCAGCGAAACGCCGGCCGCAGCAACCTTGCCCTGATGGATGCCGGACAGCAGACCGCCGAACGCGATCGGCAGGCACGACGCCAGATACATCAGGCCCTTTTGCCACGCAAGGCCCGCTTCCGGTGCGCCGCCGAGCACGCCCGTGTTGATCAGAACAAAAATGGCGATAATGAAGCCGTACAGGCCCTGGGTACCGGGCAAAAGCTGAAGGATCAGCACCTTGCCGAACAAGGACGGGTCCTCAGACAGCGCGCCCGCAGACGCCTGACCGACCAGACCGACGCCCTTTGCCGAGCCGATGCCTGCAAATACCACCGCAAATGCGGCGCCGAACAGTGCGAAAGCCAAACCGATATTACTCATTGATTGTATCCTCCTTGAATTTAAAATGTTTCAGATTGAATTTGAAGGGCGTAAAGACTTTTCCGCCGCCCTCATAGAACTTGGAGAAGTATTCCACAAACTGCAGACGGCAGGTGTGGACATAGGTCCCGATCAGGTTGATGACAATGTTCATCGTGTGCCCGAGCAGGAAGATGACGATGAAGGCCACTATGTTCCCCATCATCGCGCCGAGCTTGTTCACCACCAGGGCAATGACCCCGGTGACCAGGTTCAGCGCCAGCAGGCGCGAGTACGACAGAATGTCGCCCAGATAGCCCGTAATGTTATTGTAGAGTGCATAGACGCCGCCGCCCAGCTTGCCAAAGATGTTTTTGGCGCTGCGACCCGCCGTGAGCACAATCAGCACCGCGCCCGCAAGCAGCAGATACAGCCCGATGCTTTTCACCTGCGGCGACACCGGCTCGATGAAATCCTTGCCCACCACGGCAAAGCCGCTGACAAACAGATAGATCGGGATCGTGTCGCACACCGCGCCGATGCGGTCGCCCTGTTTCCACAGCGTCACCAGACGGATCGCCAGGCCGGTGAACAGATGGATGATGCCCAGCAGGAACGAGAAGAGCATCAGCTTGATGCTGTCCATCGCCGGCTCAAACCAGAGCGCAAGGCTGGGTCCCTCATCCAGCCCGAGGAATTCCGTGCGGATCGTGGGGATCAGGTTGCCGAAAAATCCGCCGAAGAGCACACCCCAGAAGGTGGTCGCAACGCCGCAGTACAGCGCAAACGACGCGGTTTTTCTCAGGTTGCCCTGCACCTTGATCTTGTATTTTGCAACCAGCCCGACCAGCACCATCAGGATGCCGTAGCCTGCGTCTGACAGCATCATGCCGAACAGCAGATAGTAGAAGAATGCCATCACAGGGTTCGGGTCCAGGTCGCGGTTGGAGGGCGGCGCATACATGTTTGTGATGCTTTCCACGCCGCCGGCAAAATCGCGGTTTTCAATCAGCACGGGCACGTCGTCCGTCAGCTCCGGCGCGTCCAGCTCCATCTGCGCGGTAAAGCGTTTTTCAATGTCAAACTTAAGCTGCTCCGCGTCCCGCTCCGGCACATAACCCTCCAGATACAGAGTCCGCCGGCCGGTTGCGGCTTTTTCCATGGATAAATACTTTTCTTTTTGCGCTGCATAATAATCTGCCAGCAAACGCATCCTGTCGTACTGCTCGCCATATTGCGCAATGGCTTCGTTGCAGGCGTCGATCTCCTGCTGCGCCGCTTCAATGGCGGCCTTGCACTGCGCGATCGCGGCCGACGGCAATGTCTTTGCCGGTTTGTCGGGCCGGATGAACCCGCAGGCCTTCAGCGCGGTTTCTACCGCTTCGGCGTCGCTGTGATGGCACAGCACCATGCAGCAGGTCTGCAGTTTGGAACTGCTGATGATCTCGACCGATATGCCGTCTGTCTCCGGCAGTTCCTGCGCCAGGCGAGTTTCCACATCCTCGCGCTGCAGTTGACTTTTAAACAGCCCGATAAAAATCGCCGTGGTCGGTGTTCGCCGGGCGTTCATGGGGATGTCGAGCGATTCCCACGGCCGATAGTAATCGATCATGGTCCGCTGCCGAACGATCTCTGCCTTTTGCGCGCGGATCTCTTCCGTCAGGGCGTTGACCGCCTCACAGTCCACCATCACCGTGTCAGCCTGTTCGCAAAGCTGCCGGTACTGATGATAATCGATCTCGGTGTAATCGGTCAGGGATTGAATCAGCGTTCGCTTGATCTTGCAGCGGTGTTCCACGGCCTCCACCGCCTGCCGCGCGGTTTTCTCTTTCTTTTCAAAGATGGAAACCAGCGGCCCGGTCCGGTATTTGGTGAGGGCGTCGTCGCTCACATCCGCAAGCTCCGTCACACCCACGCGCTGCAAATAGTCGATCAGGCGTTTGCTGTCCTCAAGCATCGCGATCAGCGCAAAATGCATGAGTTTGATTTTTGCCAAATTTCAGCACCACCCTTTCATCCAAAGCTGACATCGGCATCATTCGGCAATCGTGTCAAGGATCAGCCGGATCGCTTCGTCGTATTTCTTTTCAGTCGTCGAAATGACCTTTCCCCTTCTCATGTCAGACAGCTTTTCTGCCTGCTTGAGAATGCCGTCGGCGGTGTAATCCGCCTCGGAAAGGATCATCTGCGCCTCGTTCTGTGCCTGCTGCAGCGTCGCCTGCTCCATGATCTGCGCTGTGCGCCGCGCCTCTTCCAGAATGGCGTCTGCCTGCTGCGCGGCGGCTTTTTGCCGGTCATCGGCGGCCGCCTCTGCCTGCAGGACCGATTTGATCAAATCAAGGGCCAAAAGAATGCACCTCCGTCAAAAAATGAAGTGATGACCGCTGCGGTCTGAACCGCCCCCGGCTCTTTGCCGCCGGCCTTTAACGCCAGCGAAACGATGAGCAGCAGCAACAGCAAAACCGCGACCGCCGCAAGCACCCAGAATTTTTTGTCGCGCGGAATCGTCAGCTTGCGCGGCGCCCCGGTCTGCGGCTGCTGCACATGCGGCGCCGCCGTTTTTTGGGTCTGCGGCAACGCGTCCGGCGCGGCAGAATTCTGCGGCTGCACGTCAGGGATCTGAGTGTCATCCTTCCGCGATACGGTCTGCGCCTCTTCGCCCGGATAGGCGGGCGGCGCGGGCGGAATCAGCTCCACGTCCGAGGGTGCGGGCACCGGTTCGGCCCCGGCGGGCGGCACGTCGGCCGCACTGGTGTCGGAACGGGAAAAGATATCCTCAAACTCCGTCTTTTCCAGCGGTTCGTGCTGCAGCACATGCTCCAGGTCCGCCAGCATCTGCTTTGGCGAAAGATAGCGCTCCTCCGGCCGGAAGGCACAGGCTTTCCGGATCACCTGCCACAGCCCGTCGCCGGCAAGCGCGGGGCGCGGCAGCGGCCGGTTTGCCAGCCGTTCGGCCTTGGACCGGTCAAGCGACGCCACCGTCAGCTCCTGCGGATACGGCTCCGTAAACGGCAGCCGGCCGCGGTTCACCAGCGTATAGAGCACCAGGCCCAGCGCATAGGTGTCAGACGTGCAGTTGATCTTGCCGCTTTCGATGAATTCCGGCGCCATATAGTACTGCGTGCGTTTGTACGCCACAGACGTCTTGCTCGGCTCCAGGCAGCTGAACGACCCAAGGTCGCCCAGCTTGCAGACGCCCTTGCGGTCAAACAGAATGTTTTCCGGCTTCAGGTTGGGATAGATATAACCGAAGTCGCGGCAGCGGTTGAGGCTGCGGCAGATCGAAATGCCCAGCCGGACCGCCTCGTCCTCTGTCAAAGAGAACTGTTCCAGAAGCTGCGGCAAAGATTTCATTTCTTCCAACCGAATCAGGATCAGGGTGCCCTTGCCGTCGCTGGTGGCGCGCTGCTCCCATTCCTCATAACGGACAAAGTGCCTGCCGCAGTCCGCCTGCTGAATAATCGCGATATTTTCGGTGATATTATGAATGATTTTGTCGCGCTGTGTATCTCCGGTCGGCAGAGCGGAAACTTCACCCGCCAGCTTGTTGAATGACTTTTTTTCGTTGCGATAGTCCCCGACACGGATCGTTTTGAGCACGGCGCGCTGCACGGTGCCGTCCGCATTTTTCCGCGTGATGACAAACGCTTTCCCGTCTGTGCCGGAACCCAAAGATTTTTCGGTATACCAGTCGCCGAAAACGGGATCAAAATCCTGTGCCATATCATTTCCCCTTTCACAAAAGATTGAATCACCCGGCATGGCGCCGGAAAGAGTGTCGTATTCTGAGTTATTATATCACAGTTTGAAAAAAAATTCCATCATTCTAAGAGAAAAATTTAAAAAATCGAAGAAATATTTATTGTTTGGTTCTTCTTCCGATTTTACTATTGACAAGCGGCGCAAAAAAATATAAAATAAGGATGTAAAAAAGCTTTGGAGGCGTTTTATGCAAGAAGGACCCGAACTGGACATGGACATCGTTTCGGTAGTGGACGATGACGGAAAAGAACATATTTTTGAAGAACTGGACCGGATCGAGACTGACGACGGCAGCCGCTATGTCGCGCTGATTCCCGTCTATGACGACGACGTTGAGATTCTTGACGATGACGGCGACGTTTTGATTTTGAAGGTTCTGGAAGAAAAGGGCGAAACCTATCTGGTCCAGATCGAAGACGAGGCGGAGTTCAACGAGATCGGTACCATCTTTGAAGACCGGCTGATTGAAAAGTACGAAGCCGAAGACAGCCCCGACACACTTTGAGCGTGCAAACAAGTCAATATCCTGCCGTGTGCGACAACCCAATGATTATAACCCAACACACTTTTTAAAGGAGAGCGTCTCGTGCAGCGGATTGCAGACCTCCCGCTTTTGCGGACGAAGGGAGCGTGAACCTGCGCGGCAATTTCCACCCTGCTTGATGCAGGTTATACACGTTGGGCCGGCACGGCGGGATTTTTTTACAAATTATTCACATAAATTACCGCGCTTTGTTGGACATTTGTTGGACAGGCGACGCTATAATGGAAAAACAAAAAGCAAAAAGGAGCTGTCTCACAATGAAAACCTACATCAAACGAACACTTGCCATTTTTCTTTGTCTGGCACTGATTCTGACCGTGCTTTGCCTTGTGGGCGGCGGACAAAAGAAGACGCAAGACAAAGCGCTTTCACTGTGGACAGAAGGCGCAAAAGCAAAGGAAGCGCTGGTCGACTATGTTCAGACCGTCACGGATGCGGAAAGTGACGACTTTATTCCGGTGGAGGACCGCATCGCCGTGTTTGACCTGGACGGCACCCTGTTCTGTGAAACCGACCCGAACTATTTTGATTATACGCTTCTGGCGTATCGCGTGTTGGAAGACCCGGATTACAAAGACAAGGCGTCTGATTTTGAGCGCGAGGTTGCGAACAAAATCAAAGCGCAAAATGAAACCGGCGCAAAGTTTGACGGGCTGGCGGTCGACCACGGCAAAGCGGTGGCAAGCGCCTTCAAAGGCATGACGGTTGATGAATTCAACGCTTATATTCAGGAATTCAAAAAGCAGCCGATGCCAAGCTATGACGGCATGACCCGCGGCGACGGCTGGTACCGCCCGATGCTGGAGGTTGTGGACTATCTGCAGGCAAACGACTTCACCGTCTATGTGGTCAGCGGCACCGACCGCTTCATCGTGCGCGGTATCGTGGACAATTCTCCGCTGAACGTGCCCAACCGCCAGATCATCGGCTCTGACGAGACCGTGGTTGCCAGGAACCAGGGCGACGAAGACAGTCTGGATTTCACCTACAATAAAGATAATGAATACAACGATGACGATGCGATCGTTCTCGGCGGCGAATTCATCATCAAGAATCTGAAAATGAACAAGGTTGCCGTCATCACGCAGGAGATCGGCCGGAAGCCGGTGCTTTCCTTCGGCAACAGCTCGGGTGACAGCAGCATGGCGGAATATGTCACATCCGGCAACCCATACAAAAGCCTTGCGTTCATGCTTTGCTGCGACGACACCGCGCGTGAAAACGGCAAAGAAGAAACAGCGCAGAAGATGTATGATCTGTGTGAAGAATACGATTGGGTCCCCGTTTCCATGAAAAACGACTGGACGACCATCTATGGCGACGGCGTAACCAAAAAATAAGCATCATTAATTGGAGGTCACATCATGAAAAAAACAACCAAGCGTACCTTCTCCATCCTGCTGTGCCTGCTGCTGGCGCTGTCTGTGTGCAGCGTCGCCGCATTCGCAGAGGGCGAAACGACCAAAGAAGTCACTTACATCGACGCCAGCGGCACACCGCAGACCGTGGAAGCGACGGTGGCGGTGCCCGGCATCTACTATGGCGCATCGGTTGAAACGGGCTGGTATGTGATCGAAGGCACCTACAGCGGCGACGGACAACTGTTTTTTGAAGACACCGTCACCAATCTGATCCTTGCCGACAACGCCGACTGGACGATCACAAATTCCGGCGAGATCAGCATTGGCAACGTCAACTCCGCCGGCACGCTGAACGTCTATGCGCAGGCAAACAACACGGGAGCGCTCCATCTCGCGGGCGGAATGATCTCCTATGGCGGCGCGATGCATATTTACGGCGGCAGCATCGTCTCTTCTTACAAGATTGGCGGTTCGCCGAGCAAGGGCGACCTCACGGCCGACAACTGTACACTGACCGGCAGCCTCTACGGAAAGGATATCACGCTGAGCAATTGCACCGTGACCGGCAACACTGGGAACTGCACCGGCGCATTCACGCTCGACGGCGGATCGTACACATCCGTTTGCGGAAGCTATGACGTGCCGGTGCGGGCAGCCAGCATCGTCATCACAAATGCCACAGTTGAAGGAAGCGGCGGCCAGTTTGGCCTGCACGCCACCGGCGGCAGCGTGACGATCCGCAACAGCACCGTGACCCTTTCAGCCAGCAACATGGCCATTTCCGGCAGCGGCGTCAGCATCTCCGGCGGCAGCGTCACAGCGATCAGCACAGGCAACTTCGGCATCTACAGCTCCGGCGGTCCGATTGAGATCACCGGCGGAACCGTTACGGCCGAAGGCGGCGTTTTTGGGTTGTATTCCGGTCAGGGCGTTGCGCTCAACGGCGGTGTTGTGACTGCAGCCGGCAACGTCGCGGGCGTCAATCCGGGCGGCTCACTTACACTTGGCGCCGACACACCGAACAGCAGCTATACGCTCGGCAAAGTTTTATCCGGCGCGACGGTCACCGTGAAAGACGACCAGACCCTCACCGACGGTGAAAACGACTACACCGGCACGCTGACCTCCGAACAAGTCGCGGCACTGGCGGGCAAAACGCTGACCTGCAAGCACGCCTGGGCCTGGGTCGTTGACGACGAACCGACCTGCGGTGAAGCCGGAAAGCAGCACCAGATCTGCACCGTCTGCGGCACGACGCAGAACGAAGGCACCGTGATCGACCCGACGGGCGACCACGATTATGCCGACGCCGAATGGACGTATTATAACGAGGAACAACATGTACGTTTTTGCACGGAGTGCGGCGCGCCGGAGTATGAAGGCCATCACGTCATCCTGAAAGGCACAGGCGACGCGACCTGCGGCGCCGAAGGCTTTACCGGCAGCGAATACTGCTCTGTCTGCGGCACACGCCTGTCTGAAGGCGAGATCATCCCGCCGACCGGCAACCACACCACGATCATCGTGAACGCGAAAGACGCCACCGCCACCGAGGACGGCTACACCGGCGACGAGGTCTGCACCGTCTGCGGCCAGACGGTCAAAACCGGCGAAGTTATCCCCGCCACCGGCGCACCGGACGAACCGACCGAGGGCGCCTGCCCGCTTTGCGGCAAGACGCACAGTGCCAAATGGGTCCGTATCCTGCACTACATTTTCTATGTGATCCTCTGCGCGCTGAAGGTCATCAAATAACCCACCGACAATTTCAACAAGGACGCCGGCTTTTGAGTCGACGTCCTTTTCCATTTTTTACAGAATATTCACAGAATGGCGGCGATTTTGTTGGACATTTGTTGGACATTTAATGGTATAATGATTTGAGTCCATTGAAAGGAGCCGTTTTATGTTTAATGAAAATCTCAACAACCGCATCTATGAAAAGCTGGATCACGCGCTTCACATCTATGAAAAGCTGATCTATCAGCCCGTTGGTGCGCTGCAGAACACCGAGGCACTGTTCACCGAAGAACATCTGCGCGCTGTGCCGGACAGCGGCTTTGCGCCCATCGCACCAGGCACCCCCTGGGGCGGCGAATGGAACAACCTGTGGGTCCGCGGCGAATTCACCGTTCCGGCCGCGCTGGACGGAAAAACGCTGTTTGCCGTGTCTGACTGCGGCGGCTGCGAGCAGCTCTTCTTTTTGAACGGGGTCCCCAAGGGCATCTTCAACACCAAAAACGGCGACTTCATCGGCGGCCGCCACGCGGCGCAGTACATCGGCAAGGCCAAAGCCGGCGAAACGATCCGCCTGGCGTTTGAATGCTATGCCGGGCACTATGACCCCAACACCGACCCGTATGATTACTACTTTGAACCGGACCCGTCACAGACGTTCCGCCACACCTTTGACGGCGTGCAGATCTGCACCCGCAACGACGACGTGTTCACCCTGATTTTTGACGTGCGTGAGCTGCTGAATGCGGCGCGCCGCCTGCCCGAAAGCAACTATGCCTCCGCCCGCGCAAAAAAGGCCCTGCGGCAGATCAACGCCGTGCTGGTGCTGTATCCGAAGGACGCCGCGGACGAGGTTGTGACAGACGGCGTGCGCAAGGCGCTGGCAATCTCGCGCCCGTTCTTTAACGGCGGCAACAGCCGCATCTTTGGCCGGGTGGGCATCCTTGGCCACAGTCACATGGACACGGCCTGGCTTTGGCCCGTGAGTGAAACGGTTCGCAAATGCGCGCGCACCTATGCCAACGCGCTGCACCTGATGGAGCAGTACCCGAGCTATAAATTCATCCAGTCCTCCGCGCTGCACTGCGAGTGGATGAAGGAGGATTACCCGACGATCTTTGAAGAGATGAAGCGGCGCGTGGCAGAGGGCCGCTATGAGCCGAACGGCGGCGTTTATGTGGAATGCGACTGCAACATCACCTCCGGCGAGCTGATGGCGCGGCAGTTCCTCAAGGGCCAGCAGTTCACGCGTGAAAACTTCGGCTATACGGCCGACAGCTTCTGGCTGCCGGACACCTTCGGCTACAACGCCAACATCCCGCAGATCATGCGCAAAAGCGAAGTGAAATATTTTTACACGACCAAGATCGGCTGGAACGAACTGAACCGGTTCCCGTTTGACAGCTTTGTGTGGCGCGGTCTGGACGGCAGCGAGGTCATCACCCATTTCAACCGTACCCATTGCTGGCCGGACGTCAACGACTGCAGCGCCTGCGTGCGCGACCTGCAGCAAAAGGACACCACCGACCTGCGTCTTTTGGCCTATGGCTTTGGCGACGGCGGCGGCGGACCCACGCCCGGCATGATCGAAACGTCGCTGCGGTCCTCGAATATAGAGGGCATGCCGGAGGTCGTATCCATGACCATCAGCGATTTCGGCAAAGAGCTGGAGGCACAGAAGGATGATCTGCCGGTCTATGACGACGAGCTGTATCTGGAGCTGCACCGCGGCACCCTGACGCAGATGCACGACGTCAAGCGCATGAACCGCAAGGCGGAATACGCGCTGCGCGATATGGAATATTTCAATGTACTGAGCGGTCAAAAGCGCAACGAAAACAGCGACCGCTGGCTGAAAACACTGCTCAAAAATCAGTTCCACGACATTCTGCCCGGCACCTGCATCCAGGCCGTCTATGACCTTTATCGCCCGGAGATGCGCGCGCTGCTGAAAGACTATACCGACGCGGCGGCGCAGTACGCAGCGATGCTGACCGACGGCAGTGACCGCATCACGCTGTTCAACACCCTGTCGTTCCCGCGTGCCGACGCTGCCGTTCTGGACGTGAAGGGCTATGCAAAAGACCATCCCTCTCAGCGCTACGCCGACCTTCTGGGCAATGAAAAGCTGGCCGTCGGCGGCGTCAAGCTGCCCGGCTTCGGCACCGCGGTGCTGGACCTGACCGACACGCCGGTCGACGCCCCCTCCCCCTTCATCTATGACGGCGAAACGCTTGAAACGCCGTTTGCAACGCTTCGCTTTGACGAAGACGGCTACATCGCCTCCTTCATCGACAAGGCCACCGGTCGCGAGCTGCGAAAGAGCGGCGGCGCCCCGCTGGGCGTGCTGCTGTTTGGCGAAGACGTGCCCCTGGCCTGGGACAACTGGGACATCGAGCGTGACATCATCGAAAACCTGCAGCCCATCCACGGCTTCAGGGGCCGGACCGTTGTGACCGACGGCGCGGTGGAGATCCGCCTGCGCAGCACATTTGAAATTGAAAACGGCACTGCGGTGACGCAGGACCTGGTCTGCTATGCCGATACGCCGCGCGTGGATTTCCATACCCTTGTGAACTGGAACAGTCCGCACCGTCTGCTGAAGGTCGGCTTTGACCTGGACATCGCGGCCTCGCGCGCCAGAAGCGAGATCCAGTTCGGCTCCATCGAACGGCCGACCACCGCCAACAACAGCCTGGAGCTGGCAAAGTTTGAGGTCTGCAACCGCAACTTCACCGACGTCAGCGAACCGCGGTTCGGCGCGGCAGTTCTGAACGACTGCAAATACGGCATCGCCGTGACGGACTGCAACCTGCGGCTGTCGCTGCACCGCGGCGGCACGCACCCGGACGGCACCGGCGACAGGGGCCTGCATGAGATGACCTATGCCCTGCTGCCGCATGCCGGCGATTTCTGCGCCGAAACGGTGGTCCACCCGGCCTATATGCTCAACGTGCCGGTCGTCGCCGCCGGGGGCGCGGCGGATGCTGCACCGTTTTTGACAATCGACGCGCCAAACGTGATCGCCGAAGCGGTCAAGCCCGCAGAGGATGACAGCGGCGCCGTGGTGCTGCGCCTGTATGAGTGCGAAGGCAGCAAGACACAGACGACTGTGGCCCTGTCACTGCCGGTGAAGCAGGCGATCCTGACCAATTTGCTGGAGGATGCGCAGGCGGACCTGCCGCTGCAGAACGGCAAGCTGGCTTTGACGTTCAGCCCGTTTGAGGTCAAAACGATCAAGTTGATTTCCTGAAAGGGGTGCACGATATGAAAATCATGAGCTTTAACCTGCTTTGCGGCGGCAAAGGCGGCCGCGACTGGCCGGGGCGTGTGAATATGGTACTGGATACCATCCGCAGCGCCGACCCCGACACGCTGGGTGTGCAGGAGGCGCATTACGGCTGGATCAACGCGCTGTGCGCCGGTCTGCCCGGCTATGCCTATGTCGGCGTGGGGCGCGACGACGGCAAAACCGAAGGCGAGTATTCCGCCGTATTTTATAAAAAAGACAAATACACGCTGCTGGATTCCGGCTCCTTCTGGCTGAGTGAAACGCCGGACGTCCCCGGCGTCAAGGGCTGGGACGCCGCCTGTGTGCGGATCTGCTCTTATGCCAAGCTGCAGGAAAAGGACACCGGCAGGCAGTTTGTGCATTTCAACACCCATTTGGACCACAGAGGACAGATCGCCATGCAAAAGGGCGCCGAGCTGGTCGCGAAAAAAGCGGCCGAGATCTGCCCGGACCTGCCCGCGTTTTTCACCGGCGACTTCAACGTGCCGCCGGAATCCGCCCCCTATCGCGCAGTGATCGACGGCGGCTTTCGGGACGCGAGGCTGGCCGCGCCCGTCAGCGACGACAGCGTGACTTTCCACTGTGAAGTCTATGTCACGAAAAAGTTTTATGAACCCCCGGTCATCATTGATTATTGCTTTGTCAAAGGCGACGTCGCCGTTCGCAGCTATCGCGTGCTGCAAAACGTCTATCCCGGCGATCTGTATCCGTCCGATCATTTTCCCGTTCTGGTCGAGGTCGATCTTCCGTCTGCGTAAGACCGGACCCATTCATCACAGGAGGCGCTCATGGACCTGACAGCAGCACGCCGCACAGCGCGGCAACTGGTTTCTCAAATGACGGCAGAAGAAAAAATGTCACAGCTTCTGTATGAATCCCCCGCCATCGAGCGGCTGGGCATCCATGAATACAACTGGTGGAACGAGGCGTGCCACGGCGTTGCACGCGCGGGCGTTGCCACCGTGTTTCCGCAGTCCATCGGCATGGCGGCCAGCTTTGACCCGCCGCTGGTGCACAAGGTCGCCGCGGCGATTGCCGAAGAGGGACGCGCAAAGTACAACAAAAGCGTGGCGCACGGCGACCGCGGCATCTATAAGGGCCTGACCTTTTGGGCGCCGAACATCAATATCTTTCGCGACCCGCGCTGGGGCCGCGGGCAGGAAACCTGCGGCGAGGACCCGTTCCTGACGTCCGCAATCGCCCGGGCATACATCGCCGGATTGCAGGGGGACGGTGACTTTTTCAAGGCTGCCGCCTGTGCCAAACACTTTGCGGCGCACTCCGGGCCGGAGCGCAAGCGCCACGGCTTTGACGCCGTTGTTTCACCGAAGGACCTGCACGAAACCTATCTGCCCGCATTCCAAAAAGCGGTGGAAAGCGGCGTGGCGGGCATCATGGGCGCTTATAACCGCACCAACGGCGCGCCCTGCTGCGCCAGCCCGGCACTGATGGACATTCTGCGCCGGCAATGGGGCTTTTCGGGGTACTTTGTTTCGGACTGCGGGGCGATCGCCGATATCTTTGAAGGGCACCACAGCGCCGCGTCGCTGACCGAGGCCGCCGCCATGGCGCTGAAGGCCGGGTGCGAGCTCAACTGCGGCGGCGCTTATGAAGCGCTGACCGACGCCTATGAGGCGGACCTGATCACCGACGAAGAGATCACGGCCGCCGCCGAGCGCCTGTTCACCATCCGCGCAAAGCTGGGCGAGTTTGAACCGCAGCGACCCTTTGCCGACATTCCGTATGCGGCGGTGTGCTGCAGGGAACACAAGGCGCTGAGCCTGCGCGCAGCCGAAGAAACGCTGGTCCTTCTGGAAAACAAAAACAACTTTTTGCCCCTTGACGCAAAGTGCGCGCAAACCATCGCCGTGGTCGGCCCGACCGCAATGAACATCTGGTCGCTGGAGGGCAACTACAACGGCCACGCCGACGAATACATCACCGTGGCAGACGGCGTCCGGCGCGTGTTTTCCAATGCGCGGGTCACTGTGGCGGACGGCGCGCAGATCTGCGACGGGCTGACATCCCGCTGGGACGGGTTTGACGCGCTGAGCAGCGAAGGCGCGGCCGCCGCCGAAGACGCGGACGTCACGATCCTGTGCCTGGGCCTTGACCGCACCGTTGAGGGCGAAGAACTTGGCTTTGACAATGATTTCACCGAAGGCGGCGACCGCAGAACCATGCGGCTGCCCAAATGCCAGCAAGAACTGGCCGAGCGGGTGTGCGACGTGTGCGACAACGTGATCGTTGCGGTGCTGTGCGGCTCCTGCGTCGACCTGGGCGACCGGGTCCGCAGCCATGCCAAAGCTGTGCTGCACGCCTGGTACCCCGGCGCTTTGGGCGGGCTGGCCGTTGCAAATGTTTTGGCCGGCGTCACGGCGCCCAGCGGCAAGCTGCCCATCACGTTTTACCGCGACGACGACCCGCTGCCCGCCATGGAAAACTATGACATGACCGGCCGGACCTATCGTTTTATGACGAGCGAACCGCTGTACCCCTTCGGTTTTGGCCTGAGCTATACCACGTTTGCCTTTGCCGACGCAGCGATCACCGAACAGACCAAAGACACGCTGACTTGCGAAGTCGGCGTGACCAACACCGGCAGCCGCGCCGGGCGCGCGGTGGTGCAGTGCTATGCAAAATTCACCGACAGCCGCACCGTGACGCCGAACTGCCAGTTGTGTGCCATCGCATCGGTGGATCTGCAGCCGGGCGAGCACAAGCCGGTTCGCCTGACTGTGGACCGGTTCTGGCTGAAGGCGGTGCTGCCAGACGGCACGCGCACCGACCCGGACGGCGGCGTGACGCTGTTCTTCGGCGACGGTCAACCGGGCAAAGATTCCGCCCGCATTTCATTGTAATTTCTATTCAGCACAAAGGAGTGGTTCATCATGTTGAAATCGAAACGTAAACCCCTCGCCTTGCTGCTGGCGCTGCTGCTTTGCTGCACATCGCTGTTCATTGTGCCGGCCACTGCGGTCGCCGCAGACGATGCGGACTTTGTGCCGGTGCTGCGGTTTATCGCGTCCAGCGACACGCATGTGACCGGCGCGGGCGACGTCAAAACGCAGCGGATTGACAGCATGCTCGGCATGGCCTATGACCTTGCGGCAAGCGATGCAAACTATCAATCGCTTGACGCGGTGCTGGTGGTTGGCGACCTGACGGACGACGGCACTCCGGAACAGTTTGACGCCTTTGACAGTACCATGAAAAACGACCTGCGGGACGGCACAAAGCTGCTTGCCGTGGTAGCCAAAAACCACGACGGCTACAATCAAAGCCGCGCCGACATTCGCGCAACCTGCGAAGCCATGACCGGGAACGGCGCCGATTTTCATGTGGTGCTGAACGGCTACCATTTCATCGGGCTTTCCGCGTCAAAAGACAGGCTACAGCACTATGACCTCGGCCAGCTGCGCTGGCTGAAGCAGCAGCTGGACGCCGCAGTCAAAGACGACCCGAACAAGCCGGTCTTTGTGATGCACCACGAGCCGACGGTGGAAACCGTCTACGGCAGCTCGGTCTATGACGGCTGGGGCGTGCCCTATTTCGGCGCGATTCTGCGGCAGTACCCGCAGGCGGTGGAAATTGCCGGGCACTCCCATTACCCGGTCAACGACCCGCGCTCGGTCTGGCAGGGTGCCTACACCGCCGTCAACACCGGTGCGATCGCCTATGCAGAATTCACCGTAGACGCCACCCGCACCTATCACCCTGCGGATTCCAGGGACGTGGCAAACTGCTGGATCGTTGAGGCCAACGCCGCGGGTGACCTGCGTTTGCGCGGCATCGACGTCAACGCGCAAAGCGTTCTGTGCGATTTTGTGATGAAAAACCCGGCCGACAAAGCCAACCGCGATTTCACGCCGGCCAAACGCAAGGCGGCGTCCAAAGCGCCCGCATTCGCCGACGGCACGGCAATGACGGTGACGCCGACCGAAAACGGCTGCAAGGTCACGGTACCCGCAGCGCAGTCCACAGACGGGATGCCTGTAATATTGTATCGCATCAGCGCAAAGAGCGCGCTCGGCATCCCCGTCGCAAAGAGCTGGACGCTGGCGCAGTACTATCGATCGGACGGCGCCGATGAGATCGAACTGGAGCTGCAGGGCCTTATCCCGGGCAGTTACACGGTCAGCGTCACCGCGGAAAATGCCTATGGCAAGCAGTCGCAGCCCCTGCAGACCACCGTGACCGCCACAGGAAAACAGGGCTTTGGCTATCTGGGCGTCCTGATAAATCTGTTCTTTGGCAGGATCAAAGATTTTTTCGTGCATCTGTTCTGGTAAGCATCTGTTCCGATATCATCAGTTTTTGAAAGGAAGGAATTTCAATGAGCTTTTCTGAAATCAAGCAATGGATCATCGGCATCATTTTCGGCGTGTTTTCCGTGTTGCTGGTCGTGCTGCCCGGCCAGAGCGTGCAGCATCTGTTCGGCGCGGTCAGCAAAGATTTGCCGGAAACGCCCGACACGTTTGTGCCCACCGTCCGCCTGGTCATTTTTACCGACACCCACAACCACAACGACCGCGTGGCGGACGCCATCGACACGGCCTATGCCCTGTTTGACGACGCCGACGTCTATGCCGGCGTGGACGGCTTTTTCTGCCTGGGCGATTTTTCCAGCATCGGCGAAGAGGGCGCGTATCCCAACTTTGTGAACACGCTGAAGGAGCATGTGCGGCCCGAAACGCCCGTCGTGACCATCCACGGCAACCATGAATTCAAGAACGACAACTACCGCGAATATTTCATCAAGTATTTCGGCTATGACCCGGACACCGTGACCGAGATCAACGGCTTTTCCTGCATCGCCTTTTCCGGCGAGCGCAGCGCCACGGAATGGACCTTCACGGCCAAAAGTCTGAAGTGGCTGTCGGATTCCATTGCTGACGCGGAAAAGAGCCGCACCGACAACCGGGCAATCTTTGTCTTTCAGCACCCGCACCCGTGGGGCACGGTCTATGGCAGCTCGGTCTGGGGCGACCCGCAGCTCAACCCCGTGCTCACCGGCCACCCGGCCGTTGTGGACTTTTCCGGCCACTCGCATTTCCCGATGAACGACCCGCGCAGCATCAACCAAACGACCTATACGGCAGTGGGCTGCGGCGCGATGGAATACTTTGAACTGGACAACAACTGCATCCCCGGCCAGCACCCGGACGGCTATGACCCCGCCGACCAGATGACGATTGTGGAAGCGGACAACGACGGCAGCGTGCGCATCCGCGGCTATGACCTGCTGTCACGCACCTATTTCTGCGAGTATTACATCGACGACGTCAACAACACGCGCGATTATAAATACACTTATAACAACATGCGCCTGCACGACGCAGCGCCCGTCTTTCCGGACGGCGCCACGGCGACCGCGTATCAAAACGAGGGCGGCGAATGGGTCCTGTCGTTTGACGAGGCCACGGCGGCTCCCGGCTATATCGTACATGATTATCTGGTCACGATCACAGATGAAAAGGGCAAGATCGTCCTGCTCAAAAACTTCATCGACGACTATTATGTGATCGACGACGACAGCACGGCGGACTTCCGCATCGGCGCCGACACACTGGAAAGCGGCAAGACGTATAATCTGATCGTGGTTGCCGAAAGCGCCTATAACAAATACTCCAGGCCGCTGCGGCTGCAATTCACGGCGCAGTGACCCCGGCCTTGAACGAAAGGAGCGTTTGCCCTATGAAACGTCTTTGGAAGCCCTTGCTTTCCGGCATGACGGCGCTGGCCGTTTTGATGGCCGCGCTGTGCATGAACGGCTGCAAAAAGTCTGACAGCACAGACACCGCGCACGCAGACTCTGCCCAGCCGGAACCGACGACAGAAATCGCCGAGGACGGCATTGTGCTGTCCAATGATGCGTCAGACTTTGTGCTTTTGACCGACGCCGTGCCGGACGCGATTCTGGAGATCCGGTACTTCTCCACCTATAACTTTGTGGGGGACCGCATCGACGGCTATGAGGAACCGGTCGCGCTGCTGACCAAAGAGGCGGCCGCCGCACTGAAAGACGCCAGCGACGCGTTCCTTTCCATGGGCTATCGGCTGAAAATCTATGACGCCTATCGTCCGCAGATGGCCGTCAGCCACTTTGTACGCTGGGCCGCGGACACGGGCGACGTCCGCATGAAGGAATACTTCTATCCCGATCTGGAAAAGGACGTCCTGTTCCCGCAGGGCTATATTGCCGAGCACTCCGGCCACAGCCGCGGCAGCACGGTGGACCTGACGCTGTTTGACATGGCGGCGGAAAAAGAGCTGGACATGGGCGGCACCTTTGACTTCTTCGGCGAAATCAGCCACCCGGATTATAAAGACATCACCGACGAGCAATATGCCAACCGCATGCTGCTGCGCGAGGTCATGCTCAAGCACGGCTTCAAACCGCTGGCCGAGGAGTGGTGGCATTTCACACTGGCAGACGAGCCGTATCCCGACACTTATTTCACGTTCCCCGTGAACAGTGATTCCATACGCTAAACAAGAAGGTACGATGATGAAACCGACACCCGAAGAACGCGCGGCAACTCTGTTGCGGGAGCTGTCGCTGGATGAAAAGATTCGTCAGGTGACTTCTGACATGTACTTTGACGTGGGCAGCGATTATGCCGCGCGGCGCGACCCGCTGTGCGGCAGCTATCGCAACCCCGGGCATTTTATGCATTACAAGCGCAAAACGCCCGCCTCCCCCGCCGAGGTGACCGAACAGATCAACCGCGACGTGCGCGAAAGCATTGAGGCGCAGCCGCACCGCATTCCGCCGATCGAAAACGGCGAGGCGCTGCATGGCGCACAGTGGGGCATGGGCACCAACTTTCCCCAGCCCATCGGCCTGGCTTCCTCGTTTGACCCCGCGCTGGTGGGGCGCGTGGCCGACGCCATCGGCAAAGAATGCGCCGCGGTCGGTGTGCGGCAGGTGTTTGCGCCGGTGATCAACCTGGTGCGCGATTGCCGCTGGGGCCGCACGGTCGAAACCTTTGGCGAGGACGTCAAGCTGACAGGCGACCTTGGCGCCGCGATGTGCCGCGGATTTGAACAAAACGGCGTGATCGCCACGCCCAAGCATTTTGCCGACAACTACAGCTTCGGCGGCCGCGATTCCAATTATGCCGAAACAAGCGAACGCACCATGCGCGAAACGATTTTGCCGCCGTTCCGGGCCTGCTTTGACGCCGGCGCCCAGTCGGTCATGGCGGCCTATAACGGCTGGGACGGCCTGCCCTGCAGCGCCAACAAACACCTGCTGACCGACATTCTGCGCACCGACTGGGGCTTCAAAGGCTTCGTTGTTTCGGACTATTGCGGCGTGGAAGGAATTCACACGGCGCACCGACTGGCCGATTCCGACGCAAAGGCGGCGGCGATGGCGCTGAAAGCCGGCCTGGATGTGATCCTTCCGTTCAACCAGTTTGACACGGTCAAGGAAGCGATCCGCAACGGATCTCTGACCGAACAGGACCTGGACCGGAACGTGCTGCGCGTGCTGACGGCCAAGTTCCGGCTGGGGCTGTTTGACGCTCCGTATCGCGACGGCGCGGCGGCAGGCGCGCTGGTGCGCTGCAAGGCCCACCGGGCGCTGGCACTGGAAGCGGCGCGGGAAGCCATCGTTCTGCTGAAAAACGACGGCGTGCTGCCGCTGCAAAAAGAACATATCAAGCGCATCGGCGTCTTTGGCCAAAGCGCAAAGCTGATCCCCATCGGCAGCAACTATTCCGGGCCGTACGGAACGCCGTGGCAGGGCGACGACGCCCCCACCCCGCTGCAAGCGCTGCAGGAATGCTTCGGCAGCACGGCCGAAGTCATTTTCGGCGAAAGCGAAGAGATCGAAACGCTGGTGCCGACGTGCGACGTCAATCTGTATTTCACGTCCATCTTAGAGGGCGAGGGCAGCGACCGCAGCAGCCTGCGTCTGCCGTCCGTCGCGGTCCACCAAGCCAACCCACAGGACGGCGGCCTGATCGTTGACACGGCCGAACAAACCGTGACGGAGGATCAGGAGGACGCCATTCTGCGCCTGTGCCGGGCGGATGAAAACGCTGTGATCGTGCTGCAAAACGGCGCGCCGATCGACATGACGGCGTGGGTGAACCAGACAAAAGCCGTGATCGAGAGCTGGTACCCCGGCGAACAGGGGGCGCGGGCACTGACCGAGATCTTGTTCGGCGTCACGAACCCGTCCGGCAAGCTGCCGATCACGATTCCGAAATCCGTGGGCCAGCTTCCGCTGTTTTACGCCCACAAGCCCTCCGGCCGCGGCGATGCCTATTGCGACAACGACGGCAAGCCGCTGTTCCCCTTCGGCTTCGGGCTGAGCTATACGTCGTTTGCCATTGACGGCGCGGCGCTGACCGTGACCGATGACGGCGCCGAGGTCTCGTGCCGCGTCACAAACACAGGCGGCTTTGACGGCGCCGAGGTGGTGCAGCTGTATCTTGCGTCGCATGACTGCGCGGTGGTGCGCCCGGTGAAGGAGCTGAAGGCTTATGCCCGCGTGTTTCTGAAACAGGGCGAATCGCAAAACATCACGCTGCACCTTGCAAAAGACACATTCTGTTATTATGACGCGGCGATGCAATACGGTCTGCACAACGGCGGTCACACCCTGCTGCTGGGCACGTCGTCAGACGACGTCCGCGCAAGATTTGAGCTTTCGGTGAACGGCGCAACGCTCTTTGCCGAAACAGTAAAGGAGTAATCCATGGAACTCATCCAATCGACGCTGACCGTCGGGCTGGAGCGCCCGCTCAAAGTATTGCACGTCACCGATTCTCACATTGCCCTGGCGGACGCACGCGACAACGAACGCAAGCATTCGCTTGCCAAACGGCTGGGTGCGCCTGAAAAAGAGCGGTATTTCCGGGAGCATCTGGCGTATGCCAAAGCGCACTGCGACCTGATGGTGCACACGGGCGACCTGATTGACTTTACCTCACAGGCGAATTTTGACTTTGCGCGATCGGTGCTCGCGGAAGAAAAGGTGTTCTTTATTGCGGGCAACCACGAGTTTTCACAGTACGTCGGCGAAGCGTATGAAGACCGTGCCTACAAAATGAACAGCTTCCGGGAAATGCTGCCAGAGGGCCTTGGCGTGCCGCTGTTTTTCAATTCCAGGGTGGTCGGCGGCGTCAACTTCGTCGCCATCGACGACAGCTACCATCAGTTTGAGTCCTGGCAGATCACGCGGCTCAAAAAAGAAATCGCAAAGGGTCTGCCGATCATCCTGTGTCTGCACGTGCCGCTGTTTGAACGGTCGCTTTACAATTATCATGTGGAGCGCTCCGGTCCCGGCACAAGCTGTTACCTTGCGGGCTGCGAAGAGGATGATCTGCCGGTCGATGAGTGGCGGGCCATCGAGATCCGGCCGCGCGGCGTCACGATGGAAGCGATTGATTTCATCAAATCGCAGCCGCAGATCAAGGCGGTGCTTGCCGGCCATGTCCACTTCAGCTTTGAAAGCTGCCTTGCGCCGGGCATGCCGCAGTTTGTCACCGGCGGCGGCTATGACGGCATTGCCCGCGAATTGACCATCTTGTAAGACAAAGAAAGGAAGGCCCCCATGAACCAGAGCTTTTATGACGAATTCACGATTCTGGAAAACCGATTCTGGAAAGAAAACCCCTTTGTGCGCATGACGCCGGAGGACACCCCGCTGCCGACCTATGAAAACGAAAAAGGCCGCCTGCCCCGCCCTGTGTGGGATGGGCACGACGACGTGCTGCGCTGCTATGACAAAACGTGGGCGCTGGCCTTTTCCAATCTTTTCAAGCCCACGCCGGACACGGGCTTTGTGTCCAATTTCATCGACACCGCCTTCAACGGCTGCATTTTCATGTGGGATTCCGCCTTTATTCTGATGTTCGGCAAATACGGCGCACGGTCCTTCAATTTTCAGGGTACGCTCGACAATCTGTATTCCCATCAGTACGCCGACGGCTACATCTGCCGCGAGATCGAAGAAAGCACCGGCCGCGACCACTTCACGCGCTTTGACCCCGCCGCCACCGGCCCGGATGTGCTGGCCTGGTGCGAGTGGGAATACTACAAAAACTTCGGCGACCGCGACCGGCTGGCAAAGGTGTTCCCGTGCCTGATGGCCTATCACAAATGGATGCGTGCGAACCACACCTGGCGCGACGGCACCTATTGGTCCAGCGGCTGGGGCTGCGGCATGGACAATCTGCCCCGGTTGCAGCCGGAATATCACGAGGCGTTTTCGCACGGGCACATGGTGTGGAACGACGCCTGCATGCAAGAGCTGATGAACTGCAAGCTGCTGATGGAGATGGCAAAGGTGCTTGGCCGTGAGGCGGACACCGCCGGGCTGCAGGAAGAACGCGAACACCTGATCCGCGTGGTCAACGACATTCTGTGGGACGACGAGACCGCGTTTTACTATGATCTTTGGAAAAACGGCAAGCTGAACTATGTCAAGCACATCGGCGCCTTTTGGGCGCTGCTGGCCGAGATCGTCCCCGCCGACAAAGCGGAGCGGTTCATCGCGCACCTGACAAACAAAAGCGAATTTGCAACGCCGTGCATGGTGCCGGCGCTGTCTGAAGACCACCCGGATTTCAATCCTGCGGGCGGCTATTGGAAGGGCGGCGTCTGGGCGCCGACGAATTACATGGTGCTGTGCGGGCTGGACCGCTACGGAAAATTTGACCTGTCGCACCGCATCGCCCTGAATTATCTGAACAACGTGGTGTCCGTCTTCAACGACACCGGCACCGTGTTTGAAAACTACGCCCCCTGCCCGGATGAAACCACCGGCAAACCGCGCCCGGGCGACCCGTCAAGAGGCGACTTTGTCGGCTGGACGGGTCTGACGCCGATCACGGTGCTGTTTGAGTTCGTCTTCGGCATCAAGCCGGACGCCGAACACAACGTCATCCGCTGGCACATCAACCTGACCGAGCGCCACGGCGTGGAACGGTACCCCTTCGGAACCGACGCAACGCTGTTGCTGCTGTGCGACGCGCGTGAAAACGTGCACGACGAACCGGTCGTACACATCACATCCGACAGCCCGGTGACGATCGAGCTGTTCTGGGACAACGACACCAAATCCAAAGTCATCGAACCGGAGGTCAACACATGAGCTTCTATATCGGCATCGACCTTGGCACGTCGGCGGTCAAACTGATTCTGACCGACAGCACCGGCGCGATTTTGCGCACGGTTTCAAAGGACTATCCCCTGTTTCAGCCGCACCCGCACTGGAGCGAACAGAACCCGGAGGACTGGTGGGCCGCCGTGTGCGCCGCGCTGGAAGAACTGACCGCCGGCTTTGACACCGCCGAGGTCAAGGGCATCGGCGTCGGCGGCCAGATGCACGGCCTGGTCATGCTGGATGAAAACGGCAGTGTGCTGCGCCCGGCGATCCTTTGGAACGACACGCGCACCGGCAAAGAAACAGCGTACCTCAACGATGTGGTCGGCAAAGCATCACTGCAGGCATGGACCGGCAACATCGCCTTTGCGGGCTTCACCGCACCGAAGATTCTGTGGGTCAAAGCACACGAGCCGGACGTTTTTGCAAAATGTAAAAAGATCTGCCTGCCGAAGGATTACATCAACTACCGGCTGACCGGCGTGTTTGCCACCGACGTCAGCGATGCGTCCGGCACGCTGTATTTTGACGTGGCGCACCGCTGCTGGTCCAAAGAGATGCTTGCCCTGCTCGGCATCGACGAAGCCATGCTGCCGGCTGTGTTTGAAAGCGAAGACGTCATCGGTACCACCACGCTGTTCGGGCTGAGCGCCGCCGTGGTGGCCGGCGCGGGCGACAACGCGGCCGCCGCCATCGGAACCGACACGGTGAACGCCGGGCAATGCAACATTTCGCTGGGCACCAGCGGCACGGTCTTTTTGCCGACCGACGCCTATGTCAAAACCGCAAACCCCGCCCTGCACTCGTTCTGCCACGCAAACGGCAAGTGGCACCTGATGGGCTGCATCCTGTCTGCGGCAAGCTGCAACAAATGGCTGAACGAAACCGTGCTGCAAAGCGATTACGGCATCGGCTGCGGCAAGCCGGAGAACGCTCTGTACTTTTTGCCCTATCTTTCCGGCGAGCGGTGCCCGCACAACGACGGCGACGTCCGCGGCGCCTTTGTGGGTCTGACCCACACCACCACGCGCGAAGATCTGCAGGCGGCGGTGCTGGAGGGCGTGTCGTTTGCAATCAAAGACTGCGTGGCTCTGTGCCCCACGGCGATCCGGTCCGCCACGGTCTGCGGCGGCGGCACCAAAAGCAAGACGTGGATGCAGATGCTTTCCAACGTCCTTGGCATCGAGCTGCACATCATCGAAAACGAAGGCCCGGCCTATGGCGGCGCCTTGCTTGCGGCAAAACAGCGCCACGCCCCGCTGGTCAAGTATACGGTCGCTCCGGACCCGGACGCCGTTGCCATCTATGCGAAAAAGTATGAGAAGTTCAAACAGCTCTATCCGATGCTGAAAGCGTTCTATCAGGAGGATTGAGCGATTCGCTGTCAGCAATTAGCAAGCCGACCTGCGGTCGGCACAACATCAACGCCTTGTGTTTTCAAGCGTCCTCTCCGTGTGAGAGGGCGTTTTTGGTTGGGAATTCCCAGCTCATCCGTCACGCGCATGTTACGTTATCACCATACAGAAACAGATCGGGCGCATGAAATTAGCGGCGCATCTCTTTCTCAACCGAGCCGTCGGGCGCGTACAAAAAGGAATACAGCAGTCACCTGCACGTTCCTTCGCGGCGCGGACCTTTTGGCAGAGAAAAGTGTGCAGCGCGACATCAACTGCAAACTGCACACTGCAAACTGCAAACTGATTCGCGCGGCGCTGACCTTTTGGCAGCGGCAAGCCCTCGCGCGACCGTCATTGCGAATTGCGAATTAAAAATTGCGAATTAAAAAGAGGGTCCGCTTTTTCGGCGATCCCTCTCTTTTCAGATTTGTTTCGGCCCTCAGGCGTCCTCGTCAAACGGGACAACCCGGTTCGTCTTTGCCGACGCGAAGACCGCTTCGATCAGCTTGAGGCAGCGGCGCATCTGGCGGTGCGTCACCGTCTGCGGCGCCCCATTGCGGATCGCGTCGTAAATGTTGTCGTAATACGCGGTCCATTGCCCGTGCACCTGCGGCAGCGGCGCGTCGTGGATCGTTTCGTCCGTGCGCGGCGCCATGGTCTTGGTGATGCCGGTGCCGGCCTTGATCGGGACAGAGTCGATCTTGTCCCAGTTGTGGACCAGCGTCATTTTGCCGTGCAGATCCCAGTCCTCGATCACTGTACTGCCGTTTTCGCCCAGGATGTACCACCGCGGCAAGGAAATGAAGTTGTTGGTCGTGACCTCAACCGAATAGTGCAGACCGTTTGCAAACTGCAGCTCGCAGTAAAAGCCGTCGTCGCATTCGTCGTTGGTGATGTGCGTTTCCTGGGCATAGACGCTTTGCAGCGGACTTTGGTCGTTCATCGTCAGCGCCTGATCCAGCAGGTGCACGCCCCAGTCCAGCACCATGCCGCCGCCGTGGCCCTTTTCGCGCCGCCAGTCGCCGGGGATGCCGCGGGAGCCCTGCACACGCGACTCGATGCGGAACACCTTGCCCAGCAGATTTTGTTCGGCAATGGCGCGCATGGTCAGATAGTCTTCGTCCCACCGGCGGTTCTGATGCACGGTGAACAGCTTTCCGGTCTCATGCGACACGGCGATCATCTCGTCCAGCTCCTTGAGGTTCATCGCCACCGGCTTTTCAGAGATCACGTTTTTGCCGGCGCGCATGGCCTCGATGCACAGCGGCTTGTGCACGTCGTTCCATGTGGCGACCACCACCAGCTCCACGCTGTCGTCCGCCAACAGATCGGCATAGGACGTGTAAGTATGGATGCCGCATGCTCTGGCGTTGTTCAACTGCGCGGGGTCGATGTCCCACACGCCGGTCAGGGTGAATTTGTCCATTTTGGCGATGCGTTCGGTGTGCCAGCCGCCCATGCCGCCGTAACCGACCACGGCCACTTTGATTGGATTCATTTGCATTGCCTCTCTTCGCCCGGTCTCAGACCCACCACATGTCGCCGGGCTGCTCGCCGATGATGCAGCGCTTGAGCATGGAGACGGCGCGTTCCAGCCCCTCTTTCTGGCTCATGATGGAATCCTCATGTTCGATGGAGATCGCGTGGTCATAGCCGACCATGCGCAGGTTGCTGATGATCTCTTTCCAATACAGCTCGCCGTGGCCGTAGCCGACGGCGCGGAACACCCAGGAGCGGTGGATCTCGTCGCCATAGGGCTTGGTATCCAGCACACCGTTGACGGCGGTGTTGTATTTGTCCACCTTGGTGTCCTTGGCGTGGAAGTGGAAGATCGCGTCGCCCAGCGCACGGATGACCGCCACCGGCTCCATCCCCTGCCAGATCAGGTGGCTCGGGTCCAGATTGGCGCCCAGCGCGGGGCCGATCTCTTTGCGGATGCGCAGCATGCTTTCGGTATTATAGACACAGAAGCCGGGATGCAGCTCAAAGCCGATCTTGTCCACCCCATGGTCCGCGGCAAACTTCACAAAGTCCGCCCAATACGGCAGCAGCACATCATTCCACTGATAGTTCAGGATGTCGCCGAACTCGTTCGGCCACGGGCAGGTCACCCAGTTCGGGTTCTCTGACGCGGGGCAGTCGCCCGGACAGCCGGAAAACGTGTTGATCTGATGTACGCCGAGCTTTTCCGCCAGCAGGATCGCCTGACGCATCTCGTAATCAAACTGCCTGGCAACCGCCTTGTTCGGATGCACGGGATTGCCGTGGCAGCTGATGGCGCTGATGCCGACGTTGTATTTTTTGATCAGGTCTTTGAATTCCTGCAGCTTTGTTTCGCTGTGCAGCAGCACTTCGGGGTCCGCATGGTCCCTGCCGGGATAGCCGCCCGCGCCGAGCTCCACCATCTCGATGCCGAGCGAGGTGAAGTATTCCAGTGCCTTTTCCAGCGGCCAGGAACCGAGCATGTTGGTCAATACGCCAAGTTTCATAAGGATTCTCCTTTATCCGAAATTCTTTTTCAAATATGCAATGCTTCTTGTGACGTCCGAAATCCCGTCCGGCACCGGATCGTCGTTTTCCACAATGACCCACTCCATGCCGATGGCTTCTGCCGCATCCATAATGGCGGCAATGTCGTTTTCGCCTTCGCCGATGGCGCAGGGTCTGCCGTTTACGCCGTCCTTCAGATGGATCAGACAGATGCGGTCTTTCTTTTCACGCAAAAAGGTTTTGTTGTCCACGCCGGCATGAAAGCTCCAATAGGTATCAATTTCCAGCCAGACCCGTTCGGCAAGCCGTTCCAGAATCGTTTTGCTGTTTTCGCTGTCTTTCGGCGGCTGGAATTCGCCGGTGTGATTGTGGAAATATACCTTGACGCCCTCTTTTTCAAACGCGTCGTTTGCGCTTCCCAGCACGTCGATCACATGACAGAGGTTCGCTTCCGTGTCGGTCGGTCCGCCGCCAACACCGATGCATTTGCAGTCCAGCGTTTTGTAATATGCCAGTGTCTTGTCTCTGTTTTCGCTGTTAAAGTCCTCCACGCCCAGATGCGTGCCGACGCACACCAGCCCCAGCTCGTCAAGCTTCGCTTTGATCGTTTCGGCGGGCAGCCCCTGGGTCCCCGCAAATTCCACGCCCTCATAGCCGGCGTTTTTCACATTTTCCAGTGCCTTGAGCAGGTCGTCGCCGTTGTGGATGCCGTCGCGGACAGAATAAAGCTGAATTGCAAGTTTCATCATGATCACCCTTTAAAAAGCATTTTTGAAATATAGTCGATCGTGTAATCCACGCCCCAGTCGCCCATGGCGCCCTGCCAGGTGCGGGAGTGCGGCTCGATGGACAGCATGCCGTCATAGCCCTTGGCATACAGCAGGCCGAGGATCGCGTTCCAGTCGGTACCGTCCAGCCCGGCGGGCGGATCGTCCACCCGCTGACCGCCGACGTTGATGGTCCCCTTGATGTGGAAATGATAAATGCGATCGCCGAATTCCAGAATCTCGGCCAAGTAATCGCCGTGATGCACGTTGACACAGTGCGACGGGTCATATTTGATGCCAAGGCCCGGCACAGCCTCCAGCACGATGCGCCAGACGTCGGGCTTGCGAATCCAGTTGTTCCAGTCGCAGTTATAGACCGCGACCTTCACGCCCTTCTCTTTGCCGTACGCCACGGCCGCACGCAGATACTTCACGGCGGCGTTGAGGTTGTCAAGATAAGACAGCCCTTCCACATAGTTGACGCCGGTGTTGAACACGGGGGCGCCCAACGCGGCGGCAAGGTCGATCAGGCGCGTGGTGTTCTGCATCGCCTCGGGCAAAATCTCCCCGGCGGCGTCGATCTTATCCTCGCCCCAGCGGCCCATGGCGCCAAGGTGCAGGTCAAAGTCCGCATAGGCCTGTTTCAGCGCCGGAATGCGGGACTCCAGCAGATCGATATCGCTGCCGACATTGTAGCAATATTCCAGATAATGCAGACCCTTTTGCGCGGCGTGAACCGCGCTTTCAACGTCTGGATCCGCAATGATGCCGAGTTTCATCGCCATAACGTCACCTTAAACTTCCGGAATGTCGATGGTGATCTCTTTGCCAAGCGCCGCAGAGCGGACGATGCCGTCGATGATCGCCTGATTGTAAACGATTTCGCCGGACGGAACAGACGGCGCGCCGCCGGTCTGGATCGCGTCCACAAAGGAACGCAGCTTTTCAAAGAACAGGTCCTTCGTCGGTTTGAGCGGGACCTCGTATTCGATCTCTTCGCCGCAGACCGTTTTATAGATCGTCAGCGGCTTGTCAAACTCGCCGTTCCAGCAGTCGGTGGACGGGATGCGCAGACCGCCTTTGGTACCGAGAATGATCGCGTCGCCCGGGGTGTCCATGTTCATGGCCCAGGAGATGCGGAAGTCGAGGATGATGCCGCCCTCCAGACGGATGAAGCCCGCGGCAAAGTCGTCCACGCCGAACTTGTCGGCATATTCCGGATGGCCGGGATAATAATCCGGGTCCTTGCCGAAAAAGTCTGAGGTATAGCCGGTCACGGTCAGGGGCTTCGGATAACCCACGGCGCCCAGCAGCATATCCAGCGAATAGGTGCCGATGTCGCCCACCGCGCCGATGCCGCCGGTCGATTTTTCGATGAAGGACGTGCCGAACGGGGTCGGGATGCCGCGCCGACGGCCGCCACCGGACTGGATGTAATAGACCTTGCCCAGCTCGCCGGACTGCACGATCTTTTTGATCATCCGCATGTTTTCGCTCATGCGCGGCTGGAACCCGATGGTCAGCAGCTTGCCGCTGCGCTTTTCGGCCCGCATGACTTCGATCGCCTCGTCCAGCGTCACGGTAAACGGCTTTTCCAGCATCACGTTGACGCCCGCATCCAGCGCGTGGATGGCACACGGTGCATGCTGGCAGTTATAGGTACAGATGCTCACGCCGTCCAGCTCTTTTTCGCCGGCCAGCATGGCCTCGTCGCTTTCATAGATGCGCGCGCCGGTGATGCCGAACCGCTCGGCAAAAGCCTGTGCCTTGCCGGGGATCAGGTCCGCCAGGGCAACAATCTCAACGTCATCCATCTTTTGATAGCATTCCGCGTGGCATTCGGCGATCCAGCCCGTGCCGATGATGCCGACCTTCAGCTTCTTTCCGGCTGCTTTTTTTTCGGTTTCATGGATTTCTTTGAAGGCGTCCAAGCCTGCTGCGTTTGCCATAGTGTTTCCTCCTTAAAATAGGTTGGTTCTATTATAACGCGGACTGTCCAACAAATGTCCAACAAAAGGTGATATATTTTTTAAATTTTTTGTAAACTCTGACAAGAAGGGGCTTGGTATTGCGGCCGCCGCTTCCGCATCCGCTCAGGCCAGCCGAACGGCAACGCCCGGAATGCTGTTTTCCGCGTCCTCCGGACGGCCGGTTTTCAGCAAAAGTTGCCAAGCGGCTTCGTCCGGTCCGTCACGTCCCGGGCTGTATCGAAAAGCAGGTTCCGTGCCAAAGCACGCCGATCGGCACAGCCGCCGCGCGTCCCCTCACCTGAACCGGGACAAGCGGCGTCACGTCGATGCAGCCGCTAAAGGTCCGCGGTGCGGCAGCGATGCACAGCGCAGCGCACGACCCGGTGTCTCTCTGGTCGCCTCCGCCAGATTGCCGCGCGGTCAACCCTTGCGGCATCTTTCAATTCGTGCACGACGTCGTAAGTCAGCAAACAATCGCCGACAGGCAAACCCTGTTTCAGGTAATGCTCCATCCATCCCGGAACACCATGCCCGTCTGGTTCCGATCGGACGCCTCAAAAACACAAGTCGTTTAAGCGCGATGCAGATTTAGATGCGCCAGATTCAAACAGCGATCAGCCGACCGGCCCATGCTCGATCAAAAGCTCCGATGCATACACCGGTCCTTCAGTTTTTCAAAAACTCTTGCAGTTTTCTTGATCTCAGACCTGATTTTTAATTGAATTTTTCAGCCGTTTGTGCTAAAATGATGAAAATAGGCTGTTCAAAGGAGCCCGCTGTGACACAGCAAAATCGGAAATGGCTCCCCAACGAAAAGAAGAGCAATCAAGCTGACAGGAGAGAGGACAATGAAAATCACATGGTACGGCACCGCAACCATCGGCATCGACGACGGAACCACCAAGCTTTTGTTTGACCCGTTTGTCCGTATGAACAAACGCATCGAAACAACGCCTGTGGAGGGCTTTGCCGGGTTTGACGCAGTCTTTGTCACCCACGGGCACCTGGACCACATTTACAGTCTGCCGGCGCTGGCAGAGGCGGACACGCGCGTGCCGTTCTATTGCACCGAAACGCCGAAGAAAACGCTGGTCGGCCGCGGCCTGCCCGCCGAACGCATCCATACCATCCGGCCGGACGACGTCATCAGGGTCGGCGCGTTCACCGTTCGCGTCCGGCGGTTCCGGCACATCGTGTTTGACCCGATCTACATTCTCTCGGTCGTTCCCAAGTGCGTTGTGATGTTTCCGCGCCTGTTCTGGCAGGCTTATATGAATTACAAAATGCCGGAGGGCGGCGAGATCGTTGCCTATGAGATCGAAGCCGAGGACAAAAAGATTTTTCTGACCGGTTCGTTTCGCGAATATCCCGGAGAGGTCTATCCGAAAGACGTCGATCTGTTTATTCTGGCAAACGGCGGCAGCGTATTTGTTCCCGAAAAAGTGAAGGGATTCATCGACAAATATACGCCGAAACGGATCCTGGTCGATCACTTTGACAATGCGTTTCCGCCTGTCACGCGCACGGTCAGTGTGAAACGGCTGCAAAAAACCGTCGTCGGCAACCACCCGGAGATCGAGTTCATCGTTCCAGAGGTCTGCAAGCCCATGGAGCTGTAAACGGAGGAAAAGAAAGATATGTGGCAAAACCATGCAACCTGGATCCGGCACACACATTTGTTTTCGGCGGACGAATACGAATGCTCCAATTGCGGCAGCACAACGGACAAGCCGAAACCGACCTGCCCGCACTGCGGCGCGGCCATGGGCGGCGAGAAATACGACCCGTCGTGGGTCGACGAGGCCGCCATGCTGGATATCATCCTCGGCGACAAATAAAATCAAGACGAAAGGAAACCGCACCATGAGCGACTACCGTGTCCGTCATTTTGACGAAGCTTTAAAGATTATGAAAAACGCCGGGGTGGAACCGCTGGATTCCCCGCGCTCCAACCATCCGGCGCTGGCGCACGAGTTGGCAAAAGACCTGATCGAAGGAATGACGCTGCGCGAAAAGGTACATATGCTCAGCGGCCACTGGGCCATGCTGAACGGCCTGCTGCACGGGCGCGTGTATAACTATGACCCCATCGCGGGCGGCGGCTGCAAGCGGCTGGGCATTCCGCCGCTGCTGTTTTCCGACGGGCCGCGCGGCGTTGTGATGAAAAGCGCCACCTGCTTCCCCACGTCGAACCTGCGGGCGGCGGCGTTCGATGCTTCGCTGGAAGAAGAAATCGGCGAAGCGATTGCCAAAGAGTGCATCGCCCTCGGCGCAAACTACTTTGCCGGCGTCTGCGTCAATCTGCTGCGTCACCCCGCCTGGGGCCGGGCGCAGGAGGCCTACGGCGAAGACCAGTTCCTGACCGGCAAATACGGCGCTGCGCTGACGAAGGGCCTGCAGAAATACGGCGTGATCTCCTGCCCCAAGCATTTTTATATGAACTCCATCGAAAACCTGCGCTTTTCCGTTTCCGCCGACGCGGACAAAGAGACCCTGCGCGACGTCTATCTCTATCATTTTGAGGACTGCTTCAAAGCCGGCGCGGGCTCTGTCATGTCGGCCTACAATAAGGTCAACGGCGTCTACTGCGGCGAAAGCAAAGACGTGTTTGACCACCTGAAAACGCTCGGCTTTGAGGGCTTTTCCATCTCCGATTTCGTCTGGGGCGTCCACAACGGACCCCAGAGCGTGCGCGCCGGGCTGGACGTGGAGATGCCGATGACGCTCAGACGCGGCCTCAGCCTGATCGCCGCCGTCAAACGCGGCAAGCTGGACGAAGCGCTGCTGGACGCGCGCTGCGAAAGCATCATCGCCACCATGCTGCGGTTTCAGAACGTCTATCGCGCACAAAACTTCTCCAAGGACGTCGTCTGCTGCAAGGCGCACACCGACCTTGCAAGAAAGGCCATGGAAAAGGGCGCGGTGCTGCTCAAAAACAACGGCGTGCTGCCGCTTGCGGACACCGCTGCCAAGATCGTGCTGACCGGCCGGTTCGCCAACGAAAAAGTGATCGGCGACCACGGCTCGTCCTCCGTGCATCCGCCCTATGTCACAACGCCCTATGAGGGCTTCTCCAAGGTGTATAAAAACACCGTCCTTGTGACCGGCGACACGCTGATAGACTACAGCAAGGCCGTGGACGGCGCCGATGTGATCGTGGCGGTCGTGGGCAACGATTACCGCGACGAGGGCGAGTTCGTCACCAATTCCAACCCGAAGCTTGTGACCGGCGGCGACCGCAAGTCGCTGCGGCTGCACAAGGAGGACACCGACCTGATCCATGCGCTGAAAAAGCTGGGCAAACCGCTGGTCGTGATCTTCTATTCCGGCTCGGCGGTGATTACCAACGACTGGGCGAACGACGCAGACGCCATCCTCTGCGCCGGCTATCCGGGCATGGAGGGCGCGAACGCACTGGCGGACATCGTTTGCGGCAGGGTCAACCCCTCCGGCAAGCTGCCGTTCACCGTGGCGCAGACGGAAGCGGACTATCCCCCGTTCCCGTATTCCGACGAAAAGAACCAGCACGTCACCTACGGCTATTATCACGGCTATGCTCTGTTTGACAAAGCAGGCAAACAAGCGGAATATCCCTTTGGCTTCGGCCTGTCCTATACCACCTTTGCCTACGGTGACGCAAGCGCAAAAGACCTCGGCAGCGAGATCGCCGTGCGCTGCAAAATCAAAAACACCGGCGACCGGGCCGGCGAAGAAACGGTGCTGGTCTTTGTCGGTTCCAATCTTCCCGGCAAGCCGCACAAGCTCCTGAAGGGCTTCGGCAGGGTCGCGCTGGAACCGGGCGAAGAGAAGTTCTGCACGGTGACGATCGCCAAGGAGGACCTGCGCCTGTATGACAAAGCCACGGGTGCAATGATGATTCCCGATGATGTCACGATTTATGTGGGCAGGAACGCCGAAGACGCGGAACACATCGCTTTGAAAGCGGAATAAGTTTGTTGCTCTTACTGTTTTTGACCACTTTTCACGAACGAACAAAGCCAACAAAAAAGTGCCGGAAACCCGCATAAACGCTGGGCTTCTCGGCACTTTTCATCTGGCAGGGGCAGAAGGACTTGAAGGGTATCCGGGATTTTTCATGCTGTGATATGCAGTCCGATACACAATATGTAGTATTATATAGTACGTTAAAAAACAAAATACGGACACAGTATCACGAAACATCCCGAAATAAAAAA
>JAFRUA010000030.1 GCA_017434855.1 Clostridia bacterium
AACAATGTTTGCTTACCGCCGCCGCACAAAATATGAAGAAAATCGCCATGTGCTGTGGGTAAAACACATGGCTTTTTTCTTGCCCTGAGCAAAAAACAACCCTATGCCTCTTGCAAAACATAGGGTTTGTCAGCAGTCTGCCCCCGTCATAAGACGAGGGTTTTTTTATTGCATTTTTTATTCTTCTGCTTGTGCGTCGGCTCACCCGCGGTTGAACAGCGAAACGATCGCGGCCTTCAGAATCATGAAGATCCGCTTGATGATATTCAAAAAGGCGATAAAGCTGTTTTTTGACTTGGGCGTGAAATCCATGTCGGTGGGGTTGACCGCGGCCAGCGGTGCCAGGTGCGTGTCTGCATCCACAAAGCAGGTGAAGCGCGGATAACCCTCCAGCGTGTCGCAGGTGCAGCCGGGATGGCGCATGATCGCGGTGGTCAGGTCCTTAATACACTGGGGATAGTCGTGCGGAATGTTTTTGATGTACCACGTGGTTTCCGGCAGCAGGCCGGTGGAGGCGTCGATCTGCCCGTCGGCAGAGATATAATCGCCATAGCCCGCCGCCGTCCGCACGGCAATGCAGGCGTCCGGAAGCGTTTCGCCGATGTTGGCGGCGGTGGCGCCGAAGGACGCCCGGCCCACGGGCACCCGGTGGTCAGAGGTCTGCAGGCATTCTTCGCCGCCCATGGGGCTTGCCGCGTGGCCGTATTCGACGATGGCGGACACATGCACGCCGGCACTTTGCATTTCGGCAAGAATCTCCGGAATGTGTACCTGCACGTTGTAATGGTAGTCGTCCAGTTTTGCAAGCAGGTTGGCAAAGGTCACGTTGTCGCCGGGTTGGTTGAAGACATAAGCCTTGTAGTCCTCCCACTTTTCGTTGACCATAGTGGCATAGACGCCGCAGCGGCCGTAGTATTCTCGCATGATGCGGGCGATGAACTTGTCTTTGATCTTGGCGTATACGTCGCGAACAAGATCGAGCGTGATCTTTGAGATGACTTTGCTTTGATAAGCAAGCTCCAGCGTGTCAAACATCAGGCCCAAAACTTCGCCGCCCAGAACGCCGGACAGGCTGCTTGCCAACGCGTTGCCCGAGTCGGTCGTATAGTATCTGTAGACCCCTTCCATCGTGAGGTCCACAGTACCGGTGAGCATCGCTTGGTCGCCGGGGTTGCCCATCTGCGACCCCAGCGCAAAGATGACGGACTGGATATCGGCATAGTTGTTAGGTGCGCCGTACCTGTAAAGATAGGCCAGCAGGATGGAATTGCCCACGCATCTGCCGTTCAAAATCACCTTATCCTGCCCGGTGACGTCCTTCACCAGCCGCACATAGGCGGCAAGATCGTCCGCCGCGTCAAACGGAGGCTTGCGAAAGTCTGGATAAAAATCATACGCCTCGGTGTATTCATAATTGTCTGAGAAAAACACATGGGTGTTCAGCCAGCCGAACTCCGGATAACTTTGCGGGGGCGGCGTACCGTTTTCATCCGGCTTAAAATTGTCATACGCCGGCTTGAGCGCGTTGAACGCCTTTTCGCACCATTCGTCCCAGTTGCCGGTGACAAGGGCCTTGGCTGCCGAGGGCAGCGCCGCCTTGGCGATCTTCTTCACATATTCGTCGTCATCATACAGGGTATAGGCCGTTCCGTCCTCACGCGGGCAGATCAGTGTGGATTCGCCGTGTACGGTGATGACCGGCACATTGACGGCCTTGCCGGATTCGGCGAACGCAATCGCGCCGCACCAGAGTGAAGAACAAAGCAGGAGCATCACAAGCACAAATGAAATCATTTTTCTTAAGTGTTTTTTCATGGGACCCACCTCTTGGATTTATGATAATACATCTATTCTACACATATCGCTCTGAAAAAGCAAGTATGAAAAGAAAAAACGCCCCCACCGGAGCGTTTTATCTTGATTTTATTCGGCCGTCTCTTCTTCGTCGAAGGTATACGCCTTGCCGGTTTTAAAGCCGTTGATAAAGTTGCCCACAAGCGTGATGAAGCTCTTGATCAGCTCGGAGATCTTGACGGTCAGATATTCGGCGTCCTGGAACGTAAATTCGGTAATCGGCTTTTTGAATTTCATAATTGCAGCTCCTTCCTTAGAATTTCAGATTGGGATCTTCCTCTGCCGGGAACGGATCTTCAACATAGTACGTGGCGAAGCTGTAGAACTGTCTGCACCACTGGATGAAGCCCATGATAAAGTCGGCAATGTAGGAAATAATGCTGTTGGTTTTTTCTGTTTGCATAAATCACACCTCCTGAAAGAATATGGACATTCGCCTAATATGATTCTAACATATTTTTTAAAAAAATCAAGTACCTTTTCATAAAAAGTTTTAAAAAAATTCATCAAATGTCGTCGGATTTACTGAAAATCGCATAATCGCGGCGGCGTCAACTCTTTTGGGTTAGCTTTCGGCGGCAAAATGATCCGGCGCCGCACAACCGGTTCAGCCGGTTTCTCCGCCCTGTGCGCCGTGCTTTTCCGCAAGCGCGGCCTTCTCGTCCTCCCACGTTTTGCCGTGCAGCGGATAGAACTTCATGCCGATGGCAGAAATTGACAGCAGCAGCGCCGGGATCGCCATCCACGCCACCAGCACGCCGTGCTTTGCAAGCGTGCTCTGCATGCCGGCGGTCAGCGCGGTGTCATAACCGAACCATTTTGCAATCATCAGGAACGCCGCGTTTGCAAGGCTGATTGCAGGCTTTGTAATCAGTGAATTGACGCCGGCATAGATGCCCTCGCGGCGCGCGCCCGTTTTGAGCTCGTCATAGTCGATTACGTCGCCGTTCATGATCGGCACCAGATACATGCCCCCGGCAAAGCCGCAGCCCGCCAGTACAAAGACGACCAGCGCCACCGGTGTGAACTGGCCGCAGATGCACATTGCCGCCGCGCCCGCGGCAAACGCAATGCACATGACCGTCACGCATTTGCGCACGCCCCAGGGCCGCAGCATCCGGATCCACAGCAGAATGCCGCCCACCGCGCCGAGACCGAGCGCACCGTAGGCAAACGGCATCGGCGTGTCAAATTCGTCAAAGTAATAGATCACACCCTGCATCAGGATCGTCTGAATGAAAATCACCGTGAAAGAGAGAATCTCAAACACCACGAACGAACGGTTCTTGAAGCAGGTGATGACCGACCGGAAAATATTCATCTCCTCGGTCGATTCGTTCTGTACCTTTTCCTGATAGAAAAATGTGGACGTAAAAATCACAACGAACGCCAGAACGCCGATCGCGGTCATGATGAGCTGGAACCGCGTCGGATCAGAACCGACCTCCGGCTTGATCAGCGGAAAAACCACCAGCGGCACGGCAAGCGTGATCACGCTGAACGCGATCTTCCAGATAAAGATGCCGCTGCGCGCCTTGTTTGTCACGGCCATGGTATACGGCATGACATACAGCGACGTTGCGATCGCGGTATAGAAGGTGTCAAACAAAAACAGCGTGACCAGCATTTGCACAAACATCACGCCCTGACTGCCGCCGAACGGCCAGCGGAACCAGGTGGCAATGAAAATCAGCGCATAAAACAGGGATCCGTAGCGGATATAGGGAATGCGGCGGCCGAGCTTTGATTTGGTACGGTCGGAAATGTAGCCGAACAGCGGGTCGTTGACCGCGTTCCAGACCCCGAAAATGATCCAGACAATGCTGGCCAGCCGCTCATCCAGACCCATGAACTTCGTAAAGAAATAGGTCATTCCGCCGCCGGTCAGCAGCGCGTTGAGTGTTCCGCACATGCAGTCGGCAAAGCTGAGCCAGAATTTTCCGGCAACGGGGACTTTTTCTTCCGCCGGCGCGGCAGTTTGATTTTGATCGGTCATTTTCATCATCGTATTCCCTCCGGTAAAAAAGTTTTGATAAAGAAACAGAGAAACGCCGAACGCCCTTTTCAGAGCCTTTCGGCATTCAAATCATTTGTCTGACATCTAAATTCTGAAATCTAATATCCAATCTGGCACCCCCTGCGGGAATCGAACCCACATCTAACCCTTAGGAGGGGTTTATTCTATCCATTAAACTAAGGAGGCAGATTTGTTTGTTGTCTGATTCTATCACGATTTGGCGTGGATGTCAACCGTATTTATGCATCTGCTTTCTCTGATTTTGCGCGTTTGCAATACGGCGCCATGCAGCAGCGCGCACACTGCGGGCGGCGGGCGATGCAGACCGCGCGGCCGTGCAGCACGGCCCGGTGGCAAAAATCATTGCTTTCCATCGGATCAAGGAGCTTTTTCAGCTGCAGTTCGACCTTGTACGGGTCCTTGGTATCGACCAGACCCAGCAGGTTTGTGATCCGGATCAGGTGCGTGTCTGCAACAACGGCGGGCTTGTGATAGATATCGCCGACGATGAGGTTCGCTGTTTTGCGGCCGACGCCGGGCAGCGTGATCAGCGCTTCGATTGTGTCGGGCACCGTGCCGCCGAAATCCGTTTTGATCTTTTGCGCCATACCGATAATGTCGCGCGCTTTGGTCCGGAAAAAGCCGCAGGAATGGATCAGTCGTTCAATGTCGGCCACGTCGGCGTCACAGAATGCGTCCAGCGTCGGATACGCTGCAAACAGCGCCGGCGTCACCAGATTCACGCGCGCGTCAGTGCATTGTGCCGACAGCCGCGTCGCGATCAGCAGCTGCAGCGGATCCTCTGCTTCCAGCGAACAAATCGCGTCCGGATATTCTTTTTTTAAGGCCGTTGTGCACAGCGCAGCGCGCTCTTTTTTTGTCATATCGATCGTTCCTTTTCTTTATGAATATGAAGCCTTTCTTTGTATTTCGAAATTTTTTGAAAACGAAAGCATTTTTCCTTAAATTTTCTTTTTTTTGCCGCACGCATTCCAATACACGACCCAAGGTCAAATGGATTTTAGGGGCAAAATTGCGAAAGAAAAATCAATGTTTCTTAAAAAATACTTGACATCCGAATTCTGAATATGCTATAATTTAATGTCGATATTATTATCGTTTTTGTTTCATTTTCTTTACGTTTTGAATCATTATAATCCTTATTTAATTTTTTTTCAATCCCTTTTTTCTTTTTCTCATTTCGATTGTTTTGATTATATTTTTTGAAAGGGAGGGTCGTTATGGATTCTTTTAACGAAATTTGGGAAACGATTCGGGAAATCCTTCGCTCAAAAGTCACCGAGGTTGCTTACAACGTCTGGCTGAGCCCGCTGGAATTTGTCGATTTTCAAAACGATGTGATCACACTTTCCATCAGCGATTTCAAGCGCAAGATCATTCAGGATAAGTTTTCTTCTTTGATCGAGGAAGCCTGTGAAGCCGCCTTCGGTTTTCCGGTCACGGTGCAGTATGAGGTGCCGAACGAAGCAAAAAACGAGGATGCGCGCGTGTTTCCGGCCGGCACCGCTGCCGACAAAAAGACCACGGTTTCACTTTCAGAGGATTACAACTATACCTTTGACAATTTTATCATCGGGCCGTCCAACCGCTTTGCACATGCCGCGGCGCTGAATGTCGCCAACAATCCCGGCAAAGCCTACAATCCCCTGTTTATCTACGGGCATTCCGGTCTAGGCAAAACGCATCTGCTGTCTGCCATCATGAATGAGGTGAAAGAAAAACGGCCGGATGAAGTGATCCTTTATACCAGCGGCGAGCATTTCACCAACGAGCTGATCCACTACATCCAAAAGCACAACACCGCCGCATTTCATGACAAATATCGCGGCTGCGACGTTTTGCTGGTGGACGATATCCAGTTCATCGCCAACAAAGAGACCACGCAGGAAGAATTCTTCCACACGTTTGAGGCATTGAAAAACGCCGGCAAACAGATCGTTTTGACGTCTGACCGGCCCCCGCGTGAAATGGTCACGCTGGAAGAACGGCTGCGCACCCGCTTTGAGGGCGGCCTGATCGCAGATATCCAACCGCCGACGCTTGAAACCAGAATGGCCATTGTCAAAAAGAAAGCCGACGAGCTATCGGTCGATCTCAGTGACGAAGTGGTTTCGTTCATTGCGGAAAATATCAAAAAGAATATCCGTCAACTGGAAGGGACCGTCAAAAAAATCAAAGCCTATCAGGAGGTTGAGGGTTCGCGCCCGAACGTCGCCATCGCCAAAAAGGCAATCAGCGATATCGTCAACGACAATCCCCCCACCCCTGTTACGGTTGAAAACATCATCAACGAAGTGGCCCGCACGTTTGACGTCAGCGCCGCCGATATCCGCTCAGACAAACGCAATGCTAACATCAGCCAGGCCCGCCAGATCGCCATTTATATCGTGCACGAGGTCACACCGCTTTCTCTGAAAGCCATCGGCGCCGAGTTTGGCAACAAGCATTATTCCACCGTGATTTATGCGCTCAACGAGATCAACGCAAAGCTGGACGTCAATATGCAGCTGAAGGCCATGGTGGACGATATCATCAAAAATGTGAACGAATAATTTTCCACTGTTTTTTTCACATTCCACGTTTTCTTTTTCACAGTTTCAACTCTCCAAAAAATCGCGTATGCAAAACCGTGTTTTTTTCACATTCTTTTTTGCTGCGCATTTTCCAATGAAATCAAGGGAAAATCTTCCTTTTCCATGATTTCACGTTTTCTACTGCGACTACTAAAGAATCTTTTTACTTTCTTACCAAATCCACTGCAAATCGAAGGAGCGACCATTTATGAAAATCACCTGTGAAACCGCAACATTGTCAAAGGCCTGCATGAATGTGCAGCGGACCGTTTCGGGAAAGTCGACGATCCCCGCAATTGAAGGAATCCTGATCCATGCGCTGGGCGACCATGTGCGCCTGACAGGATATGACCTGGAGGTCGGGACCGAAACTTATCTGCCCGCAAATGTGGAAGAAAACGGCAGCATTATATTGAATGCAAAGAATCTTTGCGATATTCTGCGTATGCTGCCGGAAGAAGAGGTTCTGATCGAAAGCGACGAGCGCAACATCTGCAAGATCAGAAGCGGAGAAACAGAATATTCGGTCATCGGAACGTCGGCAGACGAATATCCCGACCTGCCCGTGATCAGCGGCGGGTTTCCCATCGTGATCCAGCAGGGGCTTTTGAAGGATATGATCCGCAAAACAGTGTTTTCTGTGTCCACAAGCGAGCGCAATCCGGTGCACTGCGGCGTCAAATTTGAAATCAGCGACGGGAAAATCGTGCTTGTGGCTGTGGACGGCGCGCGCCTTGCCGTGCGGCGGGAAGAGATCGATTACAGCGGCGAAGACGTGTCGTTTGTCGTACCTGCCAAAACGCTCAACGAGATTGCAAAATTAGGAGAAGACGACGAAAAAACCTATTCCATCAATGTCGGAAAACGGCATATCTGTTTTGAGGTTGGCGACTATCGTGTGATCTCCCGCCTGTTGGAAGGCAATTTCATTGATTATAAAGCGGCCATCCCACTGTCTGCAACCACAAAGATCGTGGCGCAGACGCGCAGGCTGATCGAATGTGTGGAGCGCACGGCGCTGATCATTACCGATCGGTCCAGCCCCATCCGCTGCGTCATCGGCGACGGAAGAATCGCGTTTTCTTCTGTAACCTCCATCGGAACCGCGAATGATAAAATGACTGCGGAAATCTACGGAAGCGGCGTTGAGATCGGCTTCAACAGCAAATTTATTCTGGACGCGCTCAAGGCCTGCGAGACCGAAGAGGTCCGGCTGGAGCTTAACAGCGCAAATCAGCCGATTTTGATTTTGCCGACGGAAGGCGACCGCTTTTTGTTCCTGGTGCTGCCGGTCAGAATCTGATGATGGCGTCATACGCAGCCGATCGAGGTGATACAAGATGAGGATCAAAGTAAAAATTGCCGAAAAGCCGCGGAAGAAGCTGGAAATTCAAACGCCGTTCATTCGGTTGGATTCCGCACTGAAGCTGTCTTCTGCCGTATCGACCGGCGGTCAGGCAAAGTTTGTGATTCAGGAAGGTGACGTCAAGGTGAACCGGGAAGTTTGTTTGCAGCGCGGCAAAAAGCTGCGGCCCGGCGACGTCTTTGAATTTGAAAAAATCGAGTATGAGGTCGTTTCATGTATGTAACGGATCTTGAAATCAAACAATTTCGCAATTTAAAAGCGGACGCGCTTTCATTCTGTGACGGCGTCAATCTGATTTACGGCGACAATGCGCAGGGAAAAACCAATCTGATCGAAGCAATCTGGCTATTTACGGGCTGCCGCAGCTTTCGCAGTGCAAAAGACGCCGAATGTATCAACTTTGACGCGCAAAAGGCCGTACTGTCCATGGATTATTTCGGCGAGGGCCGCGCGCAGTCCATGCTTTTGGAAATTGAAAACGGGCGCAAATTTATTCACAACGGCATCAAGTGCAAATCGGCTTCCAAGGTGGTCGGTCATTTTCTTGCAGTCGTGTTTTCGCCGGTGCATTTGTCACTGGTCAAAAGCGGGCCGTATGAACGGCGGCGGTTTTTGGACGTCGCTATCAGCCAGTTGAAACCGAATTATGCCGTTGCGCTGTCAAATTATAACAAAGCGGTTGCGCAGCGCAACATTTTGTTAAAGGATGTTGCATATCACAGCGAGCTGTTTGACACGCTGGGCGTTTGGGAAGAGCGCATTGCGTATTATGCAAGCGAGATCATCCGCCAGCGCATCGGTTATGTCGGCCGGCTCAAGGAATTCGGAACAGAAATTTATTCCGGTATCTCAAAAAAGAAAGAAGCATTATCGCTGTCTTATTTTGAGGCATGCCCCGCAGCGGGAAACACCAAGCAGGAAATATATGAAAGCATGAAAAATCTGCTGCATGCCGCGCGAAAAAACGATATTCTTTCCGGGTTCACATCCGTCGGGCCGCATCACGACGACCTGACGATCCTGATCGACGGTCTGTCTGCAAAAAGCTATGCGTCGCAGGGGCAGCAGCGGTCGGCGGCACTGGCGCTGAAGCTGGGCGAAGCGGCCGTGATGAAAAGCTTTACCGGAGAGCAGCCGGTGGCGCTGCTTGACGACGTGATGAGCGAGCTGGACGGCGACCGGCAAAATTATATTCTGAATCACATCAAAAACTGGCAGGTCTTTATCACCTGCTGCGACCCGGCGTCCGTCAAAAATCTCAAGTACGGCAAAGCGTTCAGAATGAAGAACGGCAGCATTATTTAAGGAGCGGCGACATGTATTTGCATCTGGGCCAGAGCACTGTGATCACAACGCAGGAGATCGTCGGCATTTTTGATATGGACACCACGACTGTGTCAAAGCATACGCGCGACTTTTTAAAAGCCGCCGAACAAAGCGGAAAGGTCGTCTATGTTTCGTCAGAGCTGCCGAAGTCCTTTATTGTGAGCGCAGACAAACAGGTTTATATTTCACAGATTTCTCCGGCAACGCTGCTGCTGCGCGCGGAGAAGCCATTCAAGTAATTTTTCGGAGGTAGAATCGTGGAACAGACAGAAAACAACAATGAACTGGAATTCATTCGGGAGGAGGGCTCGCCGGAAGAATTCACCGAGATTGAAACAATGAACACGGTTGTGACCGAAGAATACAATGCAGACGCGATCCAGGTTCTGGAAGGACTGGAGGCGGTGCGCAAACGCCCCGGCATGTATATCGGGTCCACCGGCCCGCGCGGTCTGCACCACCTGGTCTATGAGATCGTCGACAACTCCATCGACGAAGCGCTGGCAGGCTACTGCACGCATATTGAAGTCGAAATTTTGCCGGACAACATCATCACCGTGCGCGACAACGGGCGCGGCATTCCCGTGGGCATCAACGAACAGCAGGGTCTGCCGGCTGTGACGGTCGTTTTGACGGTGCTGCACGCTGGCGGCAAATTCGGCGGCAGCGGCTACAAGGTCTCCGGCGGTCTGCACGGCGTGGGCTCCTCCGTGGTCAACGCACTGTCGGAATGGTTTGAGGTCGAGGTTTCGCAGAACGGCCACGTCTATCACCAGCGGTTTGCACGCGGCAAGATTGAAACGGACCTGAAAATCATCGGCGACACCGACCAGACCGGCACATTCATCCGCTTCAAACCGGACGCCGAAATTTTTCAGGAAACGACCGAGTACGAATATGAAACGCTGCAGCGCCATCTGCGCGAATCCGCGTTTCTCAACGCCGGCATCTCCATCACCCTGACCGACAAACGCGACCCGGATGAGATCGTGGAGGACGTCTTCTGCTATGAGGGCGGCATCGGCTCGTTTGTGGAATACATCAATGAAAGCCGCGGTCTGACGCCGGTGCACGACGTGCCGATCCATTTTTCCACCGTTGCGGGCGAAAAGAGCGCCGAAGTCGCGCTGATGTATAACGACGGCTATAACGAAACGATTTTGTCCTATGCCAACAACGTGCATACTGTGGACGGCGGCACCCATGAAACGGGCTTTAAGACGGCGCTGACCAAGGTGTTCAACGAGTATGGCAGAAAGTATAATTTTTTGAAAGACACCGACAAAAAGCTGTCGGGCGAGGATTGCCGCGAGGGGCTGGTGGCCGTCATCAGCGTCAAGCTGACCGACGCGCAGTTTGAGGGCCAGACCAAGGGCAAGCTGGGCAACACCGAAATGACCCGGCTGGTTGCCAACACCGTCTATAACAAAATGACGGATTATTTTGAAGAGAACCCGCAGATCGCAAAGACGATCTTTTCCAAGGCGCTGGACGCTTCCCGCGCAAGGGAGGCTGCCCGCAAGGCCCGCGAGGCCGCGCGCCGCAAATCGCCGCTGGAAAGCAACTCGCTGCCCGGAAAGCTGGCGGACTGCACCGAGCGTGACCCGTCCAAGACCGAGCTGTTCATCGTCGAGGGCGATTCCGCAGGCGGCTCTGCCAAAGAGGGCCGCGACCGCACCATTCAGGCCATCCTTCCCCTGTGGGGCAAAATGCTCAACGTGGAAAAAAGCCGGCTGGACAAGGTCATCGGCAACGACAAGCTGATGCCGGTGGTCACGGCGCTGGGCGCGGGCATCGACGAGGACTTCAACATCGACAAGCTGCGGTACCACAAAATCGTCATCATGGCCGATGCCGACGTTGACGGCCAGCACATCCGCACGCTGCTGCTGACCTTCTTTTTCCGCTATATGCGCCCGCTGATCGACAACGGCTTTGTCTATATCGCGCAGCCGCCGCTCTATCGCCTGTCCAAAGGGCAAAAGCACGTCTACTGCTATTCCGATGAAGAGCGCGACCGCTATATGAATGAGATGCCGGGCGCCGCGATCCAGCGGTACAAAGGTCTGGGCGAAATGGACTGCGATCAGCTTTGGGAAACCACGATGGACCCGGAACGCCGCACCATGCTGCGCGTGACGCTGGAGGATGCGGTCCAGGCGGACGAGACCTTCTCGATCCTGATGGGCGACAAGGTGGAACCGCGCCGCGACTTTATTGAGAAAAACGCCAAATACGTTCAGAATCTTGACATCTGACGCCGAAACAGGTGACGCATTATGGATATGAATACGAACAACACAAACACTTATGAAAACCAGACGATCATCGACGTGGACCTCAACAAGGAGATGCGCTCGTCCTTTTTGAGCTATTCCATGTCGGTCATCACGTCCCGCGCCCTGCCGGACGTGCGCGACGGACTGAAGCCGGTGCACCGCCGCATCCTGTATACGATGCACGAAAACGGCCTGTATCCCGACAAGGCGTACCGCAAATGCGCCGACACCGTGGGTTCCGTGCTGGGCCGGTACCATCCGCACGGCGACGCGTCGGTCTATGACGCCATGGTGCGTCTGGCGCAGACGTTCTCCACGCGGTACCTTTTGGTGGACGGCCACGGCAACTTCGGTTCCGTGGACGGCGACCCCCCTGCCGCCTACCGTTATACCGAGTCGCGCATGAGCAAGATCTCAATGGAAATGCTCACCGACATCGACAAGGACACGGTCGACTTTATCCCGAACTATGACGACCGCCTGAAAGAGCCGACGGTCCTCCCCTCCCGGTTCCCGAACATTCTGGTCAACGGGTCCACCGGCATCGCCGTCGGTATGGCGACAAACATCCCGCCGCACAACATTGCGGAGGTCATCGACGGCATGTGCTATCTGATCGACAACCCCGACGCGGGGCTGGATGAGCTGATGAACCACATCAAGGGCCCGGACTTTCCGACCGCCGGCATCATCATGGGCAAGGCGGGCATCCGCGCCGCCTACGGCACCGGCCGCGGCAAAATCACCGTGCGCGCCCGCGCCGAAATTGTGGAAGCGAAAAACGGCCGGTTCCAGATCGTGATTTCGGAACTCCCCTATCAGGTCAACAAACGCCGCCTGATCGAATCGATCGCCGATCTGGTCAAGGACAAGCGCATCGACGGTATCTCCGACATCAACGACTATTCCAACCGCGAGGGCATGAACCTGGTCATCGACCTCAAGCGTGAGGCAAACCCGCAGGTCGTGCTCAATTCGCTGTATTCCATGACGCAGCTTCAAATCACCTACGGCATCATCATGCTGGCGCTGGTGGACGGCGTGCCGCGTATTCTGACGCTGCGCCAGATCCTGGAGGAATACATTCACTTCCAGGAGCGGGTCATTGAGCGCCGCACGCGCTTCGACCTGAAAAAAGCGATGGAGCGCGAGCACATCCTGCAGGGACTCAAGACCGCGCTGGATTATATTGACGAGATCATTGCCATTCTGCGGAAGGCAAAGGACCAGAGCGAGGGCAAGGCCGCGCTGATGGAGCGTTTCGGCTTTGACGATATCCAGGCGGACGCCATTGTCAAGATGCGTCTGGGCCAGTTGACCGGTCTGGAGCGCATCAAGATCGAAGATGAACTGAAAGCCATCCAGGCCAAGATCGCGGAATATCAGGACATCCTTGCCAGTGAAAGCCGCGTGCTTGAGATCGTCAAGGACGAGGCCATGGCGCTGCGCGGCAAGTTTGCCGACGACCGCCTGACCGAGATCGTCAACGTCAGCGGTGAAGTGGACGTGGAGGACCTGATTCCGGAGGAAGAGTGTATGTACACCCTGACGACCTTCGGCTATATCAAGCGCATGGCCACGGCGGAATACTCCATTCAGCGCCGGGGCGGCAAGGGCATCAAGGGCATGAGCCGCCGGGAGGAGGATGTGACGCAGACCATGTTCTCCTGCTCCAGCCATGATTTCATCATGTTCTTTACCACCTTTGGCCGGACGTACCGCCTGAAGGGCTATGAGATCCCGGAGGCGAGCCGCCAGAGCAAGGGCATCAACATTGTGAACCTGCTGCCGCTGGAAAACGGCGAAAAGGTCAGCGCGATGATCCGCGTGCCGAACTTCGGCGACGACAAATATTACCTTTGCATGGCAACACGCAAGGGCGTCATCAAGCGCACCAAGCTGGACGAGTATCGCAACATCCGCAAGGGCGGCATCATCGCCATCAATCTGGATGAAGGTGACGAGCTGGCCTGGGTCAAGCTGACCGAGGGCAACGACGACATCTATGTTGCCACGCGCGACGGCTTCGGTATCCGCTTCAACGAGACCGACGCCCGTGCCATCGGCCGCACCGCCCGCGGTGTGCGCGCCATTGAGCTGCGTAACGGCGACGAGGTGGTCGGCATGTGTGCCATTCCGGCCGACGAGCCGGAAGACGCCCGGGTGCTGACCGTGTCTGAAACCGGGCTTGGGCGCCGCAGCGCGCTGGACGAATATCGCTGCCAGACCCGCGGCGGAAAGGGCTCGACGAATTACAAAACCGAAAAGTACGGCAAGGTGGCTTCGGTCTGCCTGGTGTATAACGACGACGACGTGATCCTGATCTCTTCCGACGGCATTGTGATCCGCATGAACGCGAACGAGATCAACGTCAATTCGCGCACGTCGCGCGGCGTGGGCGTGATGCGAGTGACCTCCGGTGAAAAGGTGGTCTCTGCCGCCGCGATCAAGGGTGACAGCGACGACGAAGAAAAGCCGCAGTCTGACGATGCGGGCAGCGAATCTTCCGATCCGCAGGAGGAAGAATAATCAGGACCGCAGCGCGGCGGACTGAAAACAGTTTGCATATAAAGCGGATGAAACAGAAAGAAGGAACCAGCTTGAAGCAGAAAAGCAGCCCGCAGACAAAGGGCAACCCGGTGACACGCTTCCTTTGGATCGATAAACGACGCAGGGCAAAAAACCTCAACTTTCTTTTGACGGTGGTCGTGATCGTGGTTGCGGCGGCGCTCGGCTATGTTTGCTATTTGCTCGGCCTGATCGATACGGGCGGAGACGGGGCGACCAACTTCACCTTTGAGGGACAGGAAATCTATGAGGACGAAGAGCTCGATATCATGCGCTCGATCGACGCGGCCGGTTCGTGGAACGATTATCTGAAACAGTGGGCCAACAACGGCGGCACCCCGATGAGCAGCAAAAACGTCATCAACGTGCTTTTGATCGGTCTGGATTCGGCCGACGGGCTGGAAAAAGGCGGCCGGTCCGACACGCTGATCCTGGTCTCGATCAATAAAAAGACCCAAAAGATCAATATGACGTCGCTGTTCCGCGACACCTGGACCTATATGTATATTTCGGGCAGCAAGGACTGGCCCGAGCGTTACGGAAAGATCAACTCCTCTTATTTTTACGGCGGGCCGACCGCTTTGATCGATACCATTGAAAAAGACTTTAAAATCGACATCGATCACTATGTTGCGGTGGATTTCAGCTCGTTCACCGATATCATCAACGCGCTGGGCGGTCTGACGATCGATGTGGAAGAGCGCGAGGCGGAATATATCCGCCGCACCTCGACCGACCACAAAGAATTCCCTTATGGAAAAAATGTGAAGCTGAACGGCTGGCAGGCGCTGGTTTATGCGCGGATCCGCAAGCTGGACAGCGACGTTGGCCGAACGCAGCGCCAGCGCAAGGTGATCATGGCGCTGATGGATTCCGCGCGGGGCGCGTCGCTTTCACAGTTGACCACTGCGGTGGAAACGCTGTTCCGCTATGTGAAGACCGATCTTTCCAAAATGGAAATTTTGTCATACAGCAGCGAAGGTCTGCGCAACGGCTGGCAGAACTATGCCGTGACCGAGACCACGATCGCGGACGACGATGTGTTCCGCGCCGGCATGTTTGGCGAAACGTCACTGGTGGCCATCGACTTTGAGCTGGCGGCCCAGCGCATCCAGACCGCGATCTATGGCGAAAGCAATATCGAGCTTGCAGAGGATCGCGTCATTCCGTTTGACCTGGTCACACTCAGATAAGAAACAAGTTCGGGCGGGCGCATCGTTCGCCCGTCCTTCTGTGTCATACGGTGATTCCTTTGACCGGGGCACCGTATCAAGGAGCAGCTATGCACAAATATGATTTTGTCATTTTTGATTTTGACGGCACGGTGATCGACACCGGCGAAGGCATTCTGAAAAGCTTGCAGTATGCGTTTGAGGCGCAGGGTCATCCGATCCCCGACCTGTCGGACCTGAAAAAATTCATCGGTCCCCCGATCCATTACAGTTTCACGACCTTTTACGGCGTATCGGAAGATGACGTCGGCGACTACATCAAAAGCTACCGTCAGCGGTACCGCGAAAAGGGCGTCTATGAGGCGCGGGTCTATGACGGCATGGTCGAGACGCTGCAGACGCTGCGCGCAAACGGCGTCCGGCTCGGCATCGCCTCCTCCAAACCGGAAACGTTGATTTATGACGTGATGGCGCATTTTCATCTGACCGACCTGTTTGACGCGGTGGTCGGCACCCGGTTTGACGACAGCAACCACGCCGGCAAGGCCGATCTTGTGCGCGCAAGCATGCAAAAGCTTGGTGCTGCGGACAAGGGGCGGGTCCTGATGGTCGGCGACCGCTGTTTTGATATTGACGGCGCGGCGGGCGCGGGCGTCGACAGCTGCGGCGTGCTGTTCGGTTACGGCTCCCAAGCGGAGTTTGAGGCGCACGGTGCAACGCATATCATTGCCGCGGCCAAGGAGCTGCTGCCGTTGGTGATTGGAGAACCTTATAATTCCAAATTAGAAATATAGACACTTGAACCGACGTTTTCCACGCTGCGTCACCGCAATGTGGAAAACAGTTGCTGTCCAGGAGAAGGAACGAACGATGCAATATTTTGCGAAAGACTATGATGTGATCGTCATCGGCGCGGGCCATGCCGGGATCGAAGCCGGACTGGCGGCGGCGCGGCTGGGCGCGACGGTCGGTGTGTTTACCATCAATATGGACTGGGTCGGCAACATGCCGTGCAACCCCTCCATCGGCGGCACGGCAAAGGGCCATCTGGTGCGGGAAATCGACGCGCTCGGCGGAGAAATGGGCAAGGCGGCGGACGCCAACACCCTGCAAAGCCGCATTTTGAACCGCGGCAAAGGCCCGGCCGTGCATTCTCTGCGCGCCCAGGTGGATCGCCGGCGCTACAGCGAATATATGAAGCATGCGCTGGAATTGCAGGACCGGCTGGAGCTGATCCAGGCAGAAATTGTGGACCTGACCCGTGACGGCGGCGGCTGGCTGGCTGTGACGCGGCTGGAAGCACAGTACCGTGCAAAGGCGGTGATCCTTGCGACCGGCACATTTTTGGGCGGACGCATTTATGTGGGCGACGTGTCTTATGACGGCGGGCCGGACGGGATGTTCTCGGCCACTGCCCTTTCGGCTGCGCTGAAGCGGCTCGGGGTTCCGACCCGGCGGTTCAAGACCGGCACGCCGGCGCGTGTGCTGCGGCGCAGTGTGGATTTCACCGGGCTGGAACGGCAGGACGGCGACGACGTGATCGTCCCCTTCTCTTTTGACGGTCTGTTCACGCCGCAAAACAAACTCCCCTGCTACATCACCTATACCAACGACGCGACCAAAGACGTCATTCTTGAAAATCTGCACCGCTCCCCGCTTTACAGCGGCAAAATCGACGGCGTCGGGCCGCGGTACTGCCCAAGCATCGAAGACAAGATCGTTCGTTTTCCGGAAAAGCAGCGGCACCAGCTCTTCATTGAGCCGTGCGGCGAATTTACGGAAGAGCTGTATTTGCAGGGCATGTCCTCCTCTTTGCCGGAGGATGTGCAGCTTCGTTTCTTGCGGACCATCCCGGGGCTGGAGCATGTGCAGGTCATGCGCACGGCCTATGCCATCGAATATGACTGTGTGGATCCGCTGGCGCTGGATGCGACGCTGGAATTCAAGGCGCTGCCCGGCCTGTTCGGCGCGGGGCAGTTCAACGGCTCCAGCGGCTATGAAGAGGCTGCGGCGCAGGGCCTGATTGCCGGCATCAACGCAGCCAGGCTGGTGCAGGGCCGGGGGCCCCTGATTCTGGACCGCGCGAGTTCATACATCGGCACACTGATCGACGACCTGGTGACGCGCGGCTGCACCGATCCTTACCGCATGATGACGTCACGCTCGGAATACCGCTTGCTGCTGCGGCAGGACAACGCGGACCGGCGGCTGACGCGGATCGGGCACGACGTTGGGCTGGTCAGCGATGAAAAGCTGCGGCGGCTGGAGGAAAAGGAACGCCTGATTGCCGAAGAGCGCAGGCGTGTGGAAGGTGTCGGCGTGCCGCCGAGCGACGCGCTGGATGCGCTGCTTGTTTCACGTGAAACATCACCGATGAAAACCGGCTGCCGGCTGATCGACCTGCTGCGGCGCCCGCAACTGGATTATGCGGCGCTGACGCCATTTGACCCGGAGCGGCCGGCGCTGCCGCAGGAGATTTTTGAACAGGTCGAGATCGAAATCAAATACGAAGGCTACATCCGGCGGCAGGCGGCTCAGGCCCAGGAGATGCGCCGTCTGGAAATCAAGACGCTGGAGCATATCGAGGATTATAACGAGATTCAGGGGCTGCGGATGGAAGCGCAGGAAAAGCTGAACAAGGTCCGTCCGCGCAATCTGGGGCAGGCGTCGCGCATTTCCGGCGTCAGCCCGGCGGACATCTCGGTCCTGATGATTTATTTGAGAAAGCAGGAAGTGCAGCAGCGCATTGCCGCAAAAAAGGAGCAAAATGCAGAACTTCATTGAGATTGAGCGTTTGAAAGAGAAAGCGGCGGCGCTTGGCGTCTCATTGGACGAGACCGCACTGGAACGCTTTGACATTTATGCAAAAGCGCTGGTGGAATGGAACGAAAAAATCAACCTGACCGCCATCACGCAGCCGCAGGACATCGTGACAAAGCACTTTGCAGACAGTTTGACGCTGCTGCGGCACCTTCGGGCGAAGCATGCCGGAACGCTGCTGGACGTCGGTACCGGCGCCGGCTTTCCCGGGTTGGCGCTGCTGATTGCAGATCCCGCATTGCAGGTGACGCTGCTGGACAGTATCAAAAAAAAGCTGACGGTGCTGCAGGACATTCTGGGACGGCTGTCGCTTTCTGCGGCGCTGCTGCACGGCCGGGCGGAAGACCTGGCCCATGATGCGCGGTACCGGGAACAGTTTGACGCCGTCACGGCGCGGGCGGTGGCGGCTTTGCCGGTGCTGGCGGAGTATTGCCTGCCGTTTGTGCGTGTGGGCGGGACGTTTTATGCCATGAAGAGCGTGACCGCCGCGGAAGAGGTGAAGGATGCTCAACCGGCGATCCGGCTGCTGGGCGGTGATCGGCCGCAGTGCAAAACAATGACGCTGGAAGACGTGGGGGAGCGCTGCCTGATCCTTGTCGGCAAACGTTCGGCCACAAGTCAGAAATATCCGCGTCCTTCGGCAAAAATCGCAAAGGAACCGCTCGGGCAGGGCAAAAACCTGCCGAAAACCAAATGATCCCGGCGAACGCTTTTGCTGGACAAGGCTCCCTGTTTGTGCTACCATTTTCGGGAAGTATCAGGCAGGGGGCGGTTTTATGCAGGAGGAAGCGCGCGCGGCGGGGCAGGTGCTGTTGATCCCAAACGAAAAGATCTTTCCGAATCCGAACCAACCGCGCCGGACCTTTGACCAAAGCGAGCTGGTGAATCTGGCCATCAGCATCCGAATGAACGGAATTTTGCAGCCGATCACCGTGCGCAAGGTCGAAAAAGGATACGAACTGGTTTCCGGCGAGCGGCGGCTACGGGCGTCGCGGCTGGCGGGGATGGTGGTTGTGCCGTGCATTGTGGTGGACGTCAACGCCATGAAGTCGGCGATTTTTTCCCTGATTGAGAACCTGCAGCGACAAAACCTCAACTGTTTTGAAGAGGCTGCGGCCATCGAAACGCTGATGGAGCAATTCGGCCTGTCGCAGGAAGAGGTGGCGCGGCGGATCGGGAAAGCGCCGTCCACCGTGTCAAACAAGCTGCGGCTGCTGGCGCTGCCGACCGAAGTGCGGCGCAGAATGGCAGAAGCAAATCTGACGGAACGGCACGCGCGGGCGCTGCTGCGGCTGGATGCCGACGAAGTGCCGCAGGCGCTTGAAAAGGTGATTGCGCGGGAGCTGAATGTTGCGCAGACCGAGCGGCTGGTGGAGACGCTGACGGAACAAAAAGCCCGCCCGAAACGAACCACCCGGCGGTTGTTCAGCGACGTGCGCATATTTTTGAACACCATCAGCAATGCATTTGACACAATGAAAAGCGCGGGGATCGACGCGCGGCTTGAAAAGCAGGAGCGCGACGACGCCTTTGTGTTTGAAATCACGATCCCGAAAAGCAGTGCATACCGGGCCGGCGCTGCCGCGAAAGAAACGAAAACCGAACCGACCGTCAATTAAGGCACGCTGCGGCGTGCTTTTTGTTTATGCACTCTTTAATATTCCAAATCAGAAATATAAAACAAGGGTTTTGTGATAATATAAAATGATATATTTTATACCGGAAGGGGATTGCTTTGAACAAGCGTGAAAACGAACGAAACCCGGTCGAAACGCCCGCGCATGACGCGGCGCATGACGCGCTGGCCGAGGAACTGGAAGCGCTGCGCGACCTGTTTCAAAAAGAACTGGACCGCGCAAAAAACGCGCCGGACGATGCTGCGCTGCCGGTGAAAGACGGCGCGCCCGATGCGCCGCCGGATGCGGACGAAGGCCCGGTGTGCGCCTGCTGCGGGGCGCCGCTGACGGATGCCGACGCCGACGCGCCGTATTGCGAAGAATGCCTGACGCAGATGCGTACGCGGCCGGTCCACGCTGCGGCGGCGCTGTTTGTTTTGGCGGCGTTTTTGCTGGCGGCTGTGGGTTTGTATCTGTTCTCCGACTCTGCGGCCCAGTGGCGGCAACTGTTTTCGGCACAGCGCGCGGTGCAGGAGCACCGACTGCTGGATGCCGCCGACCGGTATGGCGACTGCTTTTTAATGAATGCAGACCGTGACAGCGTGTCGCTCACGGGAATCAAAGCGTATGCGGACCTTTGCCGATCACTGGGAGATGTTGATCTGGCGGCGCTGCTGGTGGACGCCCGGTTCCCGGGTCCCTTGCTGAAGCTGCCGTGGAACGCACGGTACCGCGCGCTGCTGAAGCTGCAGGCACAATTTGCCGCGACCGAGCAGGTGGCGATCGACATCTTTGGGGCGTATGATGATTATACGGATGCGGCCGTCTATGAGGATGTGGACGCGCAGTTGTGCGCGCTGCGGACCGATGACACATACGCGCCGGTTGCGGTGGAATACATTCGCTATCTTTTGATGAAGGCGGCCGGCAAACCGGCGGCGCTGCAAATGCAGCAGCTGGAGCAAATGGAGGCGGTCGACGACGGATGTTATACCGGGTACTATCTGGCCGCGATGATCGAGCTGGCGGGGGAGACCGGCGGCCCGGACGCCGCACGCACGTATTTTCAGACGGCGATCGAGCGCAATGGGCAGGATCAGAATGCGTATGATGCCTTTGTGCGGGTGCTGCGCAGGCAGCCGGCGCCAGACACGGCCGCGATTTTTTCTGTGGCACAGGCCGCACAGGCGAATGCGCCGGCACGGGGAAAGCCGGTCTGGCTGCGGCTGTTTGCGGTCAGCGACCTTTTACGCGGCGATGACGCGCAGGCACTGCGCGAGATGCAGTTGTATATGACGGCCTGCTATGAGCAGCAGCTTTCGCTGACGATGGAGGAATGGAACCTGTATGCGCTTTGCGCCGCAGCGGCGGGGGATGAGGACGCCTGTGCCCAGATCGAAACCGCACTGGGCAGCGCACAGTTGAAGTTGTCGCCGGTGATCGGGCGGGTGCGGGCAGGCACATGGACGGCGGCTGAAGCGCTGCGGAAAGACGGGGGTGACATTGCATGAATGGGATAGACCGTGTGATTCGCGTGCTGACCGCGCCCGGCGTGTGGATCCGATCCTTTTGGGTCCATCTGCTGTGCCGCATCTGGGCGGTTCCCGTGACAGAAACACGCCTGTTTCAAAACAAGGCGACGTTCGGCCATCTGCAGCACATGGCGCCGCCGACAGTGGGCGCGGCCTTTGCGATCGGATTTGTGCCGGCGCTTTTGAACCGGCTGCTGGCGCTGCTGCTGTTTTTGAGTTCTTTGCTGGGCCTGTTCCTGTTTCGTATGACGGGGTGGGTGGCGCTGAGCGCCAACACGCTGGCCTTTTGGTTCGCGTTTTCGCTGTATGTCAACACCTATCCGCCGGCAGAGCATGCGCGGCGGATGCAGACCATGCTGCGCGGGCAGGGCACGCGGGCGCAAAAAATCCTTTTGGCGCCGGGAACCTTCTGCTGTGCGGTCGGGTCGTTTCTTGAACGCCGCGGCGTGACGTTTTTGCTGGCCTGCGCGGGCCTTGCGGCGCTGGTGCTTTGGCAGGGCGCGCTGTTTGCCGCCATTGCCCGGTGGCTGCCGAATCTTGAGGGGTGAGGGATCGCGATGAGAAAACAATCCGGACTGTTTTGTGCCTTGGCGGTGCTGCTTCTGCTGGTGAGCACTGTGGTTCCCGTGGCCGGGGCAGCCAAAACGCAAAACGTAAAAAATTCCATTTTGGAATTTTTGAGGGCAGAGAACCCGTCCCCGGACTTTGGCTCTGTGGGCGGGGATTGGGCCGTGCTTTGCCTGGCGCGCGGCGGTGCGATCGCGGCAAACGACGCCTATGCGTCGGCCTATCTGACGCGGGTCACGGCCCAGGTGCGGGCGATTGCACCCACGATGCCGGGCGCAACCGGCGCGCTGCACCGCAGCAAGTCGACCGAAAACGCGCGCCTGATCCTGGCGCTGACCGCGATCGGGCAGGACCCGCGCGATGTGGGCGGCTGGAACCTGCTGCGCCCGTTTGAAGATGTTGACTGGATCGGGCGGCAGGGCCTCAACGGCGTGATCTTTGCGCTGCTGGCACTGGACGCGCACGATTATGAGACACAGAACGCGACGATCCGCAGTCAGTGCCTGGAAAAGCTGCTGTCATCGCAGACGGCGGACGGCGGCTGGACGCTGGCCGGGTCGAACGCGGACGCCGACCTGACGGCGATGGCGCTGCAGGCGCTTGCCCGGTACCGCAGCAAAGCGGCAGTCAGTCAGGCCGCACAGCGGGGATTCGACTGCCTTTCCGCCATGCAGGGTGCGGACGGCGATTTCACCGACCAGTGCGAAACGCTTGCGCAGGTGGTGACGGCCTGCGCCGCCTGGGGCCGCGACCCCGACACGGATGCGGCGTTTAAAAAATCCGGCGGGTCCGCGTGGAAAGCGCTGTTGTCTTATGCGCTGCCAGGCGGCGGTTTTTGCCACCGGCAGGGCGACGGCCCGGATGAAATGGCGTCAGAGCAGGCGGGCTATGCCATTGTGGCGTATGACCGATTCCTGAACGGAGAAGCCGCATTATATGACATGCGGAATGTGCGGCTGAACACCGACGCCGACGTGTCGACCACCCATGGCGCCGACCAGACGCCGACGACCGCGCGGCCGACAAACAGTCAGCCGACAACCGCGCAGCCGACCACGGTGCAGCCCACAGGGGCAGCGCCGTCAGCAACGCCGGAAGCGACCGCATCGGGCGGCTCTTTGACGCCAACGACGCAGGGGTCCGCCGCCGGGCAGCCGCAGGCGGCAGTGCCCGCAGATGCCGCAGTGCCGGCGGGCGCACAGACGCCCTCTGCGCCAAAGACCGGTGATACATCGGCGGCGGTGATCGCCGCGCTGACCCTTTCGGCAGCAAGCGCGGGGCTGTTCCTGTTGGTCGCCGTGCGCAAAAAGAAGGGGGCGAGGGCATGAAGAAACGCCTGTTTCTGCTGCTTGCGCTGCTGGTTTTGCTGACGGGCTGCGCCGGTGCAAACAAAGAAGACCGTGGGGAACGGACGCTGACCTGTACGCTTTTGATCGAATGTGAAACCGCTCTGCAAAGCAGCGACCTGGACGGTGCGGTCCGGGCGGTGCTGCCGGAAAGCGGCGTGATTCTTGAGCAAAGCGTGACGTTTGCAGAGGGGGAGAGCGTCTTTGAAGTGCTGCAGCGCGCCTGCCGCGACGCGGGCGTTGCGATGGAGTTTTCCGACACGCCGGTGTATCATAGCGCTTATATCGAAGGCATCGGCCACCTTTATGAATTTGACTGCGGCTCCGGGTCCGGTTGGATGTACAGCGTCAACGGCGAGTACCCGAACTTCGGCTGCAGCCGATACACGCTGAAGGATGGCGACGCGGTGGCATGGCGCTACACCTGTGATTACGGCGCCGACCTTGGCCACCCCGGCGGTCAGGCGCTGGACGAATAACGAACGATTTCGACAGAAAGGACGTCAAGGCATGGCAAAGCGGCGCGATATTCTTTTTTGGCACCCGGCGGTCAGTCTGCTCTTTTTTGCGCTGGCCATCGGCTGCGCTTTGCTCTGGCGGCACCCGGCGTGTTTGCTGATCTCGCTGGTCTGCGGCGCGTGGAACGCCATGCGGCTGACGCGGCGGAAAAGGCGGCGGGCCGGCTGGCCGGTTTTGGCGGCGGCGGTGCTGCTGACGGCGGCGATCAACGCCGCGTTCAATCACCGGGGCGTCACCCGCCTTGCCTATCTGCCGTCCGGCAATGCGCTGACGCTGGAAAGTCTGCTGTTTGGGCTGTCGTCCGGGTTGCTGCTGGCGGCGGTGCTGCTGTGGTTCCGGTGCTTTTCGCGGGTCTTCACGGCGGAAAAGTGGATGTATCTGTTTGCAAAGGCGACGCCGGCGCTGGCGCTGCTGCTGTCGATGAGTTTGCAGTTTTTTGAAAAATTTCGCCGCCGGTTTCAAAAGGTCACGGCCGCACAGGCCGCCCTTGCGTCAAACGGCCCGGCAAAGGAGCGCCCGCTGCAAACGGCGCGGCGCAGCTTTGCGGTGATGCTGTCCTGGTCGCTGGAAAGCGCGATCGTCACCGCCGACAGCATGAAAAGCCGCGGCTACGGCACGGCAAGGCGCACGGCCATGACGCGCTTTTGTTACACGCGGCGCGACCGGCTGCTGACGCTCTGGCTGCTGCTGTGCGGCGTGTCTTTGGTCGGCGCGGCGGCAACCGGGCTGTTTGACTGGCGATACTTTCCGGCGTTCGGCGGGGGCGGCGCGGCCCCCATCACGGGATATCTGCTCACGTTGTATTTTTTGTTCTGCATGACGCCGCTTTGGGCCGATTGCCTTGCATAGGAGGAACGATGGACCTTCTGACCGTACAGCATTTGACCTTTGCCTATCCGAACCGGGCTGCACCCGCGTTACGGGACGTTTCGTTCTCGCTGCGCGCGGGTGATTTTGTCGTACTCTGCGGGCGGTCCGGCAGCGGAAAAACCACGCTGCTGCGGCAGCTCAAGCCGGCGCTGGCGCCGCGCGGAATCCTGGACGGCCGCGTGCTTTGGAAAGGGGAAGCGCTCTCTGCGCGCGCTCTGAAGCAGACGGCCGCCGACATTGGTTTTGTGCAGCAGGACCCCCGGGATCAGATCGTGACCGACACCGTACGGCACGAGCTGGCCTTCGGCGCGGAAAGTCTGGGCATGGACCCGCAGACGATCTGCCGCCGCGTGGCGGAAACGGCGGCCTTTTTCGGCATCGAGGACCTGATCGGTCGGTCGACGGCGGACCTGTCCGGCGGGCAGGCACAGCTTTTGAATCTTGCGGCGGCAATGGTGCTGCAGCCGAAGCTGCTGCTGCTGGACGAGCCGACGGCGCAGCTCGACCCCGTTGCGGCGGACACGTTTTTTGCCGCGCTGCAAAAGGTCAACCGGGAGTTGGGCGTCGCCGTCCTGATGACGGAGCACCGGCTGGAAACCGCCCTGACGCTGGCGACGGCCGCGGCTGTGCTGGAAAACGGAACGCTGCTGTGCTTCGGCGACGTCACGGCGGCGGGGAAGATGCTGCGGCAAACCCGCAACCCGCTGTTTTTTTCGATGCCGGCGGCCATGCAGCTCTGGTGCAGCGTGGAAAGCGCGCAGCCCTGCCCGGTCTCGGTCGGGGAGGGGCGCGAATTTCTGGGCGAATATCTGAAAGATCACCCGGCCTGTCCGGTCCCGCAAAGACAACCCGCCTCCGGCGGCGACACGGCTGTGACCGTGGAGGAGCTGACGTTCGGCTACGGGGAAGGGCCGGTGCTGCGCAACCTGTCGTTCACGGCGCAAAAGGGGACGCTGACCTGCATCCTCGGCGGCAACGGGGCGGGGAAGTCCACGCTGCTGTCACTGCTGGCCGGGCAACGGACGCCGGAACGGGGGACGCTGCGCTGCAAGGGGCGCGTGGGGCTGCTGCCGCAGCAGACGCAGACCCTTTTCATCAAAAAGACAGTGTGGAGCGACCTGTGCACGGCGGGGGCGCTTTCTGAAAAAACACAGGCAGAGCGAGAGACCGCTGTGCGCGACATGCTGGACCTGTGCGGGCTGCGGGGGCTGGAGGACCGGCACCCGTTTGACCTGTCGGGCGGCGAGATGCAGCGTGCGGCACTGGCAAAGGTGCTGCTGGGCGGCCCGGACATTCTGCTGCTGGACGAACCGACCAAGGGGTTTGACGCTGCGTTCAAACGCCGGTTCGCATCCGTTCTGGAAACATTGAAGGCAAAGGGCGTCTGCATCGTGATGGTGAGTCACGACGTGGAGTTTTGCGCCCGGACGGCCGACGTCTGCGCCCTGCTGTTTGACGGCGCGCTGGTCGGCAGCGGTCCGCCGCAGGAATTTTTCGGCGGCAACCGGTTTTATACCACGCAGGCGTCGCGCATCAGCCGCGGTCTGCTGCCGGATGTGATCACCGCGCCGCAGCTCATCGCGGGCGCGGGCGGCACTGCCCCGGCGTGGGCAGAAGACGACGCGCCGGCGCCCGAACCGTTGGCTGTCAGGCCGGTGCAGCCGCAGCAAAAACCGCTGGCGCGCTGGCGCAAAGTCGGCGCGGGTCTGTCGGCTGTGGCGGCGCTGGTGCTGTTCGTGCTGCTGGCGCGGACGTTCCCGGCAACGGGGATGCAGGACGTTTCGGCCTTTACGGCGCTGACGCCGATGCAAAAGCAACTGGGCGGCGCGTTCTTTTTCAGCCTGCTTGCCGCTGCGCTGTTCACCGCAAAAAAGCAGCCCGAAACGGCGCTGCCGCAAACCAAACGCAAACTGCCGCTGCGCACCTGGTTCGGCGCCGGGCTTTGCGTCTGCGCGATCCCGCCGGTGCTGTGGTACGGGACGACGCTGCTGCCGGCAAAGCAGTATTATCTGACGGCGCTGGCGGTGCTGGTGCTGGCAATGCTGCCGTTTGTTCTGGTCTTTGAGGGCCGGCGGCCCCGGGCGCGGGAGCTGGCGCTTTTGGCGGCGCTTTGCGCGGTGACGGCGGCGGGGCGCGCGGCGTTCTTTATGCTGCCGCAGTGCAAGCCGGTGCTGGCGATGACGGTGCTGGTCGGCGTGGCGCTGGGCGGCGAAAGCGGCTTTCTGGTCGGTGCGGTGACGATGCTGGTGTCAAACCTGCTGTTTGCGCAGGGCGCGTGGACGCCGTGGCAGATGTTTGCCATGGGGCTGGCCGGCGGTCTGGCCGGGCTGCTGGCGCGGCTGGGTCTGCTGCGCCGGTCGCGGCTGTCGCTGTGCGTCTTCGGCGCGCTGGCGGCCGTTGTGATCTACGGCGGCGTCATGAACCCGGCGGCGGCATTGATCTGGGGCGGCGAGGTGCTGAACCGCGAGATTTTGCTGACGTACTATGCGGCGGGGTTCCCGATGGACTGCGTGCACGCGGCAGCGACGGTGCTGTTTCTGTGGTTCCTTGCGCCGACGGTGCTGGATACCCTGCAGCGTGTGAAAGAAAAATACGGTGTGTTTGAAACGGGGGATGACGGATGAAGTGGATGATCGCGGCGGACCTGCACGGGGCTGCGGCGTGCTGTGAAAATTTGCTGAAAGCGTTTGACCGCGAGGGCGCCGGGCGGCTGATCCTGCTCGGGGACCTGCTGTATCACGGGCCGCGCAACGACCTGCCCGCGGATTATGACCCGAAGCGGGTGATCGCGCTGCTGAACCCGCGGCGGCGGCAGTTGCTTTGCGTGCGCGGAAACTGCGACGCAGAGGTGGACCAGATGGTACTGGATTTCCCCATCCTGGCGGAATATGCGCTTTTGCCGGTGGGGGAGCGGCTGATTTTTATGACCCACGGCCACCGATACAACCAAACGAATCTGCCGCCGATGAACGCGGGCGACGTCCTGCTGCACGGGCACACCCATGTGCCGGCGTGGGAACCGGTCGGCGATGTTTTATACTGCAACCCCGGGTCGGCCGCACTGCCGAAGGCGGGCAGCGAGCGCAGCTATATGACGCTCGAGGACGGCGTGCTGCAATGGAAAACGCTGGATGGAACGGCATTTCACAGCCTGACGCTCTGACCGGATGAATGGCGGGAATGTCTTTTGTGTTTTTGTTGACAAGCGTGCAAACTTCGGGTACAATAATAGAGAATCCAACGCAAGAAAGGAAACAAGGGATATGAAATACATTTGGGAAGATCCGTTGATCGTTGCCGAACACAAAGAGGACGGGCATGTGATCGCGCTGCCGTATGCGAATCCGCAGGATCTGCTGGCCGGCAAGCCCACCCCGTTCAAGCTGTCGCTGAATGGCACATGGAAGTTCCTTTGGAAAAAGGGCGTCACCGAGCTGCCGGCAGAGGTCACCGGCAAGGACTTTGACGACAGCGCATGGGAAGACATTCAGGTGCCCGGCGTGTGGCAGTTCCAGAAGGATTACACCAAGCCGTGGTACTATGCAAACTCATATCCGAACGCGATCGACGTGCATGAAAAGAACATCCCGACCATCCGTCACGAGGATCAGGAGATTGCCGCCCACCGCACGACGTTTACGCTGCCGCAGGACTGGGACGGCCGCGAGATCTTTCTGCATTTCGGCGCGGTGAAGGCCGGCCTTGCCGTCTATCTGAACGGTGAATACGTGGGGTACTCGCAGGGGTCCTTCACGCCGCACGAATTTGACGTGACTCGCTTTGCGGTCCCCGGCGAAAATCAGTTGACCGCGATCGTGTACCGCTACACGGACGGCACCTATCTGGAGGATCAGGACATGTGGTTCCTGTCGGGCATTTATCGCGAGGTCTATCTGTTCAGCGAGCCGAAGCAGACGCTGCGCGATGTGTATGTCACCACCGCACTGCTGAACGGTTACACGGACGCCGACCTGGTGGCGGAGCTGTTCATCAATGACTACAGCGACGCCGGAAAGTCGTTCGCTGTCGAAGCGACGCTGCTGGACGGCGCGGACAAGACGGTTGTGGGCAGCACGGACCTGATCACGCGCGCGGGTGAGAACAAGGTCGTTTTCAAAAAGCATTTCAAGGCGCCGAAGCTCTGGTCCAGCGAACAGCCGTACCTGTATACGCTGCTGTTTTGCTTCACCTGCGACGGTGTGACGACCTATAAGCGCGTGCGCGTCGGCTTCCGTCAGGTGGAGATCGACGGCGAGCGCATCCTGGTCAACGGGCAGCCGCTGATGATCCGCGGCACCAACCGCCACGATTATGACCCCGACACCGGCTGGACGGTGCCCTATGACCGTTACATTCAGGACTTTGACCTGATGAAGCGCGCCAACATCAACGCCATCCGCTGCAGCCATTATCCCAACGACCCGCTGTTTTACGACCTGTGCGACGAATACGGCTTCTGGGTCATGGACGAGTGCGACATGGAAACGCACGGCGTGCGCCGCAAGGGCGTGCCGGGCAGCAATCCGCTGTGGACGCGCGCGGTCTGCGACCGCATGGAGCGCATGGTGCTGCGCGACCGGAACCACCCGTGCATCTTTATGTGGAGTCTCGGCAACGAGGCCGGCGACGGCGACAATTTCCTGAAGATGAAAGAGGCTGCGCTGCGGCTGGACAAGACCCGTCCGTTCCACTATGAGGGCGACTTTGACTTCACCAAGAGCGACGTCATCAGCCGCATGTACCCGACCGAGGAGCAGGTGGAAAAGATCGGCAACCGCGCGCCGCTGGTGGCGACGTGGTTCGACAACATCGCCAACGCCCTGGCCGCCGACAACAAACCCATCAAGGCCAGCGATTATACCAAACCGGTGCTGTTCTGCGAATATGCCCACGCGATGGAAAACAGTCTGGGCAACTTCCAGGAATACATGGACGCCTTTGAAAAATACGACAACCTCTGGGGCGGCTTCATCTGGGACTTTGTCGATCAGGCGATCCACAAAACCGTGGACGGCAAGGACCGCTGGCTGTACGGCTCCGACTTCAACGAAAAAACCAACTGGTTCAAGCCGCCGTACAACTATGCCGCCATTGTGGGCAGCAACACCTATTTCAATGCAAACGGCATTGTGGCCGCCGACCGCACGCCGCACCCGTCATATTACGAGGTGAAAAAGGTCTATGCCGAAATGAAGATCGAGGCGGTCGATCTTTCGGCCGGCGTGTTCCGCGTCAAAAACAAGCAGCTCTTTACCGATCTGTCCGCGTTCGATCTGGTCTATGTGCTGGAAGAGGACGGCGTAAAGTTTGCCGAGGGCAAGGTGCCCGAAGCGGCCTATGCCGCAACAAAGCCGCTGTCGGACCGCGAATTCCGCGTGGAGCTGCCGGCGCTGCCTGCGGGCGAAGTGTATCTGACATTCTCGTTCCTGCGCAAGGCGGATTGCCGCTTTGCCAAGGCCGGATTTGAGCAGACCTTTGACCAGTTCCGCCTGAAAGGCTCCGACCGGGCGGAAGAAGCGCCGGCGACGGAAGGCAAGGTCAAAATCGAAGGGACGGAAAAGAACTTTATCGTCAAGGGCGACGATTTTGTCTACCGCTTCAAAAACGGTCAGCTTTATTCCATGGAAAAAACCGGTGTACATTATCTTGACAAGCCGGTGCGCTCCAACTATTACCGCGCCCTGACCGACAACGACATCGACTATCTCAACTTTATGCCGCCGCTTATCTTTGCGCATCCGCTGTATGCCTGGAAGCGGGCGACCGATTCCGCAAAGAGCCGCGCCACGCTGGTGCATCAGTACAGCCACAGCGCCTACATTGAAACGACCGTCAGCGCTGCCGGCGTCAAGGATGAAACCCTGACCTATACGGTTGCCGCCGACGGAAAGATCTTTGTGACCCACACCGGCACGGCGGGCAAGGATATGCTGCGCTTCGGCCTGAAGTTTGCGATGCCGGGCGCATTTGACCGGGTGGCGTGGTTCGGCAGGGGACCGCAGGAAAATTACTGCGACCGCAAGACCGGCGCGCGCATGGCCCGCTATGAGATGTCGGTTGCCGACCTGGAGCATCCGTATATGCGTCCGCAGGAAAACGGCCACCGCACCGACGTGCGCACGCTGCGCATCACTGACGAAACCGGCAAGGGCCTGCAGGTGACTGCCCTCGGCGACACGCCGTTTGCCTTCAACTGCTTCCCTTATTCCATCAAAGACCTGGATAAGGCCATGCATACCCATGAGCTGCAGCACACGCAGCAGACCACGGTCTGCATCGACGTGACGCAGCGCGGCGTCGGCGGCGACACCCCGGGCAGCGCCACCCTGCGCGATCCGTATATCATGCACAAGGGCACAACCTATACGCATCGCTTCGTTCTGGAGCCTTTGGGGTGAACCGCTTCATAAAACAGTAATAAAAAGTTTAAAAATCAAACGCGATTTCACAATAAACATTGACTATTATAAAATTGTAAATCTATCGTTTGCCGTGCGGCTGCCTGAAGCGTCTGCGTCGGCGAAAGGAGCGTTTTTATGAAAACTGTGTTGAAAAGAAGCCTGATCCTTTGCCTTTGCCTGCTGCTTTTGAACGCGATGCCGTTTGCGGCGGCGGCGGCAGACAAATGCCCGCACGGGGCGACCTCGTGGGTCTATAAATCTGCGCAGGCAGCAACCTGCACCGAGGACGGCAATACGGCCAGCTGGTACTGCAGCGCCTGCAAAAGGTTTGTGAAAGATTCCGGCGAATTCAATGACGCCGCCGTGATCCCGCATCCCGCGGGCGGCCACGCCTGGGGCGCCTGGTCCAAAAAAGACGACGCGACGCATGTTCGCAAATGCACCAACGCCAACTGCAACGAGGTCCAGACCGAGGCCCACACCTGGAATGCCGGTGTGGAGACAAAGCCGGCCAGCTGCAAAGAAGCGGGCGAAAAGACCTTTACCTGCACGACCTGCAATGCCACAAAGACGGAAGCCATTTCAAAGCTGGCGCATGAGTATGTGGACACCACCTTCCAGCCGACCTGCACCGAAAAGGGCTATGTGCAGCACGTCTGCGACAAATGCGGCGATCGCTACACGTCCAACGAGGTGGCGGCGCTCGGCCACGACTGGGGCGAATGGACCGTGACCACGGCGGGCGACTGCTCCACGCCAACCACCTATGCGCGCGTCTGCAGCCGCTGCTCGGTGAAAGAAACCAAGACCGACCCGACAACGGGGCACAAGTATGTGACGACCGTGGTTCCCGCCACCTGTGAAACGGCGGGCAAGACGACCCACGTCTGCTCGGTCTGCGGCGACAGCTATGACACCGACCCGGTCAAGCCGCTGGGCCACCACATCGTGAAAAAAGACGCCGTTCCCGCCACTTGCAAGTCCACCGGCCTGACCGAAGGCAAAATTTGCGACCGCGAAGGCTGCGGCAAGGTGTTTGTTGAGCAGAGAGAGACGCCGAAGACCGATCACAAGATCGTCACCATCCCCCCGATTGCCGCGACCTGCCAGAACGAAGGCCGCACCGCGGGTTCTTATTGTGAGTACTGCGAAACCGTGTTTGAAGAATCCACCGTGATTCCGAAGACCGGCCACAACTATGTGGAAAGCATCGTCAAGCTACCGTCCTGCACCGACGACGGCCTGGTGCGCAAGACCTGCACCTATTGCGACGATTCCAAGACCGAGGTTGTTCCCGCCACGGGCCACGACTTTGAGGTGGTCGTCATCTCTGCGGCCACCTGTGACGAGGATGGCCTGTGCAAAAAGATCTGCAAATCCTGCGGACTGGAAACCGATCCCGAGGTCTTGAAGGCCGCCGGCCACAAGTGGAGCAAGAAGTGGACGGTTGAAAAGGCCGCAACCTGCACCGATGCCGGCCTGAAATCGCACCACTGCACCGTCTGCGACGCCCGCAACGACGTGACCGTCATTCCCGCCGCCGGCCACAAGTACACTGCCGACACCACGTCGATCCGGCCCGCGACCACGTCAAAGAACGGCAAGGTGGTCAAGGTCTGCGCCGTGTGCGGCAAGGGCAGAATTGCAACGGTCGTGTCCAGGATCGCCAGCATCAAGCTGTCGGCATCCAGCTTTGTCTGTGACGGAAAAACCAAAAAGCCGACCGTCGTTGTGAAAGACGCCGACGGCAACAAGCTGACCAAGGGCGTGGATTACAAGCTGACCTATTCCTCCGGCCGCAAAAAGCCGGGCGTCTATGCCGTGAAGGTCACCTTCATCGGCAACTATAGCGGCAGCAAAAAGCTTGCGTTCAAGATCGTTCCCGCCGCGCCGAAGGCCGTCAAGGCGGCCAATGACGCCAAGACCGGGGTCACCAAGATCGTGTGCAGCGGCGTGGTCGGCGCCGAAAAATATGTGTTCTATTATGCCACCGCCAAGGACGGCACCTATAAGAAGCTTGGCACCAGCGACACGCGCGTTCTGACGACCAAGGCGCTCAAGAGCGGCACCTATTATTTCAAGGTGCGTGCGTTCGCGTCTGCAAACGGCAAGGTCTATGGCGCGTTCTCGCCCGTGTGCAGCGTAAAGGTGACGCCGAACGTGGTCTATGTGCCGACCGACGGTACGCACTATCATCTGGCCGGCTGCCACTATCTGGAAGGCTCCCGTCTGCTCACCATGACGGTGGCCGAGGCGAAGGAGATGGGCAAATCGCCTTGCTCCGTCTGCTTCGGATAAATAAGGAATCTTGCTTATGTCCCGTCGGTGATGACCCGGCGGGACATTTTTATCAGGCCGACGGCAGGGGCGGCGGCGAAATCATTTGCCAAAAAAGAACGCTTTTCGGCACTCTGTCCAATATACACAAAAAACACGCTGCAAAATTAGTGATAAATCAGTTTGAAGTTTTTTGTCAGGTATGATAAAATAACAATGTTAGCTTTAAATCAAGGAGGTACCAGTTTTGAAATCTTACGACGCGAAAAACATCAGAAATATTGCCATTGCCGGCCATACCGGAAAGGGCAAGACCACGCTTGCGGAAGCGATGCTCTTCCTTGCAAAGGCGTCTGACCGCCTGGGCAGGGTCAGCGACGGCAACACCGTCATGGACTTTGATCCGGAAGAAAAGAAGCGCCAGTGCTCCCTGTCCACCGCGTTTGCCGCGCTGGAATGGAAAAACACCAAGATCAATCTGCTTGACGCGCCCGGCAAGTTTGACTTTGAGGGCGGCGTTTATGAGGCGATGCGCGCCGCGGAATGCGCGCTGATCGTCACGTCCGCCGGGTCCGATCTGGACGTCGGCGCAGAAAAGGCCATCAAGGCCGCCGACGCGCGCAAGATCGCAAAGTTTTTTGTGGTGACAAAGTGCGACGCGGAAAACCGCGATTTCTATAAAACCTTTGAAGCGCTCAAGGAAGCGGTCGGCGCCCAGCTTTGCCCGGTCGTCGTTCCGCACATGGAAGGCGGCGCGGTCGCATCCTATGTGAACCTGGCCACCGGCAAGGCGTTTGCTTACAAGAACGGCAAGGCGTCGCCCGTCGCCATGCCGACCGACGCGCATTTTGACGAGATGAAGGAAGTCCTGATGGAGGCGGTCGCCTCCGCAGATGAGGACCTGATGATGAAGTATCTGGAAGGCGAAGAGCTGACCCAGGCAGAGGTCATCGACGGCCTGACCAAGGGCGTGGAAGCCGGCGAGATCTATCCGGTGTACGCCTGCGCGGGCCTGACCACCGACGGTGTGGACCTGCTGCTTGACGCGATCGTCGATTCCGCGCCCAACCCGATCCAGACCGGCAGCGAGACCGGCAAGGACGACGACGGCAACGACGTCGAAATCAAATGCGACCCGAACGGCCCGCTGGCCGCCATCTGCTTCAAGACCGTGGCCGACCCGTTCGTCGGCAAGATGTCCTTTGTCAAGGTCATCGCCGGCAAGATCACGGCGGACGTGCCCGCGTACGTCGCACGCACCGGCAGCAGCGAGCGCATGGGCAAGATCCTCTCTGTGCGCGGCAACAAGCAGGAAGACATCGCTGCCATCGGTGCCGGCGACATCGGCGTGCTGACCAAGCTCAATTCTCTCGATACCGGCGACACGATCTGCGACCCGAAGCGCGTGGTCAATCTTGACGGCGTCAGCTTCCCGGCCCCGTCGCTGTCCATGGCGATCGTTGTGAAGAAGAAGGGCGAAGAAGACAAGGTCGCCTCTGGTCTGCGCCGCATCATGGGCGAAGATCCGACGGTCGTTTTCGCCACCAACGACGAAACCAAGGAAATGATCCTTTCCGGCCTCGGTGAACAGCACCTTGACATCGTGCTGGCCAAGCTGAAGGCAAAGTACGGCGTGGAGATCGACCTCAAGATCCCGCGCGTGGCATACCGCGAAACCATCCGCAAGAGCTGCTCCGTCCAGGGCCGCCACAAGAAACAGACCGGCGGTTCTGGCCAGTTCGGCGACGTGTGGATCCGCTTTGAGCCGCACGACGGCGACGAGCTGATCTTTGAAAGCGAAGTGGTCGGCGGCTCCGTGCCGAAGAACTACTTCCCCGCCGTGGAAAAGGGTCTGCAGGAAGCGATCCAGAAGGGCCCGCTTGCCGGCTATCCGGTCGTCGGCCTGAAGGCCGTGCTGTATGACGGTTCCTACCATCCGGTCGACTCCAACGATATGGCGTTCCGTACCGCCGCCAAGATCGCTTACAAGAACGGTATGGCGCAGGCCGCCCCGGTCATTCTTGAGCCGATCGGCGAGCTGAAGGTTTACATCCCCGACGCCAACCTGGGCGACATCATGGGCGACGTCACCAAGCGTCGCGGCCGCGTGATGGGCATGGGCGCCGCCGACGAGCCGAAGATGCAGGAGCTGGTTGCCGAAGTGCCGATGGCAGAGATGGGTGACTTTTCCACCATGCTGCGCTCCGTGACCGCAGGCCGCGGCTACTTCTCGCTGAAGTTTGTCCGCTATGAGGACGCGCCGGGCAACGTGGCCCAGAAGGTCATCGAAGAAGCGAAAGCGCTGGCAGAGGAAGCATAAACAACAGCATATGAAAAAGCCGCTCCGGGTGGGGCGGCTTTTTTGCTTTTTACTCCTTTGAAATCACTTTCCACTCCAAAACGGCTGCAAATGCGGTGCCTTGTGCTACAATAAAACCGGCAAAGCCAACATACAACATTGATCAAAGGAGGAATTCTCTATGAAACAAAGCAAACGATTTTTGCGCGCGCTGCTGGCGGTGATCCTGGTGCTGGCACTGCTGACGGTAACGACCGCCACGGCCGCGGCGGCCAAAACCAAAACCATCGCGTCCGGCGTCTGCGGCGCAGAGGGCGACGGCGCAAACCTGAAGTGGAAGCTGGACAACAAAGGTACGCTCACCATCAGCGGCAGCGGCCCGATGGAAGACTTTGTGCTGCTGTCTGACGGCTCGCCGACCAAGTTTACCAGCGCGCCGTGGTGGATGGAGCACAGGTACGATGTGAAGAACGCGGTCATCAAATCCGGCGTTACAAGCATCGGCGATTATGCGTTCGACAGTCTGGACCTGCTGGAAAGCATCAGCCTGCCAGACACCCTGAAGAGCATCGGCCTTTCCGCGTTCTGGTCCTGTGATCGGCTGAAGGCGCTGTCGATCCCGGACAGCGTGACCAGCATCGGCGAGGACATGTGCGGCTATTGCGAGGGCATCGAAACGCTGCGGATCAGCGAATCGCTGACGACCATCAGCGCAGACGCTTTTTATTACTGTTCTTCGCTGAAAAGCGTCGTGATTCCGGAAAGTGTCACCGTACTGGAGCGCGCTTCATTTTATTACTGTACCTCGCTGGAATCGGTGAAGCTGCCGAGCCACCTGACCGAAATCGGCGACTATGTGTTTTCAATGTGCAACCTGAATGATATCCAGCTTCCGGACACACTGACAAAAGTCGGATATGGTGCGCTGCACGCCAAGAACCCGAAAGAGCTTGTGCTACCTGAAGGCTTGCTGGAGATCGGCGCAGAAGCGTTCCATTTCCCCGAACTGGAGCACATCGTGCTGCCAAGCGGCCTGACAAAGATTTCGTCCTGCATGCTTTCCGGCTGTCCGAAGGTGACCGACCTGATCATTCCGGACAGCGTGACACGATTTGAATACGGTGCGATTGCCGGTTGCGCGAATGTTTCGGAGCTGATCATTCCGGATGGCGTGACGTCGATTGACGCAGGGGCGTTTTACGGTATTGGGAATCGAACCGTGACCATCCCGCGCAACGTGACCGAGATGGGGCGGTGTGTGCTGCAGGGATGCGACAAGCTGGAACACGTCAAAATCACAAACGACATGGAAATCCTTCCGGAAGGTATGTTTGAAAGCTGCGGTGCACTGAAATCGGTCGTGCTGCCTGCAAGCCTGAAGGCGGTCGATATCTATGCGTTCCTGCGCTGTGAGCAGCTCAGCGACGTGTATTTCCTCGGGACCGAAGAGCAGTGGAATCAGCTTGAGATCAAAGAGCGGAACGAGCCGCTGCTGCAGGCGACCGTGCATTATCACACGGCGGACCATTCCGTCACCGAAACGACGGAGGTCCCCTCTACCTGCACGGTCAAGGGTCACACGGCGGGTCTGTACTGCAATGACTGCGGCGTGTATCTCGCTGGCAATGACGTGGCCCCGCGGCTGTGGCACGCCTGGAGTGACTGGCAGATGACAAAGGAACCGACGACGGACGCGGCCGGCACGCTGCAACGCACCTGCGCGGATTGCGGCGCGACCCAGCAGGAGACCGTCGATCCGCTGCCGAAGCCGGACGGCAACGAGAGCAAAGACAGCCCGACCTTCCTTGAAAAAATCGCCCAGTGGTTCCGTGATCTGTTTGCAAAGATCGCCGCATTTTTCAAGTTCTGATGCAGATGATCGATTTCAGATATTAGACGTTAGATCGCGGGGAAGCGTTCCGAACCCGGAATGCGATCCCCGCGGTTTTTGCTTTGCCGCATTCAGCCCTCCTTGCGAGGGGCAAGACTTTAGAAAAGCATGCTGCTGTGGGCTTTTATGGTGCTGACGTTGCCGCGTACCAAAAACTTTTCGCCGGAACCTCTTGACTTTTTTCGCGGCACTGGTAGAATAAAGATATACCCAATCTCAAAGGAGGACTTCTTATGAAACCAACCAAACGCATTCTGGGCATTCTGCTTGCCGTGCTGCTGGTGCTGACGGCGGTCGTGCCGTCGTTCGCCGCCGGCGACGCCTTTGCAGAAGAGGCCTACACCAACATCGTCACCTTCTCTGACTGCCAGAACGTCGGGCCGGTGGCCTATCGCAACTTCGGCCAAGTGCTGCAGGTCATGCACGACGACGGTCTGCCGGAGCCGGACGCGCTGCTGGTGGGCGGCGACTACTCTTTGATCCTCGGCGACCACGCCGCGGCGGGCATTGTGCAGTTGCAGCAGCATTATCTGGACGTCTATCCCGACGGCGACCCGAACGACATCCTCACCGCGCAGGGCAACCACGACCTGCCCATCGCCGCGTTTTATCCGACCGGCATGTATGATATGGGCACCTACTGCTTCTATCTTATCAACGAGGATGATTATCAGTGGCTGCAGGGCTTCCGTCCGGGCGGCGAAGCCAGGATCAAACAAACCGCCGCAAAGATCAAGACCGCGCTGGACGCCATGATCGCCGCGGGCGACAACCGCCCCGTGATCTTCATCACCCACGTGCCGCTGCACTATACCTCGCGCACCCTGTACCGCGACAACTGCTATGCGGCCCATGTCTTCAACGTCATCAACGAGGCGGCAAAGACGCTGGACATCATCTTCCTGTTTGCCCACAACCACTCCGACGACTATGACGATTACATCGGCGGGTCGGTCAACTTCATGGCCCCGGGCGACACGGTTCTGATCCCCATGACCGACAAGCACGGCAAGGGCTGCTATACCGAAGAGACGCTGAACTTTACCTACACCAACTGCGGCTACATCGGCTACACCAAAAACAACGTGACCGACACCTCGACCAATGTGCTGACCATGGGCGCCATCCGCTTTTTCGCCGACCGGTTCGAGCTGCTCAAGTACACCAAGGACGGCCTGTTCCGCGCCTACACCGTGGAGCGCAGGCACACCGCGACCGCCGAAGAGATGCAGCAAACGCCGACGACCGCCGCGCTGGTGCGCAAGAATGAAAAGATCTGGCGCTTTGAGCAGCGCATCCTGCAGCCGATGCTGCGCGTGTTCATCAAAATCTTTGACGCGCTCGGCCTGGAAGCATTGAAAAAATAAATCTTGCAAGACCGCTCCGTCCGTATCTGGCCGGGGCGGTTTTTTCGCGTTGTTTTGATTGACATTTGTTTTCGATATTGGGAAAATGATATTGGTAAAATAAAGAACATCCGCCTGATAAAGATTATCCGCCCGACGAAGAAAAGGAGGACCCACAATGAAACAGACAAAACGAATTTTTGCAATTCTGCTGGCGCTGGTGATGCTGGTGTGCGCCGCGCCCGCGGCCCTTGCCGAAGGACAAAGCGCAGAAGACCTGAACCTGCCCGCCTCTCACTTTTTTGTGATTCCGCGGGCGGAAGCCACACCGGGGATCGACTGGAACGAGGTCGCAAGACGGATGCTCTATACTGCCCTGACAGGGGAATCCGTGGATATGACGGATCTGCAGATTCCGCTTCGTGGAAACTATGACCAAATCATGGATTTGCTGCAGAACGATCCGCGGATTGGAGATTCGTATGGCGTCCTTATGGAAACGGTGTTGGTCGGTACTGAGTGGTATATATCAGAATTATATGTCAATCAGGACAGTTATATTGCAAATGAACCCAAGCATCGGTATGATGCCCAAATGGACGTTATCGAGACGCTGACCTATGACCTGGTGAACAACACCGCGCTTTCAACCGTGGACAAGGCACTGATCGCGCATGACCGTCTTTGCGCATGGACTGCTTACAATTATGATGGTTATCTCAATGATAATTACACTGGCATCGATGGTGTATCATACGGACCGCTGTGTTTGGGAAAAGGTGTTTGCGCCGGCTATGCGAACGCATACAACTTCATTCTGGACTGCCTCGGCATACCGTCGTCCTCTATCATAAGCAACAACCTCAATCATGCCTGGTCGATGGTTAAGATCGACGGCACGCCTTTTTACGTTGATCCGACCTGGGATGATCCGGTCCGGGATGTTCCCGGAAGAATCCTGCACACACATTTTTTGAACAACTACAGCTCTTTTTCGGCGTCACACGGTGTCAGCGATTTTTCAACCCTGCCGACGTCCACGGCGTATGACAACTACTTCTGTAAAGATACCCAGGCCGAGTGCCTGCTCATTGACGGAAACATCTATTACCTCAGCACATCCAGAAACAAACTCATCCGGCGGACGCCCGGCGGCGTCGAGACGGAGCTGATCTCCATTCCGAAGCTGCGCGGCTCCGACGGTGCAGTGGCGTCCTCAAGAATGGTTGCCGTCGGCGACGAGATTTTGTATCTGCAAAACAGAGAGGTCCGCGCCTATAATGTGAAGACCGGCACAGACCGGACCGCGTATGTCCCCACGCAGATCCTTGACGATACCAATAACCTGATGGGCATTCGGCTGAAGGACGGGGTCGTCAGCGTGTATTCATTCACTGCTCCCATCTATTGGACCGGCATGACAGCGGAAGCGTACGAGCAGTGCGTGACCGAACGGTGCGAATCGTTCACATACTGCACGCATGAAAACACGGTATTTATGCGAAAGCTCCCCGGCGCGGATTGCCAAACCCTCGGTGCGGAAAAGTGGATCTGCACCGATTGCCACGCGCCCGTATACAAAGCGGGGCTGGGCGTTCTCGGTGATCACAACTACATTGTAAAAACGGTTTCCGACGAAGCGCTTGCCGCACCCGCGAACTGCACGACACCCGCAACCTATGTTTATTCCTGCGCGACCTGCGGCAAGGTGCAGAAACACTCAACACGCACGTTTTCAATTGATACCGAACTGGACCCGAACACGCATCTGAAAACACGGACGGTGAAAGGGACCGCACCATCCTGTAATGCAACCGGCTTTACGGACGGCGAATACTGTGACGCCTGTCACAAGTGGGTCAGCGGCCACGAGGTGCTGCCGGCCGCGCATCAGATTGAGCTGCGGGGCGCGATCGAGCCGTCCTGTGAAGTCGGCGGCTCCACCGGATATGAATACTGCACCCGCTGCAGAACCATCATCAAGTCCGGGACCTTTATCGACCCCCTCGGCCACACCGACCCGGACGCAAACGGCAACTGCACCCGCTGCGGCGCGCACATCGCCGACCCGGGCGGCAACGGCGGCAACAACCAGCCGCAGCAGCACGGTTCCTGCAAGTGGTGCGGCAAGGACCACGGCGGCGCGTTCGGCTGGCTGGTGAAGCTGTTCCACAACCTCTTTGCGGCCGTCTTCGGCGCGAAGTACGAATAGCTGTTAGCTGTTAGCGGTTAGCAGTTAGTAAAAAATCTCCGCAGCGGGGATGCGCCGAACGCCCGAATGAAACGCTTTCCTCTGAAAAGCGGTTGGCTGTTGACTGACGACTGTTTACTGTCCTATCTTTCCCACTTGACGGATGTGGCGTCTTCCTGTATAATAGGCACATCAACCATTCATCAAGGAGGACGCCTTTATGAAACCGATGCGACGCAGCCGGGCCATTTGCCTTTGTCTGGTGGTGCTTTTGCTGCTGCCGATGCTGCCGCTGTGCTTTGCCGCCGGCCCGCCATACAAGGGCCTTGACATTTCGCGCTGGCAGGGGACGGTCAACTGGACCAAAGTCAAAAACAGCGGCGTGGACTTTGTGATTCTGCGGTGTTTCGCGTACCGCAAAGACACGACCTTTGAGGCGAACTATGCCGGTGCCACGGCAAAGGGCATCCCCGTGGGCGCCTATGTTTACATGTATGCGACCAGCGAGACCGAGGCCGTGGTGGAGGCGCAGAACACACTGGCCGCGCTGGACGGCCGGCCGCTGACGCTGCCGCTTTTTCTGGATGTGGAGGACGAGGACGTCAAGGCGCTGGGCAAAGAAAAGGTCACCGACCTGATGCTGATCGAGCTGGCGATCTTTGAGGCTGCAGGCTATCCCGCCGGCATCTACACCTCCCTGTCGCACAAGTCCACCGACATGGACGCGAGCCGGCTGAACGGTTATATCTGGTGGATTGCGCGCTGGTCCTGCTACACGACCGACCAGAATCCGCAGAGCTTCACTTTTGCCGACCAGAGCCCGTCCGGCAGCAAAAAGCCCGTGTGCGACCTGTGGCAGTTTTCCAACGGCGGCAAGGGCAGCACCTATGGCGTCAGCTCGGAGTATGTGGACCTGAACTACTGCTATACCGACCTGCTTTCCGGCGGTACCCACAGCCGCAACGAGCACCGCTATCAGATCCAGCTTGCCGCGCCGACCTGCACCGCGCCCGGCACGCTGACCCAGACCTGCATCGACTGCGGCGACGTGCAGACGTCCGTTTTTACCAAAGCGGCACTGGGCCACCTGGCTGCGGATGCGAACGGCATTTGCCCGCGCTGCGGCGAGAACCTGACCGGCCCGACCGCGCCGACCGACCCGACAGACCCGACCGAGCCGGTGCAGCCCACAGACCCGACCGACCCCGCCCCGTCCGAACAAAGCGGCGGCTGCAAATGGTGCGGCGGCACGCATGAGGGCACGTTCGGCTGGCTGGTGCAGATCATCCACAACATCCTCGCCGCGATCCTCGGCGCGAAGTATTGATAGCTGTTAGCAGTTAGCGATTAGAAAAAACCCCGATCTTCAAACGAAGGTCGGGGTTTACTGCTGTTCGGTCAGATTCAGAATATAGTCGGTGCTGGTGTGGTACAGCTTTGCAAGTGCGATCAGCACGTCGGAGGGAATGTCGCGCAGTCCGCGTTCATAGCGGTTGTACTGCGGCTGCTTCATCGAGAGGTACGCCGCCACCTGCGCCTGTGTCAGGTCGTGGTCCTCGCGCAGCTCGCGGATTCGCTTGTAATAGCCCATACGCAGCCCCCCGCTTTCTCAAAAATAACCGATTAGTTATATTGACATTTTAACACGGGAATGCTATAATATTCTCATATTATAACCGTATGGTTATTGAAAACGGTAAGGCCTTTTAGTTTTACGGCAAGCAGAAAAAATGATTTCAATATATCCATGATGGGTTAAGGGGGATTATGAAATGCAAGGAAGTCCTGTGATGATGATTTTGATTCTGGTAATATTCGTGCTGATCATTTTTTTAGTGATCCGCCTGACGAAAAAACGCCAACATGAAAGCGGCTATTTAGGAACAAGATGGATTTCAATCAGCAGAAGAAGGATCGGAACAAGTATCGTGTTTTCTTTTTTGACCTTTGGCATATACGCCATCTATTGGGAGTATCAGCTCATCAAAAATACGAAGGCAATAAAAAATGATCCGTCAGGGTGCGTTGGAGAAATGCTTTGTCTGATCTTTGTCCCGTTTTATCATATATATTGGTGGTACACTCGCGGGAAAGGAATGAAGGATGAATTTGCAAAACAGGGCTATTCAGCAAACGGGAACGAGATGGCCTACCTGATTCTCGGAATTTGCGGCTTGCGGTTGGTTTCCATGGCAATCATGCAGGACGACTTTAATATGTACGTATTGAAGGGCGCAAAGAACGTTGTAAATCATCCGGAGCCTACGGCGTATACAAACGGTGTTTGTGAGTTTTGCGGTCAATATAAGCCGGTGCGTGAACGAATTTGGGAAGAATATAGTCGCAACCTGTGCGACGACTGCTATAAAAACTGGAAGGCACAGATCGACAACAAAGCCGTACTATAAAACCGTATAAAGCAGCGCACCCCGCAAGGACAGTCCCGGCGGGGCGCGGTTTATATTGTCCGGTTGTCAGATCGTGCCGCGGCGCACCTCGTTCAAAACGGCGACCACCTCGCGCAGGTCATTCATCGGGACGGTGTAGCGCACCACCGGGGCGCCGACGTGCGTCACGGTCAGCCCCTGCTTTTTTGCGATGCGCACCGCGCGAAAGACGTGGAAGCGGCTGGTGATCACCGCCAGGGAATAGCCGTCCGGAAAGCGTTCGTTCAGCGGCACGGCCGTGTACTTGAAATTCTCGACCGTCGAGGTCGCCTGCTCCTCTTTGATGATCTTGTCTGCGGGCACGCCGCGTTCGGTCAGGTACCGCGCGGCGGCTTCGGCCTCGGTGATGCTTTCCTGGGCGCCCTGCCCGCCCGAAACCACGATCACGGCGTCCGGGTTCTGTGCATGGTACGCGATCGCCGCGTCCAGCCGGCGGGCCAGACTGCCGGTGACGCGCTCGCCGTCAATGCCGCAGCCGAGGACGAGCACCGCGTCTTCCCTGTACGTCGCGTTGTCGCGCGTGCCGTAGACCTCCAGCGCCCCGGCCGACCCGACCAGCAGCAGGCAGCACACCCCGGCTGTGACGTGCAGCCACGTCCATTTCCGCAGCCGGCTCAAAAGCAGGCCGTAGCCGATGAACGCCGCGCCGAGGCCCAGCAGCAGCATCGTGCCGAGGTTGAAGTTTGCGGTCCGCGCAACGTGGACGCCGTTATAAAGGACCCGCGCGCCAAGCAGGATGAGCGGGATGCGGATGAAAAGCAGTCGTTTCATAAATGAGCTCCTTCGTCAATGATGGCAACCAGTATAGCAGAAGAATGTGAAAACGACATGCCGAAATTTGTGAACAATCAAAGAAAAGTGGCGCGGGGGCTTGCAAATTTTCAAAAAAGATAGTACAATAAAATTACCAAAAAACGGAAAGGGTGTATTCCCATGTGGCAATTGAAGAAAGCATACTATCGTTCCTTCCAGTTCGTCATGAAATTCGCGCTCTCGATCTTTGACTGGTCAGAGCCGGAGCTGCTGGAGGGCCCCGGCGCGGTGAAGCGCCTGCCCGCGCTCATCAAGGCAAAGGGCATCAGCAAGGTGCTGGTCGTCACCGATAAAGGCCTGACCGGTCTGCATCTGCTGGACGGCATGTATGAAAAGCTGGACGAAGCGGGCGTGGCCTACGTCGTCTATGACGGCACCCAGCCGAACCCGACGATCGACAACATCGAAGAGGCGCGTGCGCTCTATCTTGACAACGGCTGTCAGGCGGTCATCGCCTTTGGCGGCGGCTCCCCGATGGACTGCGCCAAGGCTGCGGCTGCCCGCGTGACCAACCCCAACATCAGCGTGCGCAAGATGCGCGGTCTGCTGAAGGTTCGCCACAAGCCCGCGATCCTCTTTGCGGTGCCCACCACCGCCGGAACCGGTTCTGAAACCACGGTGGCTGCTGTGGTCTCAGACCCCTCAACGCATGAAAAGAACGCAATCAACGACCCGAAGCTGCGCCCGAAATATGCGGTGCTCGATCCGGAGCTGACGCTCGGCCTGCCGCCGCACATCACCTCCACCACCGGCATGGACGCCCTGACCCACGCGGTCGAGGCCTACATCGGCAGAAGCAACGTGAAGTCCACCGAGATGTATGCCGAAAAGGCCGTCAAGCTGATTTTCCAGAATCTGGAAAAGGCATATCAGAACGGTAAGGACATCGAGGCGCGCAACAACATGCTCAAGGCGTCCTTCTATGCCGGCATGGCGTTCACCCGCGCCTATGTCGGGTACGTCCACGCGATCGGCCACAACCTCGGCGGCATGTATCACATCCCGCACGGTCTGGCAATGTCCGTCATCCTGCCGTACGTTCTGGAGTACTACGGTGACAAGGCATACTTCCGTCTGGCCCGCCTGGCTGAAATGACCGGCGTGCTGACCATCGGCAGCGACGAAGAAAAGGCCAAGGCCTTCATCGAAGCGATCAAGGAAATGAACCGCCGCATGAACATTCAGGACGGCTTCACCGAGATCAGGGAAGACGACCTGCCCATCATCGTCAAGCGCGCGCTGAAAGAAGCGAACCCGCTGTATCCGGTGCCGCGCATCATGAACGAAGCGGACTGCGAAGCGGTCATTCGCCGCCTGATGCGCTGAATCAGACACAATCAAAAAAGCTGTCGGTCAACCGGCAGCTTTTTCTTTGTGAATATTCATGATTTTGTCACAGATTTATGCGATAATGAAGTGGGCGCCTCTGAAACTGCACGCCGCACAGGTGGTTGCTATACTATAATATAAATAACGACGGCGAAAAGCGTTTTACGCCGTCAAAGGGAGAACGATCATGGCATACAACGCAGCACACGACAAATACCGCGCGCTCTGGAAACGCGACGCCGGGCCGCAGATCAACGGCTGGAAGATCGACTACAGCTATTATTCCCCGATGGATTACGGTGCAGACAGTGAAAAGACCTATCCGCTCTGCGTCGTTCTGGTCGGCGCGCTGGAGGGTTTGTTTCCGGGGCTGGAAATTCAGGCGAACGAAATGGCGCTTTGGTCTGCGCCGGAGTATCAGCAGCGCTTTCACAACGGGGCAGCCTATTTGATGGTGCCCCGCGCACCGGAAGAGACCGGCCTGTACTGGGACGGCTCCTGCCTGGTGGAATCGCTGCGCGGCACGATCCTTGATTTTTGTGAGCGGTATCAAAACGTGGACCCGACCCGCATCTATCTGCTGAGCTGGTGCGTGGGGTCGCTGGGCGCGATCAACATGGCCGCGTCGTATCCGGAGATGTTTGCCGCCACGGTGCTGATGTGCCCCAGCCGAACCATCACCAACAGCGAGGCGCTGCGCATGCGCGAGATGCCGCTGTGGATGGTCACCGCGCTGACGGATACCCACGCGATTTATCCGCTGGAAACGCTGCCGAGCTGGAACAAAATGAAAAAGCTGAACCCGAAGCCGGAAACGCTGCGCCGCACCACCTTTACCCGCGCGCTGGACGTGTCTCTGGTGCCGCAGGCCACGATCTCCAGCAACCACAACGTCTGGGACTGGGTGGCGGAGGACTGCCACTTCATCGGCCCGGGCGTGGACCATGAACGCGTAGTCTCCGGCAGTTACAAGGGCGAAAAGACGATCGACGGCACCGGCGCGGTCATTGAGGATCCCTACATGATCTCGTGGCTGAACCGTTTCACAAACGAGGGCCGCACGGCGATCCGCGTGCCGGTCCGCAACGGAAGCCCGGCAGAGAAGGCGCACATCTGGTTCCATGAGGGTCTGTCGCACTGGGGCCGCATCACGGTCTTTAAGGCGCTGGGCCACATCTACCGCTGGCTCGGCTGGCTGGAATAAAAACCGCATCATTCTATATCGGAATATACAAGAACCGCAGAGGATCGCTCTCTGCGGTTTCTGTTCTCTCAGGGCCGCGTCATGTCGTCCATCCGGTCACGCGCGGCGTCCGCTGCATCGTCCACCCGGTCGCTGACAGTATCGGCTGCTTCGCCGGCTTTATCGCTGACAGTATCGGCTGCTTCGCTGACTTTATCGCGGGCGGTGTCTGCGGCGTCGCTGACCCGGTCGGCTGCGTTTTCCGCTGCGTCACGCACGTCGTTTGCCGCGTCGCGGGTCCAGTCGCGCACTGCGCTCATGGCGTCGTCCCAGCCGTCGCCGGTGCGCAAAAAGGTGCGCATCCCGGTGCCCATGGCGTCCAGAAGGCTGCCGTCACGATAGGCGGCGTCCATGGCCGTCACGCTGGTGACGCCGTCCTTTGCCAGCCACGCCAGCGTCTGCTGCTTGACGGGGTCGTCCGGCTGCTCGTCCGGCTGAAAGGTGCCGAACGGCGCGGTCAGCCCCAGCGTTTCGGTACACAGGCGCTTGCCCTCGTCGGAAGAAAACAGCCATTCCAAAAAGTCCACGGCGCTTTTGCGCTGCGATTCGCTTGCCCGGGCGTTGACCGCCAGATAGTGCACGTCGGTGACGCACAGGCCGGTTTTGTCTTCGCCGTCCGCACCGATATACAGCGGCAGCATCCGCACCTCGCCGCCCGGCAGTTTGGCGGCCGTGTCGGTGCCGGCCGGCATCATTGCGCAGTCGCCGGCGGCAAAGGCTTCGGCGGTTTTTTTGCTGTCTGCGGTGTTGGCGCGATACAGCGCCAGCGCTTCCTTGAGGTTGTCGCCGTAATCAAAATCCACGCGGTCGGCGGCCAGCGCGGCCAGCAGCGGCGAGTCATAGTCGTCATCGGCGGCGAATTCATAATACAGCGGCAGGCTCGACAGCCGGCGCAGCCACCGCGCGCTCTCTTCGTCGGCCGGGTCCATCGGCGCAAAGACGCCGGTGATGCCGAGGTCGGTTTTGTGGGCCTGCATATCCTCGACCAGCGCTTTCAGCTTGTCAAAGCTGTCAATCTCGTCCAGTGAGGCAAAGGTCGTTTTGCGGTCGGTCAGGGCAAAGTAGCGGTCGGTGACGTCTTTATTGACCAGCAGGCCGAACGCCTCCACGTGGTACGGGATGGCATAGACGCCCTCCCCGGCCGTGACGGCAAGGGATTTGTCCGCCAGAAAGCCGTAGAGCGACGTTTTGCTCAGGTCGGCGCAGTCGTCGGCAAGGTCCGGATAGTCTGCGGGCGACGGCAGCTCAAACAGGGCCGGTGCGTTGGCGGCGTCCAGTTCTGTGCGCAGCCGGTCGCGGTACCCGGAAGCGGACGCGGTTTTCAGCGTCACCTTGGTACCGGTGGCCTTTTCATACGCCGCGGCAACGGCGGCCAGGTCCGCGCTGCCGTTCGGCGGGGTGAGCAGAGCCGTCAGGGCGATCGCGGCGGCGGGCGCCTCGTCGGGGCGGGTGGACTGCGAGGTTTCCGGCGTGTCGTCGGGTTTCGGTTCGTTTTTGCAGGCGGTGAGCGCAAACAGCAGACACGCCGCCAGAAGCAGGGAAATGCATCGTTTCATAGGTGGTTCCTCCGTAAAATTGGTTTCCGGTGATAGTGTGGACGGATTTGCGGGAGGTATGCAAAAACAAAACGGAAAATTTTGTTACAAATGGATAAAACCCTATTCGCGTAGGGGCGGACCGGTGTGTCCGCCCAAGAAGCAACCTCTGCAAAAAGAATCATTGACAACGCAACAAATGTGTTATATGATTTATCGGGAGGGGATTTGATGATTCCGGAAACGCCAAGAAAAGACATTCGGTTAAGAGGTTTTGATTACCGGTCACGGGGCGCGTATTTTATTACAATCTGCTGCTATGGACGGCAACCGCTGTTTCAATCAGAGGGTGCAAGACAGATGATGATAGAATGGATCAAAACCATCCCGAATCATTTTTCAAAAACAAGCATTGACTGTTTTGTTGTGATGCCGGACCACGTTCATTTCATACTGTGGAAACAAACCAACGAGGACCCGTCCTTGGCGACGGTGATGCAATGGTTCAAGACGATGACGACCAATGCATATATCAGAGGCGTAGAAAATCGATTGCTTGAACCGTTTGAGAAAAAGGTTTGGCAACGGGGGTATTATGATCATATCATAAGAAACGATTCGGATTTGAACGAAAAACGACAGTATATCATGAATAACCCCTTAAAATGAACCTTTCGCGTAGGGGCGGACCGGTGTGTCCGCCCAAATTGCCATATATGCCCAATCACGAAAACGTGTTGCGCCGAAACGGACCGTGGTTGTGCGGGCGATTATACAAATGGCGGCGGGCGGTGCGTGATGGTGGGCGGACACATCGGTCCGCCCCTACGCGAAGTTGCGTTGCCTACAGCATTTTGCACAACACCCTCCGCCTTTTCTTCCGCATTTGCACCAAAAATTCATTTTTCGGAAACATTTTTTTTTGCACGTCTTGCATTCTTGACGCTTTGGTGTTATACTGATTACAACTAAAATTGACTTCGTGTCTCTTCTTGTCGATTCGCACCAGCGGCTCGGGTCAGAGGGCCGGCGGCGGCGGGCGGCGGCGCGAGGGTCAGTTTGGTTTTTCGGTGCACCCCTTGACCAATGGAAACCGATTTGATTGCCCCGCGTAGGGGCGGACCGATGTGTCCGCCCGAGACGGCCATCGCCAAAGGCGCCGGGCATGGGTCGGTCGAAAAAATCATTGCCGTGGAGCAGGTCGGCGAACCCGGCCGGGGGGCGGACACATCGGTCCGCCCCTACGCGAAATGATGGGGGGCGTGGCCGACCACAAAACCGAACACACATTCTCAAAGGAGGAATCATCTTATGAAAAAGACGATCAAAACATATTCCAGACGGACCCTGTCGATCGTCATGAGCCTGCTCATGATCATGACGGCGTGGGTGTTCGTCGCACCGCAAAAGGCGGAAGCGATCGATACAGTGACTTCGACCTCCAGCTTTTCTGCGTCTTGCAGCTGGGCAAGCGGAAGTCCTTCGAAGGACTCGCAAATTACCATTAACTCAATTAGCGCCTCTATTTCTTCTGTGAATGCCACAACAGTCAACGTGAACGTTTCCGTATCGGCAACCGCAAGTAAAAGTGGTGCTAGTGTATTTGGTACTACCAGAAGCTGGAGCGGCACATTGAACGTCTATGTCAACGGCGTATCCATAGGAACTGTGAGCGCCAGTGGGTCTGCTAAAATGTATTCCCTCGGTGATAGTACGAAAGATTGTAGCTGGAGCGGTTCAAAATCCGCCACCAGGTCGATCAGTTCAGTTGCGCTTTCCGGCACCTCGTCTGTCGATATCCCCGCGACGGGAAGCACAACAGCAACCTATACCGCCTACGGCAAGGATCAGTTTGGTGTACGCTTTACCGGAAATGTTACGTTTTCAAACAACGGCAGTTTCTCCGGATCGACCTCCCGCGGATCGTCCTATGATACATACACCATGACGCTGACCAGCGCGGGTCGTACAGCGCAAGCGTCCAAAAACTATACGATCACGGCGACCGTCGGCGGCAAATCTGCCACCTATACGCTGACAACCTATTCCAAATACCGATTCACTTATGACAAAAACGGCGGTGCAACATTGGGCTCACCGACCTATTATGATGCGCGCTATGGCAGCACGGTCGGCAGCAACTTCCCGACCACCGGTACCAGAATTGGTTATGAGTTCCTTGGTATGTCGACTGCCGGCACGAGTAATTACGACGCAACGAAACCGACTACGTTTACGGGCAAACTGACAAGCTCGCAGACCATCACGGCGGATACGACCTATAAGGCCACTTGGTGGGCGAAGAATGTCACCGTGACCTATCTGAACAACGACGGTTCGGTTCTTAAAACCGCAACAAATGCGGGCAAATACGACAAGAAGGCGGGCGATATCACCGCTGCGGCTGCGCCTGCCAACCCGACCTATGTCCGTGCCCCCGGTGTGGAAGGTACCTTCGATTATGTCTTCGATCACTGGGAAGTCGCCTCCGCGAAGCAATATGATAACGCGAACAACAATAATCAGAGCGACTACAGTGACATCGTCGGTCAGAATTATAACACCGCTGTACTCAAGGGTGACACCGTGTTTGTGGCGGTCTATCGCATCAACAGCATGAACACCTATACCATTAATTATAAGAACGGCACGCAGAGCGGCACGGTGAGTACCTATCATTATAAGGATGAGGGCAAGACCGGCAGCTATGCCACCGCGACCTATCCCGCGAGCGACGCCGAAAGCAAGACCTGGACCTATGAGTTCCTCGGCTGGGCCGAGCAGGTGAACGTAGGCGACACCGTCTATTATCAGGATTGGGATGCGGACCTTGGCGCTTATGTGCCGCAGAACAATGCCCAGACCCCGCTGACCGACACCAAGGTCTATCACGACGCGACCTGGGTCGCCGTCTATGGCCGCAAGTACATCGACTACAAGGTGACCTTCAACTTTGTCGGCGTCAGCACCGACCCGGACACCGGCGCGACCGTCTATAACGCCGGCAATCAGGAAGTCATCACCAAGCACTATGACGAAACCATTCAGATCCCTGAAGCGCTGAGCTATACCGGCGGCAAGCTGAGCGGCACCGCCCCGGCGGGCGTGAGCTACAGCAACAGCACGGGCAACACCTACAACTTCAGCGCGTGGACCCCGGCGCTCAGCGGCACCGAGATCGCCGTTGCAGCCCTTTCCGCCAACGGCTGGACGGCCAGCAACGCCAACCTGAAGACCAGGACCTTCACCGCGACCTACAGCAGCGTGGCGGCGGTCTATACGATCAAGTTCGTCGGCCCGGACACCGTTGCGGGCGCCGACGGCAAACAGTATGCGCAGTATGACGCCGAAACCGGCGAGCTGCTGACGCAGGTGCTCAACCCGACGACCTCCTTCAGCCACGGCTCCAGCGTCTCTTCCGCAAAGAACGCCGCCGAGGCCGCTGTGGTCCGCACCTGGCGTGACGACGACAACGAATACTCCTTCACGGGCTGGGCGCCGACCTATGCGTCCACCGCGACCGACAACGTGACCTATACCGCGCAGTATGCGGTTGCGCCGCTGTATACCGTGACCTATGCGGATGAGAACGGCGAGCTCGGCACCTGGAAGGGTACCACGACGGAGAACATCCCGCTGGACGGTGTGGCAGCCCCGACCAAGGAAGATGACCTTTACGCCACGGACTACACCTTCAGCGGCTGGGCCACGACGGAATATGACGCCAAGAACCCGGTCACTCCGCAGATCACCGCAACGCGCAACATGCTGGTGCCGGAGGGCGGCACGACCGTCTATGCACAGTTCACCCGCACGCCGATCATCTATGAGATCAACTTCATCTACGGCGACCCGGTGGACGGCGTGATGCCTGACCACAAGCAGAACCTGGAGTACGGCGAAGACGTTGTCATCCCGACGGGCGACACGCTGAACCGCAGCGATGACGAAACCTATCACTACACCTTCGCGAACTGGGACAGCGTGCCCGGTGCGACCGTGACCGGCAACGCGACCTACACCGCGAACTACCGCAAGAGCTATGTCTACTATGACGTGACCTGGCTGTATCAGAACGGCGAACAGGTCGAGGGTGAAGACCACATCTTCCGTGACTTCCGTGTTGAGAAGTACATCTGCGGCGAGCGCATCCGCGCCCCGTTCAGCACGCCGGCCATCCGTATTACCGACCCGGCGCAGGATCCGTTGCTGCCCACGCTGGAAGCGAACCACGAATATGCGTTTGACCAGTGGGTGCTGGCAAAGAAGGAAGGCGGCCAGTGGGTCCCGCAGCGCGACGCTGACAACAACCTGATCCCGTTCAACAACAATACCTATATTGAGGCGGGCGTGGAATACGGCTATCTGCCGACCTATAAGTCGGTGGCCGCCCTGCGCACCCTGACCATTCTGGATGAAGACGGCACCACCGTGCTTGGCACGATGGACATCGGCGTCGGTGAAACGATCCTTAATTATGTGAGCTCGCCGGAAGCAAAGAACCCGGACGACACCTATCACTATGTGTTTGACAAGTGGACCAACACTGCGGACGGCACGGCCCTGACCGCAGCGACCACCATGCCTGCCAGCAATATGACCATCAAGGCGAATTATCTGCAGCAGGCCCACACCTACGAGTTCTTTGAGACCAAGACGGCCCCGACCTTTGACGCGGCGGGCGTTGCCACCCTGGTCTGCGAAGAGGACGGCTGCGGCCATACCGCAGACGTCAATCTGCCGGCACTCAGCGACAGTGAGCTGCCCACCGTGCGTCTGTATGTCAAGAATACGCACTGGGATTCCACCGTTCCGCCGGCACTGACCGAGCTGGACAACACCGTGATCCCCATCGCGCCGAACAGCCTGCTGATCGCAAACAGCACCGACAGCGCAGAAGTGTCCGCATACTATATTAATAAGGCCACGAAGGAAGTCAAGACCGCGCTTGCATCCGGCGACGATGCAAACGACTACATTGCCGTTGAATACAGCAAGGCCGGCGGCAGCGGCGTGACCAAGATCTGGGCATACTACAGCACCGTGGGTGCCGCCTACACGCTGGAAGGCCTGGCAGACGTTCCGGAATCGACCGAATCGAACCCGGACGGCTGGCATCTGCTGTATGACAAGGCCGTGACCCCGGGCGAAGCGAACCACAGCGACGTGTTTGCGTCCTTTGAGCCCGCGATCGAAGACGGTGAGCAGTACATCGTTTATCTGAAGGCCATCGACGCCAAGGGCAACGTGAACTATGTCAGTTCCAAGAAGCTGGGCTATGACACCACCGCGCCTACGGTCACGCTGACCACCGAGGCCGGCGGCAACGAAGCCCGCACGAAGTTCTGCCTTGACGCGACGATCGTTCTGGACGAAGCCGATCTGACCGTTCTGCTGGACGGCGAACCGATCACCATGACTGCGGTGACAAGCGATGAAGACGACACCGTGACCTATGAGTACGCCCTGACCACCGTCGGCAAGCACACGGTCCGCGTGACCGACCCGGCCGGCAACGTGACGCTGAAGGCGTTCGAGATCATCGGCGAGCACCGGACGACCGAAACCTATAAGGCCGCGACCTGCACCGAGGACGGCTGGAAGAAGGACGTCTGTGACCTGTGCGGCAACGCCATCGGCGAAGTGACCACTTATCCGGCCACCGGCCATGACTATCAGACCAAGACCAAGCGCGCCACCTGCACCGAAGCCGGCTACACGCAGGAAGTCTGCTCCAAGTGCGGCGACACGAAAGACCCGGTCGCGATCCCGGCCCTTGGCCACGACTGGAACGACGGCACGATCACGAAGCAGCCGAACTGCACGCAGAACGGTATCATCGTGTTCAAATGCACACGCTGCGGCGTCAATGACATCGTCGAGGGCGACGCGCTTGACGTGACGGCGGACGGTTACGACGCAGACGCTGCTGCCGCGATCCTTGCGAAACATGAGGGCGTGGATGCACGCATCCTGCACGACGGCGAAAGCCACAGCTTCAAGGCTGACAAGCAGACGACTGCGCCGACCTGTACCGCACAGGGCGAGATCACCAAGGAATGCCGCTATTGCCACGAGCGGTTCCATGTTTCCGATGTTCCCGCCCTTGGCCATGACTGGACAGCGGACGAAGCGGATGAAGCTGCATGGACCGTCGGTCAGGCACCGACCTGTACCGTGGACGGCTACAAGTACCCGACGGTGTGCGCACGCTGCGGCGCAGCGAACGCTGACAAAGTGGGTCAGGTCGCGATTCCGGCGCTCGGCCACGACTATGAAGAGACCGGCCGCGTGAACCCGTGGAAGGACGAAAGCAACGTCTGGCACAACGGTCATGTGGAATACACCTGCTCGCGCTGCGGCGACACCTATGAGGAGCCGCTGCTGCCCGAGGTGGAATACACCTACACCTTCAAGAACGGCAACACCGTGATCGGCACCATCACCAAGAACCCGGGCGAGCAGATCACCGTTGACGAGCTGCCCGTTGCGACCAAGGCCGACACGCCGTCCACCAAGTACACCTTCAAGGCATGGCTGTATGACGGCACCACCGATGAAGCGGTCTTCCCGATGATCATTTCGCAGGCGACCGGCGACAAGACCTTCGTCGCAAGCTTCAAGGAAGAGACGATCTATTACACCATCACCTTCTATGAAGAGGACGGTACCACCGAGTTTGTGACCTCCGGCTTCAAGACCTATGAGCAGGAATTCGTTCAGGTCGGCCCGGAAAAGGAACAGGACGACACCTATGTTTACACCTTCAAGGGCTGGATCCTGAAGGATGCGGATCCCGCAACTGCAACGCCGATCACGACCATCAAGGTCCTTGGCGATGCGGAATACAAGGCTGTTTATGAAAAGACCCTGCGCACCTACACGGTCGTTTGGGTGATCGACGGTGCAGTGAAGCAGACCAACACCGCTGTTTCAGCCGGCACTGTTCTGAGCACGCTGGATCATCCGGCGGACCCGGTCAAGGACTTCGACGAGGCGTATCATTACGTCTTTGCCGGCTGGAACCCGGTGCTTGACTCCACTGTGACGGGCAACACCCGCGTTGTGGCGCAGTTCACCAGAACGGCACACCACGGTGTCCTGATGAGCGACACGGTTGCGAGCTGTACGCAGCCTGCAAAGAAAGTTTATAAGTGCTCCGACTGTGATTACACCTATGAAATCACCAGCGGCAGCGCCCTTGGCCACCAGTTCGACAACGACCACCCGATTGAATATGTTGCTCCGACGCCGGATGCCGACGGTTACAAGATCGTCAAGTGTGTCCGCTGCGAAGAGACCGTCACGGTTCCGCTGACCTTCTATGCGATCAAGCTGAAGATCACAGTGAAGAATACGGACGGTGCGGCGGTTGCCGGCGCAAAGGTTTCGGTCTATGACGGCGATCTGTTTATCGATTCCGACATCACCAGCGCTGACGGCGTGGCGGTGGTCTACGTTCCCGAAGCGAAGGATTATCGCATCGTGATCGAAGGTGCAGAGTTCAGCACGGTCAGCGGTACCATTACCGTGAACGAAAACGGCCGCATCACCGGCGGCGCTGTTCCGACGCCGAGAGCGGTTCATGCGTGCACCTGCACCTGCCATAAGAACGGTCTGTGGCCGACCATCTTCCGCTTCTTCCACAAGGTCATCAAGTTCATGACCGGCAAATATCATTGCTGCGCGGATCCCGATCCCAGATATTAAGCCGCGTGTCACCGCTTGACTGTCTGCAAGTGAATCAAACCAAAAGCTCCCGCTTCGGCGGGGGCTTTTTTGCGGGCGGCATCCCCGTTTGTGCCTTCGGGCGGTTCGGGCGGGCCGTTTTTTTTGCTGTGCCGCATGCCGTTTTGCCTGCCGATCAGACAGCGCCGCAGATGAAAACCGTCGTGTGAAAACCGCGTGGAAAGCACATGGAAAACATTGGAAACCATGTGAAAACGGTGTGCAAAACTTCGGTTGTGGTCAGGGCACTGAAGCGCCACAAGATGTGCCGGGCCGCAGAAACACTGAATACAAACTTGCTAAAAAAGAGGATTTCGGATTGTTGAAAATGATGAAAATTTTTTTAATGCAAAAAAAGCATTGCAAACCAAACATAAAAATGATATACTTCATATAGTTATAGGTGTCTCTATCGGTGAATTCTGCCCTTTTTGAGGCGAAATCCACAAAAACCGGACAAAAACGATGGATTTTCCGTTTGAAATACCTATCCCATTCACCTTTATCCACAATATTTCTTAAGGAGGAATATTCATGAAACTTGGAAAGAAAGCATTGAGCTGCTTGCTTGCGATCATGATGATCATCACAAGCATCTCGGTGTGCTTCGGTGTGCTTGGCGCAACCGGCGACACCCAAGCCAGGAACCTCTTCAACACCATAGCGATGGTCTATGATGATCTGAAGACGGGCTATGACCTGGATCACGCCGCGGAACCGGACCACTCCCATGTGCCGTACACCACCGGCGGCAACCAATGGACGGTCGAGGTTGACGGCTATCAGTCCGGCTGGTTCCAGACGGCACGGTCCTTCTATAACTATGTGCGCACCATGGCGGCGACCGGGTTGAACCGGACCTGCACGCAGTACGTGGACGATGCGATCACGGCCATGCGCAACCTGGGATTGTTCGGCGCGCTGACCGAGGCGGAAGTGACGAAGTATCTGGGCTACTTCCGGTTCAACGGGACCACTGCCGCAGTGGATCTCCATATCGGCCCCGGCTATGACATCCTTTCCTGGGCGCCCAACATCAACGCCATCGAGACGGATCGCTCCTACTACACCGGCGATCTGCACTTCGGCGTGCGGTCGGGCTGTGTTGACGACGCCACCTCCACGTGGACCGAGCAGACAGTGGTGGACCCCGAGGCGAGCGATCAACTGACGATTGCCGACATCAAGCAGGCGCTGCAAGACTGCGTGCGTGCCGATGCGTTCCAGACGTGGTTCAACCTGGACTTTGACAACATGACCGTGGAAGAGATCATGGCGCTGGTTCAGGGTGAAAACTCCTGCGCAAACACGCTGGCCGCGTTCTCGCTGGTGGCGAATCTTTCCGGTTCGGCAACGGATGCGGAGCTGTGGGATGCCTACGTCGCCCCGGTGGTCGGCAAGACCTGGGAACAGACGAATGATTGGGTCCAGAACGGCCTGATGGGCGCCATCTATAAGGCGTATGCTGCCGACTATACCCAGCAGCTCAACACCATCATGGCGGAGGACACCTCGGCCTATACCGGCGCGCAGAAGCGGGATTACTATAACCGCTTTGTTCAGATCTGCCTGAATCTTGAGAATCAGGAAGACTATCAGTTCAACAACATCTTTGAACAGATCCTTCCCTACATGGCAGACGGCTTCTATAATAAGAACGACACCAAGGGTACGATTCACGCGAACCTTTGGGTCAGCAGCGCGTCCACCGTCGGTGCGGCGCTTGCCGCGGCAAAGGCCAACGTGGCCAAGAAGTTTGCCGAGGAATATGCCGACGCGTTCATGGAGCTGATCGACCGCGAAGTGCCCGCGTATGACCGCAGCAACGAAAAGCAGGCGGCCGCGTGGCTGGCAAACCCGAACCCGAGCAACACCAACGCGTGGGACGGCGTGGACGACAGCCAGTATATGGAAGGCGACTATCTGGACAGCAACAACAACGGCGTTGCGGACCGCGTGGAAGCGGAGCAGTTTGTGGCGGCGGCAACGGCCATGCTCGCCAACATCGACGGCGACATTCTGCCCTACGGCACGTTTGACACGATCAAGACGAGCTTCGGCAGCGCGAACCCGAACCACAACAACGACCGCAACCGTATTACGGAGGCGGATTACAACGCCTTGATCGCAAAGATCCGTTTGGCGAACATCAACAGCAACAGCGCCAGCGGCTTCCTGAACAAGGCAAAGATCGACGCGTTCATCAAGTCGACGATTCTGCCGGGCCAGACCCAGGCGAACCTGCAGGAAATCTATACCGATTACAACGCCCTTTATGTCTCGGTCAACGCCGTGCGCACGCAGGGCGGCGAAGCCTATGCCCTTGTGTTCGGCAACGGCTGGAAGACCGACGGCACCGACGAAGAGAACCAAGCGTTCAACGACGCCTCTCTTGCCGCGGCGGATGAATATTTCCAGCAGTACATCGATTACGATCATCTGATCAAGGTGACGGCGATCAACCGCCTGTATACCAAGCTGAACACGATCGTGACCAGATACTGCAACGGGTCCTCTTCGATCAACACCAATAGCGACCCGACCAATGGCGTGCGGTACTACAACTTTGAGGCGATCATCGAGGCGTGGAGCAACATTGAGATTACGCCGGCGAGCCTGTTCAACTGGCTGGCACAGGGCGTGCCCTATGTTGCCCAGACCGGCGAGCACACCCAGAGCGAACTGCAGAACCTTTATAACACAGCAAGCGCTGCATACACGAACGCCAACACGTTCAAGAGCAACCTTCGCTCGCTGATCAGCGGGCGCGGCAGCGGCGCGGGCGCTGACATCGAGATTCAGAAGTATCTGTTCGGCGTGGGCGGCGTCTCCACGCAGTCCTACGGCTGGCGGACCTCCGTCAACCGCATCACGGTCAGCGACATCACCGCCGCGGTCAACAGCGTCGGCCTGACCAGCTATGGCACGGCGACGGACGCCAACATCAAAACGCTGCTCAACAACGCGGTCAACGACCTGGACCAGATCCTCGTTTCCAACGACGTCGGCTCTATTCTGGACTCACTGATTATGGTGGACGTGAAGGACGATGACGGCAAGTATGTCTATACCTATACGGTCAATGGTCAAGAGCGTGAATACAAGAGCGAACAATCCGGCCTGACCTCGGCAGAGATCAACGGCACCACCTATAACCTCACCCAGAAAAAGCAGGGCATGCTGGGTAAATGGAAGCAGAACTACCGCTTCCTGGATACCCGCACCAATACATATAAGACCGTCTCCGTCGGCGACGACGTCACCAACCTGCGTGAATTCCTGATCAACCTGATCATTGACCTGCTCTATAACGGTAAACTGCTCAACACCCTGTTCCAGACGATCTATCCCGCCATCGGCGGCATGATCACCGACGGCGTCTGGACCAACGCGGATCCGATCGACATCAGCGTTGCCTACATCTACATGCAGGGTCTGTCCGGCATTCTGCGCCGCGGTCTGCCCGTTTCACCGCACCTGTTCGGTACCAGGGACGTGGGCGACGGCGACGTCAAATGGTCCTACTTCTACGACGGCCAGCATCTGCCGTATAATTACAGTACCGTTATCACTGCAATGAACACCGCCACCCGCTACAGCGAAAAGGCGGCCTGCTGGTCCGCGGGTATACTCGGTAAACACAGTCAGGACGTTTCCTTCTGGTCAAAGAACGGCCGCACGGCGACCCAGACGTCCCGGTCGAGCTTTCCGAGCAACGGCACGATCGTTGATGAGTTTGACGTTCCCGCAAGCGCGAATGTCGACTGGTCCGCGATGGAAGCGAACCCGCAGAACACCTGGAAGCTGGATGCGCGCAACCCGCAGACCCTTTATTACGCCCTGGCCGCCATGTTCGGCCCGATGGGCGCTGTGCTGCGTACCGCGCTGACCGGCGCATCCTCCAGCGTGGAATCGAACGTCGGCGTCGGTTCCAACCGTCTGGACGTGGCGCTGTCCCTGGAGGGTGACAACCTCTATACCCGTCTGTTTGAGCCGCTGTACTGGCTGCTCGGCATCAGCAACTATTCCTCCAAATCGCAGATTCAAAGCGACACCGAAACCGAGCAGGCGTTCGGTCAGTGCTATGTGATCAAGCAAAGCAAAGGTTACGGCCGCGACCTGTGGCAGCACATCTTTGAGCCGATCATCAACTGGATGGAAAACACCCTGTTCAAAAACCCGGTCAAGACGATCCTCGATATCCTGCCGAACCTGCTGGCGATGCTCGACGACAACCAGCTTGTTCCGAAGCTGAAGAACATCAAGATCAAGTTTGCGGTGCTCGGCATCAACGTCTATACGCTGGAGCTTGGCAGCGTGCTTGACATCGAAGCGCTGCTGCGCGACAAGGTCGGCATCGACCTGTCCACCGGCATCGACGGCGTGCTGCAGGGCCTGCTGGGCTGCACGGCAAAGACCAACGCGAACGAGGCGCCGGTCGGTGACGACAGCCACAAGACCCTGATGCAATACAACAAGGAGACGGGTGAAGTCTCCGAGACTGCACGTGCTACCTACAAGGTTGGCAACACCACCTATTACTTTACCGACTGCGGCCTGCTGACTCAGACACTGTATAACCTGTTGGGCGACGGCCTGCTCGCGTGGATGTATTCCAAGACGAACACCGGCGCGGCCAATACCATCGCCAATAACAAGAAGAGCGCCGTGCCCTTGTCGCTGCCGGTCAACCGCCTGCTGGCGGGTGGCTCGGTTACAAGCAAGTCGCTGGAAGACGGCTATACCCACTATAAGATTGCGACCCAGCCCGGCATCGTCCTGCTGGAGGTCCTGCGCTGGATCGCCGACGACGGCACATGGTATAAGATCGAACCCCTGCTGGCCGGTGTGATGACCAGCGAGCCCGATCCGGACAATCCGGATGAAGAGCCCACCGACATCGTGGGCATGATCGGCCGCATCCTGGACGGCAACGCCGACAACATTGCGGCGATCCTGATCGACTTGCTGAACCCCTACAGAGTCGACACCAAGACCTATACCGATACGGTCCGGTCCGGCTATACCAACTTCAAGAACAAGGACGGCGAAACGCTGCTGACGCAGGTCACCGCCGGCTCCAAGTGGAAGACCAAGTTCGCGCTTGGCGAATACCTTGAAACCATCCTTGCCGACGACGGCAACGACCGCAACGGCAACAACACCATCGACAAGAAGATGGCGAAGGCCAACGCCGCCACCGAATCCATCGACAAGATCATCAACAACCTGGTGCCGCTGATCGGCCAGATTCTGGCAAACATCGACGCCCTGAAACCGCTCATTGAAAAATACAACCTGACGCCGATCGTGGAACGCATCACGTCCGGCCAGGTCAACAACCTGAAAGACGCCGTTGCAGAGATCGTCTGCTCCAACGAGGTCGTCGACATCCTGATGGATCTGCTCTTCGGCACGCATGTTGCCGACACCGAGCCCGACCCCGAGACCGGTGAGATCGACCAGCACGTCGGTATTCTCTCCAAGCTGATTGCCGACACCGAGATTCTGGAGCGTGTGGTCAAGCTGACCAAGCGCATCGAGCTTGACATTTCGCCGTACGGCTTCTATCAGGCCGCGGCCAAGGAAGGCCCGGCAAAGGCGACCAACGTGAGCAGCACCTCCATCCAGTTGTGGCTGCTGCGTCAGGCGTGGAAACAGCGCACCGGCGCTTATCCGGCAGCCGGCACCGAGCTGAACACCCTGAAATCCACCGCCAACCTCAACTATCTGAAGGATCAGCTCTCCTGGGCGGACGTCGCCTATGAGACGGGCATCGACTGGCTGGGCATCACCAGCGGCGAGACCGGCATTGCGCGCTATAACAAGCTGAAGAGCTTTGTTGAAGCGTTCCTGCAGCCGCTTGCTCCGATCCTGAACCTCATCCTGACCAATGAACCTATCACCATCGCTGACAAACTGACCCTGCGCGGCGGCTTCGGCTACAGCGAAGCGATCGTGCCGATCTTTGAGGCCCTTGGTCTGAAAGATACGTCCGCCTGCATGTATCAGTACCAGTTCAACAACAGCGTTTACACCACCAACACCTTCACCGCGTCCAACCTCACCACCGTGAACTGGACCAGCCTGAAGGGTGGCAACCGCTATGTCCCGATGGCGAACTCTCCGCTTGACGCGCTGTTCACCGGCCTTGGCCAGTTGCTCTTCGGAGACACGAACGCGGGCGTCACGGCGCTGCTTGACAAGCCGATCACCGTGTTGGCGTCCGTTCTGCCGAACGTGTGCTACTTCTTGTATGAGTACAACAGCGACGGCACGATGACCAACAACCTGTCCATCGCGGTGCAGAACCTGATCGCTCCGGTGCTTCAGCTGCTCAAGATCGTGGACCCGGTGCTGGAACGCATCATCGCGCTCGACATCGAGGGCCTGCTCGACAAGTACCTTGACATTGAAACGCTGCTGAACGACCTGATCTCCCGCCTGATCAGCGGCACGGAAGAGAACGCGTATTCGACCTATATTGATACGCTCGACTTTGCTGCACTGGCGGCCGACGGCTCCGAATATGCACAGACGCTGCCGACGAAGCGTTATAAGGGCACCAGCAGCACGAGCGAAGTGTTCACCTACTTCACGGCCACCCCGGGCCAGCTGCTGATTACCTTGCTGCGCCAGGTGCTGACGCCCGAACTGGTGATCTTCCTGGGCGACATGATCATGGGCATCTTTGAGAACATGGGGGTCCAGACAGCCTATGACGTGGAATCCAACGAACGTATCCAGGGTATCGTCACCAACATCGTCAACAACCTCAACACCCTTGCCACCGCGGCGGAGGGCGCAGACCACAACTATTCCGCCAAGCGCGTGGATATCCTCACCGGTCTCATCATCGACCTGCTGACCGAGTACAGCCCGGACGGCACCGAGTACTACTTCTATGAGTACATGAACAAGGTCGACAGCGAGATCACGACGACCATGCAGTCTGACGCGTGGAAGGATTATTACATTGAGAGCGACGGCTATGATTGGGACAGCGTCGATGTGGACGAACACGGCGACAAGCTGTTCACCAGAGCCGAAGTGGAAGATGCGATCGCCAACCTCGACTACGTCATTCAGAAGGCGCTGCCCGATATCCTGGCTGCACTGTATGAAGAAGGCATGCTGTCGCTGAACATGGTGGAAGGCGTCATGGACTATACCAGCGGTTCCGGTTTCTGGGAGCTGGTCAAAGGCCTTCTTTCCACAAACCTGCTGACGGATGACTTCATCAACATGGTCGCCAACGCCCTGTTTGGCCTGATCGGCGGTTCCGGCGGCACGGTCGACGCCGTGATGAACATCCTGACTTCTGCGGGCATCGACTTTACCGCGAAGCACTTCTATCAGATCGCGCCGAACACGGGTCTTGGCTCCTACATGCGCTACGGCTTTGACCCGAACTCCATCGACGCCGAGGCTGGCACCGCCCGGATCGCCGGTGAGACCGTCGAATTCGGTTGGGCCCAGATCATCGAGAACCACTATAAAGACGGCGACGGCAACATCAACTGGAAGTATGAGACCTATGAAGACAGCGATTTGCTGAAGCCCGACGACGAAGGCCATCCGGTCAAACTGACCGAAAAAGAAAAGGACGACGAGGGCCACGAAATCGACAAGCTTGCCTACAACGAAGCAACCGGCCAATATGAGCCTGTTTATGCGCGTTCGCTGACCGCGTCTGAATATCCGCGTGTCAAAGACGGCAGCCAGTACGTCTATGAATACAAGAACAAAGACGGCGAAACCGTCGAGTTCAAGTCCGAATACAGCTTCCTGAAGGCAATCCTGATCCTGAAGAATTCTGACGGTGAAGAATACGGCGACCCGATCATCTGCCCGCCGTCTGAGGACCTGATCGATGCAGGCAACACCTACAAGCTGACCGCGAAGGTCAACAAGGAAGCCACGCCGCTTTGGACCTGGAACCTTGACAGCATTGAAGGTGCAACCAGCGCCGAAACATTCATCGCGAAGAAGAACGCGTTCCTGGATGACATCTGGCTGATGATCTCCCCGCTGGACGACGTCTTCAAGGCCCTGTTCGCGGGCAAAGACCTGAAGCTGTTCAAAGATGAAAACGATGTCGGCGCCCTGAACATCAAGGGTGTGGACGGTTACGCGAACGTCTTTGTGCCGCTGTTCAACGCGCTCGGTCTGGAACAGATCCTGAACTACATCAGCACCAACCCGGCAGATACGTCCAATCCGACCGGTGAAACAATGCTGCAGTACATCAACCGTGTGTCCGGCAGAGCCGGCACCGATGACGAGATTCAGCCCGACCTGCTGACAGCCGCCGAGTATCAGGCGATGATGGAGGAAGAGAACGGCACCGAAAAGGCCATCAAGTACATCGCGAACGACGTGCTCGGCTTTGTCGAAATCGTTACGACCTTCCCGATCGCGACGCTGACCCAGGCGCTGCCGACCCTTGCCTACTTCATCTATGGCGACGGTCTGACCACGCTGGTGCAGAACCTGCTGATCCCGGTCACCACCCTGACGAATATCATCGGCTGGAAGACCGACCCGGCTGCGGGCATCATCACCGTGAAGGTTGATGAGATCCTTGCCGCCGTGCTTGAAGGCGTCATCTCCATGCTTCGTAATGACGAGCAGGTCAACTGGTCGGCGATCCAGAACCTGCTGCAGGCAAAGATCGAATACAACGAAGAAACCGGCCAAATCGAAACGCACTACATCGACGATTTCAAACCGAACCTTACGAAGACCCTGCTTCGCCTGCTCGGCTCGCTCGAATTTGACCTGTCCGGTATTCTGAAGCCGAAAGATGCGCCCGAAGACGACGGCGTGGACTATATGCACAGCGTTGTCTTCTTCCTTGACAAGGATGCAGAGAACGCAGCAAAAGCGAAACTTGCTGAAGCTGCGGCTGCAACGAATCCTGCCGACGCCACCACGCTGAAGGACGAAGCGGCTGAGCTCCGTGCGAACGCGCTGCGTGAATTCATCAAGAGCCTTGCCGCCATCGGCGACTCCTATGGATATCTCGGCGAAAGCTGCCCGGTGAACTCCGTTGCGGGCTACAGCGGCAATGTGAGCGACCTTGTCAAGATTGACGCACAGGGCCAGGTCACCGTCAGCAAGGCGGAAGTCCTGATGTTCCTTGTGGACTTCATCAAGCAGAACACCACCATCATGGAAATGGTCGGCAACCTGCTCGGTTATGACCTGACAGATGACAACAAGGACGAGATCCTTGACGAAGTGCTCACCAATGTCTTCAATAATCCGGAAGCGCTGGTTGACCTGATCGTTGACCTGCTCACCGGCTACAAAACGATCGACTCGACGCCGTTCCAGCTGAAGAAGATCGAGAACGAAACGCACTATGAATTCTATGAGGATCGCGGTTACTCGACCCTTGACGACGTCCGCGAACACAACAGCACCGCATCGGCTGACGAGCAGGTGTCTGAGATTTCCCGCGTCAAGACCGCGGCGGCGATCGATAACCTGGACGGCCTGGTCGGCACGATCCTGAATCTGCTGAAAGAGCAGCTGGCGGGCGACGGCGGCTTCCTGACCGCGCTTGGCCTGACGGAAGACGACGACCTGACCATCCGCAGCATCATTGACAAGGCGCTTGAGAGAAAGCTCCTGACCGACGACATGATCAACTCGCTGGTCGGCATGCTGATCAACGTGCTTGGCAACGGCAAATCCACCAACATCATCAACGTCATCGTCAAGATTCTTGACGGCGCAGGCTTTAGCTTCACGCCGCAAACCGTGAAGGCGAACGTTTCGCAGCTTGCGGGCACCATCGGTACCCACAAGAAGTGGAACCAGGTTGCCGCAGAGAACCTTGAATATGCTTATGAGTATCTCACCGGTGAAACGACCGACGAGGGCGAGGCAGTGACCGCGAAGGTCTACAGCCCGACCGCCGGCCTGACCAGCGCGCTCATCGACCTTGCCACCGGCAAGATCACCACCGACACGGAAGTCGGCGTTGAAAAGGCGCTGACCCCGGTCTGGGTCCAGGTGGAAAAGAAAGATCCTGTGACCGGCGAAGTCATCCTTGACGAAGAAGGCAACCCCGTGATGGAAGACAGCGACGTTCAGGAACAGGCCGTTCAGCTGCACCTGACCTGGGGCGTTGAAAGCCTTGACGATCTGGTTGACCTTGTGTGGAACCTGATCTCTCCGCTGCACGCCGTGTTTGAGCTGCTCTTCACGGGCAAAGAACTCGTCATCTATGACAAGATCAAGATCGAGGGTCTGGAAGGCTATCAGACGGTCATCTATCCGCTGCTGAAGTCCCTTGCCATCGACAAGCTCTATGAAGCTGACGCAGCGAAGGAAAAGACCAATGACCTCACGAAGCCGTATCTTGCGGGCGGCATTCTGACGCCGCAGGCTTTCATGCAGGCGGTCTATGGCTCCACGGCCACCTTCGCGACCGATGCCGACGATACCTATTATCTGGTATCCGATTCCGACCTGACAGACAACAACTACAAACTGATCCTGACCACGCTGATCGATGCGATCGAAGCGCTGATCTATTCGCTGGCGGATCGCCCGATGAACACGCTGCTGACGATCCTGCCGTATCTGGCACGCTTCCTGATCAGCGACGGTGCAGATGTCCTGATCGAAAACCTGCTGGTTCCGGTGACCACGATCACCAACAAGATCAAGGCCATCTATGAGATCGATATCCTCGGCATGCTGAAGAAGCTGCTGGTTGAGGCGGTTGAAAAGTCGAACGAAGACGTCGGCGCCAAGACCACCAGCTACACCAACCCGGCGAAGCAGGCCTCCGCGCGTGCGGCTCTGGCTGCCTATCTCCTGCGTGAGATCAACGAGGCAACCGGTGAAACCGGCGCGGCCGGCAATGCCGACATGAACGACTTCCTGGTCCGCGCCTTTGCGGTCGGCAACGACGGCACCTCCACATCGTCCCTGGGCGGCGACACATCGGCCTATGCCGAATACACGATCCTTGACATCCTGTGGCAGGTCATCGACAACATCTCGTTTGATGTTGGCGAAGGCGGCAACAAGCAGACCATCCAGCTGAGAAGCATCCTGTCTGACACCATCTTTGACGATCTGGCGTCCTGCGCCTGGATCTACAGCGAAGATTCCGCGCAGCAGAGCGTGATCGCTGACGTCGAGTTCACTGTGACCACGCTGTCCACCGGCACGCTGAAGAGAATCGGCGGCAACGCGTACAGAACGCGCGAAGTGAACGATACGGATCTCGACTATGTGGTTGACCGCGAGACGGTTCTGCTTGAGGTCCTCGACAAGCTGCTCTTCACGCCGGGTATCCGCAACCTGCTGGTCACCCTGCTGAACATCAACTATGAGAACCTTGGTCTCGACAAGGAATACGGCGATCATTTCGACATCGAAAACGCCAACACCGACTATCTGCTTGCAGTTCTGCTGTACTCCATCTTTGAGAATCAGGAGCCGCTTGAGCGTCTGCTCATCGACCTGCTGTCCTGGTATCAGGTGAAGTATCAGGCGAAGGTCGTCCGCGACACGCCGGAGCAGTACGACGAGCTGGATGCTGCCGCAGCCATCGACTATGAGGCTGCCGAGGTCAACAAAGAACAGCTTGAACAACTGCCCGCAAAGATCGACAAACTTGTTGGCACGATCATCCCGGCCGTGATCGGCTTCCTGCCGGAAGGCGCACTGGGCGGCCTGACGATCGAAGGCAACACAACCGAAGCGATCATTGAAAACCTGGTCGTCGGCTTCTTCAAGGATACCCCGGCGAGCGAAGACGCCGAGGCGAAAGACGGCCTTGCCACCACGCTGATGGCAACGCTCATCAGCCTGCTTGGCGGCAACGAAATGGTCGGCAACATCGTTGGCATGCTGCCTGATCTGATCGACGGCGTTGACCTGACGCTGAAGGCGTTCATGGACAGTTCCACGGCGATCAACACCTACTTCGCACCGTATGATGCGGACGGCGACGGCAAGGTCACATGGAAAGAAGCCTATGACGGACTCAAGAGCATCCGCACTTACAAGGATGAGACGATCCGCGAGGCGGGTGAAGGCGAAGTTGCCACCACAGAGGGCAATGTCATCACCATCACTGCTGCGGACGACGCCACCGACGTCCACTATGTCATCACGATCACCGGCAGCGAAACCGCCGGCGGCAAGATCGTTCTGACCGAGAACGGTGACGGCGAGTTCGTCAGCAAGACCAAGACGGTCAACGAAGGTTCCTACAGCGTTCTGTATACCTATAATGCAGACGACGAGATCACCGGCTGCACCGCGTATGTCAATGCCGCGGATGAGGCTGACCGCTACATCTATCAGTCGAAGCTCAACGAAGAAACCAACGCGTGCGAACTGGTCAAGGAAGTCAAACTCTTTGACGAGACCGCGTATCCGGAAGAGACTTACACCTACACTGCCGACGCGGACGAAGGCATCACCACCGTCAAACAGGGCGATGTGGTCAAGGCGATCTATGAGACCAAGAGCCTCAAGATGTTCAAGCTTGACGACAGCGGCAACCGCATTGTTGATACGGAAGCCAGCACAGAAGAGACGACGGTCTATAAGTACCTCACGTTCGTACCGTACAGCTACGAAGTGAAGCTGACAGGCACCAACAGCTTCGGCATTGCGACCTATGACGATGTGTTCGACTTCCTCGGCCAGATCGTTACGCCGCTGGTCCCGATCCTGAAGTTCCTGCTCTCCGAGCAAGACCTCATCATTCTTGACGGCGTCATGCTCACCGCCGGCGACGGCTATGACCGCTTCATCATCCCGCTGTTTGAAGCGTTCGGCATCGCACCGGTCGTGAAGAACGAAACCACCGGTGAATATGACCATCAGATCCTGACAAAGGCCGAATTCAACGCCCTGCCCGATGATCAGTATGCACGCAAGGTGCTCGATTACGTTGACCTCGTCATCAAGAAGATCGTCGAGACCCCGGTCGAAACGATCATCGACGCCCTGCCGCAGCTCCTGTTCTTCATCTACTCCGGCGGTCTGACCCAGGGCCTGCAGCAGCTTGTTGCACCGCTCACCACACTGGTTGACCTTGTCAACGAGATCACCGCGAACTGGGTCGACATCAACGGCGAAGGCAACGGCGAGGCTCCGTATGAAGGCTACTATCAGGCGATCGACATCTATGGCCTGATCACCAACTTCATCAAGAACAACGAAACCATCGGCGCGCTGGTCGATACCAGCGACTGGAACGACCTGTATGACATCATCGCCGGCTTCACCTCTGCCGATGCGCTGGAAGGCATGCTGTATAAGCTGCTTGCAAAGAACATCGTCCTGAAGGATGCGGAAGGCAAGCCCATCGAGGTTGACGGCGAAACCCAGCCCGACACCGCGAAGATCACTCAGATCTACACCACCATCGGCGCGGCAGCCGACGGCACCGGCCTGTTTGCGGCCCTGCTCGGCAAGATCGGCACCGTGGACTATCTGGCCACGGCCCGCAGCTGTGAGACAATGGGCGCGAAGCCGACCGGCGACGAAAAAGACACCGTTTACCACACCGATTACAAGTTTGTCGGCATCAAGGCGAACCGTGCGGACACCATCATGGCGATCCTCGGCGACCTGCTGCTCGGCGGCGAAACCTCCCTGCTTGAAGTCATCCTTGACATCGCCGGCGTTGAGGTGGAAGGCACCGTGGCAGAGATCCTCGACAAGGTCACCGGCGAGAACCGCTATGTCATCATCCGTGTCCTGCTTGAGTACTTCTTCAACTATGAAGTCGATACGATGGATATGGAATACCTGTCCTTCGACAAGGTCAACTATGACTACGACACCTTCAAGACCGACACGAAACTGACCCAGCGCAAGCTGCGCCGCTCGATCCGCAAGCTGGACGGCACGCTCCTGACTCTGGTTCCGGAGCTGATCCCGCTGCTGGAAGAGAACGAAACCTTCAAGGCGATCCTCAAGAACTTCAGCGACACCAGCAACATCACCATCAAAGACATCGTCGATCAGCTGCTCACCGACTATGCGATCAACGATGATATGATGAACACCATCCTCGGCCTGATCATCGGCCTGCTTGGCGGTGAAGATCTGGCGTCCACGCTGAACACCGTCCTGCCGTTGGTTGACAAACTGGTCGAATACGACCTGACGCCCGCCGGCTTTGCCGCAAAGGCGACCGGTGAAGTTGCGAACTTCCTGAACGCGCGCATTACGGCGATCCGTACCGCGAAGGACGACAATGCATACGAACCCACCTGGTCTGAGATCGCGGAAGCGTACCTGCAGTACGTCTACACTGCGACCGAGCAGGAGGATGGCGCTGACAAGCTTGATGAAGACGGCAAGCCGATCACCATCACCTACACCAGCGCGAACGCGAACCTCGCCGGAACCACTGTCGAGCTCGACAGCAAGGGCAAAGAGGTTGAAACGGCCGGCGACGGCACGATCTACAAGCTTTCCAACGCCTATGTCACCAAGACCGAGACGCCGGAAGGCTCCGAAGAAGAAGTCACCCTTTATAAGTACACCTACACGCTGAATGCGGGTGAAGAAAACGAAGAGACCAAGACCTACTGGGATGTGCTTGACACGCTCAGCGGCACGGTTGTCAACGTCGGCGACGACGGCAGCCAGACCGTGACCATCGTCCGCGCGAAGAAGGTCGTCCTGACCGAGAACTGGGGCATCGACGCTGCGGTCGACACCCACAGTGACGGCAGTGCGACAGATGAAAAGATCGACGCGTTCATCGCGGTTCTCGGCGGCGCACTTCAGCCGGTCCTCGGTATCCTCGACTTCCTGCTGCGCGGCAAGGACATCAACGTTCTGCCGAGCAAGGACGAAGAAGGCCACTATATCATTGAGGATGGCGAGATCAAGGATGTTCTGACCATCATTGGCGGCGAAGGCTATAGGGCGCTCTATGAGCTGTTCCGCGGCCTTGCGGTCCAGGATAGCGCTCTGGTCACGCCGGCAACCTTTGCGACCTATGACAACGCGACGGATGTTCTGTCCGCGATCATCAATCCGATCCTCAATGTTGTGGAACAGGTCGAGAACGGTCCGGTCGAATACATCCTCACCCTGCTCCCGACTCTGTCCTACTTCATCGCGAACGGCGGCGTTGAATATGTCATCAAGCAGCTGCTTGCTCCGGCATTCGCTCTGCTCGACATCGTCAACCCGGTCATCGGTCCGCTGATCGACAACCTGATCACGAAGTACCTGGGCAAGTATCTGCTGATCCTCAACCCGGACGGCGCCGAAAAGATCGAGGTTCCGCAAGGCGCAGACCCGATGGATTACGCGATCCTTGACGGCGACGACCAGCCGATCGTTGACGCAGACGGCGATCCGATCGTCTTCGATATCGACGATATCTTCGGTATCATCGGCGAGAACGGCAGCAACCTGGTTGCCCTGCTGAACAAGGTGCTCAGCGGCGTCCTGATGACGGTGAAGAATCCGGATGCGGTCTTCAACTTCGAGGCGCTCAACACCATCGAGGTGTTCCAGCTGCTTCCGGCCACCTTCTTCTCAGATTACGCATCACACACCATCACCATCAACAAGAAGACGTCCGCCAGCAAGGTCTACTACTTCCTTGAGAAGCAGGCCGGCGAAGAGACGCTGAAGGCAAAGGTTGCCCAGAATGTCTACAACATGAATGATTATCCGGGTTATGAAATTACGGATACCCGCTATGTTGTCGACGTCTTCAAGGTTGACATTGCCGACTCCCTGGTCTATCTGCTTGACAGCGTGCTGTCTGAGGCGCTGCTGAATCAGGTCAACCTGATCATCGCAGACAAGATGGACGAAGGCGAAGTCCGCGACGCCATCAGCGGTATCCTCAACGGTATCGTCAACAGCGAAAACAACGGCCTGAAGGTTGCGGAAGTGATCACGGCCCTGTTTGAAGGCTATGACGTGACCTATGCTGAATGGGTCAACCGCTACATCACCGTGGATCACAGCGATTATGATGACCTGAGCTCTGACGAGCTGAAGGATCAGGTCGCGGTCATCCCGACGAAACTTGACAACGTGCTCAACGCGGCGGTTCCGGTGCTCAAGAACCTGCTTCCGGATCTGATCACCGGTGACGGCACCAAGCCCGTGAGCGAAACCGTTCAGTCGATCCTTGATGCGCTTGCAGACAGCAACGATCTTGAGAGTCTCATCAAGAACGTGCTCAGCACGCTGCTCATCAATGACGGCCTGATGTCCACCATCTTTGACCTGCTCGTCGGCCTGCTGAAGGGCATCGACCCGAATCTCATCAAGACGATCAACAAGGTCCTTCCGATCCTTGCCATCGAGCTTGATCTGACGCCGGCAGGCATCAAAGCAATCGCAGAAACCAACCACATCGCAGGTCTGACCGAGTATCTCGGCGAAGTGACCGAAGACACCACCTGGGCTGACATCGCTGCGAAGTACACCAAGTACGGCTACACCTACATCGTACCCGGCGTGGACGGTGCAGAAGATGAAACAGTCGAGTATTATGACGCAGACGACAACAAGGCAACCCTCACCGTCGGTGAAGGCGAAGACGCTGTGATCTACACGCTCACCAAGCTGTTTGAGCAGGAAGAAGTCGACGGCGTCAAGGTCGACAAGACCGAACAGACCTACACGGTTGTTGACGGCAAGAAGATGTACAACTACACCAGAGATGACAACGGCGAGGCTTATACTGATGAGACCGCCGGCCTTGACAAGGCTGTCATCGGCGGCGTTGAAGTGGCGATCACCGCTGTGATGCAGAAGGTCCGCGCGACCAAAGTCGATTCCGCAGACAAGAACATCGTCTGGGGCGTCAACAGCCTGCAGAGCATCGTCGACATCCTTGGCCCGATCCTTGATCCGTTCTCAGATCTGCTGCGCGTGGTCTTCCAGGGCATGACGCTGACGCTCATCAACAACGGCGGCGAATATGAACCGGTTCTGACCAACCAGTACACCGCGAATGATGCGGGCGGCATCGATGTGACGACCGAACCCGACGACAGCCGCGACGGCAAAGAGATCGGCAACGGTTACCTTGAGATCCGCGGCTCCAACGGCTATGAACAGGCCCTGGTCCCGCTGCTTGAGGCGCTCGGCCTGCGCACCACCGGTGAAGGCGCACTCCTGACCCAGGAACAGTTCAACGAAAAGACCACTGCGACCCAGATGCTGACCTATCTGGTTGCAGAGATCGAAGCGGTCCTGTCCAACCTGGAGAGCGCACCGGTCGGCTTCCTTGCGAAGAACCTTGCATCTCTCGTCTACTTCATCGCGAACGACGGCGTGGCCACGCTGGTCGACTCTGCACTTGCGTTCGTGAACGCGCTGCTGTCTGTGGTCAGCGAGTTCTACGAGATCAAACTGGAAGACTTTGTCGACCTGTTCTACACCATCAAGCTTGAAGATACCCACACCGGAAAGATCGATGCCGAAACGCACGAAGAGATCGTCAAGAAGGGCCTGCTCAGCACGATCAACGACCTGCTGAACGGCGCACTGGAAGACAAGGGCGTTTCCATCACGCTGACCAGAGATATGCTCTATACCCTGGCCGGCAAGCTCGGTGACTTCGAGACCTATGATTCCGCCAGATCCACTGCGATGTCTTACCTGTTGACCACCGACGGCCAGAAGGTCGACAAGGACGGCAACCCGACCGAAGGCGTTGCCGGCAAGAGCACCACGATCGTCGGTCAGGAGAAATACTTCCTGAGCGGCCTGGTCGGCTTCATCCTCGGCACGCCGGAGATCGTCGACCTGATCGAAGCGCTGCTTCCGGGTCCGGACGATGAAGGCAAACCGAACCAGATCACAGAGATCGTGACGGGCATCCTCAACGATCCGGACGGCGTGGAAGGCATCCTGACCATCCTTGCGAAGCTGTTCAACAAGTATGTCGTGACCTATCTCGCGATCGAAGAGCCCGAAGCAGCCCTTGCGCTTGAAAAGGTCGCCATCCCGTACTATGACACCACCGAAGGCGCCGACAACAGCGAGAACCGCACCGTGACCAAGGCGCAGACCTCTGCGGCGATCACGACGCTTGACGGCCTGATCAATGAGATCCTGCCGCTGTTCATCGAAGACTTCACCAGCCTGTCTGACTTCATCGGCAACTTCCTCTACAACGATGAGCTTGTCACCAAGCTGCTTGACCTGATCGTCGGCGCGCTGGGCGGCATGGACGCCAAGACGATGGATACCATCGAAATGGTTCTCGGCATTGTGAAGGATGTCCTCGGTGAAGAGTATGACATCCAGCTCACACCGGCAGCCTTCCTTGCCAACGAACCGCGGCTTGCGGCCTACTTCGACGGCAAGACCACCTGGTCCGATATCGCGGCGCAGTACATGAAGTACGGTTACACCTACGTCGTACCGGGCGAAGGTGACGCAGAACCCGAAACGGTCGAGTATTATGACTACGACGCTGACAAGGCCACCGTCACCATCGGCGAAGGCACAGATGCGAAGACTTACACCCTGACGAAACTGTTTGACGACGAAAAGACCGAACCGGTCACCAGAGTCAATGCAGACGTCACAGAATACAAGTACACCTATGTCAATGCCGACGAAGAGACCGTCGTGTATTGGGGCGCCGAAGCCGGCCTGACCAAGGCGACGATCGAAGGCGTCGAATACACCCTGACCGCCGTGACCACACCGGTCCGTGTGACGAAGGTTGACTCGGCTGAAAAACTCTTCGCGGAAGGCAGCACCTACAGCCTCGGCATCACAGATGCAGATACGCTCATCAGCTTCGTCTGCAACCTGCTGAAGCCGGCAGATCCGATCCTCAAGGTCCTGCTGGGCGGCGGCGTCTATGAGTTCGAGTCTCACGACCCGAGAATCTATGGCGACTCCATCAGCGCCTTTGAAGAAATCAACATCATGGGCGGCAGTGGTTACAACTACGCGATCATCCCGCTGCTTGAAATGTTCGGCATCACCACCGTGGACGGCGCCCCGCTGAAGACGCAGGCCGAATATAACGCGCTGATCGAGAATGAATCCCCGCTCAAGTATATCCTGACTGCGGTTCTCAGCCTGCTGGATGCGAGCAATCTGAATGCTCCGGTGTCCTTCATCCTCAGCAAGCTGGCCAACATCGCCTACTATGTCAGCCAGAACGGCCTGACCAAGATCGTTGCGAACCTCATCGCTCCGGTCAGCGAAGTCATCCGCTCCATCGAAGGCATCCTGCCGATCGCCGTTGTGATCGATATCCCGGCGGCGCTGGATGACGATGACGAAACCGGCATCGTGAACTTCAAGATGGGCAGCGACGTCCCGGCCGATATGGAAGTCGGTCTGACGGTTGACCTGAACGGCGATACGCTCGAGAACCTGGTCAATGCACTCATCACCAAGTATCTGCCCGAATTCTCCATCCCGATCAACTTTGCAACACTGGCAGGCCAGTGCGCAGCCGCAAGCGGTGAAACGATTACCTACACGGATTCCAAGGTGGATCCGAAGTGGGATATCGTGAAGTGGAGCCGCTCCGGCGCAGAGTGGATCAAGAACCTGACCGGCGACCCGGCAGACACGCTGATCGCCCTGATCGAACTGATTGTCAACTCCGACAACGTTCAGGCGCTGCTTGACAAGATCAACTACACGCCTGACATGCTGCCCGAACAGATCCGCGACGAGCTGTCAACCATCATTGACCGCCTGGTTGCTGATCCCGACCCGATCGTTGATGCAATCATCAAGCTGCTCAGCGAGGGCTATGACGTTGTCGGCAGAGACATGCTGTTCCGCTATCTCGGAACGCTGGTCTATGACTACGGCACCGACGCCCACGGCCTGACGCCGCTCGGCAGAGAAGCCAAGGTCAATGAATCCATCACCAAGCTGGATCAGATCCTCAACCGTGCGGTTCCGAAGGTCATCGACCTCCTGGCCGAACAGGAAGAGCCGATCGAGATCATCACCAAGATCAAGGAAGGCCTCGGCACGCAGGATGCCACGATCGAGAACATCGTGAACTACTTCCTGAATGACTTCGTCTTCAAGGATGACCTGGTGAACACCATCATGGGCGCGCTTGTCGGCGTTCTCGGCGGAATGGAAGAAGGCACCTTCTCCACCGTCAGCAAGCTGGTCAAGAAGCTGCTCAACATCGACCTGACCACCGCCGGCATCGTAGAAACGCTTGGTGCGTCAAGCAAGATCGGTTCCTTCATCGGCGCTGCCGAATCCTGGGCTGACCTGGCTGCACAGTATAAGAAGTATGTCTATGTTGCAACCATCGACGGCGAAGAAGTCGAGAAGTACAATGCGACCGAACAGGCTTCGATCGAGATCGACGGCGTGACCTACACGCTGAAGAAGGACGACGATAACCAGCCTGTCACCAAGGTCGTTGTGGATTACACCTGGAACGTCACCGACAAGGCGTCCTTCATGGCAGTCGTTGACGAGCTGCTGACCGTGGTCGATCCGCTGCTCGAATGGCTCCTGAACGGCCAGGATATCACGATCTTCGTTGACAGCCTGAAGCTGAAGGGCGGCAACGCCTACAGCGGCGCAATCGTCCCGCTGGCCAAGGCGCTCGGCATCGACATTGATGAAGACGCTGCAACCGGCGTGGCCATGGTTGACTCCCTGGTCGACGGCATCTTCGGCCTGGTCGAAGATATCGAAGCGGCTCCGGTCTCCACGATCCTTGAAGTGATCGGCAACCTGTCCTATCTGATCGCAAACGACGGCGTTGCAACCGTCATCGAAAACCTCATCAGCCCGATCACCGGCCTGCTGACGCTGTTTGAGAGCATCATCAGCCGCGAAGAGATCAACGGCCTGATCAAGAAGTTCGTCGTCATCAACGGCACGGCCTACGGCCTGGATGACATCATCAACATTGCCGGCCCGAAGGGCGAGAAGCTGATCGCGATTCTGAACGAGCTGCTGTCCGGCCTGACCGCCACCGGCGAAGGCGAGACCGTCACCGTCACGAACTACCTGAGCGAGAACTTCTTCGTTGACCTTTGCAAGTACGCCATCAACTATGTGACGCCGACCATCGCCGACCCGGTCGAGAATCCGACCCCGGCACAGATGGTTGAGGTTACCAAGTGGACCGTCGATAAGGCCGACGTCCTGATGTACATCCTGTCCACCGTCTGCACCGAAGACTTCCTGGCCTTCATCATCAAGGTCGCGAAGCTTGAGGAACCGGAGGATCCGGAAGCCATCAACGTGGTTGACATCGTCAACGGCCTTGCCGGCAAACAGAACGAACTGGTCGATCTGATCATCATGCTCCTGACGAAGTATGACCTGCATTACATCAAGATCGAGCAGGAGAACATCACCAAGATCGCAGTTGCTCAGAAGGGCAGCGCCACCAAGGCAGAGATCGGCAGCGCGCTCAGCACGCTTGACAATCTGATCCCGGTGGTCCTCGGCCTGCTGACCGAGTACAGCTCACTGAACGATCTGCTCATGAGCTTCATCGATAACACGGATGACAACGGCAAAGACCTTGCAAACATCCTGCTCAACCTCATCGTGCCGCTGCTTGCGGGCCTTGAGAGCGGCAGCCTTGACCTTGCCCAGATCCTTGAATACGTCAGCCGGTTCTCCAACATCGATGTGAGCCTTGACCCGACCGCGTTTGCAGGCGGACCGCTTGCGGACTTCATCAACGACCTGAAGACGGCTGTTGACGCAGAGAACCGCAGAGATCCTGTCACGAACAAGGACGGCAAATACAAGTACACCTACACGAAGGACGGCGAAACCTTCAAGTACTACAACGAGAGCAAAGACCTGACCGAGGCCGAGATCGACGGCGAGACCTATGCGGTCACGCTGGTCACCAAGGCGCACGTCTTCGGTTGGAGCGACATCGCTGACAAGTACATGAAGTACGTCTACACCTACAGCTACACGGATGGCGAAGACACCGTCACCGGTGACTATTACGCCGCTGCGGCAGGCTTGACCTCCGCGACCATCACGGTCGGCGGCGCAAGCAAGACCGTCACCCTGACCGCCGTTATGGACGAAGAGACCCCGACCGCACAGGCGCAGAAGGTCTACATCGACTATGACTTCGGTGTTGACAACCTTGATAAGCTGGTTGACCTTCTGACCGCAGCGCTCAAGCCGCTCGACAAGGTCTTCGAGATCCTGCTTGACGGCGAAGATATCGTGATCCTTGAGGATACCGAGCATACCGGCGACGACAAGGCAGAGATCCGCGTCACCGGCGGCAACGGCTTCAACTACGCGATCATCCCGTTGATGGAAGCGTTCGGCATCGAAATCGATCTGGACGATTACGCAGCAGACGTTGCGTCCACCGGCTCGCACATCCACTATATCCTGACGAAGCTTGTCGGTCTTGTGAACGAGATCCTCGAAGCTCCGATCAGCACGCTCCTTGAAAAACTTGCGAACATCTTCTACTTCATCGGTTCCGACGGTATCAACACGATCATTGCGAACCTGCTTCTGCCGGTCAACGCGCTGGCGCAGCAGATCGACGACGTGATCCCGTTCGCCGTGAGCATCGACATCGACAAGGTGCTTGAGAGCGGCAACTTCAGCGACATCCTTGGCCTTTACATCGGCAAGGCGCACACCTGCCCGGCAGGCGTCACGGTTGACCTCGGTGCACGGAAGCTCGCAAGACTCATCAACAACTTCATCAGCGAGATCAAGATCAACGAAGGCGAAGCGAACGAGATCGTTCTCACCCTTGACCTTGACCTTGACTGGAACAAGATTGCGTCCAAGATGGCACAGATCGCAGACGGCGAAACCTATGCAACCGGCGCGGCTCTGAAGAAGACGCCGTCCGCACAGGTCTATGACGGCAACGAAGCCAATGCGTCCGTCCCGGGTCTGGTGAACATCGAGGGCGAAAAGGTCGATACGTTCCTGGCTCTGCTTGAGGCGATCCTGACCGACAACAACAAGGCGCAGATCGTTGACCTCATCAAGGGAATCCTGCCCGACAGCATGAAGGAAGAGCAGAAAGAGATCATCACAGAGATCATCGAGAACCCGAACGCCATCGACAACCTGATCGTTGACCTGATCCTCCTGCTCAACAAGGAGGGCGCACCGGTCACCGATTACCTGGGCTTCGTGTTCAAGTACTTCGGCCTGCTTGACGGCTTCATCGTGAAGGATGGCGTCGGCGACGCGATCGTCAGCCTTGACAAGGTCATCAGCAAGGCAGCCCCGATCGTCCTGAGCTTCATTCCCGAAAATACAGAGGATCCGGATGCGATCATCAACAAGATCAAGGCCTCTGACGCCGACACGCTTGCCGGCCTGGTGGACGATGTTCTGAACAACATCGTGTTCACCGACGAAATGATGGAAGTGCTCACCGACCTGGTCCTGCCGGTCCTTGGCGGTCTTGACCCGTCGCTGATCGAAACGATCGAAAAGCTGACCAAGATTGACCTGTCCCCGGCCGCCTTCAAGGCAGCGTTTGACGCGAGCAGCCTGACCGCGTTCGCGACACAGTTCAGCACCTATATCGGTGAAGACACCACCTGGGCAGCGGTTGTTGAACACAACACCGTCGGCGAAGGCGAAGATGCCGACCTGAAGGCGATCTTCACAGGCGTCGATTCCCAGAACGAATTTGTTGATATCCTTCTGACTCTGATCACCCCGCTTGAGCCGGTACTCAGCTTCCTGCTGACGGGCGGCACGCTGTCGATCTATGGCGGCGAGACCCCGGCCCTGACACTGGGCGGCGGCAAGGGCTACAGCAAGGCGATCGAACCGCTGGTTGTCTATGGCCTCGGCCTGCACGAGTTCGGCGCAACGATTTCTGCGACCGAACCGGCAAACGGCATCGAAGCACTCAGAAGCTTCATCAACATGATCCTGAACAACCTGCTTCCGGAACTGAAGCAAGCGCCGGTCACGACGCTGCTGAAGGTCCTCGGCAACGCAGCGTTCTTCATCGCGAACAACGATGTCAAGCCGGTCATCAAGAACCTGATCGCTCCGATCGAAACGCTTCTTGACGACTTCAGCGACGTCATCACCCGTTCGCAGCTCAACCGTCTGCTGAAATCCTTCATCGGTCTTGGCCTTGACGATATCATCGACATCGGTGAGAACCAGGGCAAGAACCTTGTGGACTTCATCAACAAGTACCTGCAGATCAAGCTGATTGACGAAGAGACCGGCGAAGAGATCATGGCGGTCGGCGCACTGCCCGACACCTTCTTCGTGGATCTGTCGAAGGCCTGCATCCGCAACGACACCCCGTCCGGCGACATCGCCGTCGGCACGGATCTGACGAAGTGGCATGTCGAGATCGACGCGGCCCTGTACTACATCCTGAAGACTGCGCTGTCTGAGGATATGCTGGCTGTCATCGCCGACCTGGCCAAGATCGAGAAACCGTCCGACACCTATGATATCATCATCGGACTGGCGGGCAAAGAAGACGAAGTGATCGACATTCTGCTGAAGCTGCTTCACAAGTACCTTGTCTCCTTCGCAGTTTACAACGAGCAGGCACTCATCAAGTCTGAAGCGGACGGCACCAACAACACATTGACAGACGAACAGCACGATCAACTTATCACGGCGCTTGAGGGCATCGACGGCCTGATCCCGACGATCCTCGGCCTGATCCCGAGCATCGACGCGACCGATCTGAAGTCGCTGGTCTACGGCATGATCGCAGACGCTGACCTCGGCAACACGATCATGAACCTGATCGTCCCGCTGCTCGCGAACATTGACAATCTGGAAGGCGTTGACCTGGCGCAGATCCTCGGCTACGTCAACGAATACACCAACCTCGGCATCAGCTCCATCGCTCCGAAGGCCTTTGCAAACGACACCTTCGGCAGCAAGCTGAAGACGTTCATGAACAGCGAAGCCGCTGCGAAGGGCGTTGCGCTTGACGAGCTGAAGTGGTCCGACATCGCCGAAGCGCATACCAAGTACGTCTACGTCGCCACGATCGACGGCGAAGAAGTTACCCAGTATGATGCGGCAATGGCCAGCACCAAGAACTTCGACGGTGTGACCTACACGCTGAAGCTGACCGACGAAGGCGAGCCCGCAACTGCGGTCCGTCTGGATTATGATTGGGCAGTCACCGACCTTGGCGGTCTGGTTGACCTGGTCTGCGACTTCCTGCTGCCGCTGAACAAGGTGGTCTCCATCATCCTGATGGGCGGCACCAAGCGCGTACCGTTCGAGACCGACGGCACGCACAACGGCTCCATGATCACCGCGTTTGACGAAATCAACATCATGGGCGGCAATGGCTACAACTACGCGATCATCCAGCTGCTTGAGCTCCTGGGCGTCGACACCATGACGCAGAGCGAGTATGAGGCAGCGGTTGAGGCCGCAAACGGCAGCCCGCTGTACCCGATCCTGAACGCACTGGTTGACCGTGTGGACGAGATCCTCGGCGCGCCGATCTCCAATGTCCTCGACATCTTTGCAAATCTCTGCTATGTCATCGGCGAGGATAACCTGGAAGTGATCATCGCGAACATCCTCGCGCCGATCAACACCATCATCGAGGCGGTCGACGGCCTGTTCCCGATCGCGATCCGTCTGAATCTCGGCGAGATGCTTGACGGCAGCGACGACGGCGACAACGGCATCACCACCAAGATCGGTGCCGCACACATCGGTATCCCGGCCGGCATCTCCATCGCGCTCACAAGCACCGACATCAACAACCTGCTCACCAGCTTGATCGACAAGACCGGCATTGGTCTCACGATCGACCTTGACTGGATCAAGATGGCAACGATGGCTGCCGCGGACGAAAACGGCGACCACTATGCCGACAAGGTCCAGAGCAAGCTGGATCCGTCCTATGATCTGTATCCGCTGGTGGATTCCGACGATAAGGACACCACGGGCAGCAACATGTGGAATGTGGTCGGCGACAAGGCGTATGCCTTCGAGACCCTGCTCAAGATGCTCCTGACGGAAGAGAACATCCACGCGATCCTTGAACTGATCGGCAAGGGTGACGGCTTCGGTGAACCGATTGACTCGCTCATCGAAGAGATCATCGAAGATCCGACGAAGCTCATCGACCTGATTCTGTCGCTGCTTGGCGCGGAACCGAACATGATTCCGGAACAGAACATGAAGATTCAGGGCGTCCTCGGCTTCGACTACAGACCGTACGTCACCATGACGAAGTCCAACGCTGATGTCCTTGCTTCCCAGCTTGACGGCGTGATCCAGCGCATCATGACCACCGCTGGCGTCGGCTCGCTGAAGCAGTTCGTCGGTACGAACTACATCACCAACGAAATGGTCAGCAACCTGGTTGACAAGATCTTCGGCCTGCTCGGCAACGGCAGCGTCGATCCGATCCTTGAAACCATCGCGAACCTTGAGAACGACAAACCTGAAGAAGAGCGCATCCTTGACCTCAGAGTGACCAAGTTCAAGGAAGTCTATGACTCCATCGGCTTCACCGCCGGCTCCAGAGTCCTCGGCAACGCCGAGAAGTGGGAGGATGTTGGTTCCGCAACCGGCATCAACTGGGGCTTCCGTAACGGTGACGTCAAGGGCTTCGCAGATACGTTTGCGAAACTCCTGACCCCGCTCAACGGCATCCTGAAACTCCTGCTCATGGGCGACGGCACCAGCCTTGAGCTCTTCGGCCTCATCAACATCAAGGGCTCCAACGGTTATGATTACGCGATCATCCCGCTGCTTGAAGCGCTCGGCTTCTCTGCGGCGCAGGTGAAGACGTTTGATCAGTACAAGGCTGCCGTCGAAGCAGATGAATCTCAGCTGCTCGGCTACATCCTTGAACGTGTGGCGACCCTGGTTGACAAGCTGCTCACCACGCCGGTCGATACGCTGCTTGGCATCCTGCCGAACTTCGCGTACTTCCTGTCCGGTGAAGGCCTCTACATCGCAGTGGCCGACCTGCTCGCTCCGGTCTTCAAGATCGTCAAACTGATCGCGACCGTCTTTACAATCAATGACGTCGCACTCATCGAATACCTGCATCTTGACAAGACGCTGCATCTGATCGACTTCGGTATCGAGATCCTTGAAAAGAAGTATGACTTCCGTATTCCGGAGATCGACTTCTACAAGCTCGCGATCCAGGGCGCAGAGGGCACGCAGGAGGTTGCAACCTCCAGAACGCAGGCTGCCAACTCCTTCGCAAACCTGCTGAAGGTCAGCCAGGTCGACGAGTACATCGAGAACTACCCGACCGGCTATGAAGGCAGAGAACAGAAGCTGACCCAGACCAAGATCGTGGCGGATAAGGGCGACACCCTGACGCTGGTTCTGACCTGGCTGCTCAAGATGTTCGGTGAAGAAGGCAACAAGCAGGCGCTTGCCAACTGGCTGTCTGATGTGTTTGACCTGTCTGCGGAAGGCGGCTCCAGAAAGACCGTCGGCAACGCGATCAATGAACTCTTCGGTGCGCTTGACGCGAACCACGCCGCTGAATTCATCATCTCCGCGCTGTTCCAGCTGTTCGGCGTTGCACTTGTGGTTGACGCAGTCTACAACGGCAGCCTTGACACTGCGAAGCTGATCCTTCAGAGAATGTTCAACGGCCTGGCAGAAGGCCCGGATACCTGCATCTATGCAGGCATTGCAGACGCGATGCAGCAGATCACGGGCGTCTGGAAACAGACCGTCGGTACGGACGAAGAGTATCACGAAGCGGTTGAAGAAGCGCACGAATCCCTGAACTGGTTCCAGAGATTGATCCGCGCGATCAAGGAATTCTTCCGCAAGCTCTTCAGCTTTGGTCGCTGATTGAACTGACGAAGTAAGTTCATCGACCCACAGAACTATGCCCCCTGCTCGAAAGAGCAGGGGGTTTCTGCGTGGTGCAGGCTTGTAATTTACGGATTAGCTATGGATTTTTTTGCCTTTTTGTGATAGAATATGAAAAAAGGCAAAGGAGTGCGCGATATGTTGTTTCTGGAATATCCGCCGTGTTCCACATGCAAAAAAGCAAAACGCTGGCTGGATGATCACGGTTTGCTGTATGAAGACCGCAATATCAAAACCGAACCGCCCACCAAAGAGGAGCTGTCTTCATGGTACCGGGCAAGCGGGCTGCCGCTGAAACGCTTTTTCAATACCAGCGGCGTGCGGTATCAAGCCTTGGGGCTGAAAGATCGGCTGCCGACCATGACAGAGGATGAACAGCTCACGCTGCTGGCGTCCGACGGGATGCTGGTCAAGCGCCCGCTGCTGATTGACGGCGGCCGTGTGCTTGTCGGCTTCAAAGAGCCTCAGTGGGCGGACCTGAACACAACAAAGACGGAACTATAGAAAAGAGGGATTGCCGTGAATGAAAAACGCATCAATCTGAAACGCTGGTTTTTCCCCTATTTTCTGAAGCATAAGCGCGTGGTGCTGCTGGACCTGTTTTGCGCGGCGCTGACCACGGCCAACGAAATTGTGCTGCCCATTCTGGTGCGGCGCATCGCGGCCGTCGCGCTTGATGACCTGTCAAAGCTGACGCTGCAGCTCATTTTCACAATGGCGGGCCTGTATGCGCTGCTGAAGGGGATCGATATGCTGGCCGGCTACTACATGATCTATGTCGGCCACTCGATGGGCGTTGAGATCGAAAAAAGCATGCGCGAGGATATGTTTGCGCACCTGCTGCATGTGCCCCTTCGTTATTATGAAAGCACCAAGGTCGGTCAGCTGATGTCGCGCATCACGACCGATTTGTTTGACATTTCGGAATTCTCGCATCACTGTCCGGAGGAATTCTTTATTTTTACGGTCAAGCTGATCGCGTCGTGCGCGTTTTTGTGTACCATCAGCCCGTCGCTGACGGCCGGCGCGTTCATCATGCTGCCGTTCATGTTCTTCGGAACGCTGTATTTCCGGCGAAAGATGCGCGCGATCTTTAAAGAGCGGCGCGAGATCGCCGGCGAGGTCAATGCCAAGACCGAAACGTCGCTGCTCGGCATTCGCGTGGTCAAGTCATTTTCAGGCGAAGACGCCGAAACCGAAAAATTCAACAGCGAAAGCGCGCGGCTCAGCGGCGTGCAAAAAAGCTCTTATCGCTATATGGCGCGGCTGAACGCCATGGTCCGCTTTTTTGACGGCCTGATGTATGTGGTCATGATTTTGCTGGGCGGCATGTTTTTGCGCAGCGGGCGCATCACGACGGCGGACTTCACAGCTTATCTGCTTTATGTTGCCATGCTGATTTCCACCATCAAGCGCATCGTGGAATTCACCGAGCAGTTTGAAAAGGGCATGACCGGCATCGCCCGCTTTGCAGAGGTCATGGAGGTGCAGGAAGAGGACGGCTATCTCGGCGCCGCGACAGACCTGCATGCCGTTTCCGGAACGGTCGAATTCAAAAACGTGACCTTTGCTTATGACAGTGCAAAGGGCAATGTGCTGACCGCACTGGATCTGACCGTCAACGCGGGCGAAAACGTGGCGATCGTCGGCCCGTCCGGCAGCGGAAAGACCACGCTGTGCAGCCTGCTCTCCCGGTTTTATGATCTGTCTTCGGGCGAGATTTTGTTGGACGGCGTCAACATCAACGACTTGTCTTTGCCGCAGCTGCGCGGCGCGATCGGCGTGGTGGAGCAGGACGTCTATCTGTTTTCCGGTACCGTGAAGGACAACATCCGCTACGGAAAGCCGGACGCGACCGACGAAGAGATCCGCGCGGCGGCAAGGTTGGCCGGGGCAGCCGAGTTCATCGAAAAGCTGCCGCAGCAGTATGATACCTTCATCGGCGAGCGGGGCGTGATGCTTTCCGGCGGACAAAAGCAGCGCGTCAGCATTGCCCGCGTGTTTCTCAAGGACCCGCCGCTGCTGGTGCTGGACGAAGCGACCAGCGCGCTGGACAATGAAAGCGAAGCGCTGGTAAAGCGATCACTCGCGTCGCTGGCCAAGGGCCGCACGACGTTCACGGTGGCGCATCGCCTGTCCACAGTCCGCACCGCGGCAAAGATCTTTGTGCTGACCGAGCGCGGCATCGAAGAGATCGGCACGCATCAGGAGCTGATGCAAAAAAACGGCGTGTATGCGCGGCTGTATCGCGGCATGGAAGAGGACTGACAGCCTTTGATCGAGATGCTCTTTACAGAATCGGGAAAATGTGGTAAAATACAGACAGAATCAATTTCCGGCAAAGGAGAGAATCACAATGGGGAAAACGATTGCAATTGCGGGTGCGGGGCACGGCGGTCTGATCGCCGGCGCGCGGCTGGCGGCGCAGGGATATGACGTTACGGTTTATGAGCGCAAGAAAGATCGTGCGGCTCTGGGGTACGACTGGGAAGACGCGGTCGATTTCAAAATTTTTGCCGAATGCGGGCTGGAACCGCCGAAGAAAGAGACGTATTCTTTTAACGGTGATATGAAATACTATAACCCGAACCTGAAGGCGCCGCTGGCGGTGCTGTCACACGGAACCGGGTCCGCCGTGTTTGAGCGCAAAGAGATCTATGACGTTTTGATGGACAATGCCGAACAGAGCGGCGTCAAATTTGTCTGGGGGGTCGAGATCCTCGGCCCGGTGACGGACGGCCTGCGCGTCACCGGTTTTCAGACGACGGCCGGCGTGGTGTGTGCCGACCTGGTGATCGATTCCGCCGGCATCAATACCCCGCTGAGAAAAAATCTTCCCGTCTGCTGCAATGTGGACCGGGATTACGGCTACGGCGAATGCTTTTATGCCTATCGCGCCTATTTCAACAAAATCCCCGGCCACGAGCCGGACATTCCCTACGAGATCTTTCTGATGCATCAGGGCGAACGCGGCATTTCCTGGACGGTCACCAAAGAGGATTATGTGGACGTTCTGATCGGCCGCCTGGCGCCGATGAGTCAGAAAAAGATCGAAGACACGCTGGCAGAGATGCGCGATTTCAGCCCGCAGATCGGCGAAACGCTGCTGCGCGGCGGGTCGCAGGAGCAGCTTCCGGTTCGCCGGCCGCTGTCGGTCATGGTGTGCGACGGCTATGCCGCCATCGGCGACGCGGCCTATATGACGCTGCCGATGACGGGGTCCGGCATCTGCGCCGCCATGCGCGCGGGCGTCCTTCTGGCCGACACCGTGCTGGCAGACAAGGACGAGGTCTATTCCAAAGAAACGCTTTGGGATTACAACCGCAAGTACATCCTGCACTTCGGCCAGCATTTTGCCGCCATCGACATTCTCAAAAATATCATGCTGTGCACCGAGGTCGAGGGCGTCAACTTCCTGTTTGACAAGGGCATCATCACCCAGTCGGACATCAGCTTCGGCACCAGCAAAGACAGCGGCGGCATGTCGTTCAGCGATATGCTGGCGCGCGGCATGCGCGGCATCAGCAATCTGCCGGTGCTGATGCGCACCGCCGGGGCGCTGACCAAGGGCGGCGGCGTCAAAAAGCTGTATCAGTCCATTCCGAGCACCTATGACGAAAAGGCGGTTCTGAAATGGAAGGATGAGATTCTGGCGGCCACGCCGCTGATGATCCGATAAACCCGGAGCGCTGTTGAATTTGCCGCGGCCGCGCGGTGCCGAAACGCCGGCGGCCCGGAATCATCCTGAGATGGGGGATGCTGATGTTTAAAAAGAAGTATATCAAGGAACAGTCGATCCTGTATCTGTTCAAGGTCCTGATCACCCTGGTGTTTGCGGGGACCCTGTATTATTACTGGATGCGATTTGTCAACCCGACGATCCCGACGCCGTTTTATCAGTGGGGCAACTATCTGCTGCTGGCGCTGTTTATCGGGATCTATGTCGGCTTTGTCAAGGTTTACGGCGGTTTTATGGTCGGCACGGCAACGGTCAGCGACCTGATCTTTTCTCAGATCATCGCCATCATGTTTTTGCAGGGCGTCTGCTGGGTCATCTTTTCACTTTTGAGCTATCGGCTGGTGTCGGTCGTGCCGTTTTTGCTGATGTTCCTGGCGTTTTCCGCGTTTGCGGTGCTGTGGGTCATTATCATCGACACGATCTATTTCAAGCTGCATGCGCCCAAACGCACCATCGTGGTGTTCAACAATGTGGACGCCTATGTGTCGCTCAAGGGCATCCGCAGCATGGATAAGCGCTTCAAGGTCGTGCGCACGGTGAATTCCGAAAAAACGTCGCTGGAGGAACTGTTTTCCTATCTGCGGCGGCTGGACGCGGTCTTTCTTTGCGGTGTGCCGGCGGATTATCGCAACGAGGTGGTCAAGTACTGCATCGCGCACGCCAAAGTCGCGTATATCAAGCCGAAAATCTCAGACACGATCATCCGCGGCGGGCGCACGATCCAGCTCATGGACGTTCCCGTCTATCGCTGCAAGCGCAGCAACATGAGCCTGATTTTCAGCATGTCAAAGCGTGTGTTTGACGTGCTGCTGTCTTCCGTTGCCATTGTGATCTCCAGCCCCATCATGCTGCTGACCGCGCTGGCCATCAAACTGGATGACCATGGCCCGGTCTTTTATCGGCAAGAGCGCCTGACGCTCAACGGGCGGGTGTTCCGCATCATCAAGTTCCGCTCCATGCGCTGCGACGCCGAAAAAGACGGTGTGGCCCGCCTGGCAGAGGATAACGACGACCGCATCACCAAGGTCGGCCGCTTCATCCGCAAGTGCCGCATCGACGAACTGCCGCAGATTTTCAACATCTTTCTGGGCCAGATGTCGATGGTCGGGCCGCGGCCCGAACGGCCGGAGATTGCCCGTGAGTATGAGGCCGAGATGCCGGAGTTTGCGCTGCGCCTGCAGGTGAAGGCCGGCCTGACCGGGTACGCCCAGGTCTACGGCAAATACAACACCACGCCCTATGACAAGGTCCAGATGGATCTGATCTATGTGGCGAACCAGTCGTTTGTGGAAGACCTGCGGCTGCTGCTGATGACGTTCAAAATTTTGTTCGTTCCATCCAGTACCGAGGGCGTCGGCGCGAATCAGCGCACCGCACAGCGGAAAAAATAAAAACGAAAGCGAGGGTGATCGTTGATGAAAATTGCGGTGGTGACCGGCGCGTCCGGCGGGATCGGCGCGGCCACGGCGGCCTGTTTTTTGGCGCACGGCTATCGGGTCTATGGCCTGAGCCGCAGCGGAAAAGCGGCTGACGGCGTGCTGGGCGTCACATGTGATGTGACAGACGAGGCTGCGGTGCGCCGCGCGTTTCACAACATCTTTCGCGAAGAGGGCAAGATCGACGTGCTGGTGAACAATGCCGGCTTCGGCATTTCCGGCGCGCTGGAGGGTACGCCCGACGCCCGGGCCAAAAAGCAATTCGACGTCAACTTTTTCGGCTGCTTTCACTGCTGCAGCGCCGTGATCCCCTATATGCGGGCTGTGGGCGGCGGCACGATCGTCAACGTCAGCTCAATGGCTGCGGTGCTGTCCATTCCGTTTCAAAGCTTTTATTCCGCGTCTAAAAGCGCGGTCAATGCCCTGACGCTGGCGCTGGCCAACGAGGTGCGCCCCTTTGGCATCCGCGTCTGTGCCCTGATGCCCGGCGACGTCAGGACCGGGTTCACTGCGGCGCGTGAAAAGAACACGACCGACGCGGCCGTCTATACCGACACGGTCCGCCGCAGCGTGGCCGTGATGGAGCACGACGAACAAAACGGCATGACGCCGCAGCAGATCGCCGGCGCGATATTTCGCCTGTCACAAAAACGGCGGCCGAAGCCGCTGTCGACCACGGGCGCGCAGTACCGGGTGTTTGCGGTGCTGCAAAAGGCGCTGCCGGCCGCCCTGGCCAACAGGATCGTCGGTATGCTCTACACATGAGGTGAACGATGATTTTTTATGACGATTACAATGGGCCGGATCCGCGGCTGGAGATCATCCGCGCAAACGCAAAGCGTGAGCGAAAAGAGCTTTTTCTCCTGGGGATGTTTTCGGGCGGCGCGATCCTGCTTTATATTCTGATTCAGAATGTTTTGGTTCTGGCGATGCAGTTGACCGGCTTCAGTGCGCTGTATGCAAAAAGCACGCTGGTCCAGGTCGGCGCAGACAGTCTGCTGTCGATCGTGTCGTTTTTGGTGCCGTTTACGCTGGTGTCAAAACCGATGCGCCGCATTTCCGGTGTGGAAAATCCTTTGCCGTTGGGGGCGCCGCAGCAGACCGGGATGTTTTTGCTGGCGATTCCGGCGGGGGTCGGCGCCTGCGTGCTGGCCAACCGGGTCACCGCCTATCTGCTGTATTATCTCACCGCGGTGTTCGGCCTGCAATTCAGTGCGCCCGACCTGCCCGTGCCGGGCGGCGTGCTGGGCGTGGCGGCGTCGTTTTGCCGCATCGTTTTGATCGCGGCGCTGTGCGAAGAGCTTTGCTTTCGCGGTTTCATCATGCAAAATCTGCGGCGCTATGGCGACGGCTTTGCAATCACAATGGCGGCGCTGGTCTTTGGCCTGATGCACGGCAACCTGATCCAGGCGCCCTTTGCCCTGATTGTGGGTTTGGCGCTGGGCTATTTCTCTGTCAAGACCGGCACCCTTTGGACGGGGATCATCATCCACGCGATCAACAACACCATCTCTTTGCTGGCGTCTTATGTGCCGGACGGCGACGCTGCGTTTTCCATCGTTTATGCCGTTGGGTCAACCATTTTGCTGTGGGGCGGCGTGGCCTGCGCCATCCTGTTTATCCGCAGACAAAAGCGGCTGGGGCCGTCGCTCAGATATCCGGGATGGAACAGCTTCGGCGCCCGGATGGGGGCGTTTTTCTCCAGCCCCACCATGATCATTTCCGTCATACTGATCCTGTATTTTACGGCGCAGTTTGTTGAGGTGCGGCGATGAGAACGGACAAACAATGGATGGAGCTGGCGCTTTCTCAGGCGCGGCTGGCGCAATCAGACGGCGAGGTGCCGGTGGGCGCGGTGATTGTGCGCGGCGGCGAGGTGCTGGCTGTGGGGCGCAACCGCCGCGAAACCGAAAACGACGCCGTGGCCCATGCCGAGATCGAGGCCATCCGTGCGGCGTGCCGGTCGATCGGCGACTGGCGGCTGACCGGCTGCACGCTGTATGTGACGCTGGAACCCTGCGTGATGTGCTTTGGCGCGATTGTGAACGCCCGGCTGGATGCGGTGGTGTTCGGCGCCTATGACCCTGCGGCGGGCTGTCTGAGCTGTGCGGACCTGACAGACAGTTCCGTCGGGCCGCAGCCCTGCTGGGTCGGCGGGTATATGGAGGCGCCCTGCGGCGCGCTGCTGCAAAGCAGCTTTCGGTCCTTTCGGGCGCGCGATTTGCCGCCGAATGAATAATCAAAGGAATCTGAAAGTCAATCGGACGTTTTCAACAAAACGAACGGTTGACTTTTGTGCTTTTTCCCGAAAGTTTTTTGCTTTTCTCTTGACATTCCCGCAGGAACGTGCTATAGTATAAAAACCTTAACGATGTTAATTAGTTTTGGCTGACGCACACGGTGCGCCGAAATGATCCCGAATAACGAGAATGGTGAGTCTATTGGAAAACAATCAATTGCCGCAAGAGATCCTTCGCATTTTTACACAGGTCAGCCGCAGCCGGTCTTTTTGGGAACTGAGCCGCATGGCACGCGGCGAATCGATGCTGCTGACGTATTTGTTTGAGCATGAGGGCTGCACGCCCAAAGAGCTGGCGCAGGTGATGCGCGTGTCGCCCGCGCGCATTACGGTGATCCTTTCCGGGCTGGAGTGCAAACGCCTGGTCCGGCGCGTGTCAGACGGCAAAGACAAACGCCGGCTGCATGTGCGGCTGACCGAAACCGGCATTGCAGCGGTGCAGACGATTCGGGAGGAGGCGCTTGGCTATGCGCTGCAGTGGTGCGAAAATCTGGGCGAAGCGGATGCGCAAACACTGATCCGCATCACAGACCGGCTGCTGAAAATGGAAGCGGCGCGGGAACAGCAGACAAAACACAACGCCGATTGTTTGAAGGAAGGTGATGGCGCTGAAGGCTGATATCAAACGTGCGCTTTGTGCCGCGCTGATCTTTTTGCTTTGCTGGTCGGCGGTGCTGCCGGCTGCGGCAGCCGTGATCTATCCGGGCGGCGTCACACGGGAAATGGCTGCCGCGGCGGTCGGCCGGGCCGACGCGCTGGTGAAAGACGGCGTGCCGGCCCTGACGGGCAAATCGCTGCGTGAAACGGTCGACACGGCGCTGTGCTCCGATGAAACGCTGTCCTCGCTCCTGCTGGGCGTTTATACCTCGGTCAGCGATCAGGGCGACGCGCTGCGGGCACTGGGGATCGACACCTCGCCGGCGGCTGTGGCCCGCGGGCTTTCCGGGTACCCGAACGTGAAAAGCGCCCTGTTGTCCGCGGCGGACTGGAACGCGGTGGATGCCGCGGCCCTGCACTGGGGTGTGACGACGCGCGCCGGCGTTGCCAATGCAGTCAGCGCGATGCTGACGCCGTTCAACGACCTGTTGTATATGCTGCTGTGCGGCGGGACCTATCGCGTGGGCATCCTGACGCTGCGCGGCGAGGATGGGTATGAAAACGGGCTGGTCCCGATCCTGCAGGCGCTGGGGTGCAAAAGCATCCCGGCCAAAAGCGCCTTTGTTGCGGCGGCCACGGCGGACCGCAGCGCCATGGTGCGCAAAATTGCGGAATCGGTCTTTTCCATGATCGACGCCATGCTGCCGCAGCCGGTGACGTTCCTGTGCGACCAGTTGCCGGTGCTTGCCGCCTTTATCCGCGACGGCGGGCTGGAAAACGCGGTGGACGCGCTGATGCGCCCCATCACGCTGCACATCGGCTCGATGATGAATCTGTTCACCGGCAGCCAGATGGTGTCTGCCCTGCTGTTTTTGCAAAACCCGCGGCAATACACGGCAAACTTTGCCGACAATGTGACGACCGCGATGAACGATCTGCTGGCGTCGTCTGATCTGACGCTGGCGGACATCGATCTGGACCGGCTCAAAAGCTGCCGCGGCAGCCGCGCCGATGCATTTATGGATATTCTGCGCTGGCTGGTGGAAACGCTGCGGCTGAATACCGAAACGCTGTCGGAACGCTTGGCCGGGCAAACCAACGGGATGGACCTGTCGCCGCTGCTGGCCGGGCTCAAACGTCACAGCACAGACGAGATCATGCTGGTGTTCATCGGGTTCCTGACCGCGGACGAGGGTACGGCGCTGGACGCGGTCTGGCCGTCGCAGCCGTTTGAGCGCGGCGAGGCGGTCTTTACCGCGCATCTGGGCCGCAAACAGTTCAAGCGGGTGCTTGACGGCATCGACGCAACGCTCAACGATTTTGCCGTGGAATTCGGCGGTGCAAAGAGCCTGCGCGGCGCCATCCGGGCGGCGGTGTATGACAGCGCGACCGTGACAACGCTGGCAAAGACGCTCTATGGCGCGTTTGCCGGGGAAGAGATGCAGGCGGCGGCAGCCTTGCTGGGCCTGCCCGCAACGCCCGGTGCGCTGGCGGCGGCGCTCCCGTCACGATACGGCGCGGCGAAACAAACCCTTTCCCGTGCCAAAACCTGGGACACGGTCACGGCGATCCGCTGGGGCTTTGCCGGCGGAGATCGCGGCGGCTTTGAGGCCGCGCTGACGGCGGCGCTCTCTCCCATGCGTCCGCTGCTGGAAGCATTTTTGGCCAACGGTGCGGCCCCGGTGCTCGGCGGTCTGCGCATCGGCGGCACCAACGGCTATAACACGGCCGTCATTCCGCTGCTGGAGGCATTGTCCTGCCCGGCCGGCAGCATCAAAAGCTACAATGAATATCTCAAAGGCAAAGGCACCGACCGCATCATCACCGATGTGCTGACCCCGGTGCTGGACCTTCTGGACCGGTTGGCCGAAAAGCCGGTGGCGACGCTGACGCAGCTTTTGCCGAATGCCGTGTTCTTCCTGCAAAACGGCGGGCTGCGGCAGTGTGTGCAAAATTTGTTGTATCCCCTGACGCAGTTGATGGGCTCCCTGGGTCTGACGCCGGATGCGCTGGGTCTGGACCTTGGCGCGATTGCAGCTCTGGATCCGGACGCGCTGCTGGCGGATGCGCTTGACACAGCGGCGGCGGCCACGGGGCTCAAGCTGGAACAGCCCGATCTTTCCGGGATTGCCGCGCTGGGCCGCAAGGTTCAGGTCCAAAGCAAGCGCACGTTGCACGGGGAGCCGGTGACGGTGGATTATATCAAACCGGACCGGCCGGCGGTGCTGGTCACACTGCTGCGCTATGTGGTCACAGTGATCAAAGACCCCGCAAACGAAGCGGCCGTGGCCGAATTTATGGCTGCCGACGCTCAGAGCGGCAACGAGATGTTTGCCACCTATTCGTCCGGAATCACCGAAGAATTCGCAGCCATGACGGTGGACGAAACGATTGAATGGCTGTATAAGCTGCTGTTCCGTGAGCGCGTCACGCGCGCGGAACCGGACGATGATTATGTGCCCCATATTCGCTATGTGCCTGAAAAAGACAACACGGTGCCCCGGGTGATCGCCGGCATCGCAGCGGGCGCGGTGCTGGCGGCGGCGGTGGTGCTGTTCCTGAAACGGGACGCCATCCGTGCGCACCGCAGGCGAAAAAACCGGCAGACCGCCATGGGCGCGGAAGACACGCAGCAGGAGGGATAACGATGCTGATCTTAAAAGATATCGTCAAAGATTATGTCACGGGTGACACCACCGTTCGTGCGATGAAGGACGTCAGCGTAAGCTTCAGAGAAAGTGAATTCGTGGCGATCCTCGGCCCGTCCGGCTGCGGCAAAACGACGATGCTCAACATCATCGGCGGGCTGGACCGCTATACCAGCGGCGACCTTGTCATCAACGGCAAATCGACCAAGACGTTCACGGACGACGATTGGGACACCTATCGCAACCATTCCGTCGGGTTTGTGTTTCAGAACTATAACCTGATCCCGCACCAGACCGTGCTCTCAAACGTGGAGCTTGCGCTGACGCTGTCCGGCGTGTCCAAAAAGGAGCGCCGCGCACGCGCAAAAGAGGCGCTGGAAAAGGTCGGTCTGGGCGAGCAGATCAACAAGCGGCCGACCCAGCTTTCCGGCGGTCAGATGCAGCGCGTGGCCATCGCCCGGGCGCTGATCAACAACCCGGACATCATTCTGGCCGACGAGCCCACGGGCGCGCTTGACAGCGAAACCAGCGTGCAGATCATGGAGCTGCTGCGCGAGATCTCCAGGGATAAGCTCATCATCATGGTGACGCACAACCCTGACCTTGCGTATGAATACGCCAACCGCATCGTCAGTTGCCTGGACGGCGAGATCGTCAATGACTCCAACCCCTTTGTACCGGGCAAAGAGGATTACGAAGCCGAAAAGAAAAAGGCCGAAGAGGAACATGCCAAGGGCAAAAAGCCTTCCATGTCCATGCGCACCGCCTTTGCACTGTCGCTGCGCAACCTGACGACCAAAAAGGGCCGCACCTTTTTGACGGCCTTTGCCGGCAGCATCGGCATCATCGGCATCGCGCTGGTGCTGGCGCTGTCCAACGGCATCCAGGTCTATATCGACAAGGTCCAGAACGACACGCTGCTCGCCTTCCCCATGACGGTGGACAAAGAGACCATGGACCTCAACGCCCTGATGACGGAAATGACCGGCATCGGCGCATCGTCCGGCAAGGCAGATCACGACACTGACCGCGTCTATGTCAACAAAATGTTTGAGGCGATGATCAACACCTTCATCACGCAGACGCAGTCCAACAACCTCGGCGCGTTCAAAAAGTATATCGAAGACAATCAGGGCGAATTTGACGGGCTGTGCAACGACATCCAGTATAAATACGCCACCCCGCTGAACATCTATCGCACCGATTCCGAAAACGGCATTGTTCAGGTCAATCCGAACACACTGATGAATCAGTTTGATATGGGCAGCATGGGCATGACTTCCAGCATGACCAGCTCCATCACCAACGCGACCAGCGCGGGTCTCACCAGCATCTGGACCGAGCTGATCGGCGGCGAAGACGTCATCAAGGATCAGTACGACGTGATTTACGGCCGGCTGCCGCAGGCGTTCAACGAGGTGGTTCTGGTGGTGGACAGCCTGAACGAGATCAACGAGATGGTCGTCTATGGCCTCGGCATCAAGAACCAGAACGATTTCATGAAAAACATCATGAATTCCTTCACGACCGGGGAAGAGATGGAAGAAGTCTCTGACCAGTCCTACAGCTATGAAGATATCTGCAACATGCATTTCAAGCTGGTGCTCAACTATCAGTATATGGCCAAAGACGAATCCACCGGCCTGTGGAAGGACATGCGCGACAACGCGATCTTTGTCAACAACCTGGTGAATGAGGGCACCGACATCAAAATCGTCGGCATTCTGCGCCCGCAGGAAGACAATGTCATTTCGGTCGGCACCGGCAACATCGGCTACACCTCTGCGCTGATGGACTATGCGCTGCAGCAGACCGCAGACTCTCAGATCGTGAAAGAGCAGTTGGCCGACCCGGGCCACGACGTCTTTACCGGTTTGGAATATGTGAACATGACGGTCAACGATTTTGATCTGGTCGATATCAACCTGGAAGAGATCGATCCCCAATATCTCGACATTACTCCGTTTCTGAGTATGGCGGCAGACATCGACATGTCACAGATCGACATCATGGATATGACTTCGGTCTTCAACTTTACCAACATCACCGATCTGCAAAAAAAGCTGATGGAAGGCTTTTTGACCGACGAGCAGGTTCTTGCGCTCAAGCAGGCGTATCTGGACACGGTGACGGCGACCCGCTCGATCGACAACACCTATTCCGTGATCGGCTATTCCACAGAAGATTCCCCGGTGTCAATCTATATCTATCCGAAAAGCTTTGAAGCCAAGGCCAAGGTCAACGATATGATCGACTATTATAACCAACGTGTCACGGAAGAGGGACACCCGGAATACACCATCATCTGCACGGACTATATCGGCCTGATTATGGACAGCGTGACTAAGATCCTCAACATCGTGACCTATGTGCTGGTGGCCTTTGTTGCGATCTCGCTGGTCGTGTCGTCCATCATGATCGGCATCATCACCTATATTTCCGTGCTGGAGCGGACCAAAGAGATCGGCATCCTGCGCGCCATCGGCGCCTCAAAGCGCGACATTTCCAATGTTTTCAATGCCGAAACGATCACCATCGGCCTCGGCGCCGGCCTGATTGGTATTCTGGTGACATTGCTGCTGGAAATCCCGATCAATCTGGTGCTCAAATTGCTGACCAGTACCGGCGCGGCAGCGCAGTTGCCGGCGCTCGGCGGCGTGATTCTGGTGGCCATCAGCGTGCTGCTGACCTTTATCGCAGGCCTGATCCCGTCGTCCTTGGCGGCGAAGAAAGACCCTGTCGAAGCGCTGCGCACCGAATAATCATGTATCCAAAGGCCCTGCCGAACCTGTGTTTTGGCAGGGTCCTTGCATTTCAAATGAAAATATGATACAATACCGGTATCATCTGAAACGAGGTGCCACCCATGGATCACAACTTTTTTGCCATGCGCGCGCGCATGAAATACATCAACCGCTGGGCGCTGATGCGCAACACCCAGACCGAGAATCTGGGGGAGCACAGCAACGACGTTGCCGCCATTGCCCACGCCATCGCCACGCTCCACAACCTTCGGTTCGGCGGCAACGTCAATGCCGACCGCGCGGCGGTGCTGGGGCTGTATCACGACATGCCGGAAATCATCACCGGCGACATGCCCACGCCGGTCAAGTATCACGACGAAACGCTGCGGCAGGCCTTTCAGGCGGTGGAGGTGCAGGCGTGCGAAACGCTTTTGGCCATGCTGCCGGACGATCTGCGGGGTGTTTATCGGTCCTGCTTTTTTCATGCCGACGCCGACGCGGAGCTGTGGAAGATCGTCAAGGCGGCCGATAAGATCGCGGCGCTGATGAAATGCATTGAGGAGCAAAAGGCCGGCAACACGGAATTTGACCGCGCGCTGGCTGCAACCCGCCAAAGCATCGACGCGATGGATCTGCCGGCGGCGGCCGCGTTTTTGCAGGAGTTCCTCGGCGGGTTCTATCTCAGCCTGGACGAGCAAAATGCGTGAACCGTTCCGGGCGCGGAGTTTAAAAAATTTTCATTGCATTTTGCATGGAAATATGTATAATAGAGATAATAAACTCAATCGAAACAAAAGGAGTGGAAGGAATGAACCCCATTAAGGTTGATTTCACGTCGGGCGGTTCCGGCAAGGGCAAGGGCAGCGGGCAAGACGCCTATCTTGTGCCGGGCAAGGCCGGGCTCAAGACCGTCATCAGCATCATCGGGACCGTGATCGGCGCCTGCATCACCTACTATTTTTTGCTGCCGCCGCTGAACCCCAAAAGCATGCTGTTTTATCTGTTTCTCGGTATCATTGCGCTGATTTTTGCCGCGTTCCAGATTGTGCTGTCCGGCATTCTTCGCAAGCCGGAATATAAGTCCTATGTCAAAAAGCGTGTGTTCATCCCCGGCATCATCATTGTCGCGCTGCTTCTGATCGTCGGCATCGGCTATCTGATCTCCTCTGTGGTATTCCGCGCGGGGTCCTATTCCCAGATCATCGACGTCAAAGAGATCGCGCAGTTTGAAGAAAACGACGTGATCCAGGAGGTCAACTTCAACAACCGTGCGGACCGTGACAAGGTTCCCGTGCTGGACGATGCCGCCGCCGAAGCGCTTGCGCGCCGGACGCTGGGCGTTCTGGGCGAGCGCGGGCTGGAATCGCAGTTTGAGCTGACCGGAAAGTTCACCCAGATCAATTACAACAACAATCCCTACCGTGTGACTACCCTGTCTTACGGCGACATTTTCAAGTGGTTCAAAAACACCAACGCCGGCATTCCGGGTTATGTCATGGTCAACATGGTCACGCGTGAAGCGGAGTTCAAGCTTTTGCCGGAAGGGAAGTATATCCGCTATTCTACGGAAGAGCATTTCAACCATCATCTGCTGCGCCACCTGCGCTTTGAGCACCCGACCTATATCTACGGCGATCCGCATTTTGAGGTGGACGAGGCCGGCAATCCCCAGTGGGTCTGCCCGGTGCTTGACAAAACGATCGGCATCTTTGGCGGCCGTGACGTCAAAAGCGTGATCCTGGTCGACCCGGTGACCGGCGCGTGCCGGGAGTATTCGCTGAAAGAGATCCAGAAGGATCCGGACCTGCAGTGGATCGACAGCGTTTATTCCAGCGAGCTGCTGGTGGAACAGTATAACTACAAGGGCAAATACAGCGGCGGCTTCATCAACTCCCTGCTGGGGCAAAAGGGCGTTCGCGTTGTGACGGAGGGTTACAACTATCTCGCCATTGATGACGACGTTTATCTTTATACCGGCGTGACCTCGGTCAGCGAAGACCAGGCGATCATCGGTTTCCTGCTGGTCAATATGCGCACCAAGGACGCCCGCTTCATCAAGGTCAACGGAGCCAAAGAAATCTCTGCCGCCAGCTCTGCCGAAGGTAAGGTGCAGAACTACGGCTACAAGGCGACCTTCCCCATCCTTTTGAACATTCAGGGCGAGCCGACTTATTTCATGTCGCTCAAGGATTCGTCAGACACCGTCAAAGGTTATGCGATGGTCAATGTCAAAAACTATCAGATCGTTGCGACCCGGATCGGTTATTCGAGCGCAGATATTGCGGAATGCAGCAAGGATTATGCCAACCAGATCAAAGCGGAGCGCAGCAACATCGGCGAAGACGTGACGCCGCCGGATGACACCCCGACCGACCAGCCGACCGAGCCCGTGACTCCGACCGAGCCGACAACGGCAGCTCCCGCCGGTGACGAAACGACCGTCAGCGGCGTCATCAGCGACATCCGCACCCCGGTGATGGACGGCGAAAGCGTTTACTTCATTCAGTTGGAGGCGTCCGATCTGTATTACACCATTTCGGCCAAGGACGCGCCGAATGTCGTGATCCTGAACGTGGGCGACAGCGTCACAATCACCTATACCCCGCTGGAGGGTGCGGCGATTCTGGCGGCGACCGCTGTGGAACCGGCCTGACAAAAGCCGACAAACCAAAGAAAAACGGGGCTGTTGCATTTCGCGAAGAGCAAAAAGAAAAACAGCAACGGATACAATTGAAATCAGGGCGTGGAGGTCATTCCGCGCCCTGATTTCATATTTTCTTTGGATGGGCCGCGCCCATACCCGATCTTTGTTTTTCTTTTTTCGACGTTTTTTCTCCTTCGGCGTACTTTTGTACAGCCTTCAGTCAAAGAAAACGCCGTCTTCATCGAAATGCAACAGCCCCGTCGTTTTTGTGATGGACGTTATTTCAATCCGACATACTGCTTCGCTTCGTCCCAATGCCGGAACACCTTGAACAGGTCCTCAAAGAAGATCAAAATCCGCCGCAGGATATACTTCCACTTGGTGACGCGCGTGGCGGCAAGGTCCTGCGTGTTTTCTTTGAAGTCGTCCGTCTTGGTAAAGGTGAAGGTGACCTCGGCCGCCTTGTGGTCCGAGATGCTTTCGCCCTTGGCGTTCAGATAATCCTTGTAGCCGAAGCTGTTCGCCTCGATGTGGATGCCGCCGCCGTCGCGGTACAAAAACTTCTCCAGCGAGTCCCACACGCCCCAATAGTCCGGCCAGCCGCCGCCGACGGTCTCTTCCCAATAGGAGAAATCTTCATAGTTGCCGCCGTTGTGCAGCTCGACCCAGGCGTCCTTCAGCCCGCAGCCCTGATACAAGATCTCATACAGCCCGTCGTCGTCCCACTGATGGATCGACGCGTTGAAGTCGCCGGTGACGATGACCGGGCGGTCGTTCGTGTTCGCCTGGATCATCGCGGCAAGCTGGCGAAAGTTGTCTTCGCGCGCGGCCTGCGACCCTTCGTCGCCATAGGCGTCGGCGTGGATGTTATAGACGTCCACAAGGATGCCGTCGCCCAGATCGATGCAGGCATACAGGATGCCCTTCGGGGTCATCTCGTCCGCGCCGTCGTCGATCACGCCGTAAAGCTGGTCCCAGGTGGTGCGCTTGGCGTTATAGACCGGCGTTTTGGAAAAATAGTTCAGGCCGTCGCCGCCGGGCACGCCGCCGCTGTGTTCGGTTTTGTACGGGTAAGCGTCCAGCCCCTCCACCAGCGCGTGGTGAAAGGTAAAGTCCTCCTGCACGGCGATGAAGGCATAGTCCTCTTCATTCAGCAGCCGGCCAAGCTGATACTGGTTGCCCTGCACGTCGACGCCGTCCTCTTTGCCCAGATAGTAGTTGAGGTTCGGCAGGCCCGCGACGTTGTAGCACAAAATGGACGCGGTTTTGCTGTCCGCTTCGGCCGACGCGACCGGTCCGATGCCGCAGACGCCGACCAGGAGCAGCAGACTCAGCAGGACGGCCAGCATACGTTTGGATGATTTCATAAGATGCACCTCTTTCTGAATTTCTCTTTTTATCGTACTCGCTTCGCGCCGCAAAGTCAAGTCGCGCGCGGGATTTCTCTGTTTTTGTGCAGAAACCCCTGCCGCCTTTGTGCAAGGTGACGGGGATGGATTAGGCGTTTCTTAAATCGTCGATCAAAAGCTGCAGGTGGGTGATCTGTTCGTTGGAAAGGCCGCGTACGTCGATGGAGCGAAAGTCTTGCAGCCCAAGTAAATAGTCCGCACTGACGGAATAGAGCTTCGCGATTTTTGTCAGCATATCGATGGACGGCTGAATATTTTCGTTTTCCCAATTGCTGACGCTTTGCTTTGTGACGTGCAGCGTCTTTGCGAATTCGACCTGATTCAATCCAAGCGACAGCCGCAGGGCTTTGATACGCTCTCCAAACATAAGCAGACCTCCAAATCAAAAATTACAATACCATTGTAAATTAAAGATTGACAAATATAAAATACTATGGTATAGTAATTTTTGACCGATGGAATCGGGTTTTTACAAACAGGAGGTCTTATTATGAAGAAAACGAAGCGGATTTTGAGCGTCCTGCTGGCAGTGGTGATGCTGCTGGCAGTCGTGCCGGTGGGGAATGTCGGCATCACAGCGAGCGCATACAATGTGTCAAGCGCCGTTTCCTATGCAGACGGCCATTGGAATGATGGTGTAGGTCTCTGCGCGGAATTTGTTGCCAAATGTTTAAATGCAGGTGGTGTCTCGATTCCAAACAGCGCATCCTACTACAGCAATTCAAAACAATCCTATCAAAACAACAGCGGCACATTGGGGGCATATACTAATCCGTATACCTGCTCTGCTGCACAGCTTCTTTGGTTTTCGGATCAGGGCTATCAGATCATTACAAATCCATCTGATTCCGAATTCTCTCTCGGCGATGTTGCGTTTATGCCAAACAGCAACGGATCAAAAGATGGTCACGTAGGAATCATTACACAGATTTCAAACGGCGCTCCGTATTATTCTGCGCATAATTATGCGCGGCATAACGCAAGACTTTATAACTGTACATATCTTGTTAAAATGAATGGATCGTCTATCCCATCGGACTATATTAACCTCGGCGATGACTTTTGGGCGTATATAATCAAAAGTGATTCTTGGAAACACTTGGAAAGCACAGGGTCAAACGTTCAGTTGGCGGCGAATGGAAACGATTCAAACAATCCAAAGCAAATCTGGGAATTCATTCGCCAAACAGATGGTTCATATATCATTAAAAATGCTTATAATGATCGATGCATTGATGCGGCCGGTTGGGGTACTTCAAACGGAACAAATGTCGGCGTTGTCGGCGCTAACGGTACGTCTGCACAAAAGTGGTACATACTTCAAAATGGAAGTGGATTTTATATTAGAACCGCGTACTGCGATTTGGTAATGGATGTTACAAGTGATTCAAATGAACCCGGCGCAAATATTGAATTATGGACAAAAAATACCAGCAGTGCTCAAAAGTTTAATATTTACGGATTAGCGCAAGATGGTATTAATTATTCAAAACCGGGAAGACCAGCAGGTCCAACACTTTCAATTAAGACACTTGGAACAGCTGAAACTACCACGGTATTACAGTGGACTTCATCTCCGTTGAAGAGTTCACGTTTTGACAAACGGTGTTATGATATTAGAATTTGGCAGGGCACTTCAACCGATGGAGCAAGCTATAAATCTCAATACGGTATGACAGGTACAACTTATGAAGTGAACCTTCCTGCGGGGACCTATATTGCAAAAGCTTACGCAATTAACAGCAAGTACTATGAATGGTGGAATGACGGAGCCGCAATTACATTCACTGTAAAAAACTGCACCCATTCTTGGAACAGCGGTACCGTGACGACCGCTGCCACCTGCACGACGACGGGCGTCCGCACCTACACCTGCACGGTCTGCGGCGGCACGAAAACAGAAACCATTGCCGCCCTCGGCCACAGCTACGGCGCATGGACCAAGCTCAACGACACCCAGCATCAGCGCGTCTGTTCCCGTGACAGCAGCCACGTTGAAAAAGCAAACCACACATGGAACAGCGGTGCCGTGACAAAAGCCGCAACCTGCAGCACAACCGGCACGAAGACCTACACTTGCTCGGTCTGCAACGGCACAAAGACCGAGACAATTGCGATCAACGCTAACAACCACGTCAACACGACCAACGTCTCCGCAACAGCTTCAACCTGCACCGTCAAGGGCTACACTGCCGGCGTGTACTGCAACGACTGCAAGAAGTACATTTCGGGCCATCAGGAGCAGGCGCTCAACGCCAACAACCACGTTAACACGACCAACGTCGCGGCAACAGCGTCCACCTGCACCGTCAAGGGCTACACCGCAGGCGTCTACTGCAACGACTGTAAGAAATACATCAGCGGTCATCAGGAGCAGGCGCTTGCCGCGCACACGATCACGGTCATCAACAAGCGTGACGCAACCTATGACGCGGAGGGCTACACCGGCGACGACTACTGCACCGTCTGCAAACAAACCATCCACACCGGCACGGCCATTCCGAAGCTGACGCGGCCGACCGACCCGACGCCGACCGATCCGACGCCGAGCAACCCGCAGCCCAGCGGCGGCTGCAAATGGTGCGGCGGTAACCATGGCGGCGCGTTCGGCTGGCTGACGAAAATTTTCCACAATCTCTTCGCGGCGATTTTCGGCGCACGGTATTAATCGCAAACACGCACAAGGGCGGACCGATGTGTCCGCCCTCTTTTTGCATAAATTTGCAGAAATCTTCCGATACCCCTTGACAATTATGCGGGAAACATGTATAATATCGCCCGACATTACATTTTAGTGCAAAGACGGAGGGTCCATCATGAATAAAGAAAACATCAAAAAAGTCGTGCTCGCATATTCCGGCGGTCTGGATACGTCCATCATCATCCCGTGGCTGAAAGAGAACTATAACAACTGCGAGGTCATCGCCGTCAGCGGCAACGTCGGTCAGGCCGACGAGCTGGAGGGCCTGGAAGAAAAGGCGCTCAAGACCGGCGCGTCCAAGCTCTATGTGCTGGACCTGACGGACGAATATGTGGACGATTTCATCATCCCGACGCTGAAGGCCGGCGCGATCTATGAAGAGTATCTGCTGGGCACCAGCACGGCGCGGCCCTGCATCGCCAAGGGGCTGGTGGAGATCGCGAAAAAAGAGGGCGCCGACGCCATCTGCCACGGCTGCACCGGCAAGGGCAACGACCAGGTCCGCTTTGAGCTGGCCATCAAGCACTTTGCGCCGAACATGCCCATCATCGCCCCGTGGCGCGAGTGGACTATCAAGTCCCGCGACGAAGAGATCGACTATGCCGAAGCGCACAACATCCCGCTGAAAATCAGCCGCGAGACCAACTACTCCAAGGACAAGAACCTGTGGCACCTGTCGCATGAGGGCCTGGACCTTGAAAACCCGGGCAACGAGCCGACGTACGAAAAGCCGGGCTTTCTTGAGATGAGCGTGTCGCCGCTGCAGGCGCCCGACGTGCCGACCTATATCGAGCTGGACTTTGAACAGGGCGCGCCCGTCGCCCTCAACGGCGAAGCAATGAGCGCGAAAAACATCATCCTCAAGCTGAACGAGATCGGCGGCGCCAACGGCATCGGCCTTTTGGACATCGTCGAAAACCGGCTGGTCGGCATGAAGAGCCGCGGCCTGTATGAGACCCCGGGCGGCACGATCCTTTACAAGGCGCACGCCGTGCTGGAAACGATCTGCCTGGACAAGATGACCATGCACGAAAAGCAAAAGCTCGCCATCACCTTTGCCGAGCTGGTCTACAACGGCCAGTGGTTCACCCCGCTGCGCGAGGCGCTGTCCGCCTTTGTGGACAAGACGCAGGAAAAGGTCACCGGCAAGGTCCGCCTGAAGCTTTACAAGGGCAACATGATCAACGCCGGCGTCTGGAGCCCACACTCGCTGTACAGCGAAGACCTCGCATCCTTCGGCGAAAGCGACTATGACCAGACGGATTCCGCAGGCTTCATCAACTTGTTCGGTCTGCCGATCAAAGTCCAGGCGATTCTGGACGGACGGAAATAAGTCAACAGTCAACAGCACCTCACGGAATGTGGGGTGCTGTTTTTGTACAGAAAAAACCTCCCCCGGTTTATCGGGAGAGGGGGACCGCTTGCGGTGGAGCGGGCATCAATACCGTGCGCCGAAGATCGCCGCAAACAGGTTGTGGAACAGCTTTACCAGCCAGCCGAACGCGCCGCCGTGATCTTTGCCGCACCATTTGCACCCGCCGCTGGGCTGCGGCTGCGGGTCGGTGGGCTTTTCCAGCTTCGGGATCACCGTGCCCGATTTGATCGTCTGCTGACAGGTGGTGCAGTACTGGTCGCCGGTGTAACCTTCCGCATCATAGGTCGCATCACGCTGATTGATGACGGTCAGGGTGTGGGCGGCAAGGGGCTGTTCCGCATGGCCGCTGATGTACTTCTTGCAGTCGTTGCAATACACGCCTGCAGTGTAACCCTTGACCGTGCAGGTGGAAGCGGTCGCGGTGACGTTCGTTGTGTTGACGTGGTTGGATGCGTTGACGGGGATGGTCTCGGTGTAGCTGTCTCCGCAGGAACAGGTGAAGGTCATGGTTCCAATCGAGGCACAAGTGGCGGCAACGGTAATAGCTGATGAGTATGTGTGAATATGCACGTTCTCAACAGAAAACGTGCAAATATCACTTTGGAAATCTTCTGAATCATAGTGTGCAATTATATAACACGAATAGTTTCCGACATAGGCCGGGGCAGAATCAAACTTTCGGTTATAGGTACTTGTGGGAGAGAATTGGCCTTCAAAGAACAAATTTCCATCTTTATAAATATAGAAATCAACACATTTCGCATTGTTAGCGCTAAATGTAAACGTAGCAGTTTCACCAATTTTATATGTATGTTTATTTGCTTTAACGATTGGGCTAACGACATCAAAATCGTTCCAAGCGCTGGTTTCATCTCCGGTTGAATAGTGTGCGACTATACAATATGAATAGTGACCAGAAGTATACATGACGCGGGAGTAAGTATCTGTTGTTGAAAACTGACCCTCGAAGTATTTGCTTCCGTCTTTGTAAATATAAAGAATCACACTGTTTGCAAACGGCGCAGAAAAATGCCACGTAGCAGTTTCACCTGTGCAATATGTTGCTTGTCCGGTTGATGTATATCCCTGAAGTAAACTTACATTACACTCATCCCACGTACTGCTGATGTCTCTGTCGGGATAATGTGCAGTAATATAATACGCATAATATCCCTCATCCGTCATTTTTCTTGAATACGTTTCTGCTGGTGCAAACCACCCATCAAAATATAAGTTGCCACCTTTATAAATGTAAAGATGAACACCACTTGCACCATCAGCGTTGAAAGACCATGTGGCAGTCTCGCCGGGTGAATAATGCTTTTTGGTTGCTGTTACCGTTATAGTCGAAGGATCATAAACATGAATATAAACCCAGTTACCCGTTGTGTCTCCAACATCATTTATTGCGACAACTGTGATGCCGTAGGTTCCGGGTTGACTGAAACTGATGGTTTTGCTCAGCGAATCCGACCGTTCATTGATTGTATGCTCTGTGCTTGACCAGCAGGAAATCCAATAATAAGCCGCACGATCAGCAGCAGTCCAAGATAATGTTGTTTCTTCACCTACAACTAAATTTGTGTAACCAACAGACACGACCGGCGCAGACGGTGCTTCGGTGTAGGTCGGTGCGGAGTCAACCGTGTCCTGATATTGAGCGATGTAACCGTATGTTGCCGTTTCATTGCTTGAATCATATAAAGCAAGTTTCAGAGCTGTATCCATTGCGGATTTAGACATGGTTTGATTCCACATGATTGTGCTGTTTCCATCTGAATTGCAATCTGTATAAGTCAATGTACTGGATGAAACATCAGTGATAAAAATGGTATGGTTCCAATTTCGTCCAGCGCGACGGAAACGAATCACATCTCCGGGACGAATACTGTCGGCATAAGAATACGTTGAAGTGGCTTTGATTTGCGACCAACCGGTTCCACGGCCGTTTGCAAAATCATAGCCCCAAACATACTCGGAAATCCAACGTGCATATCCATGGCAGGTAGAACCTTTCGGCCACGATGTTCTCTGGCTTCCCTGCGGATACATTGCCCGAACTTCATCCAGTTTTGCATCAAACGCACTGCGGCTGATCGCACTCGCCGTTATGCCGACATTCATCACCGGCAAAACGCAAACCAGCATCACCACAGCCACCAGTACCGCGAAAAGTCGTTTTGTTTGTTTCATGTTGTTGTCTCCTTTCTTGTTTGAAAAAATAAAAAATGCGCCCAAAACGGACGCATAAAAAATGCCGTCCATTTTGTCGCCAAACAAAACGCTTTTTATTCATCTGTAAAGAGAACAAGAAGAACAGGACGCACTTTTTTTGAAGTGAGTCTTCTTGTTCTAAAACATATACAGCGGTCATTGATCGCGTTTTGTTTGGCATCTACATCATAACACACCCTTCAAAAAATTGCAAGCAAAACTTTCCCTTACCGCATCAGGCTAACCGCTAAAACAAAAACCGCCCGCAGGCGGTTTTTGTTGACGTGTGCTTATTTCGTGCCGAAGATGCGGTCGCCCGCGTCGCCCAGGCCGGGCACGATATAACCCTTTTCGTTCAGGTGATCGTCCAGTGCGGCGCAGAACACCGGCACGTCCGGGTGCGCCTTGGAAAACGCCTCGATGCCCTCCGGCGCGGCGATCAGGCACATGAAGCGGATGGACCGCGGGCCGCGCGCCTTGATCTGCTTCACCGCGTCGATGGCGGAACCGCCGGTCGCAAGCATCGGGTCCACCACAATGACGTCGCGCTTGTCGATGTCCTTCGGCAGCTTGCAGAAATATTCCACCGGCTGCAGGGTTTTTTCGTCGCGATACAGGCCGATGTGGCCGATGCGGGCAGAGGGGATCATGCGGCTGACGCCGTCCACCATGCCCAGACCGGCGCGCAGGATCGGCACAATGGCCAGCTTTTTGCCGGCCAGATGCTTGACCGTGGTTTTGCAGATCGGCGTTTCGATCTCCACATCCTCCAGCGGCAGGTCGCGCGTCGCTTCATAGCACATGAGCATCGCGATCTCGGACACCAGCTCGCGAAAATCCTTGGAACTGGTGTTTTTGTCACGCAGGATCGACAGCTTGTGCTGGATCAGCGGGTGGTCATAAATCGTTACGTTCTTCATATTCTCCAATCCTTTCTTCGCCTGTTTTTTATATTATACACCATGCGCCCGGGGCTGGCAAGACGTTGCGGCAATTTTGTTGATTTTTTTGGTACCGGCAAGCGCGAGGCGACCGCGGGGTGTGTGCTTCGCGGGTACGGTTCGGCGCCGGCGGCAAAGGTCGGTTTGCTTTGCGGGCCGCGCGCCCCGGACCGGCAAGGCGTTCGGGATCGGCGGTTTTTCAGTTTGCAACATACATCTGTCGGAACGGATTCTCGTGGTTGGGCGTCACCACGGTAAACGGCACCCCCAGGATCTCTGCCGTGTCCAGTGAAAAGAGCGCGCAGAATGTGTTCACCAGCGGTTCAATCTCCGCAAGGTCTTGTGCTGCGGCGGGCATGACGTTCACCTGCGGCGGAAAGCGGACGCCGCGAAGGCTGCCGCGCAAAAACACCTTGCCGCCGTGCAGCCCCGTGCAGGGAAAGTTGCCGACAATGGGCTTGCCGTCGGTGTGCAGGCCCAGCACAACGATGCGGCCGCCGGCCTGATATTCGCCCAGAAAGCTGCCCGACCGTCCGCCGATCACCAGCGCCGGCACCTTGTCGCGATAGGCCTTCATGTGGATGCCCGCGCGGTAGCCGGCGTTTTGCCGCACAAAGATTTCACCCCCGCGCATCGCATAGCCGACGGCGTCGCCGACGCTGCCGCAGATCACGATCCGCCCGGCGTTCATGGTGTCGCCCACCGCGTCCTGCGCGTTGCCGTTCACGGTGATTTGGGCGCCGTTCAGATAGGCGCCGAGCGCGTTGCCCGGCACGCCGCTGATCGAAAGCGTTGTGTCAGCCATGCCGGCGGCCAGAAAGCGCTGCCCGCAGCAGTTCTCCATGGCGCAGTTCGTTTCCGCTTGCCGCAGCTTTTCGTTCAGCGCCTTGAAATCCAGCCCGTACGCATTGATTCTTTCCATTCAGACCGCACCTCCAAACTTGTGCCTGCGTTCGTTCGCAGCGAACGCCGTGGTGGTCGGGGTTCGCTTGAGCCGCTCAAAATCAAGGGAATCCAGCGGCGTTTGTTCCCGGATCAGGGAGGTATAGATGCCCGCCCGGGTCGTGTCGCCGATCAGCATGAAGCCAGTCAGGCGGTTGTCTTTGAGATACAGCCGCTTCAGGTGCTGCGCGTCGGTTTCTTCATAGACTTCGCCGCCGCAGTCGCTGCCGGCGCTGAGCGCGTGCAGACCGAAAAAGCCGATCGCGTTCATCGGGATCGCGTTGTCAAACACGGCGTTGCCGCCTGCCATGTTGACGCCGGCGCACCGGCCCTGCAGCGCGTCGTTCGGCAAAATCGCCAGCACGCGGGGCTGCCCGATGGAAGCGTCCGTGCCCTGCGTGCAGTCGCCTGCGGCATAGACGTCCGGCAGCGAGGTGCGCATACGCTCGTCCACCAGAATGCCGCGCTGTGCTTCGCCGCCGCAATCCCGGATCAGCGCCGTGTTGGCGCGCACGCCGACGGCGAGCACCAGCAGATCAAAGTCCACCGTTTTGCCGCTTTTCATGAAGGCGGTGTTTTTTTCATAGCGCACGGCGGTGTCTGAAAGAAGAAAGCGGATGCCGTGCCGTTCCAGTTGGGTCTGCATCCTTGCGGCGCAGTCGTGGTCCAGAATGCTGGACAGCACCCGGTCCGCAAGGTCGCAGACGGTGATCTCCTTCACCAGCGGGTGCAGCCCTTCGGCGCATTTCAGCCCGATCAGGCCGGCGCCGACGATCAGCACGCGGCTTTCTTTGGTCGCTGCCTGTTTCAGCGAAATTGCGTCGTCAAGCGTCAGGAATGTAAATTGCCGCTCCACGCTGTCCAGCCCTTCGGTCGGCGGCACAAAGGGCGCGGCCCCTGTTGCCACACAGAGCGCGGTATAGGGCAGCACGCTGCCGTCGTTCAATCGCACCTCTTTTTTATTGGGATCGATCGCTGCGGCGCTTTTTCCGTAAAGCACCGTGCAGCCGTTGTTCTGATAAAAGTCCGCCGGCCGGTAGTTCATGCGTTCCGGCGCCGTCTTCCCCTCCAGATAATAGGAGATCAGCGGCCGGCAATAGACCGGGTGCTTTTCTGCCGAGACCACGGTGACGGGTGTCTCTTTATCCGCGCTTCGGATCCCCTCGATGCAGTGCGCGGCGGCAACGCCGTTGCCGATGATCACATACTGTTTCATTCCGCTGTGCCCCTTTCTTCATAGACGATGGCCCGGTTCGGGCAGCCCTGCACGCACGCGGGCGCGCCGCAGGCGTTTTGCAGGCACAGCTCGCATTTTTGCATCACGCCGTTTTCGTTCGGCGCCAGCGCCCCATAGGGGCAGACCAGCACGCAGGTCAGACAGCCGACGCAGCGGCTTTGATCCACGGTGATCACGCCGTCCTTCATCTGCAGCGCAGCGGCAATGCAGCTTTTGACGCACAGCGGGTCGGTGCAGTGGCGGCAGGAAACCGCATAGCAGATTTTGTCGCCCTCTTCAATGTGGATGCGCGGATAAAGCGGCTTGTCCTTGAGCGCCAGCGCCATGTCCTGTTCGCCGGAGTTGGCAAACGCGCAGTTGTATTCGCACAAATGGCAGCCGAGGCACCAGTCTTCGTTCACATAAATCCGTTTCATATGTGCCTCCTTATCTGCCGGCGTGGGCAATGCCGAGGATGCCCAGCTCTGTTTCGTTCAGCCCGACGCCCCGCAGCATCAGCCGGTTGCCGCGCAGCGCCTCGATGGAGTTGATGCCCATGCCGCCCATGATCTCTTTGATCTCATGCTGCCAGGCGGTCATCAGATTGACCAGCCGCCGGGTCCCGTTTTCCGGGTTCAGGCGCTTCACAAGGTCGGGCCGCTGCGTGGCGATGCCCCAGTTGCATTTTCCGCTTTGACAGGTACGGCACAGGTGACAGCCCAGCGCCAAAAGGGCCGCCGTGGCGATATAGCATGCGTCGGCGCCCAGCGCCACGGCCTTGACCACGTCCGCTGCGGAGCGGATGCTGCCGCCCACCACCAGCGAAACGTCGTTGCGGATGCCCTCGTCCCGGAGCCGCTGGTCCACCGCGGCAAGCGCCAGCTCGATCGGGATGCCCACGTTGTCGCGGATGCGGGTCGGCGCCGCGCCGGTGCCGCCGCGAAAGCCGTCAATGGCGATGATGTCTGCGCCGGAACGCGCAATGCCGCTGGCGATGGCCGCAATGTTGTGAACGGCCGCCACCTTGACGATGACCGGCTTTGTGTAGTTTGTCGCTTCTTTCAAGGAGTACACCAACTGCCGCAGGTCCTCGATGGAATAGATGTCGTGGTGCGGGGCGGGGGAGATGGCGTCGGTGCCCTCCGGAATCATGCGCGTGCGCGAAACGTCGCCCACAATCTTGGCCCCGGGCAGATGGCCGCCGATGCCGGGCTTTGCGCCCTGGCCCATCTTGATCTCGATGGCGGCGCCGGCGTTCAGATAATCCTCATGTACGCCGAAGCGGCCGGACGCGACCTGCACGATCGTGTGGTCGCCGTACGGATAAAAGTCCTCGTGCAGTCCGCCCTCGCCGGTGTTGTAAAGAATGCCGAGCTCGGTTGCCGCCCGGGCCAGCGAGGCATGGGCGTTATAGCTGATGGAACCGTAGCTCATGGCGGAAAACATCACGGGCATGGACAGCTCAAGCTGTTTGTCCAGGTCGCAGATCAGGTTCCCGTCCGCGCCCCGCCGCAGCGTTTTCGGCTTTTTGCCAAGGAAGACGCGCGTTTCCATCGGTTCGCGCAGCGGGTCGATCGGCGGGTTGGTGACCTGCGAGGCATTGATCAGGATGCGGTCCCAATAGACGGGCAGCGGCTGCGGGTTGCCCATGGAAGACAGCAGCACGCCGCCGGAGTTTGCCTGCTTATAGATTTCGCGGATTGTGTCGTTTTGCCAGTTCGCGTTTTCGCGCAGGCGGCAGTCGCTTTTCACGATCTTCAGCGCGTGGGTCGGGCACAGCGACACACACCGCTGGCAGTTGACGCACTTGCTTTCATCCATGCGGAACACGCCGCGCGTTTCGTCATATGCGTGCACCTCGTTGGCGCACTGCCGTTCGCAGACGCGGCAGGCGATGCAGCGGCTTTCATTGCGAACGACTTCAAATTCCGGGGTCAGATACAACGGATTCATCAATAGGCACCTTCTTTCACACGGACGATCACCGGTTCGCCGCCGGCGGGGGCCCAGATCTTCTCAACATCCGGCGCCATCACGCGGATGGCGGCCTCTTCGCTGGCGATAAAGACCTTGTCGTTTTGCTCGCCCACAACCATGGAGCGCAGCTTCAGCCGGTCGTTCAGCGCCATCAGGCCGCCGGAAAAACCGAGCACGATGGAAAACGGGCCGGTGATCAAAAGGCTGGGAAACACCTTGCGCAAAAAGGCGGCGGTTTCGCGTTCGCGCGCGTCTGCCTTGTGTTCTATGGTACTCCAGAACGGCGCGGCGATCACTGCGGCGGCTTCCTTCAGGGTCAGGCCCTGCCGCCGTACCAGATAATCGAGAATATATGTGATGACCTCCGTGTCGGTCTGCAGGGTGCATTTGTAGCCGAACATCTCCATAAAGCGGCGGTTCGCGTCATAGGAAGAGATTTCCCCGTTGTGGACCACGGAATAATCCAGCAGCGAAAACGGATGCGCGCCGCCCCACCAGCCGGGCGTATTGGTCGGGTAGCGGCCGTGCGCCGTCCAGCAATAGCCCTCGTAGTCCTCCAGCCGATAGAATGCGCCGACGTCTTCGGGATAGCCGACGGCCTTGAACGAGCCCATGTTCTTTCCGCTGGAAAACACATAGCTGCCGGGCAGGCGCGTGTTGATCTCCATGACCGCGCGCATCACATACTCCTTTTCGTCCACCTGCATGGCGGCGACGGCGGACTGCAGCGGCGCGGCAAAATAGCGCCAGATCATCGGCTCGTCTGTGATGGCGGGCGTCTGCCGCGTCGGAATGCGTTCCGCGTGCACCAGCTCAAAGCGCTCTTTGAGGAACGCTTCGCAGTCCTTGCGTACCGCGCGGTTGTCAAAGAATAAATGAAAAGCATAAAAGTCGCGGTACTGCGGATAGATGCCGTAAGCGGCAAACCCGCCGCCGAGCCCGTTGGAACGCGCGTGCATCGGACGCATGGCGTCAATGATGGCCTCGCCCGTCATGCGGTTTCCGTCTTTGGAAATGACCGCCGCAATGGCGCACCCGGCAGGGATGCGGATCTGGCCTTCCTTTTTCATTTCGGTCTACCTCCCAAAAAAGAAAAGCGCTCATTTTTGCGAAGCACGCAAAAACGAACGCCGTTGCTCATTGCTTGCATTATAGTCCCTGCTGTGCGATTTGTCAACCCCAAAAAGTTTTTTTCGGTTTTTTTGCAAAAAGGGGTTGACATTTGCGGTGTTCGGCGCTATAATGCACAAAAAGGCAATGAGGTCTTTGGGCAAAACGCTCAAAGACCTCGCTTCATATTTTGGAAAGGCAACGGGGTCTTTGGGCAAATGCTCAAGGACCTCGTTTCAAAAAAAGGCAACGGCGTCTTTCGCACTTTGTGTGAAGTCGCCGTTTTCTCATTTTATTACGGAAAGGAAGTCCTGATCATGAAACAACTCCCGGAAACGTTCGGCGCCCTCGTTTTTGACGACCGCGTGATGAAGTCGATGCTGCCCGCAAAGGTCTATGCCTCGCTGCGGCACACGATCGACGAGAACGCAAGCCTTGACCTCACGGTCGCCAACGCCGTGGCCGCCGCCATGAAAGAATGGGCGGTCAAAAACGGCGCGACCCACTTTACCCACTGGTTCCAGCCGCTGACCGGCATCACTGCCGAAAAGCACGACAGCTTCATTTCGCCCGCGCCGGACGGCGGAGTGATCATGGAATTTTCCGGCAAAGAGCTGATCCAGGGCGAGCCGGACGCCTCGTCCTTCCCCTCCGGCGGCCTGCGCGCCACGTTTGAAGCGCGGGGCTACACCGCCTGGGACCCGACCTCCTATGCCTTCATCAAAGGTAAAACGCTCTGCATTCCCACGGCGTTCTGCGCCTATGGCGGCGAAGCGCTGGACAAAAAAACGCCGCTGCTGCGCTCCATGCAGGCGCTCAACCGGCAGGCGATGCGCATTCTGAAGCTCTTCGGCAACACGGACGTCAAATGCGTCAAAACCTCTGTCGGCCCGGAACAGGAATACTTCCTCATTGACCGGGAGCTGTATAAGCAGCGCAAGGACCTTGTCTTCACCGGCCGCACGCTGTTCGGCGCCCCCGCGCCCAAGGGGCAGGAGCTGGACGACCATTACTTCGGCGTCATCAAGCCGCGCGTGCAGGCCTATATGGAAGAGCTGAACGAAGAGCTGTGGAAGCTCGGCATCCTGGCCAAGACCGAGCACAACGAGGTCGCGCCGTCGCAGCATGAGCTGGCGCCGATCTATACGACCACAAACGTCGCCGCCGACCACAACCAGCTCACGATGGAGATCATGCAAAAGGTGGCGCTCAAGCACGGCCTGGTCTGCCTGCTGCATGAAAAGCCGTTTGCCGGCGTCAACGGCAGCGGCAAGCACAACAACTGGTCCATCGCCACCGACACGGGCGTCAACCTGCTGTCGCCGGGCGAAACGCCCTATGAGAACGCGCAGTTCCTGCTCTTCCTTTGCGCGGTGATCAAGGCCGTGGACGACTATCAGGATCTGCTGCGCATCGCCGTTGCGACTGCGGGCAACGACCACCGCCTGGGCGCCAACGAAGCGCCGCCCGCCGTGGTGTCGATCTTCCTGGGCGACGAGCTGACCGCGATCCTGGAAGCGATCGAAAAGGACGAGCCCTATCAGGGTGCGGAAAAAGAGGTCATGAAGCTCGGCGTGCATGCGCTGCCGAAATTCAAAAAAGACGCGACCGACCGCAACCGCACGTCGCCCTTTGCCTTCACGGGCAACAAGTTTGAGTTCCGCATGCTCGGCTCGGCCAACAGCATCTCCTGCACCAACATCATGCTGAACGCCGCCGTGGCGGAAAGCCTGAAGATCTATGCCGACCGGCTGGAGACCGCCGACGATTTTGAAACGGTGCTGCACGAGATGATCCGCAAAACGATCAAGGACCACAAACGCATCCTTTTCAACGGCAACGGCTATGACGAGGCGTGGATCAAAGAAGCGACCGAGGTGCGCCACCTGATGAACCTGCGCACCACGCCGGACGCGATCCCGCATCTGCTGGACCCGAAGAACGTGAAGATGCTTCTGTCGCACAAGGTGTTCACCGAAGCGGAGCTGCGTTCGCGCCACGAGATCACGCTCGAGAACTACTGCAAGGCGGTGCTGATCGAAGCGAACACCATGGCCGACATGGCAAAGAAAGAGATTTTGCCGGCCGTCAGCGGCTATTGCGGAAAGCTGGCTGCGGTTGCGGCGGCAAAGCAGGCGGTGCTGCCGAATGTTCCGTGCGCCTATGAAACCGACACGCTGGACGCGCTCAGCACGCTGGCCGATCAGATCGCCGAGCGCACCTCTGTGCTGAAAACAGTGACCGGCATCGTCAAAGCCATTGACGATGTGAAGCAGCAGGGCTATGCCATCCGCGACGATCTGCTGCCGCTGATGGACGAACTGCGCGAAAGCTGCGACAAAGCCGAGACCCTCACGGCCAAGGAGGATTGGCCGTTCCCGACCTATGACGATCTGCTGTTCGGGGTATAATATTTGACAATAACCGCCGGCCGGAGGAGATTCTCCGGACTGACTTCACCGACGTATGACACTCCTGTCGGCGGTTATTCTTTTGAGGTGATTCAAATGACGGACAGTCTTCTTACAACTGTGCAGGAAGCGGTCGGCGCCGAAGTGTTTGCCGTCTGGTTCCTGATCGGCGCCGCCCTTGTGTTCTGGATGCAGGCGGGGTTTGCCATGGTGGAGGCCGGCTTCACCCGCGCCAAAAACACCGGCAACATCATCATGAAAAATCTGATGGATTTCTGCATCGGCACGGTGGTGTTCATTCTGATCGGCTTCGGCCTGCTGATGGGCGAGGATCTGCTCGGCTTCATCGGCAAACCCGGCTTTGATCTGTTTACCACATACGAAAGCTTCGATTTTTCTTCGTTCGTATTCAATCTCGTGTTCTGCGCCACCACCGCGACCATCGTGTCCGGCGCCATGGCGGAACGCACAAAGTTCTTGTCCTATTGCATCTATTCCGGCGTGATTTCCGCGCTGATCTATCCCATCGAAGCGCACTGGATCTGGGGCGGCGGCTGGCTGAGCGAACTCGGCTTTCATGACTTCGCCGGTTCCTGCGCCATCCACATGGTGGGCGGCATCTCTGCCCTCATCGGCGCCAAGATCCTCGGTCCGCGCATCGGAAAATTCAACCGCGACGCCGCCGGGGCAGTGACCAAGGTCAACGCCTTTCCCGGTCACAGCATCGCCCTTGGTGCGCTGGGCGTGTTCATCCTCTGGCTCGGCTGGTACGGGTTCAACGGCGCCGCCGCAACCAGCACGGCGCAGCTTGGCTCCATCTTTCTGACGACGACCATTGCCCCGTCGGTTGCGACGGTGGTCTGCATGGTTTTCACCTGGCTGAAATACGGCAAGCCCGACGTTTCCATGTGCCTGAACGCGTCGCTCGCGGGCCTTGTGGCGATCACCGCGGGCTGCGACGTCACAGACGCCCTGGGCGCAATCTGCATCGGCGCGGTTGCCGGTCTGCTGGTGGTGTTCGGCGTCTGGCTGCTCGATTATAAGCTGCGCATCGACGACCCCGTCGGCGCGGTTGCCGTCCACTGCATGAACGGCATTTGGGGCACCCTGGCCGTCGGTCTGTTTGCCACGGACGCCGCGCCGGGCTACGCGATCGCCGACAGCGCCGGCAACACCCTGACCGGGCTGTTCTACGGCGGCGGATTCAAGCTGCTCGGCTTGCAGCTGCTCGGCTTCGGTTCGGTTGCCGCCTGGACAGCGGTGACGATCACGCTGACGTTTTTGCTGATCAAAAAGGTCGTCGGCCTGCGCGCCTCCAAGGAGGAGGAGCTGATCGGCCTGGATCAGACAGAGCACGGTCTGCCCTCGGCCTATGCCGGCTTTTCCATGCTGCCGGAGAGTATTGAAGCAGACGAAACGCCCGTCCTTGTGACCGGCGACATCCCGGCTGCAGAGGCCGTTCCGGTCAAACGGGTACCGAGCTTTGATGAGGGCGTACCGAAACTGACGAAGATCGAGATCGTCTGCAAAGAGGCGCGGCTGGAAGCACTGAAAAGCGCCATGCTGTCCATCGGCATCACCGGAATGACCGTGTCGCACGTGCTTGGCTGCGGCGTACAGAAGGGCAAGCCGGAATACTACCGCGGCGTGCAGGTGGAAGCGACTCTGCTGCCAAAGGTGCAGGTGGACATCGTCGTCAGCAAGGTGCCGGTCCGCACGGTGATCGAAACGGCAAAGAAGGTGCTATATACCGGGCACATCGGCGACGGCAAGATCTTTGTCTATGATGTTGAGAATGTTGTCAAGGTGCGCACGGGCGAAGAGGGCTACGACGCTTTACAAGATGTAGAATAAAGAAAACGGGGGCTGTTGCGTTTCGCGAAGAGCCAAAAGAAAAACAGCAACGGATGAATCGAATACATCAAAAGCAGGACGTGGAGAGAAGTCTGCGCCCTGCTTTTATTGCTTTCTTTGGATGGGCTGTGCCCATCGCCGATCTTTGTTTTTCTTTTTTCGACGTTTTTTCTCCTTCGGCGTACTTTTTGTACAGCCTTTTCCGTCGAAGAAAACGCCATCTTCATCGAAATGCAGCAGCCCGTGCGATTTTGAATGGAGGAAGCTATGGCGATTCATGAAGCATGCGGCGTGTTCGGCGTTTTTTCCAAAGCAAAAACGGATGTTGCCGCAATGACCTACTACGGCCTGTACGCGCTGCAGCACCGCGGGCAGGAAAGCTGCGGGATCGTGGTCAACGAGGACGGGCTGTTCTATTCGCACAGGGACCTCGGCCTGGTCAGCGAAGTGTTCTCTCACAAGGCGCTGGCCGGTTTTCCGCCGGGAACCATGGCGGTCGGCCATGTGCGCTACGGCACAACAGGCGGCAGCAACCGCAGCAACTGCCAGCCGCTCATGGTCAACCATCAAAAAGGCAAAATGGCGCTGGCGCACAACGGCAACCTCAGCAATGCGGAAGACCTGCGCAATGCGCTGGAAATGTCCGGCGCGATTTTTCATACGACCAGCGACACGGAGACCATTGCCTATATCGTGACCCGGGAACGGCTCAAGGCGCCGTCGATCGAAGACGCGCTGTCCAATGCGATGCATACGCTGGAGGGCGCCTATTCGCTGGTCCTGATGTCGGCGCAAAAGCTGATCTGTGCACGCGATCCCTACGGATTCCGTCCGCTCTGCTTCGGTCAGACGCCGGACGGCGCCTGGGTCGTCGCCTCGGAAAGCTGCGCGCTTGCGGCGGTCGGCGCGGCCTTTATCCGCGATGTGGAACCGGGGGAGATCCTTGTGTTCGGCAAAGACGGCTGTGTCTCCCGGCGGAGCATTGCGGAGAACAGACAAAAAAGTTGTGTGTGTTTGAATACATCTATTTTGCCCGCCCGGACTCCGTCATCGACAGCCTGTCGGTGCATCAGTTCCGTCTGGAAGCCGGGCAGATCCTGGCGGAGCGCCACCCCGTGGCAGCCGACCTTGTGATCGGCGCGCCGGATTCCGGCCTGGACGCGGCGCTCGGGTTCAGCCGCCGCTCCGGGATTCCCTACGGGATCGGGCTGATCAAAAACAAATACGTCGGCCGCACGTTCATCGCGCCGGGGCAGGAGAGCCGCACAGACGGCGTGCGGATCAAGCTGGCGGCGATTGCATCCGTGCTGCAGGGCAAGCGTGTGGTGCTGGTGGATGATTCCATTGTGCGCGGCACGACCATGCGGCGCGTGGTTCAGCTTTTGCGCGACGCGGGCGCCAAAGAAGTCCATGTCCGCGTCACCGCGCCGCCGTTTCTCCATCCGTGCTTTTACGGCACAGACATCGACTCCACGGAACACCTGATCGCCTGCCGCCATACGGTGCAGGAGACCGCCGCGCTGATCGGCGCCGATTCGCTGGGCTATCTTCCCGTGGAGGCGCTGGGAGACCTGACGAAGCATGCCGGCTCATGCGCCGCCTGCTTTTCGGGCGTATATCCGACAAAGGTGCCGGTCAGCGTTTATAAGAACCGTTTTGAGCAGCGGCTGTCGAGCGAATAGCATTCGATCCGGACAATGACAGTCGCGGTACAAGACACAGAAAAAGCGCTTGCGGTTTGATTCTGTACGCTGCCCATCCGGCCGATCCGGGGCGTTTGGCCGGCTTCTCTGTACCGCGGCTCCTTCGCCCCCCGATCACCTTTTTAAAAGAAAAACACACCGGAGAGCGATTGCCTTCAAGTGCGTCTTTCTGGTGCCGGAAGCGGGGGTCGATTCGCGGCGCGAACTGCGCGCCTTGGTCGGCCGCGGTCAAAACAGTCCACCGGACTGTTTCTCTGTACCGCGGCTCCTTCGCCCCCCGATCACCTTTTTAAAAGAAAAACACACCGGAAAGCGATTGCCTTCAAGTGCGTTTTGTTGGTGCCGGAAGCGGGGGTCGAACCCGCACGGTGTCGCCACCACTGGATTTTGAGTCCAGCACGTCTGCCAATTCCATCATTCCGGCAAATGGGAGCTTGAACAGCTCCGTACAGTTTGTGTCAGATTGCGCGGGTAACCTTTCCGGAACGAAGGCAGCGCGTGCAAGCATAGACGCGCTTCGGCGAACCGTTCACGATGGCCTTGACACGTTTCACGTTGGGTTTCCATGTTCTGTTGGAACGTCTGTGGGAGTGAGAAACCTTGATCCCGAACGAAACGCCCTTGCCGCAGAATTCACATTTTGCCATGTTCTGCACCTCCTTGCTTTTCTCGATTATAAGCAACGAATATTCTAACAGATATTCTTTCAAAAAGCAAGCCTTTTTTCAAAAAAACTTCGGAAGAAAGAAAAGTTTTTGTTTCGGTACAAAAAATTGCCGGCAGTGAGCAATGACTCAGTTTGCAAAAACCGCAAAAAGCCCTGTGATACGGCGTTTTGGGCGTTGCTTGCGCAACCGGCAAACGATTCGGCGCCGGTTTTGTTCACGGATTTTTCATTGACTTTCCCGCTTCGGCGATTATAATAAATAATGAAGTTTCTTCCCATTATTTTTTGGAGGTTTTGCTATGAGGCGAACATTAAAACGAACCCTGACCATTTTGCTGTGCGCTTTGCTTTTGAGCAGCGTGCTCAGCATCTTCCCCGTTTCGGCGGCAGGCAGCCCGCTGACCTTTGCGCTGAGCACGTTTGTGGAGGATGATTACGCGATCCTCGTGTCCTGCGACACGAACGCCAGCGGCAAGATCGTCGTCCCCGGTACCGCAAAGATCGACGGCAAGACGTACAACGTGAAATTCATCGGCAAAAAGGCGTTTTCCGGCTGTGACAAAGTCACGGAGATCACCATTCCGGAAGGCGTGACCCAGATCGAAAACAAGGCGTTTGAAAACTGCACGTCGCTCAAGACGGTCAACATTCCGTCCACACTGATGAGCTGCGAATACGATGCGTTCATCGGCTGCGAAGACGTGACCGTGAACTGCCACGAGAGCAACTATCAGTTCTTCGCCGTCTACGGCTTCAGCGACAACATCCACGTCAACGTGGTGGACAGCGACATGACGCCGGAACAGACGCACAAAATGAACACGCTGGTCGATTTCATTAAGCAGTTCTTTGCCTGGCTTGTCAACCTGTTCAAGGGCAAAAAGTAATCAAACCGAAAACCGGATTGACGCCGCTCCGTGATGGGGCGGCGTTTTTCGATTGGGCGATTCAAAAGCGCGTGATTCTCGCCGCTTTGTTATTTTGTACGCGGGAAAACGACCGGCAAAGAAAGCGCCGCGCCGCCCCTGCCGCGAGGAGTGCTCTCCCGAAAAAAGAAAAAAGCATCATTCATTCCCTAAAATCAACTGTCTGCTCCACTTCGCTTGACAGTCCCATCGGAACTGTTATACTGGACTTGTCAGACATCAATCCCTGACGGAATCCATGATCAAAGGAGCATGCCTTATGAAACACAGCAAGAAATTATTATCCGTTCTGCTGGCGCTTTTGATGTTGCTGTCGGTCGGCAGCACCGCGCTGGCGGGCGAAGAAGCGCCGAATGCGGACGCAACAACGCAGACAGAAATCACACAACCGGACGACGCACAGCCGGACGACGCCCTGCCGGTCTATACGCTGGTGACCGACGAAAGCGGACTGAACAGCTACTGGGTGGATGAAAACGGCGACCGGGTCAGTTTTTCCTCTTCGGCAGCGCAGACCGAAAGCGGCGCGAAAAAGGCGCCGGCGGCCAATCTTCCGCGCGCGTACAGCTCGCTCGACGAAGGCTACACCACGCCGGTAGAAAACCAGATGGGCGCCGGGGCCTGTACATCCTTCGCGGTCACGACCACGCTTGAGACCACCGCCGTGAAGCAGGGCCTCATCGATCGCGCAGACGCGGCCTTCTCTCCGCTGCAGCTGCAGTATTTTTCCAGAAACACCTACACCGACAACCCGGACGATCCGACGGCCTTCGTCGGCACAACCCTGTCCATGCGCGATGCGCTGAGATACGGCACCAACCCATCGTCGGTCGCGGATGCGATGGCGCGCGGCACCGGCCCCGTCTCCGAGGTCGCGTTCCCGTTCTGGGAGTTCTATCCGGATCAGCAGAACCCGGACGAATCGCGCCGCTATCAGCGCGACTATTACCTGCGTGATTACAGCGAAGTGCTGACGCACAAATACTCCGACGTGACCGAACAGGTTTACGAGGCCAGGCTGCCCGAGATCAAGCAGGCCATTTATGAAAAGGGCGCCGTCGCCGCAACGATCGGCATCTATGACTATGACCACTTCCGTCTTTCGCCGATCGAGTACAAAGGCAAGAAGGTCATGACGTATTACACGGATTACGATCGCTTTGCCAGCCACATGGTCGCCCTGATCGGCTATGACGACGACTTCCCGGTGGAGTGCTTCCCCGAAAGTTGCCGGCCGGAAAAGCCGGGCGCCTTCCTTGCGCAGAACAGCTGGGGCGCCGACAGCGGAAGCACCGTCGACGGATATTGCTGGATCTCCTACTGGGAGCCGACGTTCTGCGACTTCTCGACCTATGAGCTGCAGGATGAAAACGATTTTGACAACCTGTATCAATATGACTGCGACTGGGCCAACGGCGGCGGCGCATGGGGAAACGACCCGGATCACCGGCCGGATAATGCGAATATTTATCGGGCCAAAAACGACGAGCTGCTCACGGAAGTCGGCATCACAACCAGTCAAAACACGGTCGTCCGGCTTTGGGTCTATACCGAACTGCAGGACCCGAACGATCCGGAAAGCGGTACGCTTGCTTATCATACGACCCAGACCTATCCGTATGGCGGATACCACACGATCAAGCTGCCGCAGGCAACCGAACTGCCCGCCGGAACCGATTTTTCGATCGGTGTGACCTGCTCCGTCGGGGATCAGTTCTGGACGCCGCAGTATAAATACGTGCCCGAGGGCAGCCCCGTGGCGCGGTGCTTCGAGCGTCAGAGGCGCGGCTGGGTGCTGAACAACAATCGCCTCTACAGCCTGAAAGCCATGACCATCAACGCGGACCATCACACCCACGTCTGGGACGAGGGTGTGGAGGAACCCCTCAACCGCTGCATCCGCCCCGCGCACACGGCCTATACCTGCACGGTCTGCGGAAAGAAACGGTACGCCAACGTCCAGTCGGGCGGACTGCACTCGTATAGAGTGGAAGGCTGGAACTACATCCGGCATGACGAACCGACCTGCGCGTCCTGCGGCGGCGACCGGTACGCCTGCGCGTACTGCAATATGCCGGTCGGTACTACGTTCATGAATGAGATCCCGGCCCTGCCGCACACCTATGACGACGGCGTCTTTGTCGAGGGCAACTGCCTGACCGGCGGCACCCTGCGATACACCTGCGCGGTCTGCAAGGGGACGAAGGACGAACCCGCCGCCCCGGCCGCGGCGCACCTCGCTGTGGAAACAATCAACATCGCTGAAACCTGTACCGAAGACGGCGTCAGCGGAAAACAGGTTTGCCGCACCTGCGGCACAGTCTTGAACGAGGGCACCGTTTTGCCGGCCTGCGGGCATCAATGGGATGCCGGCGTGGTGACGCGGGAAGCGACGTGCAGCCTGTACGGCGAAAAATATCACGTCTGCCAGAACGACGCAAGCCACACCTACGTCGAGATTTTGCCGTCGCTCCCGCACACCTGGGGCGAATGGTACGTCGTGACCGAACCCACGCAGGACCATGGCGGGCTGATGATGTGCGACTGCCAGATCTGCGGCGAGCATCAATACTATGGGATCCCACAGCTCCCGCAGCCGCAGCAGCAGGAGGAGCCGCCCGCAAAACAGTTGAACTTCTTCCAGCGTCTGATCGCATGGCTGAAAAATCTGTTCCAGAAATTGTTCCACTGATGATAGACAAAATCAGCCCGCGAAAGAGGCAGCCTCCTTCGCGGGCATTGATTTTAAGGTAATTCCGCACAAATGCAGCCGCGCTTTCACACGCGACCGCAATTCTCCATTTTCAATTTTTCATTCTCAATTGTTTACTCGCCCTTCATTTCAAGCAGCTTGACCTTGCCGTCATAGGCGGCCTGCGACACGCGGATGGAGTCCGCGATGGCCGCATAGATGTCGTCGTCCTCGACGCCGAGGGCGCGGCAGTAGGCGTCGTTGATGAACAGGTTCAGGTCCATGATGTCTGGCAGGTTGAACGGGTCCATGCCGGAATCGATCCCGCGCTTTTTGTAATCGCGCGCCACCTTGATCATGCCCATCTTCATGGCGATCGGCGGGACGGAAACGATCTTGCGGTCCTTGCCCATGCCGCGGGCCTCATAGACGATGGCAAGGAACTCCTTCCACGTCATGTTATACATGCCGATGGGGATGGCCTCAAAGCCCATCTTGTCACGCTCTGCGGCGCCGGCGATGGCCTGGCCCACCTGGCGGCAGGTGAGCATGGTGGTGCCGCCCGCGGGGTACATGGTGAACGGCCAGTTGTCCATCATCTTGATCTGCTCGATCAGGATGGTCCACACCGGCTTGCGGCCCGGCTGGGTGCCGAAGATATAGGGCAGCTCCAGCACGGCAACGCCGAAGGTGTCGTCGGCAAAGGCCTCGCAGACCTCCTCCTGCATGATGCGCGCCTTGAAGTACTGGTTCTTTTCCGTCAGCTTCATGTCGGGGCGCAGTTTTGACAGGTACGCAAAATACGAGCCGAGAACGACCGCCTTTTTGACGCCGGCCTTTTTGCACAGCGGAAAGATGCGCTCCAGCGGCGCGATGTTGTACTTGTAATAGTAATCCATGACGGGGGCGGGGAATTCCACGCGCTCGTCCACGCCGGCGGCGAAGATGAAGGCGTCGCAGCCCGCAAGGTACGCTTCCAGCTCGTCGTCGGTCTTTTTGTTGATGTCGCCGAAGATGATCTCCATCTCTTCGGGGATGGGCGCGCCCTCCGGCAGCGGGGGCAGGGCAAGCGTCGTGACCTGATGGCCGCGCTTGATGAGGGTGGTGGCGGCTTCGCAGCCGAGCAGACCGGTTCCGCCGATCATGAGTACTTTCATTGGATTGTCCTCCCTGTTCATTTTTTTGGTACGGAGTTTCGCTTTCAGTTTATCATAGCGTATCTTCGGGCTCCTGTCAACCGAAAGAAAGAAAACTTCATAAAATGTTCCAAAACAAAACGCCCCGATCTTCACACGAAGGTCGGGGTTATTTGCGCGCTTTGCAGTCGCTGACGCCAAGCATATAGTCGATGCTGACGTTGTACAGATCAGACAGGCGGATCAGGATCGCGGTGGGAATGTCGTTTTCGCCGGTTTCGTATTTCGAGTACCCGGTCTGTGACATGCCGAGCTTTTGCGCCAGTTTTGTCTGGCTCAGGTCTGCGTCCTCGCGCAGATCGCGGATGCGCGGATACATGGCGCCACCTCCGAGAATATTCTGTAAATATTCTACCCTAACCTGTTTCAGAGTATTGACATTTAACCTGAAACAGGTTAAAATATTATTACCATTTTTAAGGAGGTTCATTTATGAAACAGACAAAAAGGCTTTTTGCGGTACTGCTGGCTGTGGTGATGCTGCTGGGCCTCGTGCCGGTGATGAACATTGGCATGACAGCGAGCGCGGCAGGAGGAACAATCAACCAAAGTAAAATCACAGAATATGCGTTGGAATATTGGGATAATTACAACAGCAACTATTCAAATTATAATTCTGATGGTGGCGATTGCTGTAATTTCGTTTCTCAATGTTTGCATTATGCTGGATTGCCAATGGATAGTAATTGGTATTGGTCTGCTTACAGCGACCATACCTCTTCGTGGACATATTGTCCTAGTCTAAAAAGCTATCTTGTGGATAATCTTAAATGTGACTTTATTACATCACCGTCCGCAAGTCAAATTGAAGTAGGTGACGTTTTATATTACGGTGGTGGTTCGCATGTCGGAATTTGTTCAGAAGTGATTGATGGGCAACCGTGGGTTTGCGCGCACAACAATGATCGTCACACGTCAAATTGGAAACTGGGATATTCAACATACGCGGTCATTAAAACCAGTGATTTGGCAACAGCATACGCCGACCTTGGCGAAGAGTTTTATGCGGTTATTTTAAACACCAAATACTGGAAACCGATCTCTCTGAACACCAGCACTAACAAAATCACCTTGGAAACCGAGAAGAATGTTCCCTATCAAAAGTGGCGTTTCACTCAGCAAAGCGACGGCGCTTATCTGATCGAATCCTGTGTAAACGGTAACGCGTTGGAAATGACAAATGGCGAACGTGTAGATCGCACGCAATTGACCGCCCATAATGATTGGTGGGGCGGATATTACCAACAATGGTACTTGATTCCCAGGGGAGATGGGTATATCTTCCAAAGTAAGCATTATTCCGGCGAGCAGTGGGTCATGGACTTAAGGGGCTCCAGCAATAATGACGGGTCTGTCATTCAGATTTACCAAAGAAACGACAGTTATGCCGACGATGAAACCTGGAGTGTGAATAAAATCGACGACTATTCGACGACGTCAAACGTTAAAACAGACAAATCCATCTATCCCCTCGGTTCCGATGTAAAAATCACATGGAATTATTGTGTTGGCGCGAATTCTTATTCTCTGGTTGTATGGAAAGCCGGAGAATGGAGAAACGGTCAATGGACAGATTCGCACCAGGTTCTTTCGACAAGCATCAACAAATCAACCACATCGTATACTTACAGACCATCCGAAGACGGCGGATACACGTTTATGGTGAAGGCAGTCGGTGTGGAAGAGGAATCTTCGGTTTGCAGGATCATTGTCAACCCGCAGGCCGTCGATCTCGGAGAGGATTTCTTCGCGGAGATCGTCAATACAAGCACGGGCAGAGTCATAGGAAACTATGATAATAATGTTCAGGCGTCAAGCAACGAAGCAAACGATCCCCGTCTGATATGGCACTTTATGCGAAACAGCGACGGCAGTTATCTGGCATATAATACGTATAACAGTGCTCTGCTGACCGCGGAGAATTCCGGTGCGAGCAACGGCGATAATATCATTTGCAAAACAAGATATGAAGGCGCGAGCCAGCGTTGGGTCGTCACGCAGAAGAACGGCGTTGATTGTCTCGTTTCATCTTCCAAAAACAGATTGATGTCGCTGCAAGGCGCTTCGCCGGAACCCGGCACCAATGTATATCTGTGGAGGGATAACGGACCGAACGGAACGGCTGCGCAGGGATTTACCATTGTCAAAAAGACCGACTATGCCAGACCTGACGCGCCGGATGCACCGCAGCTGAGCATTGCGACTTTGGGTTCTCAGAATACGGATACCGTATTCACATGGACTGCATCTCCATTGAAAAGTGAGAAATATGACAATAGAACATACAATCTTCGTATTTGGCAGGGGTCGGAGCTTGGCGTGAACGGAACGGAATATACGCATGTCCTCGACCTGACAGACACGACGTGCAGTGTCCGGCTGCCGAAGGGGAATTATACCGCTTATCTGACAGCCGCAAACACCAAATACCATTGGTTCAGCACGCCAAGCAATTCGATCACATTCACAATCGGAGATCATACGCATGCTTGGGAATGCGTTGCAACACAGAATGCAACTTGCATTGCAACCGGCACGAAAACCTTCACATGCTCCTGTGGCGCAAGCTATACCGAAACCATCCCCATCAACAGCAGCAACCACGTCAATATAACAAATGTCACAGCCACCACCTCCACCTGCACGGCGCACGGCTACACCGCCGGGGTCTATTGCAATGACTGCATGAGATATATCAGCGGCCATGAAGCGCAGCCTCTTGCCGCCCACACCCTGACGACCATCAACCAGCGCAATGCCACCTGCACCGCAGAGGGTTACACCGGCGACCAATACTGTACCACGTGCAGACAGACGATCAGCACCGGTACCGCCATCGGCAAAACCGCCCACACTCTGACCGTCATCAACCAGCGCAATGCGACCTATGACGCGGAAGGCTACACCGGCGACCAGTACTGCACCACCTGCCAGCAAACAATCACCACCGGCACGGCCATCCCGAAGCTGGTGCGGCCCACCGACCCGACACCCAGCAATCCGCAGCCGAGCGGTTCCTGCAAATGGTGCGGCCAGAACCATGGCGGCGCGTTCGGCTGGCTCATTCGGATCATCCATAACATCCTCGCGGCCATCTTTGGCGCGAAGTATTAAGTTAGATATTAGATTTGGATATTAGACATTAGATAAAAGCGCGCCGCCCGGTGCGATGTGCCAACCGAACGTACCCACACAAAAAGCACCCCGCGGTCTGCAGGGTGCTTTGTTTTTGCGTTCATTGTCAAGTTGTCCTGTCTGCTTGTTACGCGGTGTAGGTGCCAAAGAACTGATCCAGCCCGGCGGAAACCCCGGCGGCGATCTTTTCCAGCTGCGCGGGCGAATGGTCTGACGCGCGGTCGCCGACCTCCAGGTCGACCGACGGAATCGTGGAATAGGACGTCTGGGTCAGGTCGATGTCCACGCGGCCGCTGCGATAAATCTTGACGCCCGCCGTGCGCTCGCCCGCAAGCAGGGCCTCGCCCAGCGCGGTGTGCGCCGCAAAATGCGACTTGACCGGCTCCATGTTCCGATAGGATGCAACATCGGGTACGCCGATGTAAAAGAGCCCCTTGTCGGTTTCTGAGGAATCGTAGTGCAGCGAAATGTGACAGTCGGCGGTGTTGTTCGCAATGACGGTGCGCGCAATGTTGTCCAACTGCGCGTCCTCGGTTTCGCGGATCATCAGCACGTCATAGCCGTCCGCAAGCAGCCGGTCTTTGATCTGCAGCGCCAGCGCCAGGGTCGCGTCCGCTTCCGGGGTGCCGTCCAGCAAAACGGTGCCCTCGTTGATGGAGGTCGCTTTGATCGCGCCGGCTGCGGTGCTGCCGCCGGTCACCTTCGGGCTGCCGTCCGGGTGGCAAAGCGTGTATTGCGCGCTGCCGCCTTTGCAGCCGTGCCCGGCATTGACACAGATGACCTTGCCCTTGCGTACCGCCGCCTGCGAGCGATAGAGCTTTGCGGCGTCCGTGTGGATCACGGAATGATCGGCATAGGTCCAGCCCGGGTCAAGGGGTACATCCGTGACGGTGGGCTCAGACGCCGGCTCCGTCGTGGATGCGGGCGGCTCTTCCGGCGTGGACGGCGCGGTGGGCGCTGTCGGCGTTTCGCCGGTCGGCTGGGATTCCTCTGTCGGCTGCGGTTCGCTTGTCGGTTCAAAGACGTCGGTCACAGCCGACGGTTCTGCCGGCGCGGAAGGCTCTGCCGGTTCGGGCGGGTTTCGTTTGATGCAGGCGGCAAGAAGCAGTGCGGTGATTGCTGAAAGTATGAATGCAAAAAAACGACGGATCATGGTGCCAACCCCTGATATTTCACAAGTATTTCAATGTTTTGCAATTCGTAGTCATTGAACTGCTGCTGGACCTTGTCCATGTCCGGCTCGGTGCCGTGGTACCACGACTGGCTCTCAAAATAGGTTCGGTATTGTTCCTTTTTGAAGATGTAGCCGTGCCGCGCATAGATTTCGTTGCGGATCAGGTCGATCTGATTTTTGGACAGCGTGTCCAGATACGCCGTGGTCAGCAGCTGCGTGTCTGACGGGAACAGATAGCCGGAGGCTGCGGCCGTCCCGTCGGTGGCCGGCGCCATGGTTGTGGTGGTCGGCGCCGTGGTTGTTGTCGTCGGCGCCGTGGTTGTGGTGGTCGGCGCTTCCGTGGTGGTGGTCGGCGCCGCTGCGGTCGGCACGGTTGCCGGAATGATGACTTGCGCGCCGCTTTTGGTTGTGGAGGGTTCCGCTGCGTCGGTTGTGTCATTCTGCGCTTTGTCGTGAGATTTCAAAAAAATGACGACCGCGCCGACTGTCAGGATCAAAACGATCAATACGACCGCAACCAGAATCTGCGTAAGATTGTTTTTCCGCTTCGGCGCCTTCGGTTGGGGCGGCTGCGGATATTGCTGCGCGGGATACGCCGGGGTTTCTGCCGGATACGGCGGCGCGGGATACACGGTGACCTCATCCGGATACGGCGGCGCGGCATAGGTCGGCCCTTCAAACGGGACCTGCGGCGGGAGGCCGCCCTGTTCGGTGCGTGCGTCCGGCGGCGCGGTGCGTGTGTCCAGCGGCACGGTGAAGCCCTGTTCGGTGTGCGCGCCCAGCGGTGTGCCGCACATCTGGCAAAATGAATCGCCGTCGTGATTCTGATAGCTGCAGTTCGGACAAAGACTCATCTCAGCGTCTCCTTTTCAAAAGCATATGAGGCTGCGCCTCACTTGGAAAGCAGGCCCATCACGTCAAACCCGGTCAGGGCCTTGATCTTTGGCGGCAGCCCCATGACGCGGTCGACCAGCGACGACGCGCGGCGGATGAGCCCCATGACACGTTTGACGCTTTTGCCGGCAAACTTTCCAAAGCGGACGGTGCGTTCCAGCGTCTGCTTGCGGCGCGACAGAATCTCCCGATGGGTGGGCTGCGTCCGCGCTGTGGGAACCACCGTCTTTTCGGCTGCGCCGTCCGTTGCCGGTTCGGCGTATTTTGCGGTCCGTTTTTCTGCACGCTTTAAGGTCCGCCCGGGTGCGGGAACGGTGTCCGGCGCGGAGACATCTTTCGCCGGCCCGGTTTCAGGACCGATGTTCACCGGTTCGGCCGGCACGGGCGTTTCCTGCAAACGGCGCGCTTTGCGCTTCATAAGCGTCCCTCCTTCAGTGGATCGTGATGGTATAGCCGCACTCTTTGAAGTACCGCACAAGAAACGCCTTGTTTTGCCCCTGACTGAGCCAGGCGTTCGAGACCTGATTGCTTTTCATCAGCTCGTTCAAAAGCGCCTTGTTGCGGTTGACCCACGCCCGATATTCGATGTCGGGCATAAAAACCACGTTGCCGCCCTTGCTGTCCATGCGATCACCTTCCGTCAAATGAAAAATGAAAAGCCGCAGAGCACTCTCTGCGGCTTGCTGTGTCGGCATCGCCTTATCTTCCCGGGCCGCTTCCAGCCAAGTATTGTCAGCACTGATGAGCTTAACTGCCGTGTTCGGGATGGGAACGGGTGGACCCTCATCGCTAAAGACACCGACTGCGCAGCGCATCCGCTGCGTTTCAGTGATTGTTATTATATACATCTCGCCGACGTTTGTCAACCCTTTTTTGAAATTTTTTCAAAAAATATTTTCCGTTCAAAACAGGTCCTTCTTTTTGATGAGCAGCAGAACAATTATGATCGCAACCGGTACCGGGAACAAAAACGCCGGGACCCACGAATGGAACAGCTTTGGCGACACCGTGATGCCGACCACAAACAGCGCCATCGCGTCTGTCAGCAAAAAGGCCAGCCAGCGCCAGGCGTGCACCTTTTGTCGGTATGCATCCATCAGATCCTCTGAAAAATCGGCAGCCTTTAAAGAGAACTCAAAGTTGCTTGCGGCCACGCCCAGGATCAGGATGGCCGTGACGGCAAAGATCCCGGCGATGGTCGCGCCCGGCGCGGCAACCCACTCATACAGCAGCAGCGCCAGCAGCGTGCCGAAAAACATGACAAACAGCGCGCCCCAAAAGCTGAGCTCAAATTTGTGAAAGTTTTTTTCCATCAGATATTTGAGCTGCTTTTCGCTCTTTCCGGACAGTCCGTCCGGCGCCGTCTGCCCGGGCGCGCTTTTTTCTCCGCGCAGCAGCTCATCCACCGTGACGCCGAAAATGTCTGCCAGCACCGGCAGCACGCTGATGTCCGGCGCGCTTTCGTCACGCTCCCAATGGCTGATCGTTTTATCCGAAACGCCGACGCGCTCCGCCAGCTCCTTTTGCGTCATTCCCTGTGCCTTGCGCAAGACGGCAAGGAACGTCCCAAGCGTTTTCTTTTCCATGGCAGATCCTCCTTTGCAGCCGCAAATCACCGGCGGCTGCCTTTGATTTCTGCCCTCATTCTATCACAAGGAGAGTGAGAATGGAAGCCAAAAGCCGGAGAATCTCTCTCAGAACGTGAGAAAACGCATCTTCTGACAGCGAATCGCTAACGGCTGACAGCGAACAGCGCATCAAGCAGCGCGTCAAACCGCGCCGCAAATTCCGCGCCCGGCACCAGCTTCATGTGCTTGCAATAGAATTCGACCGCGAACGGAACGCCGTCCCCACGGGGCGACATGGCAACATAGGCGTCGTCGCCCGCCTGTGCTTCGGGCGGCAGCGTCACCGCGTCCGCACCGGGCAGCGCCGCAGTCAGCATACTTTCATCCAGTACCACATCCGTGTCGCCGTCCCGCACCAGATGCGGCCAGCAGGACGGGACGATGTAATCCCCGGCGGCGGTCTTTTCGATCGGCGGCATACAGGCGGAATACATCGTCGCATAGCGGCTGACGCGCGTCAGGTCGCCGCGCAAAAGCGTTTCGTCGCCACCCAGGTGCTCGATCGCGGCGTCTTCGCCGAGGTCGTTCACGCCCAGCACATAGGTCGTGCCGCGGCGGTACCCGAACTGCCCGTCGGCTGAAAAGAGTTTGTCTTCCAGCGTGAGGGTCTGCCCCTCCAACGCTTTGTCGCCGTGCAGGACGCGATCCACGCGAAAGGTGGTGACGTTGCTTTGCAGAAAATTCGTGACCGTCATCGTCTCGGCGCCGAACTTGCCCGGCGCAAGCACCACATAGGTGCGGTCGGCAACCGACGTTTCCAGCACGGTGCCCTCGATGACCCAGACCGTGCCCTTAAGCAACGCTTCGTCAAATGCGATCATGTCGGTCATGCTCCGGCCCGTACCCACCGGCAGCGCCCCGCCGGTCAGCGCAGTATAATTCACCGACCCGTCGGGCAGGGTGGGTATAAGCGCCGGGTCGGTCACGGTTGTGACGGCGGTGTTCGACGGCGCGGCTGCCGGGGGTTGCTGTTTCGTTCGGTACCACCATACGGTCGGCGCCGCCAGCGCCAGCACCAGAACGGGAACCAACACGGCTGCCGTCACCCGGCGGTGGGTTTTGCGTGCGGCGTCCAGCACGTCACGCTTTGCCACGATCTCTTCAAACATGGTTTCATTGGATTTCATCAAACAGCCCTTCTTTCCCGAGTGCTTCCTTCAGGGCGGCCCTGGCCCTGTGGAGCGTCATTTCGGCGGCGTGGACGGACGTTTTCAGCACCCCTGCGCAGTCCCTGAGCGAAAGGTCCTCAAAATAGCGCAGGAACAGGATTTGCCGGTACGCCGGACGCAGCCGCTCCATGGCAAGATACAGCTTTCGGTACGCCTCTTTTTGCAGATACAGCGCCTCAGGCGTGTCGTCCCGCAATGGCGCGGCCGGCGGCACGTCGTCGGTCACGATCTCGTGCTTTTGCCTGCGCAGGCAGTCGATCGCAGCGTTGCGCCCGATCCGGAACAAAAACGTCTTGAACGTGCTTTTTCCGCCAAAGTGCGGCCGTTTGACCGCCAGGCGCAAAAACGTCTCCTGCGCGCAATCTTCGGCCAGCGCGGCGTCGTTGGTCAGGGTCCGCAAAAACAGCTCCAGCGGCAGGCGATACAGCTCGATCAGGCTGCGCAGACCGTCGTCGTCCCCGGCAAGATAGCGCTTGTATTGTTCGGCGCCGACATCCATCGCATCCACCTCCTTTGAACATGTGCGATCCGGGCGGCTCTGAAAAATCATGTCGTTTGAGCGCGGTGCAGGTTTCGTCGGAAGATCGCAAAAATTTGACGCAGGAATCCTTTGTGGCTTTCAAGGAGAATTTGTGCGATATAACGATGAAAGATGCGCGTGATCGAACGCCGTTTTTTTCAGAGGCGCCCCGTGAAAGGCCTTTCACTTGTTTGTCGGTTGAACGCAGGAAAATCTCACACCCGAGTGATTTTTACGGCGCCGTCCGCACAGAAAAAAAGCCCTCCCAGCATGCGCAATGTCTTCAACTTGAGGAAACCCATGTTTCGCGTAGGGGCGGACCGATGTGTCCGCCCGCCAGAGACGCATGATTTCTGGGGGTTTTGTTCAAAGCGGTGTGTTTCGCCTGTTCGTCGATCGGTGATCGGCGCCTGCGACTGTCACGTTCCCTGCGGTTTTGGGCGGACACATCGGTCCGCCCCTACGCGAAATGGAATCTTTGACCATAAACCTTTCGTTGATGATATTGCCCAACATGGAGAGGGTGCCGTCGCGCAACCATCTATCGGAAACGCACGCGCGCTGCAACGCGACGGCGGGAGAGGTCTTGCAGTGACCGTTTATTTCGGCAGCACAAAGCCGATCTTTTTCATCGCCTTTTGCAGCGTGCGGTTCGCGATGCGCGACGCGCGCGCGGCGCCCCTGGCCGCCACGTCCTCCAGGTACGATTTGTCGTTGATGATGCGGTCAAAGCGTTCCTTCACCGGGCGCAGCTCTTCCACCACCGCGTCGGCCACGGCCGCCTTGAACTCGCCGTAGCCCTTGCCGGCAAAGTCGTGCGCGATCTGATCATAGCTCAGGCCCGTGCAGCAGGAATAGATGCCCATGAGGTTGTTGATGCCGTCCTTGCCGTCGCCGTAATACACCGCGCCCTCGCAGTCGGTCACGGCGGACTTGATCTTTTTCGCAATCACGGCCGGCTCGTCAAAGACGCTGACATAGCTTTTCGGGTTGGGGTCGCTCTTGCTCATCTTTTTGGCCGGGTTCTGCAGCGACATGACGCGCGCGCCCTGTTTGCCGATGTACGGCTCCGGCACGGTGAACGTCGGGGAATACACCGTGTTGAACCGGTTCGCGATGTCGCGGGCGATTTCCAGGTGCTGCTTCTGGTCCGCGCCCACGGGGACCAGGTCCGCCTGATAGAGCAGAATGTCGGCCGCCATCAGCACGGGATAGGCAAACAGGCCCACGTTGACGTTGTCGGCGTGCGCGGCGGATTTGTCCTTGAACTGCGTCATGCGCGACATTTCACCGAACTGGGTATAGCAGTTGAGCACCCACGCAAGCTGGGCGTGCGCCGGCACATGGCTCTGGATAAAGACGATGCTTTGCTCCGGGTCCAGCCCGATGGCCAAAAGCAGCGCCAGCACCTGGTTGATCTGCTTGCGGAAGGTGGCCGGGTCCTGCCGCACGGTGATGGCGTGCAGGTCCGCCACGGCAAAGGCGCCGTCAAATTCGTCGGCCAGCTTTTTCCAGTTTTTCAGCGCGCCCAGATAGTTGCCCAGCGTGGGGATGCCGGACGGCTGGATGCAGCTGAGGATGCGTTTTTTGCGTTCGGGCGCCGCGGGGATGGGTTCGTTTGCCATGAGAAATCTCTCCTTAATGTAAACTACCCTTTCATTGTATCACAACAAAGCGAAAGGTGCAAGCCATATTTTGCTTTTTCACACGTTGTCCACACGCCTTTGCACATGAAAACCGCGCACCCGGTCTGCTTTTTTAGGAGTTTTTAACATTTTCCACATGGTTTTCCACAAGCAAAACCCACACGCGGCGCATATTCCGCCGGCAAACCGCGCATGATAAATCAGCACCAACAACATGCCCGAGGAGGCTGCAATATGATCAAGGGCGTCAATCATCAGGTCGTTGAGGTCAACGACACCCAGTGCCCGTATTTTGAACGCATTTTATTTTTTGTGAACCCGGAGTACGCCGCGGTCAGCGAGGGCAAGCTGCGCGAGCGTGCCGGGCAGATCGCCGCCCGCGCGTCGGGCGTTCCGCCCACCAGAGTTCGCCGGACCCATGTGAAAGAGATTGCGCTGGCCTTGGCCGCCGCGGCCGTCGGCGCGCTTTTGACGGTGCTGCTGACGCTGCGGTGAAAAGAAAATTTGCCCCAATTGTGCGCAAACGCTTGCAATCGGGGATTTCTTTATGGTATGATAAGACGTCAATGATTCTGAATCAAAAGGAGACGTTTTATCATGAGTGTAAAAGAACTGATCGTCAACGCAGGCAGCTCTTCGCTGAAATACACCGTGTTTCAGATGCCGGAGGCCGAGGTGCTTTGCAACGGTATTTTTGAGCAGCTCGGCACGCCTTTGCCGACCTTTACCCACAAGCTGCCGAACGAAAGCGGCAAGCTGGTCAAGGTGATCGACAAAATGGCGCTGACCCCCGGCGCGGACCACAGCGCCGCCATCACCACGCTGATTGACACCCTCACCGGCGCGGAATTCGGCGTGCTCGCTTCGATGGATGAGATTGCGGCGGTCGGTCACCGCGTGCTGCACGGCGGCGAAAAATTCAGCGGCTCGGTTCTGGTCAACGGCGCCGTCGAAGAAGCCATCCGCGAATGCATCCCGCTCGGCCCGCTGCACAACCCGGCCAACCTCATGGGCATCAAGGTCTGTGAAAAGATCATGACCGGCATTCCGCAGGTCGCCGTGTTTGACACCGCGTTCCACCAGACGATCCCGGAAGAGGCGTATATGTATGCCCTGCCGTATAAGTACTATAAGGAGTACGGCATCCGCCGCTACGGCTTCCACGGCACCTCTCACCGCTACATCGCAAAGCGCACCGCCGCCTTCCTGTGCGAAAAGTACCCCGGCAAATATGACCCCGACACGCTGCGCATCGTGACCTGCCACCTGGGCAACGGCTCTTCGCTGGCGGCGATCAAGGGCGGCAAGTGCTTTGACACCACCATGGGCCTGACGCCATTGGAGGGCATCATGATGGGCACCCGCTCCGGCTCCATCGACCCGGCGATCATTCCCTTCATCATGAAAAAAGAGGGCCTCACCCCCGACGAGGTGGACACCCTGCTGAACAAAAAGAGCGGCATGCTGGGCCTGACCCAGGACGACCCGAACAACGAGCCGACAAGCGACAACCGCACCATCGAGAACCGCGCCAAGGCGGGCGACCCGCGCGCCAGGCTGGTCGAGTCCATGTTCTGCCACCAGCTCACCAAGCTGATCGGCGGCTTTGTGGCGGCCATGGGCGGCGCCGACGCCGTGGTCTTCACCGGCGGCATCGGAGAGAACAACCCGCAGTACCGCACCCGCGTGGCGGAAAAGCTGGCCTTCCTCGGCACCAAGATTGACGAAGTCCCCAACGCGCTCAGAGGCAAGGAGGTCGAGATCTCCACCGAAGATTCCGCGCTCAAGCTGCTGGTCATCCCGACCGACGAAGAGCTGATGATCGCCGAGGACACCTATGAGCTGACGCAGAAGTGAGCGGTTAGCGAATAGTCCGTAGTCCGTAGTCTGTAGTCCGTAGAAACATACCTGCAGAGCAAGTCACTGCGAAGCTAATTTATGTGCGAAGCACAATCCACGCCGTCAGACAACCTTGCACAGACGCCAAAACCCGCAGCAACCATCGTGCTGCGGGCATTGTTTTTATGGACTACGGACTACGGACTACAGACTACGGACTATTCGCTAACCGCTGTACTTCAGGTTGAATCTGAGAATAAACTTGCCGTCCCGAACCAGATAATCGAGGTTGTCGTCGCCGTATTTTGCGGCGGCCTTTTTCATGCTGCGTATGCCGTAGCCGTGCTGCTTTTTGTCGGCCTTGTCGGTCTGCAGGCGGCCGGCGCTGTCCACGGTCAGGCTGCCTGCAACGGGGTTTTCAATCGTGACCAGCACCTCGCCGCCCACGATCCTGGACGTGACGGTGATCTCGCACGGGCCGCCCACCTTGCGGCAGGCCTCGATGGCATTGTCCAGCGCGTTGGGAAAGATGGTATAGATGTCGTCGGGGTCGATGCCGCTGCGCGGAAAGACGCTGCCATAGGCCAGACGGATGTTGATGTTTTCTTTTTTCGCGATCTGCTGCTGGCAGAACAGCACCGTGTCCAGCCGGGCGTTGCCGGTGTTGTAGCGGTCGCCGCTTTCGGCAGCGAAGCCGGTGAGCTGGGTGATGATCTCTTTGGCCTGCTCGCTCTGGCCGGTTTCCAGGTACTGCGCAAGCGGGCGCAGCTTTTTGGGCAGGTCGTGACGAAAGACGCGCAGGTCCTCGTTCATCTGCTCCATCATCTCATAGTGGCGGATCTGCTGCGAAAGCTGCACGCGATAGATCTGTTCCTGCATCCGGGCCTTTGACAGGTCCCAGACCGCATAGGTCACGGTGGCGGCAAACGCCGGAATGTTCAGCAGGGTAAAGAGGAACTGGGCGCGTTTTTCTGCGGTGTACTCCGCGCTGAGCAGCCCCAGCGAAACCAGAAAGATCACCAGCGTCACGGCGACCAGCAGATACAAAATCACGCCGCGGTGGCGGACCGCCAGCGGGTGACCCCGGCGGTGGGCGTACCGCAGCAAAAGCGGCAGCGCCAGCAGCAGCAGCGCCGCCCCGGCCAGCAGCTCCCAAAGCAGCTCCAGCGGGTCGTTGACATGGTCGTTGTCGTAGTTGAAGAACAAAAACAGCGCGACGTACTTGATCAGCTCTGTCAGGCCGAACACGCCCAGCATGACCAGGCACGCCTTGCGGATCGCTTTGGCCGGGTACAGCAAAAACATGCAGCCGAACGGCAGCAGCGCGTTGACCACATTCCACACCTCCACCTGACCGGCCGACGCCGCAACCGCAAACGGGCGCCACGCGCCGGCCGCCGCCAGCAGCACACAGGCCAGCACGCCGGGCAGCCAGCGCCGCCGCACAGGCAGATGAAACAGCGCCGTTGCCGCAACGACGCCGGTGAAAAACTGCAGCAGGGCACTGAGCGCGGCCAGCGCCGCATACAGCGCCGCGGACTGACCGATCAGCGAAACGACGGAGCCCATGCAAAACGCTCCCTTCTGTGGTGGTTGGGGTTATGTCTGGCTTGAAAACAGATAGTCGCGATAGATTGCGCGGAAATTTTTATTCTTCAGCGGCAGCGTGATCCCGCCGCGCAGCGTGACGCTTTTGGCGTCATAAGACGACACATAAGACAGGTTGACCATATAGGAGCGGTGCACGCGCACAAAGCTGTTGCTCGGGGCAAAGAGCCGCTCCATTTCAGAGAGCAGATAGTTGAAGTCCAGCACCTCGTCTGCCGTGTGCAGCAGCGACCGCTTGCCGTCGGCCTCGATGTACATGATCTCCTGGGTATAGACCGTCTGCTGCTTGTTGCCTTTTTTCAGGATCACCCGGCTGGAAAACGAGTCCCGATAAAACCGGTCCAGCTTTTCATACAACAACTGCGGGTCCACCGGTTTTTTCAAAAAGCCGTCGGCATAGACCTGGTGGTTGATGACCTCGGTCGCGGCAGATTCAAAATTTGTCAGGTAGCAGATCGTCACCGCCTGCGAGAACTTTGCCTTCAGCGCCAGCGCCACCTCCACGCCGTTCATGTCGCCGATCATGTAATCCAGAAAATACAGGTCAAACTTTTCTTCCTGCAGCAGATCGCTGCCGGTGTGAAAGCACTTGCAGTGGATGTCATAATCCCGCCGCATTGCATAGGTGTCGATCAATGCAGACAGCTGCTCCGTTTCAAAGACCTCGTCGTCGCAAATCGCAATGTTCATATCCTGCGTCCCTCCTTGCCGGGTTCCGTTCCTGCGGAACCTCCGGGTTTACTGTAGCATAAAGCAAACAAAATTGCAAGCGCAGCGGAATGAATGATCGTTTGCGGGGAATGAATGATGATTTTTTAGCTGTTAGCAGTCATCAGTCAACAGTCATCAGTCAACAGTTGACACTGCACACTGCACACTGCAAACTGCAAACTGTCAACTAAATATCCCAAAGATTCAGCCCGGATTCGTCGTCGTGCACCCGGCCGAGCGTCCCGGGCAAAACGGTGATGAACAGCTCCGCCGTTGCGCCGACGGTGGCCGTTTTCAGGTGGCCGCCAAAGGCGTGGCCGGCCCCGTCCGCCAATGTGGCGTGCAGATGCAGATAGACGTTGCCGTCTTTGACGCCGGCGTTGCCGGTCAGGTTGGTCAGCTCCAGAAAGCCGGTCAGCACCGTGTCGTGATATTGCTTCTCTTCCGGGTCAAACAGGCACACGGTCGTGCCCTTGACAGCGCCCAGCCCCGTGATGACGCCGGCGGTGACGCCGTGCCGCGCACAGACGGCGCTCAGCGACGCGCAGATCTCTTCGCCGCGGTCCAGACGCACGGCGATCGTGTTGCCAAATACGTTTGCAGTCATAACAGCCTCCTGTCAGTCGATCTCATATTGCAGCAGCCGCTCCATCAGCGGCAGCCTGGTTTCGTCACTGTTTTCAAAACAGATCGTGCCGGGGATTTCCTTCGGGTTCAGCAGACCGGCGCGGTCAAGCAGCACCCGCGTTTGCCGGGCCGCGCCCTCGGCGCCGTCATAAAAGCGCACCGTGTGACCCAGAACGGCCCGCAGGTCGCGCTTCATAAAGGGAAAGTGCGTGCAGCCCAGCACCACGCAGTCGATGCCCTCGTCGCGGTACGGGGCAAAAAGGGCTTCGATGTAAGTACGCGCGTCGTCGGTGCCCATCCGGCCGGCTTCCACCAGCGGCACCAGCCCCGGGGCCGGCAGCGCAATGATGCGGCATTTGTCGGCAAAGCGGCGCGTCAGGGCGGCAAACTTTTCTTCCTTCAGCGTCAGCGGCGTGGCCATGACGACCACGGTGGGGTACGCGGCAGACAGCGCGGCCGGTTTCAGCGCCGGCTCCAGCCCGATGACGGGCAGGTCGGGGTACCTTTCGCGCAGTGCGGCCGCCGCGGCGCTGGTCGCCGTGTTGCAGGCCAGCACAATGGCCTTGGCGCCCCGGGCAAGCAGATGCTCCGCGGCGCGCTCGGTCAAATCACGGATGACGGCGGTCGGTTTGGTGCCGTAGGGCGCATTGGCCCCATCGCCGAAATAGAGCATGTCCTCGTGCGGCAGCACACGCAGTAGCTGCTGCAAAACGCTGATGCCGCCCATGCCGGAGTCAAAGACGCCGATGGGAGAGGAGGGGTTATTCATGAAGTCACCACCGAATTTAGATATTAGATGTTAGATGTTAGACGTTAGATGAGATGAAGGGGAACGAGCGGTGAAAGGCGATAGGAAGACACAAACCGCAGGCGGCAGCCGAGACAAGGTGCCGTCGCGCAACTCGCACCGTTGAAAAGCAGTTACGCTGCAACGCGACGGCGGATGAGGTGGGATCGCCGACCCCTATGGGCGCCGGGCTGCACATCAAGTGCACATCAAATGCTCATCAACTGCTCATCCACTGCACATCAAGTGCACATCAAGTGCTCATCAAGTGCTCATCCACTGCACACTAAATAGAATAATAGAATGATAGAAGAATAGATCAATCAACGTGCGCACACGCGCACGGAGCGTGTCAGAAAAAATATTTAAAAAAATTTTCGGAAAAGTCGCGCAAAACACGCAACAAAACGCCGATTCCGCCCTTATTATGGAAGGATCTTTTTTCATGCAGGGAGGAATCACAATGGCAGGAAGCTGGACAAAACTCAATCATGATGTCTGGAAGCATCCGCTCATCTGCGCCGATGCGGAACACTTTATCGTCTGGTGGTATCTGAAAACATATGCGGCCTTTGAAACGTACCCCGCGTTCTTTTCCGGAAACGCGGTGACTCTGACGCCGGGCCAGCTCATCACGGGTGCAGCCGCCATCGCAGAAAAGACCCATGTGGAACGCACCAAGGTGACGCGCATCCTTCGGCGCTTTGAAGCGGCGGGCATGATCCGGCAGCAGATCACCAGGGCCGGCCGCCTTGTCACCGTGGTGGAGGACACAAGGCCGCAAGGTGCGCCGCAGTCAGAAGAAAAACGGCATTCGCGCACAGCCCCATCCAAAAAAGAAAGTGTCTATTCCTCCGATGCGTCCTATGACCTGGAGGCCTATGCCAGGACCGCGATCGGCCTGCGGGAAGAGTGAATGTAAATTGGGCGCCTCTAAAAACTCAAGTCGTTTGAGCGCGATGCGTCAAAGGACGGAGCAGGCTTTCGTGCTGATCGTTGAAACTTGCAGGCGGATACGAAAAAACAAACGCAAAGCATCATCCCCCGGAAAGCTGCCGCCCGTAATATTCCACATCGATCACGGTCCCGTCGGGAAACCGTTCCGTCCCGGACTGGATGTGTTCGGTGAAACCCCAGTGCCTGTACCTTTCTTTGTTCGCTTCATCTTTGGGTTCGACACCCAGAACCGCGTTTGTGAAGCCTTTTTGTTTCAGGTCGTTCAGCAGAAAGCGCAGCAGCTTTGAAAAATAGCCGTTGCCCCGGAATGGCTTCACGGTTCTGAACGCACACAGATACACTGTATGTTCATCCATCATCCCGGCACTGTTTTGCACAGCATCGGGACAAATCACAGCGGTCGCCTCACAGATGACCGTTCCGTCAAGAACGCCGTAATACGGAATGGATTTCCCCGCTTGAGCATTGCGGATCGCCTCTTGCTTCCAAATGATCCAGTTTTCGTTTTTGGGATGCTGACGGATCTCATACGCCCACTTTCGGTCCATCTCTTCAAGAGAAGCGATTTTACAAACATAATGATGCGCTATGTCGCTTGTCACGGAGAATTCTCCATTCTTCACTCTTAATTCTTCATTCTCACGCTCTGTGCCACTTGACGCCCTGGGGCGTATCTTCCAGCACGATGCCTTTTGCCTTCAGCTCGTCGCGGATGCGGTCGGCCTCGGCCCAGTTTTTCGCCTTGCGCGCCTCGGTGCGGGCGGCGACCAGCGCTTCGATCCCGGCGTCCAGGTCATCCTCCTTCGCACGGTTATACAGCAGGCCCAGCACGCCGGTCAGCTCGTCAAAGATCTGGATGGCGGCGTTCACCAGCGCCTTGCTGCGGATGCCGTCGTTGACGGCGGTGTTGATCTCGCGCGTCAGTTCAAACAGCGCGCCCAGCGCGCCGGCGGTGTTGAGGTCGTCCTCCATCTCGCTGACAAAGGCGTCGCGGTACCCGGTCAGGCGGGCGATCACGGCGGCGTCATCTGCGCCGGCGTCGTCGGTTGCGTTCTTGAGCGCAAAGTCCAGATTGCCGCGGCAGGTATACAGGCGCTCCAGCGACGCCTTGCACTGCTCGATGGCGTCATAGCTGTAGTTGATCGGGCTGCGGTACTGGCAGGAGAGCATCAGCAGGCGGATCGGTTCATAGCCGAACTTTTCGGCCACGTCGCGCACGGTGAAAAAGTTGCCCAGCGACTTGGACATCTTGACCTTGTCCACGGTGATGAAGCCGTTGTGCATCCAGTACCGCGCAAAGGGGACGCCGTTGCAGCACTCGCTCTGGGCGATCTCGTTTTCATGGTGGGGAAAGATCAGGTCCTGCCCGCCGCAGTGGATGTCGATCGTTTCGCCAAGATAGCGGCGCACCATGGCGGAGCACTCGATGTGCCAGCCGGGGCGGCCGTGGCCCCACGGGGAGTCCCAATACGGTTCGCCGGGCTTTGCGGCTTTCCACAAAGCGAAGTCCATCGGGTCCCGCTTTTTTTCGCCGACGTTGATGCGCGCGCCGGCCTCCAGCTCTTCCAGCGGCTGGTGCGACAGCTTGCCGTACTCCGGGAACGTCTTCGGGCTGAAATAGACGTCGCCGTCCACCGCGTAGGCGTAGCCCTTGTCGATCAGGGCGGACACAATGCTGATGATCTCGCCGATGTTCTCGGTCGCCTTGGGGTGCACCGTGGCGTGGCGGATATTCATGCCGTCGGCGTCGGTCCAGAATTCCTTGATGTAGGTTTCGGAAATCTCCTTGTAGCTGACGCCCTCTTCGTTGGCGCGGCGGATGATCTTGTCGTCGATGTCGGTGAAGTTCTGCACAAACGTCACCTTGTTGCCGCGGTATTCGAGATAGCGGCGCAGCACGTCAAACACGCACAGCGGCCGCGCGTTGCCGATGTGGATGAAGTTATAGACCGTCGGCCCGCAGGCATAGATTTTGAATTCGCCGGGCGTGAGCGGCACAAGGTCTTCTTTTTGACGGGTGAGGGTGTTGAATACTTTCATATATATGCTCCTTTGAATAGAGTACAGAGTGTGAAGTGTGAAGTGTGAAGTGTGGAGTGTGCAGTGTGCAGTTGATGTGGTAACCGTCAGGTTCGCGCTGCGCCGCGACGCGCGGGTGGATTCTGTGTTGGGCACCTCTAAAAACTGCGCGCCGCTCGATCGCGCGCACCTTTCACCGTCATATTGCCCAAATTTTCCTTGAAAGCCGAGAGGATTCCTGCGTCAAATTTATGCAATCTGACGATAAAATCTGCATCGCGCTCAAACG
>JAFRUA010000031.1 GCA_017434855.1 Clostridia bacterium
CATTCTGCGTATACGCTTCCGTCGGGGCGGCTGTGATCGTCAGTTCGGTGCCGTAGACGACCTCATCGCCGGAATGGATTTCGACGTCGCCGTTCATCACGGTGATGGTCGTGTTTTCACCTTCGGCAAAGGTGATGACAATCTTCTGCTTGTACTCATCCTTCAGGTTGCCGTTGCCGTCGGTGTAGGTGCTGATAATGCCTTCCAGCAGTTCGACCGCGGTTGCAATGTCGTCCACGCCGTCCGCGTCGTCGCTTCTGTAGTTGCGGCCTTCGCTGTCAAACGCAAGCGCCTCTGCCTGCGCGATGGTCGCTTCAATGGCTTCCGCGGCGTCGCCGTCAAGGCCCGCGATCGCAAGCACAGCCTGTGCAGCCTGCAGCGCGTCGTTGTAGTCGGTGTAGTCCGCGTCGGTGCGGGCAACAGGATTGTACGTCGCCGTGTAGGTCACAGCGCCAGTCACAACCGGAAGCTCGTCGTTCGCAGCATAGGCGGTCGTGCCGTCGTTCCAGCCGGTGAAGGTATAGTTGAAATCGTAATCGGATGCCTTTTCGGTGCTGCCGGCATAGGCCGGAGTCGCGCCGTAGAGATAGCTCGCGGTGGATGTGGCGCCGTCGACACTCCACGTCACGGTGTAGCTGCGCAGTGTGGACGTAAACTGCGCCGTGTAGTTCGCATCGCCGGTGACCGGCACGACTGTCGGTGACCAGGTGTTGTTGAACTGATAGCTGTACTGCGCGGTCGCGGTCTTGGTCGGCTCGGCGCCGGAATAAACCGGCGTCTCGCCGTAGGCAACCAGCATATCGTTCAGCAGGTTGCCGTCGCCGTCATACCAGTTGATCGTATAGGAACGCAGGTTCGCCGTATAGGCCGCGGTGAAGGTCTTGTTGTAAGTGTCGCTCATCACGGCGCTGCCCGGGGTCGCGGCGGGCGACCAGACGCCGTCCGTGTAGTCATACTGCGCGTCGGAGTCCTTCGCCGGGACGGCGGGGACGGTGAAGGCGTCGCCGTAGTCGGCGGTGATGGCGGTAAGCTGCGTGCCGTTGTCATAATTGAAGGTCGCGGTGCCCTGCTTTTTGACAAGGGTCAGTCCGCCCGCGTCGATCATGGCCTTGGCCTGCTTGATCGTGGCGGCGCAAGCCTGCACCTGCGCGTCCACGCCCGAGCCGAAATCATAGTTGTTCGGGTTGCTCTGCGCCATCAGGTAGAGGGTCGCTTTCGCATTTGCCACCGATTCGTCGGTGTACATCCACTCGTTCGCCTTCAGCTCCTGCAGGACGGCGGTCGCGTTGGACAGCTGGCTGTAGATCGGCTGATAGTTGATGGCATAAAAATCGGTGCAGGCCGTCACGTCGCCGTATTTGTACTGACGGTCGCCGGTTCTTTCCTTATAACTTGTCTTGGCGTAATAGCTCAGATTGCTTTCATGGTCGTAATAGGACGTGGTGTTGCCGGTTCCCGTATACCAGACTTTGTTGTACCAGAAACGGGAGGTGCCGGTGTTGCGCATGTCCTGCGACGTTTCGTTATAGTTGTTGTCATCATAATAAGCGAAGCTGTCGTCCGTTTCAATGGCGTTCGGCACCCACGCATCCCATGTGATGCTGGAACCGACCCAGTCGCTTTGCAGCGTGAAGATCGAGCTGTAGCAGCCGATATAGTGGATCTTTTGCGTGTCACCGCTGGACTGGTTGCACTTCGTCTCCATAATGATCGGCGCATATGCGTCATGCGTACCGTCATAGACCATGACGACGTTGCGCGGGATCGCGATCTTCAGATCCTGACGACCAATAGCGATCGCCTGATCCGCGCCGCCAACGCCCGACCAGGAAGTCGTCCAGATCGGAGAATATACCAGGTTGGAATACGCGCCCGTGGCTACCGCACCCTGATGGTACGCCGCTGCGTCGAAGGTGTTCGCGGCTGTGTCAAAGCTGGAGCCGTCCTCGTTGTCAAACGCGGCCTGAACCGCGTTCTGATCAATCAGGTCTTGAATCACTTCCGCATCGGTCAGCGCAGCATTATAGATGCGCAGATCCTTGAGGTAGCCCTTGATGTTGCCGTCCGCCCAGCGCGAAACGCCGATGTAGTGATTGTTCCAGCCGGAAACGGCATTCAGGAATGCCGCAATATTCGACTGCTGCTCGGCGAGGTTTGAAGCTCCGGTTGTCAGTTGATAGGCCGCGTCATATTTCATGCCGTTGATATAGAACACAACGCCGTCGGCAACGGACACGGAAACGGTGATGTCATAGGTGACGCCGCTCGCAAAATTGGGCGCGCCTGCAGGATAAGCGCCGATGAGCTGATCCCCGTTGCTGTTCACATAGTCGACGAAGGGCGCTTTGCTGGAGCTCATCCACGAAGTCGTAGCGGAAACATAAAAGCTGCTGTTCGCGTTTGAAGAGCCTTCGTACTCGTTCGCGCCGAGGGAGATGATGTGACGGTGCGCATCGGTCTGATCCGCTTTCCACTGATAGGCGAACGCAATACCGGTATCGGCCGAAACGCCGGAAAACAGATCATGCGTCAAAATCTTGAGGTACGCCGTCCCGTCAAAATAATGGGAGCCGTCCGCTTGATAATTGGTATAGTGGCCGTCCTGCCAATCCAGCTGGTTTCCTCCCGAAACGGCGTCATACCATTCGGAGTCCGTCGAGAAATAGCGCGCGATCAGTTTGTCTGCGCTCACCGCCGCAGCGGGGAAGACAAAGCCGACGCTGACAGCCGACAGCACCATCAGCAGCGACAATACGACCGAGAGGGTGCGTCTCATGGTTTTTCCTGTATTTTTGTTCATTTGGTTCAATTCCTTTCTGAATCAAAATCGTTGCAGTATTCAAGGGCTTGCCAATGCTTTTCCGACCACCTCCGGCGTACAAATTTCGGAAATACTTATACACAGGTATTATACAAAAAATCCCACGAAAATTGAATCCGTAAAATTCACAAAGATTCCTTGATTTATTGGTGCTTTTGCCAACAATGCCGCAGACATTGGGCGCGGCGGCACGTCTGCATAAAACGCCCGGCTGCGGGAATGCTGAAACAAAGGAGTGTTCGTTATGAATCCGCAGCCCAACCCCGGCAAATCGCTGACCGTCGAAACCGCCTGCGGCGTATTTGAGCGCCGCCCCATCCGCACCCACGTCGTCACGCCGAACGAAGACCTGACCGCGCTTTTGCGCCGCTATGTGCTGGGGCAGACCCGCCCCGGCGACGTGCTGTTCCTGAGCGAAAAGGTGGTCGCCATTTCACAGGGCCGCGCCTATCCGATGGCCTCCATCCGCCCGTCACGGCTGGCAAAGGTGCTGTCGCGCTTTGTGCACCGGTCGCCCTGCGGCATCGGCCTTGCCATGCCCGAAACCATGCAGCTCGCGCTGGAAGACGTCGGCGTGCCGCGCATGCTGCTGGCCGCGTTCTGCAGCGCCGTGACCAAGCCCTTCGGCATCCGGGGCGTGTTTTACCGCGTGGCGGGGCCGAACGCCCGCGCCGTGGACGGGCCGTGCGAATGGACGATCCCGCCGTACAACGCCTATGCCAAAAAAGCCCCCGCCGCCCCGAACAAGGTCGCCCGCCGCCTGGCGAACCTCATCGGCGTGCCCGTGGTCATTATCGACGCCAACGACCTGGGCGTGGACGTCCTGGGCAAAAGCAGCGAATCGCTGAGCGACGCGTTCTGCCGCGCCGTCTTTGCCGACAACCCGCTGGGCCAGGGCAGCGAATCCACACCGATGGCCATTGTGCGCCCCGCCGCCGGGACCGAAAAAAGAGTTTCGTGATTTTTTTCAAAAAGTTCTTCCAAAATAGAAAAGAATATGGTAGAATAAAAATAGTATTCAGAAACGGGCGGCTGTGAAAACACCCGTCGCTTGAGCGCGATGCAGATTTTGCCGGCAGACTGCATAAATTCGACGCAGGAATCCTTTGTGGCTTTCAAGGAAAGCTTCTGCGGTATGACGGTGAAAGGTGCGCGCGATCAAACGACAGGACGTTTTCAGAAACGCCCGAAGAAGGGGTGACGCGCTTGTTTGAACGCATCGTCAACGTGGACCGCATGGAGACGGCGGTCTCGCTTTTCGGCTCCTTTGACGAAAACATGAAGCTAATCGAGCACGCCTTTGGCGTCAAAGCCGTTTGCCGCGGTACGGAGATCAAGCTGCAGGGCAGCGAAGAAAACACCGCGCTGGCGGAGCGCGCCGTCAACGGGCTGATGCTTTTGCTCAGCCGGGGCGAGGCGCTGAATGAACAGAACGTGCGCTACGTGGTGGCGCTGGTCAACGAGGGCGCCGATGAAAAGCTGGCCGCCATGGGCAGCGACATCGTCACCATCACCGCCAAGGGCAAGCCCATCAAGGCCAAAACGCTGGGCCAGAAGAAATATATCGAGGCCATCCGAAAGAACACCATTGTGCTGGGCATCGGCCCCGCCGGCACGGGCAAAACCTATCTGGCCGTGGCGATGGCCGTCAACGCCTTCCGCGCCAAAGAGGTCAACCGCATCATCCTGACCCGCCCCGCCGTGGAGGCCGGTGAAAAGCTGGGCTTTCTCCCCGGCGACCTGCAGCAAAAGGTGGACCCCTATCTTCGGCCGCTGTATGACGCGCTGTTTGACATGCTGGGGGCAGAAAGCTTTCAGCGCTATCAGGAACGCGGCAGCATCGAGGTCGCGCCCCTGGCGTACATGCGCGGGCGCACGCTGGACGACAGCTTCATCATCCTGGACGAAGCGCAGAACACCACGCCGGAACAGATGAAGATGTTTCTGACGCGTCTGGGCTTCAATTCCAAGATCGTTGTCACCGGCGACATCACGCAGATCGACCTGCCGGACGGCAAACGCTCCGGCCTGGTGGAAGTGATGCGCATCCTCAAAAACGTCAATGACATTGAAACCGTCCGCTTTTCAGAGCGGGACGTGGTCCGTCACAAGCTGGTACAGGACATCATCAAGGCATATGAAAAGTATGAGGAGGCAAAGAAGAAGAAATGAAAGACAAGATCAAGGTCATCATCAGCAACGAGCAAAACGTCATGAAGCTTCCGCGCGGCACGCGGCTCTTGATCCGCCGGTGCTGCATCGCGGTGCTGGTGAACGAAAACTTTCCCGGCGCGGCAGAGATCAGCGTTTCCATCGTGGACGACGCGCGCATCCATGAACTCAACAAACAGTACCGCAACGTGGACCGCAGCACCGACGTGCTCTCGTTCCCGCTGGGCGTGGACGGCGAATATGACGTCAACAACGACACCGGCGCCCAGATGCTCGGCGACATCGTGATCTCTATCGAGCACGCGCTCAAGCAGGCCGAACTTTACGGCCACAGCTTTGACCGCGAGATCGCCTTTTTGACCGTGCATTCCATGCTGCATCTGCTCGGCTATGACCACGAGGCCGGCGGGCTGGAGCTGGTCCGTATGCGTGAAAAGGAAGAGGCCGTCCTCACGCAGCTCGGATTGACGCGCTCCGGCAGCTACTACACGGTCGAGGAATGAGCCATGGGGCAGCTTGTCAAACTGCTGAAAAGCTTCGGCTATGCCTTTCGCGGCATTTTTCATACGGTCCTCACGGAGCGCAATATGCGCATCCACGTCACCTGTGTGTGCTACATGCTCGGTTTTTTGCTGCTGACGGACTGGTTCACCCTGTCGCGGACCGACTGGGCGGTCCTGGTGCTGGCCATTGTGCTGGTGCTGGCGGCGGAGCTGATCAACACCGCGATCGAAAAGGCCGTGGACCTCGCGACGCAGGAGCGCCACCCCCTGGCCAAGATCGCGAAGGACGCCGCCGCGGGGGCGGTGCTGGTCTTTGCCATCGGCGCGGTAGTCATCGGCATTCTGGTCATGTATCAGCCCGAAGCGTTCCGGCAATTGTGGGCCTACTTCACCACGCACCCGCTCGGCCTTGCCGCGTTCATCTTGAGCCTCATCCCGGCGACGCTGTTCATGTTCCGCGGGTTTGGGAAGAAATCACGAGGAGAAGATTAAGTGAATCAAACAAAAAGGAACCGCTCGGTGCAAAAGAACCGAGCGGCTTTTCGTTTTAGAGGTACCCTTTACCGGATAATCAATATGTCTTCATACACCAGCGTGATCGCGGCGTCGTGTTCGCTGTCATACACACTGACCTCGATGCTGTAGGTCCCATTCTCTGGGCGGCCGTAAAACTGCGTGACCGCCGAAAGGCTGACGTCCAGCCACACCGTCCGCACATCGCCGTGACGCACCAACACCGGCTCCGGCACATCGTCCGTTGTTATTGAGCCGTATGGAACGACTTTCCGCTCGCCGTTCTCTATGCGGTAAATCGTGACGACGGGCGCTTCATGGGTATTGGTTTTGAACGGCCTGCCGACATTTTTATAGGTCAATGAAACGGAAAAGCCGTTGAATTGACGCCAGCCGGGGATATATGGACTTTCTGTTTCTTCACAAACAATCACCCCGTCGTCCAGGCTGCAGTGCTGCACCTCAAGCTTCACCGGCTGATTGCCATAGAACAAACCGCTGAAGAACAGATAGATCGCCATGAAGATGGCTGTCAGGTTGATCGACATAAGATGACCTCCTTTTTTATTTGATGATCAGAATGTCTTCATACACCAGCGTTTGTCCATCCGGGGTATACACTTCGACATTATAGCTGCCAATCGGCAGTCCCTCCAGAACCGGCGTGCTGTCATCCATTGTAAACACCGCGTTATGCCGGATCAGAACCGGTCCCATGTCAAGATCGGGATACTCCCACTTTGGGGGCATGATGCGTTTTTCTCCGTCGATCATTTGATAAACGGTCACTTGCGAATGCAGGTCCGAGGTCAATTGAAACGGGCGGCCGACATTCTTATAGGTGATGCGCAAGGGCAAAGTCAGGGAAACCTCATTCAAATCCCCGCCATACTGATCCGCGCGTTCCTGTGCATCGGCGCGGTCAAACACGATCGCCCCGTCGTCCAGGCTGCAGTGCTGCACCTCGAGCTTCACCGGCTGGTTGCCATAGAACAGCCCGCTGAAGAACAGATAGATCACCATGAAGAGGGCTGTCAGGTTGATCGACATAAGATGACCTCCTTTTGATTTCCGGGGTACCCTTCATGCTCATTATAGCAAAAGAGTTTTCAAAAGTCAATACATAAATACATTTTTTATAAATATATTATTCATCACCAACCACATTGCCTGCCGATACGCTCCTCGCAAAGCCGCGCCAATATTTACGTTCAGACAACGGCAACAGAAAAGCCGCGGGGACCACCTTCCGATTTCGGAAACACTCCCTCAGCTTCGCTACGCTCAGCAGCTCCCCCAAAGGGGGAGCCTTGCGGTGTGGCACCTGCGGCGCAATCAGATTCCCCGCGATCTAACATCTAACATCTAAAATCTAATATCTAACATCCAGTTTGTCTCCTTCGTCCACCAGCTCGGTCAGGCACGGGCGTTCGTCACCCGACCGGTTCGGCGTGTGAAGGATCAGATACAGCTTGCCCCCGACGCGAAAGACCATGCCGTGGCCGCCGTCGCTCGTCATCAGCGGATCCAGATGCACAAAGGGGCCGTCGATGCGCCCGCTTTCGGACCGCGCGACACACTGGGCATACTTGCCGTCGATAAACGTGGACCAGAGCAGCAGCAGCGTGCCCGTCTTTGTGCGGTACAGAAACGGGCCGTCTGTAACGTAGCGCAGGCGAAATCGCTTTTTCACACCGGGCAGCGACGAACCCCGGAACAGCGTTTTCGGTTCGCTGACCGGCGCTTTCAGGTCGTCGCTGAGCCGCAGCACCTCAACGGTGCCGTCAAGGATCTGGACGTGCTCATGGCAAAAAACGAGATACGGCACCCCGGCGTCGTCCACAAACAGCGTGCCGTCCAGACTTTCCCAGGCGCGCGGCGTCACCGGGCCGTCGGACCAGGGCCTGAACGGGCCGCACGGGTCGTCCGCTTTCAGGATATAGGTGCCGCGCCGGCCGCTTTCCGCGGTGAAGGTGGCGAACATATAATAGGCGCCCCGGTATTTGTGGACCTCCGGCGCCCAGTTGACCTGGCGGTTATAGCCGAACGCTGCGGAATCGAAGCAGCATTGCGGCGCCGACCACGTTTCAAGGTCCGCCGACCGATAGACGTCAAAGCCGGCCGTCCCCTGCCCGAAGTTCTTTCCCCGGGTCCCATACATATAATAGGTTCCGTTCTCGTTCAGAATGAACGGGTCGCGGATGTTGATGTCATTGAACGTCATGCGCGTTCCCCTTTCATAATGCAAAATCGCTCGGGTCAAAGTCGGTGTTCAGCTTTGCCTTTTGCGGCTTGCGCTTGAGCGGATCGTACCGGTATTTGCGGCAGGCGCCGTCCGGCTTCATCACGCCGTAGCGCGGACAAAGGACTTCGTCGTCGCCGTCCACGATCGTTCCGTGGATACACAGCGCGCACTGCGGCGCCTCGTCGCGCTCATTGAGCAGCTTTTGTCTCATCCCGATCCCTCCCGGTCTCTTTCATTGCTCTTATTATATCAGGTTTTGACAGACTTTTCAAGTCGCTTCCGTGTGAAAATCAGGCGCTCTCGGTCCAGCAGCAACAGCAAACACATGGCGAGTATCCCCGCCCCCACGGCAAACGAGGTCTTGCGGGCCGGGACCGGCGCTGCACCGGCAAAGAGCATCACGCTTTGCGTGACCGGGAACACGCGCAGCAGTCCATGGCACACCGCGCCGCACAACGCCGCATGCAGCAGCCGAAACAGCATAAAACGCCACAGCGGCAGCTTTGCCGCCGCCAGGCTGCCCAGCACCTGACAGTGGGTACACACGCCGCCCCAGGCAAGCACCGCCGCCAGCACGGGCAGCGGCACCGCCCCGGCGCAGCGCACAACGCCGCTTGTGACCTCAAACGCGGCGGCCGCCGCCATCGCGGCCCCGGACGGCAAGGTCAGTTCATCCATCAAGCCAAGCAGCGCCGCGCAAAAGCAGACCCAGCCGCAAACGGACAGCATCGCCCGGGTACTGTCGTCCACTGCGGCAGACAGCAGCATGCCGACGGGCCGCGGCGCTTTCGGCTTCAGCGCAACGGTCGGCTGCGGCTCGTCATGCACAAAGCGGGCCGTCACCAGCCCGAGCAGCAGCGCAGACAAAACCGCCGAAGCATACAGCAAAACACCCGCTTTTCGGCTGTGCAGCAGATCGCTGCCCACGGCGCTCATCACAAACGCCGGCCCGGGGCAGACGCAAAACCCCAGCAGCCGCCGCGCCTGTGCAGAAGTCAGATGCTTTTCGGCCAGTAATGTTCCGGTCAATGCCGCACCCACCGGGTAGCCGCCGATCAGCGAGAACAAAACGACAAACGCGCAGCAGCGCGGCAGCCGCAGCAACCGCAGCGTTCCGCCGTCCCCCTGCCGCCCGTCCGCCGTCAGGCGTAAAAAGAATGACGACAAGATCATAAACGGAAGCAGCGATGGCAGCAGTGTTGTTGCGCACAGCGTCATGCCGTTCACAAACCCCGCCTTTGCCGCACCGGGCGCCGCCAAAAGCGCCCCGCAGCCGAACACGACCAGCCCGCCGGCTGCCGCCGTACCCACCGGCCGGCAAAGCAGCACGCCGAACGGCCGGTGTTTTTCCATTTTCATAGGTATCCCTCCCGCTGCAGTCTATGAAGAACGACGGATAAATAGACGCGCCGGTGCATAAGCTGAAATGAAATGGGGTGATCGCATGCTGCATCCGGCCGGGCCGCGCCGTTTGCGCGCCGCGCTTGAAACCGAAGCTTTGCTTCAAACGCCGCAGGTGACGCTGCTGCGCAACAGCGAGGCGATCGTGGAGGGCTGCGCCGGCGTTTTGCGGTACGATGAAACCGCCGTCACGCTCAATTGCCCGCCGCTGATGCTGGAACTGACCGGCTTTGACCTGCGGCTGGACCGGCTGCAAAACGGCGATCTGCGTGTCAGCGGCACCGTGACCGCGCTCCAACTATCCGAGCTTTGAGGTGGGCGTATGCGTTCTTTGTTCTGGCTGCGGTTTTTGCGCGGCGGCGTTCGCTTTTCCGCAGCGGGCGGGTTTTGCGAACGGTTCATCAATCTTTGCCATGTGCGCGGCATCCGCGTGCACGATCTTCATATGCAAGCCAACGCCCTGTCCGGCTGCGTGGGCTGCCGGGACTATCGCCGGATGCGCCTGATCGCGCGGCAAAGCGGCATGGTGCTGCACGCCGAAGAAAAGATCGGTCTGCCGTTTTTTCTGCACCGATATGAAAAACGGCGGATGCTGCCCATTGCCGGCGGCGTCTGTTTTGTGCTGCTGTGGCTGCTGTCCGGCTGCATCTGGAGCGTGGACGTTGCCGGCGGCAGCGCCGTGCCGCGCGAGTCCATGCTGGCCGTGATGGCAGAAAACGGGCTGCGCCCCGGCGTGTGGCGAAAGCGGGTCAACAGCGCCGCCCTGACCCAGGCGGCCATGAACGCCTTCAACGGAAAGCTGGCCTGGGCGGCCGTCAACATCGACGCGTCGCGCGTCGTGATCGAAACGCGCGATTACATTCCGCCGGATGCGGACGAGACCTATGGCGACCCTTGCAATCTGGTCGCCGACTTTGACGGGCTGCTGCTGTCGATCGAGGTCCACAGCGGCAAAAAAGCCAACCAGGAGGGCAACGGCGTCAAACAAGGCGATCTGCTCATCAGCGGCGTGACCGAAAACCGCTATGGCAAACAATTCTTTTATGAGGCGCGCGGCATCGTCACCGCCATTCACAGCGACGTTGTCACCCTCACGCGGCCGCTGCGGCACTCCACACTTCCGATACAGAAAACAACCCGGCGCTTCAAGCTGCAATGTCTGCATGTGGCGCTGCCGCCGGGCCGGCTGAAAGCGAACGACCGCAGCAGTCTGTTTCAACGGGACCGGCAGCTTTGCAGCGGCGACGTCTCGCTGCCGCTGACGCTGACCGAAACGACCCGCGCGTCCTATGGCAGCCCGACCCCGACCGACGAAGCGGTGGGCGCGGCGCTGCTGTTTGACGATTTCACCGCCCTGTGCCACCGGCGATACGGCAACACCACCCTGCTTTCACAAACGCTGCGCGTGGTGCAGACCGGCGACAGCCTGACCGTGCGGCAAAAGGCACGCTGCATCGACTTTATGGGTACGCCGCAAAAAATCCAAAGAACCGGCGACGGCACTTGACAGCGTTGCGGCTTTCCATTATAATAAAACAGATCATTCCAATGGAAACCATTGTCCTTTCGGAGGCCCTATGCTGTCAACCCATCTTGGCGACAAAGCGTTCTGGCGCACCGCGCTGCGGCTGGCGCTGCCGATCGCCTTTCAGAATATGCTCACCGGCTCGTTTGCCCTCATCGACACGATGATGGTCAGCCGCCTTGGCGACGTGTCACTGTCCGCCGTCGGAATGGCGGGGCAATGGAGCTGGTTCATGACCATCATCACCTTTGGCGTCTGCTCCGGCATGTCGGTCTTTGCCGCACAGTACTGGGGCATCAGGGACCTCAAAGGCATGCGCCGCGTGCTTGGGCTGGCGCTGGTGATCGGCGTTTCGATCAGCCTGCTGTTTCTGATCGGCGCCGTCAGCTTTCCGGAGCGGATCATCCGTCTGTTCAACCAGGACCCGCGTGTGGTTGCCGAAGCGGTGCGATACATCCGCATCGCCTGCTTTTCCTATCCCGCTGTGGTGCTGAACCTGATCCTCTCTGCCTTTTTGCGCAACATTGAAAAGGTGCGCGTGCCGATGTATGTGGCGCTGGTCACCACGGCGCTCAATGCGTTTTTGAACTACGGCTTCATCTTCGGCGCGTTTTTCTTTCCAAAGCTCGGCGTGCGCGGCGCTGCGGTCGCCACCTGCATTTCCGCATGGACAGGCCCGGTGCTGCTGCTGCTGATTTCCCTGCTGCAGCGCAATCACATGGTGCAGTGCCCGCAGGACCTGCTGTCGTTCCGCCGCAGCCACATTGCGGCGTTCTTCAAACGCGCCGCCCCGGTCATGCTCAACGAATTTGTGTGGGGCCTGGGCGTCGTCGTGATGCAGATGATCTATTCCAACATGGGATATGAATATTATGCCGCCGTTGCGATTCTGAAAACGTTTGTGGACCTGTCGTTTGCGTTCTTTGTCGGACTGGGCAACGCCTGTGTCATCATGGTCGGCAAATCCGTCGGCGCAGGCAGAATCGAACAAAGCCTGGCCGACGCCCGGCGGTTCGCGCTGCTGGTACCGCTGCTTTCGCTTTTTGCGGGGCTGCTGCTGGCGGTGTTCCGCGCGCCGCTGGTGGCCACCTTCAACCTTTCCGACAACATCTCGCCGCGCACGGTGGAAACGGCGCTGGCCATCACGCTGTTTTGTGCTCTGGAGCTGGCGCTGCGCAACGTCGCCTATATTCAGGTGGTTGGCATTTTTCGCTCCGGCGGCGACACCTTCTATGGCATGGTGTGCGACATCGGCAGCCTGTGGGCCTTTGCCATCCCTGCGGCGGCACTTTGCGCCTATGTGTTTCATCTGCCGTTCCTAACCGTGTTCATCATCGCGTACCTGGTGGAGGACATTCCGAAAACCGTTCTCTGCCTGCACCGGTTCTTTTCCAACAAATGGCTCAAGCCCGTCACCGCAGAGGGACGCGCCGGGCTGGAAGCTTTTCGACAATCAAAACAACAACGTCTGCCCGCTTCCGGCGGCCAGGCATAGGAGGTTTCATTCATGGAACTTGTCAACAAAATCAAGACCAAAACCGGCCGCCTGATCTCGGCGGCATTCAACGCCGTGGCGCAGACCGGCAGCACGCCGCCCGTGGCCGGCAGCGCACCGACCGACGAAATCAAGGCCCTGGCCCGGCAGGCGGGCGCCGAGGGCATTGTTTTGCTGCGCAATGAAAAGGAGACGCTGCCGCTGAAGCGGGACGCCGTGGTCAGCGTCTTCGGGCGGGTCCAGACCGACTTTTTCTTTGTCGGCTACGGCTCCGGCGGCGACGTCAACGTGCCGTATAAAATCAATCTGCTTGACGGTCTGCGCGCAAACGAACACATTCAGGTCAACGAAACGCTGGCCGCCGTCTATGAAGCGTGGACAACGGCCAACCCGGTCGACGATGGCTACTGGGGCCACTGGCCGCTGTGCTATGACGAAATGCCCGTATCGGACAAGCTGGTCCGTGAAGCACGCGCACAGGGCGACACCGCGCTGGTCGTCATCGGCCGCAGCGCCGGCGAGGACCGCGACAGCCTGTTGAAGCCGGGCAGCTATTATCTCACCAAAGAGGAACGCACCCTTTTGGAGCGTGTGACCGCCCGGTTCCCGAAGGTGGCCGTGCTGCTCAACTGCGGCAGCATCATGGACATGGGCTGGCTGGCCGATTTCGGCGAGCGCATCACCGCCGTGCTGTATGTCTGGCAAAACGGAATGGAAAGCGGCAACAGCATCGCGGACGTGCTGAGCGGCGCGGTTTCGCCGTGCGGCAAGCTGGCCGACACCATCGCCGACCGCTATGAAAGCTATCCCTGCGCGCGGTATTTCGGCGACCGCGACGTCAACGTGTATGCCGAAGATATCTATGTCGGCTATCGCTTTTTCGAGACATTTGCCAGAAGTCATGTGCTGTTCCCCTTCGGCTTCGGCCTGAGCTACACCGATTTTTCTTTGACCGTCACACGCACGCGCGTCAGTGGCGACAGCGTCAGCCTTTGGGTCGAGGTCAAAAACACCGGCGAGCGCTACTGCGGCAAGCAGGTCGTACAGGCCTACCTCAGCGCGCCGCAGGGTCTGCTCGGCAAACCGCTGCGCAGCCTCGTCGCCTTTGAAAAGACCAAAACCCTTGCGCCGGGCGAAACGCAAAAGCTCCGGCTCGATTTTTCGCTTTCGGACTGCGCCGCCTTTGACGACAGCGGCTGCACCGGGCACCGCAACGCCTATGTGCTGGAAAAAGGAGCTTATGAAATCTTTGTCGGCGCCGACGTGCGTGCGGCGCAAAGGGTGCGCGTCATCCATGTGCCGGCGCTGCGCGTGGTGCGGCAGTGCGAAGCGATCTGCACGCCGAACCCGGATCACCCCTTTGAGCGCCTGGTGCCCGCGGCAGACAAAACCGGCGTGCTGCGCCCCATGACCCGGCGCGCCCCGGCGGGCGGCGCCGATCTGCGCCGCCGCATTCTGGATCGCCGACCGCTTGACATTCCGCAGACCGGCGACCTCGGGTTCACGCTGGACGACGTGCGCACCGGACGCATCACCCTGAACGGCTTCATCGCGCAGCTTGATTTTGACGAGCTGGAGGCCATCACCCGCGGCGACTACACCATGGGCAGTCCGCTTGGCGCGGCAGGCAACGCGGGCGCCATCGGCGGCGTGCTGCCCGCGCTGCGGGCCAAAGGCATCCCGGCCGTCATCACCACCGACGGCCCGTCCGGCATCCGGTTGTCAGAGACCTGCTCGCTGCTGCCCAACGGCGTGGCGCTGGCGTGCACATTCAATCAGGACCTGGTGGAGGCTTTGTTTGCGGCCTTATCCGAAGAAATGACCCGAAAGGGCAGCGACATTCTGCTGGCCCCGGGCATGAACATCCACCGCAGCCCGCTGTGCGGGCGGAATTTCGAGTACTTTTCCGAGGACCCGCTGCTGACCGGCAAGATCGCCGCCGCCTATGTGCGCGGGGTGCAGACCTGCGGCCACTCCGCCTGCCCAAAACACTTTGCGTGCAACAATCAGGAAACCAACCGCACCCACAACGATTCCCGCGTGTCACAGCGCGCGCTGCGTGAGATCTATCTGCGCGGCTTTGAGATCTGCGTCAAAGAGGCCAAGCCGAAAAACCTCATGACCTCCTATAACAAGATCAACGGCGTCTGGGCGCATTACAACTACGACCTGTGCCAGACCGTCCTGCGCGGCGAATGGGGCTATGAGGGCTGCGTCATAACCGACTGGTGGATGCGCAGTGATGAATCTCATGAATTTGCCGGCGTCCACGATCAGGGCTACCGCATCCGCGCACGGGTGGACGTCCTCATGCCGGGCGGCCCGCGCACCGGAAAGCGCACGCCGGACGGCACGCTGAAACGCAGCATGTCCGCCAAGGACGGCGTCACCTTTGGCGAAATGCAGCGCTGCGCCAAGGACGTGCTGACCATGATCCTCGCGCTGAAGCCGACGCCGGGCAAACCCCTTTGCGTCCAGACAAAGTTCGGCGCGTTTGCCCGCAAGCCCATCCGCACCCATGTCATTCAGAAGGACGACGCGCTGTGCGAGCTGATGGATCGCTATGTCGTCGGCAAGGTAAACCCGGACGATTATCTGTTCATCAGTGAAAAGGTCGTCGCCATCACCCAGGGGCGCGCCTTTGACATCGGCGACATCCGGCCGTCGTCGCTGGCAAAGCTGCTTAGCAGGTGCGTTCACAAGTCCCAGTACGGCATCGGGCTCGGCTCGCCTTGGACGATGGAGCTGGCGCTGCGCGACGTCGGCGTGCCCAGAATGCTGCTGGCCGCCGTGTCTGCCGCCGTGACCAAACCCTTTGGAATACGCGGCGTCTTTTATCGCGTCGCCGGCGAAAAGGCCCGCGCCATCGACGGCCCCTGCGACTGCACCATTCCGCCATACAATCACTATGCGAAGCTGTCGCCCGCCGACCCTGACAAGGTCGCCGCAGAGCTTGCCGCACAGATCGGCTGCCGCACGGTCGTGATCGACGCCAACGACTTCGGCGTGGAAGTGCTGGGCCGCAGCGACAAAAGCATACCCGTCGATTTTTGCAAGGCGGTGTTTCTCGACAATCCGCTCGGCCAGTCGGCGCAGTCCACGCCGCTTGCCGTGGTCAGCAAAGGCGCAGCCGCGCCTGCGCTCTGCTGAAACGGACGCATCAAAAAATAATCGCCGACCGTTTGGCCGGCAGCAAAACGACCGGGGTCCGTCACTGGATTGCCCGGTCGCTGTTTTTTCGGTTTTGCAAATGCCGTCACATGGCAAAATGCTCCACGTTGACATAGACATAGTCGGTTCCTTCTTCGTCATAGGTATCGATTGTACCCACCACGCAGATCGTTTCATAGTCCGGATAAGTCGCCGGAACCTCGTCGCCATAGAATTCTATCTGCCACGCGGCGCAGCAGCCCGTGCTGTCATACCCGTACAGAATGTTATAGGTGGTATCCATCGATTCCACATAGTTGGCATAGCAGATGCCGGCCAGGCGCACGCGCTTGCCGCGGTACTGATCCACGTTGGTAAGGATATCGCCCATCTGCGCCGTCAGAACGTCGGCGCCCAGGCCCACCAGGTCCAGATCCACGTCATAACCGCTGAGCTTTTCGGCTGCGGTGCGCTCCGCAGCAACATTTTCGCTGACCGGCATGGACGTCGTGTCCATTGTGGTGCCGCTGTTTGACTGCGCAGGGGCGGGCGCCGCAGGGCCGGTCGTTGACTCCGTCACATCCCCGGCAGGCTGCGTTTCGTCGGAAGCGGCCGCATCAGACGACACATCCTTTTCAGACCCGCAGGCCGCCAGTGAAAAGACCAGCAGCATTGCCAACAGAATCGCAAACACTTTTTTCATTTTACAAACACTCCTTTTACAGCGTCAATCAGGATACAGAGCAAAAATGCGGTCAGGTCCACCACAACGATGGTGGAGCCCATCGGCGTGCCGAGCGCGGCGCCCAGCAGAATGCCGCTGACCGCGCACAGCACCGAAATGACAACGGCGCAAGCCACCACGCCGCGAAAGCTTTTGAACAGCCGCAGCGCGCACAGCGTCGGAAACACGATCAGCGCGGTGATCAGCAACGCGCCCACCAGCCGGATCGCCAACACGATCGTGATGGCGATGATCACAGCCAGCAGCACCCGAAAAGCTTTGACGTGGGTGCCGGTCGCTTCGGCAAATGTCTCGTCAAACGTTACGGAAAAAATCTTGTTGAAAAAGAAGCTGTAGACAAAGATGACGACCAGCGCCAGGATCGCGCACAGCAGCAGGTCCTTTGCGGTCAGCATCAGGATGGACTTTTGCGTCGAGCCAAACAGGACCGAGCAGACGTCCGCGCTCAGGTTGCTTGACTGTGACACCGGCGCAAACAGATTCATCAGCAGATAACCGATCGCCAGGGCCGACACCGACAGCATGGCGATGGCGCTGTCCCCTTTCAGCTTGGCCTTGTCACCGCGCAGCAGCAGCACCGAAATCACGATCGTCACCGGCAGCGACACCGCCATCGGCGCAATGGAAAGCACACCCGCCACCGTCATCGCGCCAAACGCAACGTGCGACAGGCCGTCCCCGATCAGGGAATAGCGCTTGAGCACCAGCGTCACGCCCAGCAGCGCCGCGCACAGCGCGATCAAGACGCCGGCGATGAGCGCAAAGCGCAGCATGTTTGATTGCCCGGTCAACAGCTCGCGCAGCTTTTCAGGCGCGCCTGCAAAGCCCTCTCTCAGTTTTGAAGCGACCAGCCGGATGCTGTCCCAGGTTGTCAGTGAAGCACCGTGTTGATTAGGCATTTGACTCACCTGCCCTTTTGATGAATTGACTGCCCGGCTCCGAGGTACGATATGCGTCCGTCGTTCCAAAATAGCAGCCGCCGTGGGCCACCTGAAGGATGTGGTCCGCATAGGTCAGCGCCGCCGCAATGTCGTGCGACACCATAATGACCGTCAGGTGATCTTCGGTATTGAGGCGCTTGATCAGGGCATACAGGTCGGCGGTCACGATCGGGTCCAGCCCGGCGACCGGCTCGTCCAGCACCAGCAGCGTCTTGGTTGCACACAGCGCCCGCGCCAAAAGCACGCGCTGCTGCTGCCCGCCGGAAAGGGCACGATAGCTCTTTTTGCGCAGCGGCAGAATGCCCAGGCGTTCCATCCAGTCGTCCGCCGTTTTCCGCTGTGCTTTGGTATAGATCGGGCAAAGACCGGAGCGGTTCAGACAACCGGAGCGCACGACCTCTGTCACCGTTGCGGGAAAGTCGCGCTGGATCTCGGTCTGCTGCGGCAAATAGCCGATTTCATTCTTTTTGAGTGCCGGCGAAAATGTGATCGTTCCCTGCAGCGGCGCCCGAAGCGACAGCAGCGTTTTCATCAGCGTGCTTTTTCCTGCGCCGTTTTCACCGACGATGCACAGATAATCGCCCTCATTCACAGTAAACGTCAGATGCTCCGCAACGGGTTTCCCCTCATACCCAACAGAGACGTCCTCAAACCGAAGCAATTCCATTTTTAATTCAGCACCTCTTTCAAGACGGCCAGATTGTCAGCCATTGCGGAAAGATACGTCATACCGTTCTCGCGTTCGATTTCCCCAACCGACTGGCAGGAATTCATCATGCGGATCTGCGCGCCGGTTTCATTGCTGATGAACTGTGCAAATTCCGACGTGCTGCCGTCGATCACAAGGATGAACGGAAGGTTCTGTTCCTTCACGACCGAAACCAGATAGTTGATGGTGTCAATGCTGGCTTCACCGCCGGCCGCGCAGCCCGAAAACGCGGCATAGCAGTCCAGCCCGTAGTCCATCTGCAAATAGCGGAACGGGAAGCGGTCCGCAAACAACAGCGTTTTGCGCTTTGCCGTTTCAACGGCAGAAGCATATTCCTGTTCCAGCGCCGCCAGCTCTTTTTGATAGGCCTCGCTGTTGGCACGATAGGTTTCGGCATTGTCCGGGTCCGCTTTTGAAAGCGTTTCCGTGATGGCCGCCACCATCTTTTGCGCGTTTTTCAGCGACGTCCAGATGTGTTCGTCCATCTCGGGGCCTTCGTTTGCATCTTCCTCCTCTTCCTCTTCTTCCATACCGGGCAGCGCCGTTTCTTCCACCGCGTTCACAGCGTTCATCAGCGCAACGCTCATCAGGTCTTTGTTGCCGGCAGATTCCAGTGAACCGTCCACCCATGCGTCAGATTCGCCGCCGATATAAAAGAACACATCGGCGTTTGAAAGCGTCATGATGTCGTCTGCGCTGGGGGCAAAATTGTGCAGATCGACCTTGGAATCCAGCAGCAGCGTCAGGTGTTCGTCGCCGCCCATCACCTGACGGCAAAAATCATAGATCGGGAACACCGAGCAAACAACCGACAGCCCATCGGTCGTTTCCTTCGGCTCGGATTTGCAGCCGGCCAGCAGCGTCAGCGCCAGCACAGCGCAAAGCAAAATCGCAATTGTTTTTTTCAGCATAAAGAAAACACTCCTTCTGAAAGAGATTTGCGCGTTCGCCAAAAAACGAACGACAACGCCCGCCGCAGCAAAAAAGCGCCGCGGCAGCAGAAATCAACGCAGACTGCACCCGCGACGCAAAAAAAGACGCCGCGCACACCCCGCCGCAACGTGCAAACGGTATTCACCGAAAGCCCTGCTCCGGCCTGTCAAACACAGACCGACGCAAGGTCATGCACATCAAACAGCAGAGACAGGTGCAACGCACGTCCCTTTCAGTTCAGGAGTTTTGTTTTTAATTGGACCGGAGACAGGCAGAACAGCCCAAGGCGCAGCCGGCCGAGCAGTTCCACCGCCCCAAAGCACAGCAAGCACAGCAACGCCAGACCAAACGCCGCGTGCGAACGCGTGTCGCCGCGCAAAAGCTGGTCCGCATGCTGCGCGACCTGGCAGAACACACAGTGCTCCGCCGCGTCCTCGTCATGCTGCGGGTGAAACACCAGGGCGCAAACGCAAAACAGCGACAGCAGCAGGCTGACGACCATCAGCCAGGCCACAGATGTTTTCCATCGCTTCATGCGAATGCCTCCCTTCGTATCATGCACAATTGAAACTCGATTTCAATTTCGTGTATTATACCACAAATCGAAGCAAAAGTCAAGACGAAGTTTTTTTGCTGAACAGCATTGCCGGGCGATGGCCCGCCCCCTGCGTCATCACGCCGGTCTCTTTCACAAAGGGCGCCGCCTTTCGCCGAAAGTTGGCAACCGCAACCGGCACGCCGGTGATGGCCTCCTGCGCCTGCTGCAGATCGTTCAGGGTAAACATTTCCGGCAAAAAGTCAAAGATCAGCTCAAACGCCGCCGCCTTTTCCCGCAATTGCCGCAAAGCAGATGTGATGATGGCGGCGTGGTCAAAGGCCAGCGCGCTGCGGCCGGACGTTTCGTGCAGCGCCGTACCGAACGCGGTCCGCGCCTCTTTCAGCCGTGCCGTGAGTGTGACGTCGCCGCTGGTGAGGACCAGCGAAAAGGTTCCGTCCGCCGCCGGTGCAAAGTCCACGTCAAACCACCGTGCGTCCGCCGCGTCAGACCCCGCCATGGGCGGCGGCGCTTCGTTCAGAACACAGATGAACGCGTTGGAAATGATCCGTCCGCGCGGATCACGGTCCAGCGCGCTGAACACGCCGGTATACACCAGCGCCGCGGGCGGCACGCCGGTCTCTTCCTTCAGCTCGCGCAGCGCGCAGTCCTCCACGGTTTCATCCATGCGCAAAAAGCCGCCGGGCAGTGCCCAGCAATCGCGAAAGGGATGCTCCCCGCGCCGGACCAGCAGCAGCGAAAGGCGCCGCACCGGGTCCTTGCGAAAGTTGTCAAGTCCCTCCGTACGCAAAGCAAACACGGCAATGTCTGTTGTGACCGAAGGGCGCGCAAACTGCTCCATGCTGTAACCACGCAGATAGTCCTGTTCCGAATTCATATGCAAAATGCTCCTTTCAATCGCCGCGGCACACCCGGTGCGGCGCCGCAAAGCAGCACCGCAGCCGGGCGGCCGTGGATCTGTTTGATTGTTTCATATGACCAACCGCCCTGTCTTCGCTGCCAGGCCGACCGTCGCAACGGCGCCCGCATTGAATTCCAGGCTGTCACGCTCCATCCCGTCGCTGAAGATCACGCCGTTTTCCGCCATAAAAGACGTGACCGTGATGGGGGCGTCGGCTTCGATTTTGCCAAAGACCAGCCCGGCGCCCGTGGATTTGCTGGGGTACGGCTCTCGCACGGCATAGCGCAGATAACGCGCGTCCCACGGCATTGCTGCCGCCGGTTCGGCAACGGCGCTCCATCCGCAGCCGCGTCCCACACCCGCCGCCCCGGCCAGCACGCTTTTGAGCCAGCCGGTGGAACCGAGCCCGGTGGACACAATGATTCCGCTGGACGACTGGATCTCTCGCCGGCCGCCCGCGCACAGTTCATAGCGCGCCGATGCGTGGGTCCGCTGCCCGATGAAGATGTCGTTGACGCCGCAAAGCGTCTGCCCGTCGCTGAGCCGCGCTTCGGCCAGGGTGACGGTTTTGACGCGGCGCAGACCGCCCAGCGTTTCGGGCACAACGGTTTTCAGGTCCCCCGCCGCAAACGGAAGCAGCACGCCGTCCCAGCGTTTCGGGTCCGGGTTGACCCCGATCAGGTTCTGACTTGTCAGATACTTGAGCGTATTTGCCACCAGCCCGTCGCGGCCGACGGCAACCACCAGGTCCCGCTCGCCAAACAGAAAATTCCCAATATAGTCGCGGTCCACCACCTGCAGCCGCCCGCAGCATTCCAGCGCGCTGACCGCCGCGGCAACCGCCGCCTGATAGGTGCTGTCTTCCGCTTCATAGTCGGCAAAATCGCCGCCGTGGTGCTCGATATAAAACCTCGCCTGCCCCACGGTGTTGTATCGCCGGACCAGGTCCTGCAGCCGCGTGCGCTGCGTGATCAGAACGATTTTTCGGTCCGTCATGCGTTTCATCGGTTCATGCCCCCTTCAGGCTTTCCAAAAGATCGGGGGTGATGTTGAGCGCACCGATCTTTGCGCTGTTTGCCGCCAGCTTTTCAAAGGCGCTTGCAATCATTTTTTCCGGTTCCATATTCAGCGTTGCCAGCGCAACCAAAACCTCCGGGCTGAGCCGGTTGTATGCGTCCATCACCGCGCCGATCCGGTACGCTTCGGCATCGGCGTCTTTTTTGGCGTTTTCCAGCCGCAGCGCCGCCAGCTCTTTTCGCTTGCGCTCCAGATCGATCTGCGCGTCCAGCTGCAGCCGCTCACGTTCCGCCTCGCTGATCGTGCGGATCCTTGCCAGCTCGTTTTCTTTTTCCAAAAGCATCTTTTTGGTACCGAGTTCTGTTTCACGGATCTGCTTTTTCTTTTCTTCCACAGAGATCTCGGTGTTCAGCTCGTTTTCTTTGACCTTGCGCTCCTGCTCAATGGACGCATTGCGGCGCTCATACAGCGCGTCGTCGCTCTGCTTCAGGATCGCTTCGCGGGTCTCGGCCTCCAATGCGCGGAAGGTCTCTTTGTCGGCACTGATCTTTAAGATGGAAACGCCTGTCAGCGCAACGCCCAGCTGCGCAAGCTCCCGCACACCGGAAAGCCGTTCCAGCATGTGGGCGGCCAGCGTACCGCCGACCTTCACCGCCTGCGTCAGCCTGATCGCGCCCATTTCGCTTTTGACCATCGTTTCTGCAATGTTGACGATGCGCTGCGCCAGCTTTTTGATGGGCGTGTCATAATACTCCTTGCTGCGCAGCTTCACGGTGAAATTCATCTGCGACGCGATTTTTTGATAATCCGTCACGCGATAGGTCAACTGCCCCTGGACCGTCACGTTTTGAAAATCGAGCGTCTTTTCTTCAAAGATAAAGTCCGCTTCCATGTTTGAAACCGGCACAACCGCAACGGCCGTGCTTTTGTCATAATAGCGAAACGACAGACCCTGCCCGCCTTCAATCAGGCGGCCCTTGCGATAACGAAGCACATAATCATTCGGCAAAAACTTGATATACATAACGATCCCTCCTGAATCATCACAAAATAGATTGTCGCAATCATTCAGGTGGCGCCCCTCTGAATTATTTGCAACATGATAATATCACAATGTAAATAACTTGTCAAGGGGTTTTTTTGATTTTTTTCATATTTTTTGAAAATAGCGGCAGGCAGCCGCAGCCGCCCGCCGTGGGGTGTCTCAATCCTTATACACGCGCTTGATCTTCAGCGTCGTGGTCTTGGGGAATTCCGTGTCGCGGGTCTTGACCTTGAGGATGCGCTTATAGACAGGCAACTGGCGGTTCAGCGCGGTGACGTCCTCCTTGATCTTTTCCTTCGCGTTCGGCTCGGCGTCGGTGTCCAGGAAGAATTCCGCCGTGATCATATTGTCTTCGTCTGAAACAACGACCTCTTTGACGTACGGAATGGTGATCATGATCTTGTCTTCGATCTCTTCGGGCGAGACGTTCTTGCCGTTGGAAAGCACGATCAGGTTCTTTTTGCGGCCGACATAGAACAGAAAGCCGTCCTCGTCAAAGCGGCCGTAGTCGCCGGTCTTGTACCAGCCGTCCTCAAACACGGCGGCTGTCGCTTCGGGATCGTCATAATAACCGACCATGACGTTGTCGCCCTTGACCCAGATTTCGCCGACGCCTTCTTCGTCCGGCTCATGAATCTTGACTTCACAGCAGGCCATCGGCTTGCCGCAGGAGCCGAGCTTGTGGTCCTGCAATGTAGAAAGCGTGATGCCCGGCGAGCACTCCGTGGTGCCATAGCCTGTGAGGATTTCGATGCCGAAATCGCTCATGCCCTTTTCGATCTTCGGGTCGAGGTAGGCACCGCCGACCACGAGGTATTCAAGGTCGCCGCCGAGACCGTCGATGATTGCCTTGAAGATCTTGCGGCGACGGTCGATGCCGATCTTACGCAGCGCATTGCTGAGCTTGATGCCCTTGCGCAGCTTTTCCGCCTGACCGCTCTTTTCCGCCTTGCGCCAGATGGTCTTGTAGATCGTTTCCACCAGCAGCGGCACGCCGGCGATCTGGTGCGGGTGATAGGTAATGATGTCGTTCGGAATATCCTTCAGGCTGCGGCAGATGTAGCCCCAACCAGTCATGACGTTGGAAGAGAACAGCGCGCTGGCCCACGCAAAGGTGTGGTTCATCGGCAGGAAACCGATGCCGTGCGTGCTTTGCAGCACACGCAGCGACGCGACCACTGAAGCGCACACGTTGCGGTGGCTGAGCATGACGCCCTTGCTGCGGCCCGTGGTGCCGGAGGTATAGACGATGGCGGCCAGGGTGTCCGGCGTCGGCGGGTGGTCAAGATAGCTATCGTTGCCGGCGTCCAGGTCGGCATGACCCTCTGCGATCATGTCATAGAAGTCTTCGATCTTCATATAGAGTGAGACGTTGACGCCCTCGGCCTGCTTCATCTTTTCAATGGTCCCGGCAAAGTCTTTGGAATAATAGATCGCGTCGCACTGCGAACGGACCATGATGTCGATGATGTCGTCGTCCATCAGCTTGGCGTCGATGGGAATGGAGGTGTTGTTGCCGGTCAGGATGGAATAGAAGCAGATGATCCAGTAATAGCTGTTGTCGCTGAGGATGGCGACCTTTTTCCCGTCCATCCCGTGCTTGAAAAGGAACTGGCCCAGACCGGTCGAATCGTACCAGACCTCGTTAAAGCTCTTGGTGCGGGTGGACTTTGCCGTTTCCATATAGATGTACTGCTTCTGGTCGCCGCCGTGAATATGTCCGTACTCGATGAACTCGCGCGCGGTTTTATATTCAGGAACCTCCATGAATATGCCCTTCGGGAACTTTTTCTTGGCCATAGGGATCGTCTCCTTTTCATAAAAAGCTTTATTTAAAATGACTGGTTCATTATACACAAGGAACCGAAGCAAGTCAAGTCTTTCCGAAAATCGGCGATAGATGACCGCCATTTGTCGCCGTTCTTTGCCCACACCGCGGCACTCAGAAGGCAGCCGGATGACCGCCGGCAAAAAAGTTGAAACTTTGCCGCATCTTTTTTCATTTTAGGCTTGACAAGCAAAAAAAAATAGTGTAAGATATACAAGCATTCCGAAGACGAGGGTATAGCTCAGTTGGTTAGAGCGCTTGCTTGACATGCAAGAGGTCGGTGGTTCGAGTCCACTTATCCTCACCATCAAAGAAACCACTTTTGTCTACCACGGCAAAAGTGGTTTCTTCGTGCATTTTGGGCGAAAATCAGGCAAAATATAGCAAAATCGGGCTTCGGAGCGGTCGATCGGCCGCTGCGAGGCCCCATTTTTTGTTTTCATCGGTCGAGACGCTCCGGAAACACCGATGTGCTTTTCTCGTTTCTCTGCGCAGCAAAGAACCGCAAAAGGATTGCAAAGGAACGATTTGAATCATACAATACGCGAACCGGTAAACAGCGCACAGATCATTATTGAGAAGGCAAACGATTGACAGCCCGGCGTGTAGTGAGTATAATAGATGTAAAGAAATATCAGCTTTAAAGAAAGAGGAAACCTTATAGCAACGCTTTATCAGATTCTAAAATGCTTTTTCCGGTGTTCTTTCTCGATCGGTTTTGTCGTGCACGTGAAACCATTTGAACAACCCCATTTCGAACACAGGAGGTCGTCATATGATGAAAGCCAAAATCAGTTTTGTCAAACGCGTTTTGTCGCTGTTGCTTTGCATTATTCTGCTGTTTGCGGCGCTCACGGCAAACGCAGTCTCAAACAAAGACAAACAAGACATCACCGTCAACCATTCGGACAGTCTTTCCAGACTGTTTCATGAAAAGCCCGCTTACTGCCTGTATTGCAGCGGATACCACAGCGGCACCTGGGGCCCCTTTATTCAGTTTTTCCATAACATTGCCTACTTCTTCTGCGGAATCGTCGGAAAATATCCTGACAAAGGACGGATGATTTTCACCTTTGATTCCATTGACGCAGGCGCAGACGAGCCCTTTTACTTCATCCACCTCGGCGACAATCACCTGTCTTTCATCGACGAACGCGACTACGGGGATGCGCGGCTGGTTGAAACCGCGAACGCGCGCTTTGATTACTGCCCATATGCGCAGCGGGTGCTGGATGACGCCTCGCTCAAAGCCGAGGAACTGGACGCCTTTATTGTCCACACCGGCGACCTGATCGATTACATTTCTCAGAAAAATCTGGATCTGGCCAAAGACTTCACTGATCAAAACGACGTGTTTGCCTGCGCCGGCAATCATGAGTATCACGTCTATATCTGGGATGACGGTGAGGACGTTCCCCGCCGGGAGCGCGTGGAGGAAAAGGTGCAGGCTGCGTTTTCCAACAACATCCGATTCTCCGTCCGCGAGGAGCACGGCGTCAAGTTTATCGCCATTGACAATTCCTTCCACACCATCGAACAGTGGCAGCTGGACAGGTTCAAGGAAGAAATCACGGACGGCAAGCCGATCATTCTGGCGCTGCACGTGCCGGTTTACGCGCCGGACATCTTTGAATTCCAGATGACAAAACTGGATTACCCGCACCCGGCATGGCTGATGGCGGTTCCGGAGGACCTGATGGCGGAATACAACTATGAGCCGCAGTGGATTGAAGAGCAAAAAGCGAACGACGCTACAAAGGAGTTTTACGATTTGATCGTCAGCACGGCAAACCTCAAAGCGATTCTCGTCGGTCATGACCACGCCCACTTCGTTTCTCAGGTGACGCCGACGCTCAAGCAGTACATGGTCGCCTGCGAGGAAGGGCAGATCTTTGTTGTCAATTAATCGGATCGTGCAAAAAAGATTTGTAACCGTCACCCGATCTTTGCCTCGGAAAAGCCGCTGCACTCCCTTCCGCGCAGCGGGTTGGCAGTGTTGCGCGCATTAAAATACAGGCGCAGAACGTCGCCGCTGCGGACGAGATGACTTGCATAGACAAACTGGCCCATCCAACTTCCGTCGAAACTCGGTTCCACAAGCGTTTTTTCAAACCGGAAATGCAGCCCGTCATCCGACGAAAGAAGCAGGATCGCAGACGCGCTTTTTCCGTCTTTTTCAAAGATCCCGTTCTGGATTCCGATGAAACAGTCGCTGAGTCTGTAGACCTTCAGGCAGCCGGCGCAAAGGTTGAGGAAAGGATCGTCCCTGTCTGGCGAGAGGATCGGCGCGTGCGCGGCGTGATAGCCCGAAAGAAGCGCTTCGCTTTCGGCGTAATTGACATAGGTCGGCTCGCAAAAGCCGCAGTCCCTGACGAACGTCAACTGTGAAATGTTCGGAACGGACAGGATGCTTGCATCACTGAACTGCCGCCCGGACGAAAAACCGGATGTATTCATTAAGGAGGTCAGCACCGCCGCAAAAGAATTCACGGGCGAAGCGTCTCAGTTTGACGACATGACCATGGTTGGAATGACTTGGTACGGAAAAGACTGCGAAAAGACCGAATCATTGCATTTATGCTGAAAAACTATAAAGAACATCTACTGGAGGCTGACTGATATGAAACGATTGATTGCTCTTCTTCTTTCCGCGGTTCTGGCGCTTGGTATGCTGACGCCAGGCGTGTTTGCTGCTGACGGGAACGTGACAAACGAGCCGCCCGCCGCCTTAATGGCCGCGGAAAAAGCCATGGGCGCGGTCGGCAGCCTGCTGGGGCATCTGGTAAAGATCCTCACGTTCACTGATGAAGCCCGCATCAAAAAAGCCGCACCCCGTGATGCCGCCGGACAAGAGCGCGACGCTGTGCTGTTTTCCGGCGCGGCGCAGCAGACGCTGACCGCCGAAACGTGGCGGGCGGTCGAGCTCAGCTTTGAAAGCACAAAAACTTACGCCGATCCGTTCGGCGAAGTGACGCTGGATCTGCTGCTCTTTGGCAACGACAGACTGTATACGGTGCCCGGCTTCTGGGACGGCGGAAACACCTGGCGCGTGCGCTTCGTCTGCCCTGCGGCGGGTGCTTGGCAGTGCAAAACCGTATGCTCCGATGAAACGAACGCTGCCCTGCACGGCAGAACGGCACTGGTGAACTGCACTGCCTACAGCGGCGAACTCGATGTGTACCGGCACGGCTTTGTCACCACACGATACGGTGAGAAGTACCTGACATACGACGACGGCACGCCGTTTTATTATCTCGGCGACACACACTGGCAGCTTGCGCAGGAAAGTCCTGAAATGATCTCTGCAATCTGCGAAAAAAGAGCCGAACAGGGCTTCACGGTTTATCAGAGTCAGCCGAACGACTGCCGTTTCAATTCCGCGGTCACTGAGAACGTGAGCGAGGACGGGATGGAAAACCTGCACAGTTTTGATGAAAAATTCCGCATTATTGCCGACAGCGGCCTGACCCACGCCAATTCCCAGTTCTTCTGGCCGCTTTCCGGCATGCGCCGACTGATCGAAAACCACGGCGGCTGGACCGAGCCGAAGCTCAAGGGTTATCTCGGCACGAAAAAAGTGACCATGCCCGACCTTTCCGACGAAGCGAAGGCATATCTTGAAAAAGTCTGTCGTTACTGGGTCGCTCGCTTCAGCGCCTATCCTGTGATATGGACGCTGGGACAAGAGATCGATAACGACCCCTATCAGAACGAGGAATCCCCCTGGAACGCGGTCAACAATCCTTACAAATACGTTGCGGAGTATCTTGCGAAATATGATCCCTATGACCATCCCGTAACTGCGCATCAGGAGAGCACCGGCGATACAGTGGCATATGGCAACGGTCTGGGAACCAGAGAGGTGCACATGATCTGGTATCCCGGCGCGCAGCCCTCCGCGTTTCGGAAGGTTCCCGCCCACACCATGTATGCCGCGCAGTGGCATCCGGATGTGACCAGGCGTGACGACTACATGTCCGCGCGAGATTACTGGTACAACGGACAGGGCAAACCAGTCGTCAACTACGAAGGCCTTTACTGCTATCTCTGGACGAAGAACTACGGTGCAAGAGCGCAGGCGTGGGCATCCTATCTCACCGGGCTTTACGGCTGCTCCTGGGGCGGTCAGCCCACGTGGGCGTATGAAAACGGTTTTGAAAGAGACGTTCCTTCCGATGACGGGGTGGATATTATCCGTCCGGAAGAGAAGCAGGCCGCCACCTGGCAGGACGCGCTGGAATACCCGTCCGCTTATCAGATGGGCTATATGCGTTCCTTAATGGAACAGTTGGAATGGTACAATCTGATTCCGCGATTCAACAACTGGGCATACTTTGTGCCGTCTTCCAACGTGTACGCCTATTGCGCCAGCAACAAATGCAACACCGAGATGGTCGTGTATTTCTATTCCTTTACCGACGAATCGGTCGCCGAAAGAACAAACACCAAAAACTACGGCGGCATCATGACCGGCACGGTGGGCAGCCTTATCCCGTTTGCGGAATACACCTATCAATGGTTCGACCCGATCCATGGCGCGTTTGTGAAAGAGGGAACGTTCAGGGCGTCCGGCACCGGCACCTGGTTTGCGGGGCTTCGTCCAGATGATACGGATTATGTGCTGCTGATCAGAAAAGCATCGTGAAAACGCACCCACTTAAGGGTTTTTGAATGAGAGAAAACTGAAAATAACGACGAAAATAACCGGACGAGGCATTTTGACGTACAACAATCACACCGTCGCCTGTTTATAAAGTTGAATTCAAAACACTGGAAAAGGGAGCCAAAAGATTGAGTGAAATGAGCATATCTTGATAACAAGCACCCTGAACGATGATACACATCTTAGCTTCCGGCATCTATTTCAATTCCTTTGCCAAACAGACGATCACCTTTGCTGAAATGCATCTGCCGGAAAACAGCAATGTGTTCTACATCTGTACCCACAGTGCGCCGGTCGGCGGCTTTCTGACAGGCATTTGAAAGATCGCACAAAAGAAGCATTGCCGCGAGCTCGGCAAATTCCATTGTTACGGCTTTGACACGGTCGGATGGTTCAAAAAAATCGGTGCCATCTCAAAAGGACATCCGACAGAGAAAAAAATTGCCGATGCGATTGGATTTATCAATCGCTTAGTTAAAATGATGGATTGCCAAATGCAAAAAACAAGGACCAGAACAGGATTTGTACAGAAAACATAAAAAAGGGAGAGACCAGCTGTGATGATGCCCCCGCCGCCCAGCGGAACAATCAACGATCAGTACCGCACCGCAAAACCCAAAAGTATCCGGGAAGTTCCCGCCTATATCAAAAACGTGGTCGGAGAAACCGCCGACCGGATGTTCTATATTCTGAAACTCGTGTGGGAGGCGAACAAATCCATTTTGTTCGTCATGTCGTTCATGACGCTGTTCAACGGCGTGATGCCTGTGGTCGGTTCGCTGATTGGAAAAGAGATTTTGAACGACCTTGCCCGCGCTTACAATGGCGAGCTTACGGACTTCAAGATCATCACAACGTTGCTGATCCTGAATTTCGCCTATCTGCTGTTCACTGCCGTGGTCGCACGCATCTATGCAACTGTGAACCGAATCTCCGGCGAGATTGTAGCGAACCACATCAAGGTGAAGCTGATGACGAAGGCGAAAGAGGTTGATCTTGCCAGCTACGACAGCCCTGATTACTATTCCAAGCTGGAAAACGCCAACCGCGAGGCTGCCCGCCGACCGGTCGAGGTGCTTTCTGCTGCATTTTCGATCATCTCCACCGTAATCAGCATCATCTCGTATATCATCGTGATCGCCGCCATCGGCGCGGTACCGGCGCTGCTGATCATCGCCGTTGCGATCCCTTCCACCGTCGTCAACTTTCATTTCCGAAAGAAGAACTTCAACTACTTGTTCCTGCGTTCCAAAAGCAGACGCCAGCTTAATTACTATTCGGATGTGATGGTGAACAAGGATCTCGTGAAGGAGATCCGTATGCTGGGTCTCGCTGATACCTTTATTGGAAAGTACAACACCGTGTTCGCGGACTATTTCAAAGGCCTGCGTCGCCTGATGGTACAGGAATGCGGGTGGACCATCGCTGCAACGCTGCTTTCCACCGTGGTGAACTGCGTGCTGTTTGTGAAGATCGCTCAGGGCGTATTCAACGGCGCATACGAGGTCGGCAACTATGCGCTGTATACCGGCGCACTTACCTCCATTGCCAACGGGATCTCCACCCTGATCACCACCACCGCTTCCATCTATGAGGGCACGCTGTTCATCAACAACATGATCGCCTTCATGAAAGAAGAAAAAAAGATCGTTCCCAGCATCGACCCGCCTCGGCAGATCGTGCGGGGCAAGCATACCGTGGAGTTCAGGGGCGTTTCGTTTTGCTATCCCGGCACAAAAAAGAACGTGCTTGAAAATATTAGCTTTACCATTGAACCCTCAGATTCGATTGTTCTGGTTGGCCTGAACGGCGCGGGGAAGACGACGCTGATTAAACTATTAATGCGGCTGTATGACCCGACGGACGGTGTGATTCTGCTGGACGGGCACGACATCAAAGAATACGACGTGCAGCAGCTTTACAATATCTTTGGCATCGTGTTTCAGGATTACGGCAAATACGCGGTGACGGTGAAGGAAAACATCGCGTTCGGTGAAGTAATGAAGGACCTGAACCAGACCGAGGTGGAAACCGCTGCCGGTCATAGCAACGCAGCTGCCTTTATTGAGGCGCTGCCAAAGAAATATGAAACGCCTTTGATGCGCTATTTTGAAGACGACGGGAAGGAACTTTCCATCGGTCAGTGGCAGAAGATCGCGATTGCCCGGGCGTTCTACAGTGATTCCGATATCCTGATTCTCGACGAGCCCACCGCTTCGCTTGACCCTCTTGCGGAGCAGGAGATTTTCAACCAGTTTGAGGCGCTGCGCACCGACAAATCTTCCATCTTTGTTTCTCACCGCCTTTCCAGCGCCACCACCGCCAGCAAGATCGTAGTGCTGAAGGATGGAAAGATAGTTGAGATCGGCAACCATCGCGAGCTGATGGAAAAGCACGGCGAATACTATATCCTCTTTTCTACCCAGGCCAAACGCTATACTACGCCTGCAGACGCGCCTGACGTCCCGCCCGAAGGCCCGCCCGCGGGGTTCCCGCCGCCGTCTGCCGGTATGCATACGCCGTAAACCACTTTCCGGAAGAACTCTTCTTCTCTTTGAGGTTTTCTTCTTCCGATGCTGATGAACGGACAGGTGACAATTAAAGGATCATCACAATAAACGGGCTAATATCGAAAAAGGAGAAACGGAGGAACAAAACCATGAAGAAAAAAATCCTGTCGATCGTTTTAACACTTTCTCTCCTGACGGGCAGTCTGCTTTGCTTCCCGCTTTCTGCAAACGCGCTGTATTACACCCAGGGGCAAAAGATCGCCCGCATCGTCGCCGATGAGGGAATCGTGCTGCTGAAAAACGAAAACGCTGCCCTGCCGATCAAACAAGGCGGCAGCATTGCGCTCTTTGGAGAGGCGCAGCGAATGGGGCCAAAGGACGAAGAATTCTGGAATACGCACGGCTACATTCCCTACGGCTACGGCTCGGAAAGTCAGGCGGGCGACTTTGGCGATCATCCGATCGATCCGCTTGACGCGCTGAAAGACGCTGAAAAGAACGGAGAACTTACGATCTATCATCCAACAAGCGACAGCTACGCAGCTGCACTTGAAAATCGCACGGAGTATGTTCCGACGGATGCAGAGGTGGCTGCGGCCGCGGCTGCAGCGGAAACCGCCGTTGTGTTTTTCAGCCGCTGGGGGGGTGAGGCCTTTGATGTCGCACGCACCGACTGGTACTTGCGTGAGAATGAAACGTCCCTGCTGCGGCAGTTGACCGCGGCATTTCCAAAGGTCGTGGTCGTGCTCAACACGCCTTCGGTCATCGACACCTCTTGGGCGAAGGACGAAATCGACGGCATCCATATCGATTCCGTTCTGTATGTGGGCTATACGGGGATGCAGGGCGGCCTGAGTATTGCGGACGTGCTGCTCGGCCGCGTGAATCCCTCCGGAAAGGCGAACGACACCTGGGCGAAGGACCTCACGGATTATCCCTCTACCGCCGGGTGGAATCAGAACGATCAGGCGTATACCGAAGATATTTTCGTCGGCTACCGCTATTTTGAGACCTTCGATCCCGCTTATACAAAGGTTAATTATCCATTTGGCTTCGGCCTTTCTTATACTGCGTTTGACATTCAAACAAAGGACTTTGCCTTTGACAACGACACCGTGACCGTCAAAGCGGATGTGACCAACACAGGCTCTGTTGCGGGCAAAGAAGTTGTTCAGATGTATGTTTCCGCGCCGCAGGGCAAGCTTGGCAAAGCGGCGAAAGCGCTTTGCGATTACGGAAAGACAAAAACGCTTATGCCCGGCGAAACCCAAGCGCTGACACTGACCGCCGACCTGGCAAACTTCGCCTCCTTCGACGACCTGAGCAAGACCGGAAACAAATCCTGCTATGTGCTGGAAGCGGGCGACTATCACTTTCTCGTGGGCAACTCCGTCCGCGACATAAGCGAAGCGGGCACAGCAAAGCTTGACACGCTGCGCGTGATACAGCGGCTCTCTTCGCTTTGTCCCACGAATCTCGAAAAGCGTCTGCTTGCCGACGGAAGCTATGAGACGCTGCCCATTCGCGAAAGCGACCAGAATTATGTCCATACCGAAACACCGAAGGCGAACGTCAAAACGAATGAGGTCATTGCCGGACACCGGCTGTCCGAAGTCGTCTTCGGAACGATGACGATGGACGACTATCTCGCGCAGTGGAGCGACAAGGAGCTTGCGACCTTTTTCGTATCTTATGAAGGGAACCAGGTGGGACCGAGCGACGCGCTTTGCGCCAAGTACGGACTGAACCGGTTCTCACAGGGCGACGGTGGCATGGGTCTTTGTTTCATGGGGACGGCGTACCCCTGCAACGCAATTTTGGCATCCACCTGGAACGACGATCTTGCCGAGGCGTTCGGGCTTTTGCTCGGCACAGAACTGTACAAAAACAACGTGGGCATGTGGCTCGGCCCGCCGGTCAATATGCGCCGCAACCCCCTCGGCGGCAGAAATCTGGAATACTATTCCGAAGATCCCTATGTGACAGGACGGTTCGCGACGATCATTATCAAGGCCGTACAGCGTAACGGCATCCCGGTCTGTATCAAGCATATGATCTGTAATGAAAAGGAAGCGGGAAAAATCTGGAGCGACTCGCAGGTCTCCGAGCGTGCGCTGCGCGAAATCTATCTCAAGCCCTTTGAAATGGGGATCAAGGACGGCCACGCCGAGGGCATCATGACCTCCTACAACGTGATGAACGGATTGCCCACCTCCGAAAACGCGGATCTGCTCAGAGGCATTGTCCGCGGCGAGTGGGGCTACGAGGGCTTCATCACCACCGACTGGGGCAACGCCAAAAATCAGGTGCGGGAGATCAACGCCTCCAACAACGTGCATACGCCCTATGATCACTGCGACATCAATCTGATTTACAACGCCATTGACAGCGGCGAGATCACTCGGGCCACACTGGAAGAGGGCGCAGCGCAGATCCTTTGGACCCTTATGCGTGCGCCGCGCTATTACAGAGCCAATACCTGCGTGCTGCCGCATCATTATGACGAATACGGACGGTGTACGGTCTGTCATGCTCCGGATCCGGCCGTCAGAACGAATCTTTCAAGGAATCTTGCGGCACTGGTTCCCGAGGCGGGAATCAACACCAGGGTTCCCGTTTGGTTCGGTTATCCGGGCGTAAGCGACTTTATCGGCAGAAATACCGAGAGCTTCTGCGCAAACATCATGGCGGTGTTCAAGTATGCGTTCAATTTCGTTGTACAGGTGATCGGCCTGATGAAATTAAACGCCGACCATCTTGCAATTGCCGATGGCTGACCAATTGGATGAAAGGCGCATGTTCATTCGCAATTGGTCACCTCTAAAAAATCTTTCAAATAAATGAAATTGAAAAATCGTTCGCGCGGTTTTCTCTTTTCTTGACAAATCACGTCGCGAGGTGTAGAATCATAGCGCACTTTATCATTGGAAAATGAAGGGACCGGAAAGCTTATGACGCTGAACATCCTGATGAGTATGTGGATTCCATTTATCGGAACCTGCCTCGGTTCCGCGATGGTGTTCTTTTTGAAAAAACAGATTTCCGAAAATCTGCAAAAGATTCTGTCCGGATTTGCGGCCGGCGTGATGGTCGCCGCGTCCTTCTGGAGCCTTTTGCTGCCGGCGCTGGAGGAAAGCGCGGACAAGGGCAAGCTTGCGTTTCTTCCCGCGGCGATCGGCTTTTTGGTCGGCATCGGGTTTCTGCTCCTGCTGGACGTGGTCACCCCGCACATGCACGTGGACCGTCAGGAGGAGGGACCGAGCCGCGGCCTGAAACGGACGACCGAGATGCTCCTTGCCGTGACGCTGCACAATATTCCGGAGGGGATGGCTGTCGGTGTCGTTTGCGCAAGCTGGCTGGCAGGCAGCAGCAAGATCTCTGACAGCGGAGCGTTGGCGCTCGCGATCGGCATCGCTATTCAGAATTTTCCGGAGGGTGCGATTGTTTCTATGCCGCTTCGCGGCGAGGGGATGAAAAAGGGTAAGACCTTCCTTTGCGGGGCACTCTCCGGAATCGTGGAGCCGATCGCAACGGTACTCACTCTGCTTGCGGCCCATGCGGTCGTTACGGTGCTGCCATATCTGCAGGCCTTTGCCGCGGGCGCGATGATCTATGTGGTGACGGAAGAGCTGATCCCCGAGATGTCCCGCGGCAAGCATACCAACATCGGGACGATCGCGTTCTCGCTCGGTTTCGTGCTGATGATGATCCTGGAGGTCGCGCTCGATTAAAGGCAACACCGCACAAATGCGGCCGCTCACCTTACTTGATCTTTTGCACAATCCGCACCCCCGAATTGTGCGGAGATGCCATTCATATATTTTGAATCTTCAAGATGAGCAACGGGGTCATCCTGTTGAAAAAGTCTGGCGAAAAGCTGGGCTTTTTTTATCGAAAACCACGCGATCGTAGCGTGGTTCAAAAGAGCTCAAGTGATGAGACGGTCAAAAAACTCCTGAAGTGAAATAATATAATTGATTGTCAATAAATGAATAAATGTATTCCTTCAATTTCTTGCATTTTTTGATAATTGGTTGTATAGTAATAGTATCAACATATCATTCCAAGCAGAAGGCTGTTGCGAATGAAAAACCGTATTCTCAGACCATTGGCCTATACTATGATTTTATCAATTTTAATGACATGCTTCACGTTCCCTTCTCACGCCGAGAAGGTGTATGACAAAAACATCAAAAGTGTTGCATCTATTCGCTTCCCTTTGTCGGCGATTTATGGTAAAATATAATGAATAAACGTCCGGGAAGAAGGTGACGGCATGGCGAATCCAGCAGAAAAGAACGCGCAGGAAAAAATCCACGACGCCTATGTGCATCTTTGCGAGACCAAACCCTATTACAAGATCCGCGTCAGCGAGGTCGTCAAAGAAGCCGGCATCAACCGCACCACGTTTTACCGCCACTATCTCGGCATGCCGGACCTGATCCTCGCGATGTATCACCGCTATATGCGGGGGCTCCTCTCTGTCCCCGACGGGATGACCGTTGCCTCCGCAGCCGATCTGGAGGCTTATGCCAATACGGTATGGGATCGGTTGATCGCGCACCGGGAGGAGTTGCTGAAAATTCTTGATATGCCGGGCGTCCTGCAAATGCTGGTGGTTTCCGGCCGGGCGCTGCAGCATAAGCTGACCCGCCTTGCCAAAAAAGCAAAGCTGACCGACCCCGCTGTTTTTCGCAATATCCGCTATTCGCCCTATCTGTTTATTTTTCAACTGTTCATCACGACGAAGGGAGAAGAAATCCTCGACCCGCAGTTGTCCGCGCAGCAGCAGCATTTCGATTTTTCCCAATCCATTCCGGAGAATCTTTCCCGCTTTATGGAGGCCGAGCTCGGCGGCAGCAGCGATTTCCATTATGCCCTGTTCGGCGCGTATATCAAGCTGTTGACCGCGAATGATGAGGACGCCATCACCGTGACGCAGCTTCTGGACACTGCCGGCATCAGCCGGACCCAGTTCTATTTATACTACAAAAACATGGAGGATTTCCGCCGCCGTTTCTATTACACCTGTTTTGAGATGACGATCGAAATCATGCTCCAGATCTGCCGCACGCGGGCGCCGCTTTCCGAAGCGCAGGCGTCAACGCTGCGCGCCACGATTTTTGAGGCTTATAACAAAAAGGCGATCCATCGGCTGCTTTCCACAGGCAAGCTGGTCGAATACGGCTCCTATATTCTGGCTCACATCTATCTGCGCTATCTGGAGCAGCTGGAACGGGACTACGGACCGCTGGACGAAGCGCAAAAGCAAGTGCTGGTTTACTATATCGGCGTCATGTGCGCGCTCGCCTTGTGGTATTACATCCATAAGATCGATTATGCCGAATACCGAAACGGCGTTACGCACGTCAAGCGGATCATGGAACAGGCGCTTGGCATCACACCATAACACTGTGTTTACAGTTTATACACATCTTGTGCAATACTTATAAAACATTTGACGGATCGGTCATTGCGGTTGACAGATCCGTTATTTTTGTTGCTTGCAAAGCCTGCAGCGATGGAATAAAATGGCATTGAGCAAAGGGAAAGCAGGGGCTTTCCCAGCCGAAAACGGTTGCCGGACCGCAACCCGGCAAAAAACAAAAGGAGGCAATCATTATGAAAAAACTATCCGCAGTCTTGTTGTCGATCCTGATGGTCCTGACCTGTCTGGTCCCGATGGCGTCGGCCTATGACAACGCAGCCGTGGTCGGCGGCGATTACAGCGCCCTGACCGATGACGACGTGCTGGGCATCGTGCTGGACTGGCTTGACGGCCGGATCGCTGCCGTCGCGCCGGACTTTGACGAGTTTGAACAGTATGCCGGCATCATCGAAGCCGCAGGCTACACGATCCCGGAGATCACCGGCGTTGACAGCCTGGTCGAGTACAAAGACGCGCTTGCCGAACTCGGCGGCGACTTTGCAAACCTCGGCTCGACCGACCTGATCGTGAAGCGGGCGGACGCCGGCAACACCGGCTTCGTCAACGGCCTGGTCGAATTCATGGCCGCCAATGCCGACACTTTCGGCAAGGTCTTCCGCTGGGACGATCAGGTGTTCGATTACGGGAAGGTCGGCGAATACATCGAAGGTCTGGAAGACGGCAACCCGATCAAGACGTTTTATTACGACTATCTGATCGGCAACAACATTCAGGAAAAATTTGTCGGCGAGATCGCGCGTGAAATGGGCTACACGATTCCCGACGGCGAAATCTTTGACGACACGCTGAACAACGGCATCAAGCAGGCGCTTGCGCCGCTGCTCAAGGAGATCCTGATCAGTGAAGAATCCAAGGCAGCTTATGATGCGTTCAACCTGAAGACGACCGACGTCTACACGCTCGTGAAGGCCTATGTCGGCCTGCTGCAGAATGATTACAAGGGTCAGTTTGACGATCTGCTTTCCGGCTTCCTGACCGCGCTGCAGGGCCTGGTCAATGTGGTCGAATCCGGTGTGAACGTCACCCCGCCGACCGCAACGATCCGTGACTACGGCACCTTTGTTGCGGGTCCCTATACGCCGGACAGCGTCGACCCCAACAAGTATATGCCAACGATCTACACCTCCGGCGAATACAAGGCCATGATCGAAGAAGCGATCGCCGGCCTTGAGATCGAACCGATCGAGGTCAACGGTACGGAATATGTCCCGGTCATCACCGTGACAGACGACCCGGTCCCCGAAGGGTTGAAAAACGGCGACCCGACCGCGCTTGTGGACGGCTTCAAGATGAACGTTGCGCAGGGCGACGACACGATCTTTGATCTTGCAATCGACTTCTCCGACATCGAAGACGCGGTGAACGCCGAAATCGCGAATCAGATTCCGACAATCCAGACGACCGTCAACGGCGTGGTTGATGCAGCGGTCGCCGCAGCAAACAACATGCCCTTTATCGGCGGCAGCGTCACCGGTTCGGCAACGGTCAACAGCATCACCGTTTCGCTGGCCTATGCCGGTTACAGCACCGAAGACACCTTCACGATGGAAGTCACCGTGACCCCGAACATCGACATCACCTACGGCGGCAATGTCTGGACCTATGCAAGCATGGTCGGCATGACGCAGGAGAAGATCGAAGCCGATTACATCCAGCCCGCCATCGCCGAATATGTGAAGAACCCGGTTGCGACGATCTCCGTTTCCAACCTGAACGGCGAGATCGCCGAGCTGGAACAGATCGCGACCCTGCTCAGCTACATTGACACCGACGCCGAATATAACGATGCACTGCTCGACGTTTCGGCGAACTATGACGCATACAACGGCGTTGTTGGTCAGGCCAACCACATTCTCTACGGGCTGGTCGACATGATCGCCTCTGACGCGGGCATGGCAGACCTTGACCTTACCGACGGCGGCAACGAGTATCTGTATGAAAACCTGCAGAAAATCTGCGATAAAGTCTCCGGTCTGTTCTTGACGATGAAGCAGTACATTGACCGCGACACCTTCGTCTCCCTTGCGGAGGCTGCCGACATCAGCGCGGTGTTCGCTTCCGCGCACGGCTTCAACGCCGGCATGGTCTATGACATGGACTTCTCCTCCGTGGAGAACGCGCTGGACTGCGGCATCCGTATCGCCTGTGACCTGCTGGCCGCAGACGACGAAGACAGCATCTTCTATGAATTCCACATGCGTGTGGAAGATCTTGACACGCTGGACGCCATCATCGCCACCACCGCGGACATGATCCTCGGCAAGCTGCTTGCCGAAATCGAGATCGACGGCTGGGATTACACCTACACCGCCATTGACGCCGCGGTTGTGGACGCCGGCACGATCACCGCACAGGATGCCGTGATGGACAAGATCGTTGACATTCTCTATGAAGCCGCAACCTTCGCGGTACCGAAGATCAACGCGGCAATCAATGAAGTGATCGCCGACCTCAACGCGGACTTCGACCTGCAGCTTGGCGATGTGAACTTCCGTCTCGGCGTGGAAAAGGGCGCCGACTGGGAAGCAACGCTGGGCGCGCTGGCTGACCGCTTCCTTGGCCTGACCGACGGCCTGATCATCTATCCGGATGCACCCGCCGCTGCTGACAGCGCGCTGCTGAAGGTGAGCAAGATCGCCGACGCGGTGCTGCCGATGACCTCCATGTTCTCGAATTACACCGGCCTGGTCGACATGAACGACGCGCTGTTCGTGAAGGCTGCCGACGGTGATCTGAGCGACTTCCTTGCGTACTTTGAGGTCAAGGACGACGCCATCGCGGGCGACGTACCGGTGACCAAGGCGCTCATCAACGCCTCGGACTACATCGTTGACGCATTCTTCCCCGACACGGTTGAGACCGAGCTTTATCCGGCGTCCGAGACCGTGCAGCAGACCTTCACCGGCGCCGAGAGCGATCAGGGCATCGCGGCGCGCAACATGGTCAGCATCAACAACCGCAAGGCCGACCTCATTCCGGTCGCCTGCAGACTGCTGAAGGAATCCGACATTCTGAAGACGCTCGCCTGCACGCACGCAAATGTGACCACGACCACGGCAGTTGCCGGCACCTGCAAGACGCCCGCCAAGAGCGAAGGCAAGGTCTGTGAAGACTGCGGTCTGGTGATCGAAGCGGCTGTGGAAGGCGATCTGAATCCGGCCAACCATGAAGGCGGCACGGAAGTCCGCAATGCAGTGGATGCGACCTGCGCTCACGGCGGCTACACCGGCGACACTTACTGCCTCGGCTGCGGCGAACCGATCGAAATGGGCACCGCCACGCCGAAGAGCACGACCCACACCGGCGGTACGGAAGTCCGCGGCGCCGTGACGGCGAACTGCCACGCACAGGGCTACACGGGCGACACCTACTGCCTCGGCTGCGGTGATAAGATCGCGACCGGCGAAGCGACGCCGATCAACGCGAACAATCACACCGGCGGCACCGAAGTCCGCGGCGCGAAGGACGCGACCACCGAAGAAGAGGGCTACAGCGGCGACACCTACTGCAAGGGCTGCGGCAATCTGATTGAAGCGGGCCACACCACGCCGAAAAAGAGCCAGAACTTCTTCCAGAAGCTCATCAGCGCCATCCGCGGCTTCTTCCAGAAGATCGCCAGCTTCTTCAAAAACATCTTCTAAACACTCAAACTTTGACCACTTCCAATCTCTCCTCTTGTCTCCCCATGGCACCCCCGCCGTGGGGGGACGCCTTTTGCTGTTGTTTTCAGTCGGAAAATGTATTGTATAAAAACTTTTATTTGAAGGAATCCTCGCTGTCACAAAATACCGGGGATCTCATCTTACTACAATCCTCTCGCAAAAATAAACTTGCTCTCGCTCTCTGACACCGTTGATGGCAGTGAGTGAGCCTTAGAATATAATTGCACCTTTTCAGAGTATTTTTTGCTACTACGGTGGGTACCAGTCGCATCCTTTACAATGTTGCTGCGCCGGAGGTTCTCCGCCTGCACAGCTTCAAAGACATCGCGTTTGATAATCGCATCATGAGACTGTTTGATTATTTATCTGGTGCTGTCGCACACCTGCCCGGCGAAGTACATTCCACACGAAGCTATGCTGACTTTTGTGGATCAGAGCACGGTCGACCGTTCCACGGAAGACTGGCTCGACGGAATCGAGGCCCGTTTGCAGTATGACGCTTGGTATTGCGGTCACTGGCACATCAACAAGAATATCGACAGGATGCATTTTCTGTTCCATGACCTCGCGTGCCTGCCGGAAAAAGGGAAGGCCAAATAACAATCATGCCCGCAGCTCGAATCTCAACGAGCTTTGCGGGCTGTTTTTCTGTTTATGGGATTGCAAAAATCCGTTATTTCAGGTATAATAATACAAAGTCAAAAGACACATTGAATTGGGATCACGTGAACATTGAACAGCAAAAAAAATATTTTTATAAGTTAAGGAGCGACCACCCATGGTTTTAAAAGAAAAACTGCAACTCACGGAAGAGTGGGACAAGACCTTTTTGAAGAGCGAAAAGGTCGAGCACAGCAAGGTGACCTTCGTCAATCGCTATGGCATTACTCTCGCAGCGGATATGTATATTCCGAAGAACGCAGAAGGAAAACTGTCCGCGATCGCCGTCTGCGGTCCGTTCGGCGCGGTCAAGGAGCAATGCTCTGGTCTTTACGCGCAGACGATGGCGACGCGCGGTTATCTGACGATTGCCTTCGATCCGTCCTTCACCGGAGAGAGCGGCGGGAACGTCCGCTATATGGCGTCGCCGGATATCAACACCGAGGATTTTATGGCGGCGGTGGATTTTCTGTCGCTCTGCGATCAAGTCGATCCCGACCGCATCGGCATCATCGGGATCTGTGGCTGGGGCGGAATGGCACTCAATACGACTGCGCTCGACACGAGGATCAAGGCGACGGTCGCCGTTACGATGTACGATATGACCCGCGTAAACGCAAAGGGATATTTCGATTCCGCCGACAGTGAGGAAGCACGGTATCAGATGAAGGCGGCGATGTGCGCACAGCGCCTAGAAGATCTGAAAAACGGCGAGTACAAGCTCGGCGGAGGCGTGGTCGATCCGTTGCCTGACGACGCGCCGTTCTTCGTAAAGGATTATTATGACTATTACAAAACGCAGCGCGGATATCATCCCCGCTCGCTCAACTCGAATGGCGGCTGGAACGTAATCGGGTGCGAATCGTTCGCCAATCAGCCGATCTTGCAATACTCAAACGAGATTCGCTCCGCGGTGCTCATTATCCACGGCGAGAAGGCGCATTCCTGCTATTTCAGCCGTGACGCTTATGCGAATATGATAAAAGGCAGCAAATATAGCGCAAATAAAGAACTGATGATCATTCCCGATGCTGTCCACACCGACCTATACGACGGCGGTGGAAAGAACGCTATTCCGTTCGACAAAATCGATGCGTTTATGAAGGAGCACATGAAATGAGCAAAGTATTAGTTATCACCACCAGCCTGCGGGCAAAGAGCAATTCCGACATCCTCGCAGAACGGCTGATCGCCGGAGCGAGGGACGCTGGACATGAGGTCGAACAGATCAGCTTGAAAGGTAAAAAGATCGGCTTTTGCATCGGCTGTCTTTCCTGCCAGAAGACGCAGAAATGTGTAATCAAAGACGACGCGGCCGAGATTGCCGAAAAGGTCAAAAACGCCGATACGCTCGTTTTCGTCACGCCGATCTACTATTACGAAATGTCCGGACAGATGAAAACGCTGCTCGACCGGATGAACCCACTGTATCCATCGGATTACAGGTTCAGAAAAGTGTATATGCTTTCTGCCGCTGCGGAGGATGAAGAGACGACTCCTGAAAAAGCGGTGAACGGACTGCAGGGATGGATCGACTGCTTTGAAAAAGCGGAACTCTCCGGAACACTATTCTGCGGCGGCATCAATGATCCCGCGGAGGCTGCCGGTAAAGAAAAAGAACTTGAGGAAGCTTATGAATTTGGAAAAACGCTGCTTTAAAAAAATATGTTTCCTGCTTGCGGTACTGTTGATCTCGCTGCTTGCAGGTTGCGGAACGCAGAAACCAGTTGAGACTGGATCGGACGCGGAGTCAACGAGCAACACGTCACCGGCTGAATCTCAAATCGAAAGCGAAACCGAGCCAACGAACGAAAGCGGCGGTGCGATCGTCGTGTATTTCTCGCGCACTGGGCATACGAAACCGCTCGCGGAGTATATCAAAGAAGAGCTTGACGCCGATATTTATGAGATCGAGGCGAAAGTGCCGTACACCGACGACGATATCAAATATTACACCGACTGCCGCGCCGACAGAGAGCAGAACGACCCGACGGCACGTCCGGAGATTGCCGGAGAGCTGCCGGATTTGTCGGAATATGATACCGTGTTCCTCGGCTATCCGATCTGGCATGGCCAGGCGCCGAAGATCATCTACACGTTTCTTGAAAGCGTTGACGTGAGCGGCAAAACGGTGATTCCGTTCTGCACCTCCGCGTCAAGCCCGATCGGCTCGAGTGCGGAGAATTTGCATCCGCTCGCTCCAAACGCTGTCTGGAAAGATGGAACGCGCTTTGCGATCGGTACGTCGAGAGAAGAAATTAAGGATTGGTTCAGCAGTATGAATAATCAGAAAGAACTGAAACTGTATATCGGCGGAACAGAACTGCCTGTAACGTGGCTGGAAAATGCTTCTGTCGAAGCGTTGAAGGAACTTGCGGCGGACGGTTTGACCGTTCAGATGTCTATGTACGGTGGATTTGAGCAGGTCGGCTCTCTCGGAAAAAGTCTACCGAAGGATGACAAACAGATTACTACAGACTACGGTGATATTGTGCTCTTTTCCGGAAATCAGATCGTTTTGTTTTACGGCTCCAATTCTTGGAGTTATACGAGGCTGGGACAAATAAATCTGTCAAAAGCGGAAATGACCGAGCTGCTTTCAAACGGCAACGTAACGGTGATATTAAAATGCAAATGAGTATTACAATTCATATCTATTACACCGGAAAAAACGGTTCCGCGCTCGCATTCGCAAAAGAAATGACAGAGACCGGCATCGTTGATGCAATCCGTGCCGAGGACGGCAACCTGCGTTATGAGTATTTCTTTCCGTATGAATCATTTTGATGGAGGAAGCATATGAAAGTGATAATCCTGAATGGGAGTCCCCGCAAGAATTGGAACACCGCCCAGCTTCTGAAGAAAGCGCAAAGAGGAGCGGAATCTACCGGCGATGAGGTTGAGTACATTGACCTTTACAATCTGAATTACAATGGTTGCCGCAGCTGCCTTGCTTGTAAACGCAAAGGCATCGCGGAGCCTTGCAAATGCTACTGGAAGGATGAACTGACGCCTGTTCTGGAGAAAATATGGCAAGCGGACAGGTTGATCACCGGATCGCCGATTTACTACAGTGAGCCTACAGGCGGTATGCGTTCTCTTTTGGAAAGACTGACCTTCCCGGCAATGAGCTATAACGACTATTCAAGCGTCTTCAATGGCCGTGTCGATGTGGATATCTTTCTTACCATGAACGCGCCGATGCAGTATTACAAGCAGGCGTATGAAGGAAGAATGCAGGAGTATTTTGCACCGATGCGGTTCCTGAACGGTCAGGTTCGCATGATCCCTGTCTGTGATACCCTGCAGGTGAAGGATTACTCCAAATATGACATGGCAGGTTTCTCTGAGGAGCATAAGAAAGCGGTTCATGACGCAGAATTTCCAACGCTGCTTGATCAGGCTTTCAAGATTGGGGCTGGTACTATTTGACAAATCCCGGTTTGTCGAGATATCGCTGAATCTGCATATGTTGGGGTAACGGATGATTATGATAAAAAAACTGCTTGACAAGAAAGAAAAAAAGGTCGAGTACATAGAACTGATTTATGACCTGATCTTCGTCTATATCATCGGCCGGAACAACCTGCTGCTGCATCATTTTACGGATGGATTTGTGACGCCGGTATTCTTTTTGGCATACATAATGAGCACGCTCGCCATCATCCAGATCTGGAACTACACGACCTACTATGTCAACATTTACGGCAGGCACAGTATCCGGGATCATATCTTTCTGTTCGTCAATATGTTTCTTCTGTACTTTATCGGCGAGGGAACACGAACGGACTGGCAGGCATATAACACGCAGTATCATGTTGCATGGGCGCTGATTCTTTTCAACATCGGACTGCAATACATCCTCGAATTGCGGAACAACAAAAATGATAAACAGCGCAAAAAACAGATCGCCCGTATGAGCGGCATTTTGTTCGGCGAAGCGGCCGTTGTTTTGTTGAGTCTTCTGGTGTACCGCCTGACTGAAATAACGTGGGTATCCCTTGCAGCGGTTCTTTTGAGCATGGCTGCCGTTTTGATCTTTGGACAAAGAAGCAGTACGGGCTTCGTGGATTTTTCCCATCTGTCTGAACGCGCCATGTTGTATGTCGTGTTCACCTTCGGCGAAATGATCATCGCCATCGCATCGTATTTTGAGGGCGTATTCTCCCTGCGGAACACCTATTTCGCGCTGATGGCCTTTTTGATCGTGGTCGGGCTGTTCCTCAGTTACGGCATGTTCTATGATCATATTATCGACCGGGAAAAGCAGACGAATGGACTCGGCTATATGCTGCTGCACATTTTTATTGTCTTCGCCATGAACAACATCACGAACGGGCTGGAGTTCATGAGGGAAGAGGAGATCAGCCTGCTGCCGAAGCTGCTGTTTCTGATCGGCTCTTTCCTTTTGTTTTTTGTCTTTCTCTTTGCTTTGGGAAACCGGCACGCAAAGGCAAAGTGCCGCAAATACTATCTGTTTTGCCTGAAGGCCGCAGCGGCTGGTGTCGTGTTCGTCACGCTGATGCTTCTGCTGCGTACCAATATGATGATCAATATCGCGCTAACCGTCGCATTTGTGTTTACAGTATTCGGAATGATATACTGGTACGGCAGAAAAATGGATGAAATAAACAGTCAATAAATTCAACAAAATAGATTCTTTGGAGGAAACGCAATGGCAAACGTATTGATTCTGAACGGCTCGCCGAGAAAGAACGGCGCGACCGCTTCGCTTGCAAAGGCGCTTATGGAAGGCGCAGAGGAAAACGGAAACGAGATCAAAGAAGACTATATCACGTCCATGAATATCAAAGCGTGTATTGGGTGCGATTCCTGCATGAGAACGCATAACGGCTGCGTGCAGAAGGACGACGACATGGCGATCATTTATGAAGATCTGCTGTGGGCTGACGTCGTTGTGTTCGTTTCCCCCGTTTATTGGGGGACGATCACCGGGCAACTGAAAGTCGTTTTCGACCGGATGTTTGCGCTGGGGAACAAGGTCGGCTGGGATCGGTTTCGCAAAAAATGCGTGCTTCTGATGACTGCGCGCGGGAGCGACTATTCCATGGCACTCGATTTCTACGGAATTCTGACAAAATATCTCGGTTGGACCGATCTCGGCGCCGTGCTCGGCGCGGGCAAAGAAGCCGAAGCCAAGGCGATCGGCGAGAATATAGAATGATCCCGATAAATCGGGATTTGCGGAGATGGAAAACGGAATGTATTCATACATAACATTGAGAGAAAACCCTGAAACAAAGGAAATCGCGGCAGACTGGTTCCACAGCAAGTGGCATGTTCCGGCTGAAGCGTATCTGGAGTGTATGGATGCATATCTCAAGGGAGAGACGGAATATGGCTGGTATCTCTATCTGGACGGCGATAAGATCATCGGCGGAATGGGGGTCATAGAAAACGATTTCCATGACCGAAAGGATCTTACCCCGAACGTCTGCGCTGTCTATACCGAAGAAGAGTACCGCCGCCGGGGAATTACGGGACATCTGCTGAATATGGTCGTGCAGGATCTGCGCGCAAAAGGTATCTCCCCGGTTTATCTGGTAATCTTAGGTTCGGTAGAATTTTTCAAGTCGCTGTAAGTTTACAGCCGAATTGCGATTTGTAAAGGAGAATGAATTATGATGAAAGGCACAGCAACGAAGAAAAGTGCAACCTGTTTTAGGGTCATTTCTATTTTGTTATGTCTATGTTTTGCATTTGCCGGATGCACGAAAGAAGCCGAACCTCCGTCTTCTGATCCGGGCAGCGTTGAAAAAACGGTCGAGGAGATCGCAGTGGATTACGGCACATACGGTGATCAGGCCGCGGATCGGATTGATGCCTTACTGAACGAGCTGGCCGCCATGGATGCCGGCGCCGGAACACGATGGAAGTCCATCATGGATCTGTGGATGTCCCCGCAACTCGGGCAACCGCTCCATTACGATGTCCTTCCTGACGGCCTGTCGGACACAGATGAACTGTGCATCGTCGTTCTGGGCTTTCAGTTGAACCCCGACGGAAGCATGAAAGACGAACTGATCGAGCGCTTGACCGTCGCGCTGAACAGTGCGCAAAAGTATTCGAACGCATATATCGTCTGTACCGGCGGAGGAACCGCGGCTGAAAATGAATCCGCTTCGGAAGCCGGAGAAATGGCCAAATGGCTTGTCGAGAATGGCGTAGATCAGAAACGCATCATCGTTGAGGACAATTCCATAACCACAGCGCAGAACGCACTGTTTACATACGACATTCTGACATCCCTTTATCCGTCGGTGAAGAAACTCGCTATTGTTTCAAGCGACTACCATATTGCTACGGGAGAGCTTTTGTTCAAAGCAGAGTCCATCTTAAGAGCCAGCTCGTCCGGAAATGAGAAGCTGGAAGTCGTTTCAAACGCTGCATGGAAAGCCCCTTCCGGTACACTTTCCACCATGTTTCAGGCGGGTGCGCTCATCGAACTGTTCGGAGATGTGAAAACGGCATTTGACATTTATTACGACAATTACGATATCCATGCACTGCCTTCCATAAACGGATAGCAGGCTGCAGAAACATATTCCGGTTTAACGAGGCGTGTGCTGTGTAACATATTGGCGCTTTTACACAAAGAAACACCGACAAAGCCGCACAACATCTGGCTTTGTCGGTGTTTTCTATTCTTCTTCATTTTGTTCTTATCCCGCGTGCGTCTTTCTCGCCCTCATCGGGCGGTTTTCTTTTTTCCCTGTCGGCTTGACTTTTTGCGCGTTCTGTTATATAAATAGAAGTGAAAGATTTTACTTTGCAAAAGGAGGCCGGTTATGGACAAATCCGTTTATTACCGCGGCAAGCTCGGCACGGTCTGGTACAACTTCACGGAAAGCCTTGCCTATGTCGCGCTGCACCGCCCCACGCCGAAAAGCTGCGCCTACCGCAGAATACGGTACGGCAACGAAAAGAAGCAGTATATCAACCTTTGCGCACGAAAAGACCTTGCCGCCGTGCGCAAGCCGGTCTTCATCTATGTCCACGGCGGCGGGTGGATCTCCGGCATCACAGAAATGCGCGACACCTATGTGGCCGAATGGGCAAAGCGCGGCTATTTCACCGCGTCGATCTCCTACACTTATGCGCCGGACAAGACCTATCCCGCGCAGTTGTTTGAGCTGTTTGCGGCGCTGGATGAGATCTATGCGCTGGAAGACGCCGAACTGCTGGACCTCGGGACGATCGTCCTTGCCGGGGAAAGCGCCGGGGGCTACTTCATCCTGAAGCTGGCGGATTTTACCGCCCATCCGGAGCTGTTTGACCGGTACGGCATCCCGTTCAAAAACAAAGACCGCTTTCATGTGGACGCGCTGGTCAGCCACTGCGGCTGCTTTGACCTGAAAAACCTGACCGATCCGCAAAAGCCGCAGTCCGCGTTTCCGGACATCAAAATGATGGTCAGCAGCTTTCTGGGTCTGCCGCGCGGCAAAGTCCGGGCATACCTTGCAACCGAAGCGGGCGCCCTCGCCTCTCCGAAAATCACACGGGGGTTTCCGCCCGCATTCATCATCTCTGCCGAACGCGACGCGCTGCGCTTTGAGGCGCAGGACCTTGCCGAGCAATACAAGGCGCTGGGCATTCCCTATGCGACGTTTGAGGGCACGGGCATCATCGGCAACCACGCATGGACGATCGCAACGATCGTCAAAAAAGGAAAAAGCTGCCTGGAGGCATCCGTCCGCTTTGTGGAGCATGTGACCGGACGCACTCCGACCGCGGCATCGCTTTAAATGAACCAAGGAGGATTTTTTATGAAACGCACACTGAACAAGACCCTGTCACTGCTGCTGGCCCTGCTGCTCACGCTGTCCTGCTTTGCCGTATCGTCGTTTGCGGCGCAGGCGGAACCCATCATCGTGGCCCCCCTGCCCTTCCTGCATACCGAAGGCGAAGCCATTGTCAATGACGCCGGCGAAACCGTTGTGCTGCGCGGCACCAACTTCGGCGGCTGGGGCATTATGGAAGACTGGTTCTGCCCCTACACCTCCCCCGCCGGGGAAGAGATCATGTTCCAGACGCTGGTCAGCCGGTTCGGGCTGGAAGCGACCCATGCGCTGATGCAGGAGTACCGCCGCAACTGGATCACCGAGGTCGACTATCAAAACGTCGCCGCCCTGGGCATGAACGCGGTGCGCCTGCCCATCTGGTACCGCAACTTTCAAAGCGATGACAACGGCACATGGTACCGCGATGAAAACGGTGAGATCGACCTGCACGAGCTGGATGAGGTGGTCGCCCTGTGCAAAAAGTACGGCCTGTATCTCATCATCGACCTGCACGGACTGCCGGGGTATCAGAACGACTATGACCACTGCGGCCAGTCCAAGTCCATGCACCTGTTTGACGACGACGCAAGCGCCGTGCGGTACCGCGAAGTGGTCAAGGACTTCTGGGTGACGCTTGCCGACCGCTACAAGGATGAGCCGAACGTCGCCATGTATGACCTGATGAACGAACCGCTGGGCACCAACATCACCAGCGACAAAAACTACCGTCAGGTCTTCTTTGATTATACCGACGAGCTGTATGACGCCATCCGTGCCGTGGACAGCCGCCACATCATTTCGGTGGAGGCCATCTGGTCGCCGGACGCGGCCCCCGCGCCGAGCGTCTACGGCTGGGAAAACATCGTCTATCAGGAGCATCTTTACGACGTGACAAACCCGACCATCCTGCGCAAAGCCAACGAGATCACCAAGGCAAATTACAACGCGCCGTTTCTGATTGGCGAATTCTATCCGCGCGGCGCAACGACGTTCGGCTATCTGTTCTCGATCTTCAACAAGCGCGGCTTGAGCTGGACCACCTGGACCTATAAGGGCGCGGGCCCCAAGGCCGACCAGTCGCCGTGGTTCCTTTACGGTTCCTCAAGCATTGAAAAGGTCGATTTTGAAAACGACAGCTATGAAACGCTGATGCAAAAATTCGGCCCGGTGCTGCGCACGGATTCCGGCGCGTTCAGCCGCACCGCCTTTGCCGACTATGCGGCAAACTTTGTGAACGGCGAAGTGGACGCCGCGTCGCTGTATTCCTTCGGCCTGATCGAAACGCGCGGCACCGCAAAGGAGCGGCTGGCCCTGCTGCGCGACAAGCTGGCGGCGATCGTCACCACCATCCGCGACTGGCTCAGAAAGCTGAAGACCGGCGACCTGCTGTAAAACATCAAATAAACGCCACGCGCACCGTCAGGTCTCCCCTGCGGTGCGCATGCTTTTATTGTGCATTCACTGCGTCTTCGATCTCTTTCATCAAGGCGCTCGGTGTCATGCCAAGCGCGTCGCTCAGGCGAAAAAATGTTTCCAGCGTCGGCTTGCGTTCGCCGCGCTCAATGGCGCTCAGGTGCGTGCGTCCGATTCCGGCAAGGCCGCTGACCACCTCTTGCGACAGGCGCCTGCGCTCGCGGCAGCGCTGAATCACTGCCCCGACGATTTTTGCATCCAGCATTACATCACTTCCCTACACCAGTAGTGTAAATGGAAATGAAGCAATTTATGAATACATTTGTTGACATGCGAACACAAATGTGTTATAATATTTTTTGAAAATATGTCGGCGGACAAATACGTAGGAGGAAAGGTCTATGAAAAGAATGACCGGTTTGTTTTTGGCGATTGTAATGCTGCTTGGTATGACAACTATGTTCAGCTATGCGGCAGATGCACATGCAACGGCTGCAGGAACAGTTTATTATGAACTTGGATTTGTTGAAGACAACCTGGAATCCCTTGCCCGCTATATCGACACTTATGGTGAAAGGACATCCACAGGCATGATGATTTCAGATGTCGATATTTCCCAAAACTTCACTTATTCAACGATTATCACTTCCGAATCTGATGGTGTACACTTTTACTTTTTTGCCTATCACAATAAAAATAAAGAAGACCATTCCGGCATGGAGATGGTTTATTCAGATGATATTGGGTACACATTGGTCCATATTGAGGATGAATTGATGGGCTGTGAATACATTTGTGAAGGTATCATTGATATATTAAACTATATTCCCGATGAAAATGAAATTTCTTTTTCCGTTATTAAAAACACAACTCCACTCGGAATTGATGAAATGAATGAAAGCATGAATATCTTTTTTGATCTGGGGATAGCTGCATTTCAATACTTATTAAACCGAGCTGCCGATATGGACATCTGTGAACTTGGTTTTTCCTATTTCTGTGATGACCATCGAAAGACAATTCCATGGTATACAGAAGAACCGACCTGCTCCGAAAACGGTGAAGTCGAATACATCTGCAAATGGTGTGGGCGTATCATGAGTACAAGAACGGTTCCACCGACCGGCAAACATAATTATGTTGCAAAAACAACCCCTGCAACCACCACAAGCAACGGTTCGGTCACCACAGTCTGTGCGGACTGCGGTGCTGTGGGCAAGACGAAAAAAATCTATCGGATCGACACCGTAACTCTGAACACAACTTCATTCACCTATGACGGGAGCGTTAAAACGCCCACTGTCACCGTCAAGGACATCAAGGGCAACGTCATCAATTCAAAGTATTATACAGTGAAGTATTCCAGCGGACGTACCGAAATAGGTGCCTATAAAGTCAAAGTTGTCTTCAAGGGTCTTTACAGCGGCACAGCGTCCTGCGCCTTCAAGATCGTTCCCGGCAGGGTCACCGACCTGAAAGCCGCCTCAAAGAAAGTCGGCATTGCCAAAGTGGCATGGAGCCCGGTGGACGGCGCACAGAAATATGTGATTTACTGTGCTGCAAGCAAGAAAGGCGATTATCAAAAGGTTGCCGTCACTTCAAAAACTGCATTTAACGTCAAAGGTCTTGATTCCGGCGCAACGTATTACTTCATTGTGAAAGCACTCACCCAGACCGGCGGCAAGAATTACTACAGTGCGGCGTCCAACATTGCAAAAGCAAAAGTCAAATAAAGCTCAAATAATATCAACGCGCACCGTCAGGTCTCCCCTGCGGTGCGCATGCTTATTTGGCACAAAAGATTTTATCGAATGAAATGTGTCGGCGTCCACGGTTCCTTTTCCGGGACCCCGAACTGCGCTTTGCCGAGTTCGATGCTTTTCATCAAAAACACCATGTTGCGCGCCAGGGTGCGCATCGTCTGCAGGCCCTCGGCGTCCCCGGCGGCTTCACCCGGCAGGCGGCCGTGCACGCTGTTCCAGTACTGACTGGACACGACCGGCATGCCGCAGATCGTGAAGTACTTGTTCAGCTCGTCAAACGTGGCGGAGCAGCCGCCGCGCCGCGCCACCGCCACCGAGGCGCCCACCTTCATCGTCTTGTCAAAGCCGGTGCTGTAGAACAGCCGGTCCGCAAACGACACCAGCGTCCCGTTTGCCGAAGCGTAATACACCGGCGACGCCAGCACCAGCCCGTCGGCATGCTCAAACTTTTTGGCGGCCTCGTTCACAGCGTCGTCAAAGACGCACCTGCCCGTTTTGCCGCAGCCGCCGCAGGCCGCGCAGCCGCGGATGGCCTGATTGCCGACCTGCATGATCTCGCAGTCCACGCCGCTTTCGGCAAAGATTTTTTCCATTTCGGCCAGCGCCAGCGCGGTATTGCCGTTTTTGCGCGGGCTGCCGTTGATCATCAGAACGTACATCAAAAATCCTCCTTAAAAAGCCGCTGACGGGATTGCATCAGCGGCTGCGTTTTCATTTTATGCGTACACCCGCACGTTTATGCGAACAGGTTCAGCTTGAGCACGTCCAGCTTTTTGAGCAGACGATAGACGCCGTTGACCGCGCTGTGCAGCCCGACCCAGAAGGCGTCCGGCTTGGTATCGGTGGGGTTGTAGGTATAATACAGCAGGTTGCCCGCCGCGTCATAGTAATAGGTCACAACAGAGCCCACATAGCTGTGGTCCACGGCGGCGGCCGCGTCGATGAACTGGCCCTGACCCGGATAGGTATAGATATCGGTGATGGAATCGTCAAGGATCAGTTTGGCGGCAAAGTTCTTGATGTCGTCGTGGAAGTTTGCCTCGGTGTGCAGGATGCCCTTGAAGTACCAGGTGTTCTCCGGCAAGGCGCCGGTGGAAGCGTCGATCACGTTGTCGGGCGAAATGTGGTTGTGCGTCGGGTCGTCGCAATAGGTGTGCGGCGACACATAGTCGTCGCCGAGCGTCTGGCCCAGCGGGGCCGCCGTGGCGCCCAGGCCGGAGGATTGCGGCGTCAGCAGACCGTCGGAATTCATGCCGTCGCTGCCGAAGAGATAGTGCACCAGGAATTCTTCGTCATAGCAGGCAACGATGTGCACAAACACGCCGTCCGCCATGAGCTGCTTCAGCGTATCCGGCAGCGCCTTGCGCGCGGCGTCATAGGCTTCGCATTCGGCCAGCACCTTGTCATGCTTGCCGTCCTTGAGATACTGCTCCTTCGCCACGGCATACTGCTCTGCGGGGCAGAGCGCCCACATCATCGTGCTGTTGACGATGAGCAGCTTCCGTGCGGCCTCCAGCGCGGCATGCAGCACCTTTTCGGTCACGCGGCCGCTCGGCGCCAGACGCAGCGCGATGCTGACCTGATAGCCCGTGTTGCCCGGCAGCAGCGCCGGCAGAATCTCTTCATGCACACGGTCCAGGTCATAGATGTTGACGTTGTCGGTCATGACGTCGCCCACGATCTGGGACCCGTCAAACGCCGGGATCATGCTGACGATCTTTTTGATGTAGGGATAATCCTCGGGATAGGATGCAAGGTACTGCGTCAGGACCGTGGCGCCCTGGCTGATCGGCACCAGCGTCACCTTGGACGCGCCGGTCTGGGCAAGCACCACGTTGTGGACATAGTTGTGCAGGTCGTCCGCGGCGGTCTTGACGCTGCCGAAGGAATCATAGGTGAAGTAGTAGCGCACGTCGTTGTAATCATCCAGGTCGTGGATGGCAATGTGGTGCTGCACGACCGCCTGATCTTCCGGCGGCAGTTCGGAAAACGGGGCGTCATAGTGCGGGATCTCGCGGCGATAGACCGGAGTGCCGTCGTCATTCAGCGCAAAGGGCCGGAAGATGTCCGCCATCACCTCGGTGATCTTTTTGCTCAAAAGAACGTCGCTGCGCGTGAGGACCGACACGATCGCCGGCGCCAGAACCTTTTTGATGATGCTTTCCACATTCAGGCCGGGGAGCTGAAAGTCGTTGATGTGGCCGATGTTGTTGCCGTTTTCGTCAAAGACGTCGGTCTCGGTCTGGCCGAAGCCGGGAATCAGGATGATCGGCGTTTTTTCTTCGGCCGGTACGTTCTCGGCGGCAAAGGCAACGGCAAACAGCGTGAACGCCATCACCAGCGAGAGCAGCAGCGCAAGACATTTTTTTGCGGGATGTTTCATGGTGCTTTCTTCCTTTCAAAACAAATTCTGCTGATTATCAGTATAGCACAGGCGCGGGGGCGGGTCAAGCTTCCGTTTGTTAAATTTTATGAAATTTCTGAAGAAGCCGTTGATTTTTTTGTGTTGTTATGTTAAAGTATTGGCAGATTGATCGATGTGGAGCGTGATCACATGAAAAAATACACCAAGCGCTTTCTTTTTGCTTTGCTTGTCGCGGTACTGGTCGCGCTGGTGGCCATGGTCGCGTCCGCCGAAGTGGTGGACAGCGGCACCTGCGGCAAAAGCGGCGACAACCTGACCTGGACGCTGGACAGCAGCGGCACCCTGACGATCAGGGGCAGCGGGGCGATGGCAGACTATATGTCGAACGGACCAACGTCTGACAAATCCGATTATCCTCCATGGTTTGACGACCGCGCGCAAATCAAAGAAATCGTCATCGAATCCGGCGTCACCAATATCGGAATATCTGCGTTTATCGCCTGCGGCGATTGTACCCGCATTGAGCTTCCGGAGGGTTTGACCGGCATCGGGCGGGCGGCATTTTATGAATGTGGATCTCTTTCTTCCATCACATTCCCGGAAAGCTTAACTTATATTGGCAGCGCCGCATTTTGGGATGCTGTTCCGCTCCAGTCAATCTCCATTCCGAAAAATGTGACAACCATCGAGCAAGCTGCGTTTTCTGCAGGTTCCCTCACATCCATCTCAGTGGACCCTGCAAATCCAAATTATACAACCGATGAAACCGGGTGCCTGTGCACCAAAGATATGACCACGCTCATGCTTTATCCGGGCGGTCTTACGAATACTTCCTTTACGATTCCGAGCTATGTAACAAAAATCGACGATTTTGCACTCTCAGATGCGAGTAATCTTACCTCTGTCACAGTTCCGACCAGTGTAACCAAAATCGGTGATTGCGCATTCAGCAGTTGGTATTTGAAAGATTTATTCTATGAAGGTACCGAAGCACAGTGGAACCAGATCACCCTTTACGGTGAACAGCATTACTGGCTGGAAAACGTGACCATCCATTGCTCTGACGGCATCGTCGAGTCACCGCAAAACCCGACGGAACCCACAACGGACCCGACCACCGCCGACCCGACCACCGCACCTGTCGGTGCGACCGACCGGTGCATCGACCCGGACGAGGGCAGCGCCGACAAAGGCGGCACGGCAAACGATCAAAAAGGCAGCGAAGGCAACGACGGCAAAGACAGTTTCTTTTCCAACAAAAAGACGATCATCATGCTGGCCGCGATCGCGGCGGCGGTGATCGTGCTGGCGGTGATCCTTGCGCTTGTGATCAAAAAGCACCGGCTGCAAAAGCCGCAATTCCCGACCGTTTCGGCAGTGAATCCGCAGCAAGCCCCGCAGCAAAGCGCTCAACCGCAGCGCCCGCAGGCCCCACAGCAAATGCCGCAACAACGCCCGCAATATCCGCAGCAAGGCACGCAGCCGCAGCGCCCGCAGGCCCCGCAGCAACAGCGCCCGCAGACCCCGCAGCAAATGCCGCAACAGCGTCCGCAGTACCCACAGCAAGGCACTCAGCCGCAGCGCCCGCAGTACCCACAGCAAGGCGCTCAACCGCAGCATCCGCAGACCCCGCAGCAAATGCCGCAGCCGCGCCCGCAGGTCCCGCAGCAAGTGCCGCAGCAGCCGCGCCCGCAATACCCGCAGCAAAACAATCCGCCGTACCCGCCGCAGAACCCGCAGCAGCGATAAACCGGACATCACGCCCCGTCACGCAAAATGGCGGGGTGCTTCTTTTGGGCATCGAACTGCCGGGCGCGTACCAAAACGCAGGAACAGCCCCGAAAAAAATCCAAAGCACCCGGAACACCGAGTGCTTTGAATTAGGAGAAAATACGAAGAAAACAAGAGAAACTGTCAAATTCATAACCGGGGATCACTCCCCTGTTGTGTTTATATCATACTGCATTTGTATGCAATTGTCAATAGCTTTTTGCAAAAATATTTTATCAAAGATTCAATTCTAAAATCTTGTTAGTCAAAAGGAAGATTTTGCACCTTTTTTTGTGCAGAATGACAAGAAACGGAAAAAAGTCGCCAAGAACGGCGAAAGCGATTGACGCACAGCAGCACTTCGGGTATAATAAAAACAATGGAAGACAAGGGGGAATCTTCATGCTGGAAAAACAGAATTATGCCCATAACCGCGCCATCGATCTCAAGGGCGCCTATCCGGACGGCTACATCAACGGGCAGGGCGTCGGCGCCGTGGCCGACATGATGTACGGCTATTTTCACATGGCGTGGAACGGCTGTGAAATGATCGCGCTGTATAACGCCATGGTCGCGCTGGGCCGCCCGGCGGACCTGGCAGAGATCAGTCTGGAAATGTATCCGAAATCGGCGGTGGCCTGGGGCTTTTTCGGCTCCAACCCGCTGGTGCTGGATCGGTATTTCAAGGCGCACGGCATCCCCTGTCAGAAGACGTACCGTTTTGATTCCTTTTTTGACGCGCTGCCGCTGCACCGGTGCGGGGTGCTGTCGTTCTGGAACCACCGGCGCGTGTTCGGCTCGCTGCACACCGTCATGGTGAAATGGCAGGACGGGCAAATCGTGGAGTACAACAAATCCAACGGCCGTGCCTATCCCGTGCCGCATGACACGCGCAGCCTGATCACAAGCAAAAAGCTGTTCATTGTCGGCTATCTTTTGGATTGAGGTGAACGCCATGAAAGACAACGCTGCACGCGCGCCGTTTCTGGACCGCGTCAAAACGCTGATCGGTGTGGAGCCGGGCACCGCACTGAAGCCCATGCTTGCCTATAACTCCGCAATCTTTTTCAACGGCGGCGGCCCCTATGTCATCGGCACATATCTGCTCCCCTTTTTGACAAAGGTCGAGGGCCTGTCCACCGCGCAGTATGCAAACGTCGGTTTGTTTTCCTGCATCATCGACGCGATCACCGACCCCGTCATGGGCATCATCACCGACCGCACAAAAAGCCGGCGCGGCCGCCACCGGCCCTATCTGCTTTGGGGCATTCCGTTTGCCATTGTCGCTTATTTTCTGATGTGGAACTCGTTCGGCATTTCAGCCGGCGGCAACAGCACGCGCACCATGTGGTGGTATATCGCCATGTATATGTTTTACAAAACCGTCAGCACCTTCATCAACGTGCCGCACACGGCGATGCTGCCGGAGCTGGCGCCGCGGTACAACCTGCGCACCCAGTTCAACGCGGTCAAGACCGTGATGGACGCCGTGGCCAGCTACACTTCGTTTTTCATCGCGGCAACCATCCTTGGCGGGCTGGGCGGCATCATCACAACGCCAACCTTTTCACCGGCGCACCGCTCACACTTTTCCGTCATGGGCGCCGTGCTGTGCCTGTGGACCAGTCTGCCGCTGCTGTGGACCTATTTCGGTACGCATGAGCACTCTTCGCTGCATCAGGTCAACGAGCCGCTGGATGTGCACGCCTTTGTGCGTCAGTATGCCACCGTGGTGCGCAACCGGGTGTTCCGGCGGTATTTCCTGTTCGGCTTTTTCACCCTGTTCTCCTCCGCGTTTGTGTCGCAGTGCTTCTATTACTTTCTGGAATCCGTGCTGCGGCAGGAAAACAGCTATTCCATGCTGACGCTGGTCTCCGGCATCGGAGAGGCGGCGGGCTTTTTCCCGGCGTATTTCTTCTCGATCAAAAAGAGCAAACAACTGCCGGCCAAAATCTTTGTGCCGGTGGCAATGGCGGCGCAGTTGACCGCGTGGCTGCTGCGCGGCAGCGGATGGCCGGCCGTGATCTTTGTCACGGAATTCCTTTACGGCCTGGGCCTTGCGGGGATGGCAAGCGTGCAAAGCAACATTTTTCCCGATGTGACCGACGTGGACGAACTGATCACCGGTGAACGGCGCGAGGGCGTGATCGCCACCTTCTCCACCTTTGTCAAAAAATTTGTCAGCGGCTTTGCCACCTTCGGCATCGGCAATCTGCTGCGCTGGTTCGGCTATGACACCGCCCTGACAGCGGCGGAGCAAACCGCCCGTGCACGTTTCGGCGTGAGCCTTTGCTTTACGCTGATTCCGATCTGCTTCCTGACGCTGGCGCTGTTTTCGATTTTGCGCTATAACCTGACGCGCGAAAAGCATGCCCGCATCAAAGAGCTTATCCGGCAAAAACGAGAAACCGGGACCGCAGAGATCGGTACCGAGGAAAGGCAGGCGCTGGAGCAATTGACCGGCTTTCGGTTTGAAGACATGTGGATCAGCCGGCCGGGCCCGGTCGAAAAAACAACAGAAACAGATGAAAGTGGTGTTTGACATTTTACGCTTCCCGTGGTAAAATGTGGGTGAGTACGCGAAAAGGAGCGTTCTGAAATGGAAAATGAGAAACGAAAAGTTCTTTTGATTGTCAATCCCTGCGCCGGGCGTTCCAAGTCAAGAGCCGGAACTTTTGACATTATCAATCAGTTTTCTAAAAACGATTATGAGTTTTCGATCCACACCACCAAGTGTCAGGGCGATGCAACCAACATTGTCAAAAACAACGCCGAGGGTATGGATCTGGTGGTCTGCTGCGGCGGCGACGGCACGCTGAATGAAACGATCAACGGCGTGATGGACCTGCCGAACCGCATCCCGATCGGCTATATTCCCTGCGGGTCCACCAACGACCTGGCCTCCACACTGGGCATTCCGACCAGGATTAACGAGGCCACCGACCTCATCATCAAGGGTCAGACCAACAGCTATGACATCGGCCTGTTCAACAACCGGTATTATTCCTACGTCGCGTCGTTCGGCGCCTTTACGCGCGCGTCTTATGCCACCAGCCAGCGGATGAAAAACCTCTTTGGCCATGCGGCATATATTTTCAACGGCGTCTTCAAGGAATGGGGCAACATCCGCTCCACACACATGAAGCTGGAGTATGACGACGGCGAGATCGAAGGCGATTTTTCCTTCGGCGCGATCTCAAACTCCACCTCTGTTGCGGGCCTGTTCCGCTTTGACAAAAACACCGTGCGTCTCAACGACGGCAAGTTTGAAGTCTTGCTGGTGCGCAAAGCCGGCTTTTTGGATGCTCCGCATCTGCTGGCCGCCATCAAGCGCAAGCAATACGACGGCAACCGGATCATCCTGCTGCGGACCGGCCAGATCAAGATCACGGCAGAAAAGGCGATCCCCTGGACGCTGGACGGCGAATTCGGCGGGGAACACCAGACCGTGATGGTCCATGTGCTTTCCAGGGCGATCGACATCTGCTCACCGCACGACAACGCCCTCTTTGAACCGGTGACGCCGCCCGAACCGAAAGAAGACGACCCGGCGCCGGTGACCGCAGAATAAAACCGCACATCGCTAAAAACCAACAGCCTCTTTTGTCTGGCCGGCAAAAGAGGCTGTTGTTATTGTGCTTTTAAAAAATGCGCAAAAAGCTGAAAATCCGCATCAGCAGGTCATAGATCTGTTTGAAGAAGCGGATCAGGCCGTTGCCGGCCAGGCCGTCAGAGCCGATGATGTCGCCGACCTGTTCGTCTGCAGTGCCGATCAGCGCCGTCAGGATCTCACGCGCAATCGGGTTATCAATGCCCTTCAGGTGATCCACCACCTGCCCAAGCTTATCGTTCACATGGTCATAGGCTTCCACCCCGCTGCCGGAGGCCTGCGACGCGCCGTAAACCGTGTAATAGATGGCAAGCATCGCGACCTCAAAACCGCCGAGCGTGCTCATGTAACCGGCCAGCAGGTGCAGGAACGCGGAAAGCGCAGCCTCGCCCACGCCGCCGATGTCGGCCTTGGTCTTGATCAGCGCCACCAGCGCGTCGGTGTTGCCATCCACAGACAGGAACTTGAGCACGATGCGGAACAGGATCGAGATCAAATCGCCGTAGCAGTAGCGGTCGATCTCCTTATCCAGAACCATCGTATACGCCGTTTTGCCCGTCAGCGAGTCATAGGAACGGACATAGCCATGCGTCAGTTCGTTGACCGCAAGCGCGGCGATGGACGTGAATTTGAGCGGAATGCCGCTATTGGCCAACAGGTTGTTGACCGCCGCAAGCGCAAGGCTGAACAGATAACGGAAATCAATGTCCTCAAGGCCGTCCACCGTGACCCAGGTGCCGCCGCACTGTTCATAGACCGCCTTCACATCGTCTTCGGTCACGCCGAGCAGTGCGTAAAGGTTTTCTTTGACGAGTTTTTCCAGACCGATCGTGCGATACAGGTCAAAGCCGTTTTCGTCATAAGCCAGCGCAGGGACCTCATATTTCAGCGGTTCCGCGGCATTGGCGATGATGAGGATCGAATGGATCAGGTTCTTGAGCACCGTGTCGATGCCGTTGCAGTTGATAAAGTAGACGATCGAAGGCAGCAGCTCGAGCAGTTGGGTCGGTGCGGAATCCATGAACTTTTGCACCATCGCGACCAGCGGATGCACCACGCCTGTGACCGCAAAGCTGACATCTTGCCTCACATTGGCAGTATAGGTCGCCGGGTCGCAGATGTCGCCGTCGCGCAGGTTTTGAATGACATCCTTCGGTCTGCCGTCAATGTTCAGCGCCTCAAACAGCGGCACCAGCGCGTATCGATAGCCCTCTGAACCGGGCAGCGTGATCTGGATGGGATCGGTGTTTTCGCCGTAGCCGTCGCCTTCCGCAAAGAAGGTGTAGTCTCTGTCGGCCAGCATCCACGCCATGGCGGGCGCCACGGGTGTCAGCAGCTCGACAAGCGCCGCTTCAAAGACCTCGCCATTGGCGTCCACTGCAGCCTCGGTACTGTCGGTCGAAAAGCCCCAGTCTCTGCCGTTCTCATAGATGCCGCCGGGCGCGTAAGCGTCCCACGCGTGCAGATCGATGCCGAGCAGTTCTTTGACAAAGCCGGCGATCGAGCCGTCCGGGTCGTACTTGTCAAGCAGCGGCTTGATCTTTCCGAGCAGGCCGGTCAGCGTGTTCATCATGTCGTTTGAGAACAGCATGCCGCCGATCAGCGCGTGCATCAGCTCACGGAAATTGCCGATATGGATGCCGTTGATCTCCAAACCGAGCAGATACAGCATGTCGTTGATGAAGGAATCGAAGTTATCGGCCAGCTCCGCCGCCATCTCGCGGGTCCATTTCGTTCCGGCATAGGGATCGAGCGGGAACAGCTCGGAGAGCGTCAGGGCAGTGACCAGATGATCGGTGTTGGCGTATTCGGTAAACTTCCAATCCGGGTCCTGATAATCGAATTTGAACGCATTCAGGTTCAGCTCGTTGAGGATCGCCCGGTTGACGTTCTTACCCAGCAGGCCGTCCCAGAAATTCTTGTTGGCGGGGTCTTCCAGCAGATCGATGGCAAGGCTCACAAAAATGGTGATCGTCGCCGCCTTGTCCTGACTGTTCCGGTACCGCATGCGGAAGGTGTCAAAGTCGCAGGCGGATGCGGCATTGTAATAGATTTCTCCGGTCGTGAAGTTGTCAAGCAGGCGTGCAATAAAGTCATTCGCCGTCAGACGGAAGCGTTTGCTTGTTTCATTGCCGTTTTCGTCTGTGACCGTTGTTTTTGCGGAAAGCAGCGAGAACACATCTGAAAGCGCAATGTTTTCCGGGTCGATGGAAAGGCCGGTAAGCTTTTCGATCAGGCTCCAGAGTGTGAACCGTTCATCATCGGTCAGGCCGGCATAATCGTTGAAATAGTTGATGATTGCCTCGATCGGTGCGGTCAGGTTCTGCAGCAGCACGCTGATCGCGTCGGAATTGATGAAATAGAGCAGATCCGGCAGCATGCAGATCAGGTTGTCGAGCGTGTTGCCCTGCAGCAGCTTTTCAACGAAGCCGATGAGGCTGTGGCACAGATCGTTCATCAGCGCGTCGATGTTATACGCATCCGCCGGGTCCTCACCGATCGGTTTGTATTGACCCTGCGCGCCATTCAGCGGGCCATAGGCTTCGGCGGGCTGCAGCCCTTCGCAGCCGAGCGCTTCCATCAGCGGCAGCACCGCATAGCGGTAGCTTTCGATGCCGGTCACATGGATCACGTCGTCGCGGCGGCCGCGCACGCCGGGCACGCCGGCCGAGTTGAACAGCGCCAGGTCCTTGCCCAGCAGCAGGAAAGCCAGCAGCGGCTGCAGCGGCACCGTGAGGTCATAGAGCAGGTCGCCGAGGCGGGTGTAATCGCCGTCGATGTATGTGCGGGTCAGGCCGGTGGGTTCACCGTCAAAGTCGTAATAGACGACCCGGTCGTCCACATGCTGGGTTTTGCTTTCGTCAATATTGAACAGCTTCAGGTCGATGCCGATGCCTTCGGCCACCCTGCATACGGATTCGTTATACTTGGCGCACAGGGTGCTGAGCCGGGTGATCAGTTCCAGCGCATCCGCCGGATGGTCGGCGTTGATCATTTCTGCCAGTTTTTCGATCCACGGGTGGTCCTTGCCGTTGAGGAAGGCACCGAGGAAACCGAGCGCCTTGTCCAGCATTTCGTCAGACAGCAGACTGTTCACCAGCGTTTCGGCAAAGGTGCCGACGGTATAGCTGTCTGCCGTGCTTTCCGCGCCCAGCAGCCCCAGCAGCCTGGCGGCAAGCGTTTTTCCGCCGACGTCGATGTTCAGCGCGTTTGCAAGCATCGCGTCCAGATGCTCCACCAGATAGACCGCAGTGTCTTCGTCCCAGTCGGTCATATCATAGCCGGTCAGATACTTGTCATAATCGGCCTGTGCCTGCGCGGTGCGGTTGCCTTCGGCAGGAATCGAGCCGCTTGCTTTGATCTGTGCAAGCAGCGCCGCCTTGTCCTCTGCAGATGCGCCGTCGCCCAAAATGTAGGCCCAGTCAAAGTCTGTGGTATACTCGGCCGGGATGCCCTTGATCACCTCCAGCGCGGTCTTCACAATGCCGTGCTGCCCCAGCAGCCTGGCAAGCAGCGCATCGATCGCACCGGCATTGTCACCGAACAGCAGGAACTCAAGGCCCAGGGTGATGATCGAGGTCAGCGCATCTTCGCCGGAGATATCCAGCCGGTATCCCTCGCGCGCGACCTTTGCGCCGGCATCGTCCAGCGCATAGGCTTTGGACACATAGGTCTCTCTCAGATAGGCCAGGTCGTTGATACCCGTGTCAAAGGGCGTCTTCAGATCCATGAATCTGCGTTCGCCGTTCCGGTCTTTGCCGGAAAAGATCACGCCAACAAGGTTGAGCAGCGCGTCCATGTCAAGCACACGCAGGTTGATGGCGGCGTTCTTTTCGTTCAGAACCGTCTTCATTTCATCTTCGTTCGCAAAGCCGCCGATTTTGCAGGTATAGCGGCAAAGCATCGTGTTCAGCAGCGCGTTGATGTCAATGTTGAGGATGGGCCGCAGAGTGTCAAGCAGGACAAAGAGCGGGTGCAGGGAGTTTTTGAGCAGCACGCCCAGGCCGTTGCCGGCAACCGCGTAGCAGAGCTGCGCCATCAACCCGAAAAGATCGGCAAGCATGGTGTCAGAGGTGAGGATCTCATGCAGACGCGCCACGATCTGATCCACGCAATACAGCAGTCCTTCGCCGGGACCCATGGCGCGGAACTCCTCGCTTGTCAGCACGTCGATGCCCATGGCTTCCAGCAGCGGAAGGATGGTGAAGTTGTAGCCGTCGTTGCCCTTGATGGTCAGCATTGAACCGGTTGGCCGGCCCTGCTCCGTGTATTCCATCACGTTGAAATCGTCGCCGCAGAATATCATCTTGAGGACCGGATCCAGCGGCGTGAGCAGATAGCCCAGCGCGGCAAAGATGTCGGAATAATCCTCGACCGCCTCGCCGTTATAGGTCCAGTCAATGCTGCCGTCCGCATTCTTCGTACCCGTCAGAAGCGGGAAGTGCTTTTCTGCAGGTGCGCTCCCGCCATTGAACAGATAGGCATAGTCATCATACCAGGCGGTGATGTCGATCTTTGTCGCGTCGTTGATCAGGTCCGCGGGCAGCTCCAGACCGTCGGAATAAATGCAGGTCAGCAGCTCCACGATCATCGTCAGATATTTCGGCTCGTTCAGGAAGCGCTTGATCAGCAGATCGAGGAATTCCTGCACGGTCTCGATGTTGTCCGGCGTGGACTTTTCAAGATCCAGCGGAATCTCTTTCAGCAGCAGATTGGCAATGTCGTCCAGGTTGTTTGCGATGAACTGCGCCAGCCCATCCGTCCAAAGGTTGTCATATTCAAGATACGGGATCGTGCCGTCGTGCGCGCTGATTTCTGCGGCCGTGCTGTCATCCGTTTCGGGATAGGTGATGGAATCGAGCTGATAGCTGTCAGAGGGCTCCAGCGTTTCGCAGAGCACCAGCAGCAGGTTGTCGACCGTCATATTGGAAAGCAGCCGGTCGATGCTCAGTCTGCCGGTTTCGTCGCAGGCGTTCGTGATCAGCTCAGACAGCGTGACGCCGATGACGTCCGCGCCCATGTCGGCAGCATTCGCAAGCAGGTCGCCAAGCTGCGCCTTGTTTGTGCCAAGCATGGCGAGGATGGTGTCAAGCGCCGTATCGTCGTGCAGCACGCCCTCGCAGAGCAGCCGCAGCATATAGTAGAACACGTCGGCAATATCGGCGTTGACAAAATAGTACTGACCGTCCGACAGCGTGTTCCAGCGCTTCGAGTAATTCGCTTCACGCGCGGAACCGCTCTTTTTCTGCATCTCGCCGAGCGAGGACAGCTCCTCGATACTCAGGCAGTCCGGATCAAAGAGCCGGATGTGATTGCCGTTCGCATCCTTCAGGTTACCGAAGAAGAAGTCCAGCAGCGAAGAAAGGCTGTTCAGGTCAAAGCCGATGGCGTTGATCGCGTCCCCGTCAAGATAGGCGTCCTCCAGAATGTCATAGACGTTGACTGTCTTTTTATCGATCATATCGCCGGCCTTGATCTCGAGCTTGACAGTGTCCGGAACGGCATAGTCTCCGTTCGCACCGAGGTGGCCGCCCAGCATGGACGCAAGCGTGTTCAGCAGATCGGGGATCACCGGCAGACCTTTGATGGCCGGAACCATTCCGTTCAGCTTTCCGAGGATGCCGAATTTTTTGGCCATACCCATCAGGTCGCCGCCGAAGATCGCATCCACCGCCAGATTGACAGCCCAGTAGCCCGCGACCGTGTTGACGAGCTGCGCATACTTCCAGGGCTTGAGCCAGTCATACCAGTGCTTCATGATCGTCCCTTTGACGATGTCCCAGATGTCGTCAAAATACCACTTGCTGATCGGAAAATCGCCCAGCAGTTTGAGATCCAGCTTATAGTCAAAATCAAAGAGTTCCAGCAGCTTGCCGTTCTCCAGCATGATCGAAAGGTTCGGCAGAATGGAGAGCAGCTTTTCGATCGGGTGCGACACGATCTGTTCGACCAGCGTCATCAGCGGGTCAAAGATGGCGTCCACGACCTTCTTTGAATTTTCAGTCGCCGTTTTTCTGCTGTCGTAATAGATCGCCGGGCACTGACAGGTCGGCGCGGTCCCGCTTGCAGGAACAAAGCTGTTTATACCCAGCGCCTCAAAGATCGGCACAAGCACATCGTCATAGAGGTGCATCGGCACCGCGTTCATATCCAGCGACACATTGCCCTTCACGGGAAAATCGATCAGAAGCAGGTGCGCGTGCGCCGTCAGGTAAACCAGCTTGTTCAGCTTGAGCTGTTTGTTGACCCGGACTTCCTTGGCAAACAGCATCTCGGTCAGCGGCGCGATCGTGCCGAGCATCACAGACAGAATGTTTTTCAGGTCGTCCAGATTTTCAAGACCCCAGTCAAACGTCAGCTTTCCGCCTGTCATGACGTTGTCCCAGTTGTCGGAGCAGTTGTTGAGCGCATTGATGATGGACGTATACTTGCCGCTCGCATTGACCTGACCCAGCAGCTTTGCGACATCGGTGGGCCAGAAAGAATAGCCGTTGTCGCGAAACAGCTTTTTGAATGTCGGCGCTTCTCCGCCGTTGACATAGATGGACGCGCTGGCGCCGAGAAAGATGTCGATCACCTGCGACGCAGCGTCGCTGCCGGTCAGCATCTCAAACAGGTCAAAGCTGAACTCGTGGCCGCCCTCATAGCTCAGATATTTATTGACGGGCTTGCCCTTCAGAAAATTCTCGACCGTGTTGCCAAGATCGGCAGCCATCGGATAGAGCATGCCGAACAGCTCGTTGATCAGGTCGTTCGTGAGCACCTTCTGGGTCAGGAGGTTCATCAGGAAATCATAGAGCGTGACGTCGCCGTCGCCGTTCGCGTCCTTGATGTCCATTTCAAAGGTGTCGGGCAACAGCTTTTGCAGCAGCGCAAGCGCCTCGGGCGAACCGACAAAGCCGTCGATGCGCGAGATCACGTTCCTGATCGTCTCGTCCGTCACCTGATAGGCGTCCTCCGGATCGCGTACAAGGTCCCCGTCAAAGGCGGGACGGGTGACATAAAGACCGGTTCCGCCGTCGTATGTTGTCTGGCTGAAGTTTTTGAACGCCGCTTCTCTGAGTTTATTCAGTTCTTCCCGAACCTGGCCGAGCATGGCAAAGGCGATGCAGCGGCGCTCCTGATCGGTGTGATCGGTTGTTGACTGCGTGGTCCAGATCGTTTTCGCCGCAGTTTTATAGCTGTCGTTCTGATAATTGGGATAGAGCTTGAACAGCAGCGCTTCGCTGATGACGTTCAGCTTCTGCCTCACTTCGGAATAATTGGCTTCGTTGATTGCAAAATAGAATGGATAGGTCCGGCCGTAGACTTCATAGATCTGCGCGTCAAGCAGCGCGCCCGCAAGCGCTTTCAGCCGCTGATAGCACTGACTGTAAGTCTCACTTGCGGTATAATAATGGGTTGACGGTTCAAAGACACAGTCGTTGCAGGCGGCGGTGTAGTCGGCATACGTTTCATCCACCGTGCCGTACCAGCTTCCGTCACTCAGGAGCACTTTGTTCCCGTTTTCGTCCACGCTCAGTTCACCGACCAGCGTTGCGGGCGTGACGTCGTCCGCGGTCAGCGCGTTGACCGACGCCAACAGCGCGGCGGCCTCCTGATTCTTATTGAGCGCGGTCTTCATCTCCTGCCGCATGGCGACCACAGAGCCGAGGCTCGTTTCGCTCACGTCCGGGGTATCCTTGGTCTTTGCGGTCAGGAACGGGGTCAGCGTATCGGTCAGCCAATCGTGATAGGCCGCGTCGCCGTTCTCGTCCCCTTGCAGCAAAATTCCCTGCAGCAAAGAAAGCTGCGAAAGGACCTGCTGCAGGCGGGCCGTCGTCAAATGACAGGCGGACGCGCCGCAGACCGTGCAGGCGGCAGCGCCGAACAGGTCGGTGTGCTCGCAATAAGCGATCATCGCCTTTTCGCAAACGTCGCAAACACCGTTTGCGTCCGCGTCAACACAGCTTCCCGTGCAGTACCCGCAGACGTCGCAGATGCCGTTTCCGGTTTGCGTCGCACCGGTCACATCGGTGTGCGTATGCGTCACGGGGAACCCGCATTCATCGCAGGTTGCGTCGCTGTCACCGTCCGTGTGTGCATGCGTCACGGGCTGGGCGCATTCATCACAGGTCCCGTCGCCAATGTCAATGATCTCCGCGTCGACATGTTCGCCCATGCACGCGCCGCAGCCGTCGCAAAGCGCGTCGCTGAAATCGTGGCCGACCACAAAATCGTCGTTGCGGCAGATGTCTTTTCCGCAGACGTCGCACTTGCCGTCTGCGCCGTCGATATAGCTGTCATACTGAACGAAGTCATATTCTTCTGTCGTTGTCGTCGGATTTCCCTCTTCATCCAGAACGGAGTTGCCCTCTTCATCGATCACCGCATAGGTGTAGGTCCCCACGGCGTCGCGGCCGATCACAACGCCGTCCGCATTGAAGTATTCGCCGTTCACCGGCTCGCCGACAACATCCTCGGCTGTATAATACTTGAGCTCGCCGTCGGTGCAGCCGTCGATGCAATAGCCGCAGTCGTCACAGATCAGGTCGTGATCCGCGTCGGCAAACGCGGCGTCATAACCGAGGACGCCACAGATCACCGTGGCAACACCGTTTGCGTCAAGCAGCGTGGTTGCGTCGCTGAGGCTGTGCTCCAGCGCCCATTTTGCGGCCGCTTCGGCGTTTGCTGCGGGCACGTTTTCACCGTCAAAGCCCTGACCCTCTGCCGGCTTTACGGGGGCGCGCTGCGGGCCGCCGGAACGGACCGTCTCTTTTGAAACGAGCTGAACGCGGCCGCTCTCGTCAAACGCATAGACGCGGCGCTCATTGCCGACGGTGATCTCTGCCGAAAGCAGATCGCCCGTATAGGTGAGCGGCGCTTCCTGTGCCGCCTGTATGTCTTCGGCAGCGGTGTCCTGCGCGTGTTCTTCGGCGGCAGCCTTCCACTCCTCGGCAAACACCGAGAAAGGCAAAACCGACAGCGCCATGATGATGGCCAAAAAAATGCTGATGGGTTTGCGGACGTGTTTGAACATAATGATTCCTCCTCATCGGAAGCTCCGTGTTTTCACGGTAAAATATTACGTTTTATGATAACATAATATCAGAAAAATTACAACACTTTTTTTGAAAAAATTGACCGAAACAGCCTTGCATTCTCGAAAAAATATCTGTACAATAGGATTGTAAAAACCTTCAAGCTGTTTGACAAAACATCGCTTGAATAAAATGGTGATCATTATGAAACCGAAAACACATTTGGCATGTCTGCTCTGTCTTCTGATGGTGCTTGCTCTGGCCGCCTGCGGCGCGAAAAAAGACAATCCAACGCCCGATTCCGCGCTTTCTGACGACGAGATCATCGATTGTGTGGTGGACAACTTCTCTTTGCTGGCAAACATTCCAAGACCCTCGCATCACGAAGAGCGGATCAGCGCATTTTTTGTCGATTGGGCAAAGCAACAAGGGCTTTCACCGACACAGGACGAAGCGCGCAATGTCATCTTTGACATGCCGCCAACAGACGGTATGGAAAAGTATCCGCTCGGCATTCTTCAGGTACACATGGATATGGTGGTCGCCGTTGCGGAAGACAAGGATTTTGACCCTTTGACCGATCCGATCACGGTGATCAGGGATGACCGGGCGCACACGCTGACTGCCGACGGAACATCTTTGGGCGGCGACGACGGCGCGGGCTGCGCACTCATGATGGCGGTGGTGCAGGGCAAAATCGCGCACGGCCCGCTTCGGGTGATCATTACAGTTGACGAAGAGGACGGCATGGACGGCGCTTTCCATCTTGACAAAACATGGCTGCAGGGCGCCGCATATCTGATCAACCTTGATAACGAAATGTCTGACCAGGTGCTGGTCAGCACGGCTGCAGGTGATTCGATCCACTTCACAGCCACGCCGAAGCGCAATGAACCGCACGGAAATCTTGCGCTGACTGTTCAGTTGAGCGGCCTGACCGGCGGGCATTCCGGTGTTGAGATCGACAAGGGGCGGCTGAACGCTTTGATCGGTCTGGCCGACTGTTTAAAAACACTTTCGGAAAACGACCTTGGTTTTGAGCTCGCCTCCTTTGAGGGCGGCACTGCGCTGAATGCGATTCCAACCAAAGCGACCTGCACGATTGTGATTGATCAGCAGGATCTTGCGGCTGTACAAACACAACTGCAGACCTATTTCGACAGTCTGAAGGAAACCTATGCCGGCATAGAGGACGGGGTCCATTATGAAGTGCGCGAAGAGGCATCGTTGCCGCAAATCATATCGGCCGAAGAACAGGCCGATGTGATTCGCTTCCTGACCGAGATCATCGACGGTGTATATACCTGGTCTGCCGATATGGAAGGGCTGGTGGAAAGCTCTTCCAACCTTGGCCTGTTTGCGCTGAATGAAGACGGGCTTTCCTGCGGCACCTATATCCGCAGCTCCGTCGGCGCGCTGGAAAAAGAGATTCTGGACGCGCAGTTGGCGCTGGCCGAACACTGCGACTATGCAACCGAAGTCACAAAAATGGCTGACCCGTGGCCATATGACCCGAACAGCAAGCTGCTGGCGCTGACAAAAGAAATCTATAAGGAACAAAACGGCAAGGATATCATCGTGTCTGCGCTCCACGCCGGGCTGGAGTGCGGCACGTTCAAGCTGCTGAGCCCCGAGCTTGATATGATCAGCATCGGGCCGGATATTCAAGATGCGCACACAATCAACGAAACGCTTGCACTCGATTCCCTGCCAACCGTCTGGCGGTTGCTCGAGGCGCTGCTCAACCGTGTCGGCGCATAAGTCTGCAAAAAGCAAAAAGGAGTGACACTCATGAAACTGCGAAAACTGATTGCCGTTTTGCTGGCGCTGCTGTGCGTCACGGTGCTGCTTGCCGGCTGCTTTCAACAGCAGGAACCGGGCCTGACCGGCAGCGACCCGCTGCAAAGTACCGCCCAATCGCCGGAGACAAAGGCGCCGACAAACGAATCCCCAACCGATCCGCGCGCAACGTCGCCGCCCGCCGCGCTCGACGAAAGCGGCAGCTACAACAGCAAAGACGAGGTTGCGCTGTACATCCATACATTCGGCCACCTGCCGCCGAACTATCTTACCAAAAAGCAGGCAAAGGCGCTCGGCTGGACCGGCGGCAGCCTGGAAAAATATGCACCGGGCAAAAGCATCGGCGGCGACCGGTTCGGCAACTATGAAGGCCGTCTGCCCGAAGCGCCGGACCGCATCTATACGGAATGCGACATCGACACACTCGGCAAATCGAGCCGCGGCGCAAAGCGGATCGTCTTTTCCAACGACGGCCTGATCTTTTACACTAACGACCATTACACCAGCTTTACGCTGCTCTACGGGGAGGAATAACCATGCAATATGTTTTTCTGGACGGCGCACGTATCGAATCAGCCGCCGGTCTGCACGCCGCGTTCGCCAACACGCTGGCACTTGACGCAGACTACGGCAACAACCTTGACGCTCTGCATGATGTGCTGACCAGCCGTGCGGAGCCCCTCGGGATCGTGGTCGTGAACGAGTCGTCCCTGCGGGCGCACCTCGGCCGCCGTGCAAACGGGTTTTTCCGCCTGCTGCGCGACCTGCAGGAAGACGGCGCCGTGCGCGTTGCAGTGGTGTCACTGGACACGCCTGAAATCACCTGACAGCCAAACGAGGCGACCGCCGCAAAAAGGACCGCCCCGTTGATCGAAGCGTCCGAACCAAACGGCAACCAACCATCGAAAGCAGGGTACAGAGAGCGTTCTGTGCCCTGCTTTTTGTTTTTCCGGATGGGCCGCGCAAAGCACAACGCCGAATACTTATGCACATACCATTCAGAAAGTACAATCATACTCCGGGCTGCGTCTCGGCGAAGCGACGACCGCCCTTCTGTGGTCAGACGTTGATCTGGAAGAAGGCGCCATCCGCGTCAACAAGTCCTTTGACTTCAAAGCGCATGAGCTGAAGACGCCGAAAGCCGCCGCAGGCACCCGCATCGTTTCCGTTTCCAACAAGCTGACCGCATTCCTGAAAGCAGCGCCGCGCTCCGGAATCTACGTTGTAACCAATCCCGCAACCGGCGGCATGATGCGTGGCGCAAACTCTGGGACGCCTATATCAAAGCCATGGTTCAACACTACGATCAGGCCGCCGTGATCGACGAAGATGGCACGATCCTTTCATCTGTCGTCGAATCGTTCACCCCGCACGACTTTCGGCACACATTCTGTTCTCTGATGTACCTTGCCGGCGTGGATGTACTGACCGTCAAAGAACAGATGAGACACAAGGACATTCAGACCACGCTCAAAATTTATACGCACCTTGACCGCATTTATAAAAAGACGAATATCCAAAAGCTTAATGGCTTTCTGGATAAACAAATCAACGAAACCCCTGAATGTGTGTCAAGCAGGTGTGTCAAAATCAAAATAATTACAACTCAAAACAAAGAAAAGCCGCATGAACTCTACATTCATGCGGCTTTCGTTCTGGTGGCGCAGATGCAATCATAGGCGAACCCGGATTTGCTTCTGCGTTTTCTTCGGCCCGATCCAGTCCTTCTTCAATCTCATCAAGCGGGATCTCCAAGGTTTGCTGGTTCTTATTTCCGGCATTGAGAATTAATGTGAAGTGGTCATCATAAAGATAAATCGCCCACACAAAGATATTGATCAACGCCCTGCGATTCAGCACGTTGCGCATATACCTCGATTTCACATAATCCAAAAACGCAAACACTTGCGGCTCGGTCAGAATGAGCCGGTTGCTTTCTTCAACCGCAAGTTGTTCATCCAGTTCTGCCTTTTCTGCCATATACTTGTCAAGGCGCTCATACCCCGCTTTGATGTCTTTGATTTGTCGGCGCTCAATGTCACGCCAAAGGTTTTCAATGACTTTATCAAGGTCTGCGACCTGCTTTCTCAGCGCTTTGACAACAGCTGCGTCGCTGCCCTCACTGCACGCCAGCGCGACCTGCCTGGCAAGATAAGCCATGTTTTCATCCGTCAGCAGCTTTGCGCAGGCTTCAACGACCTTGTCTTCAATGATTTCCTTTTTGATGATCTTTTTGTCGCACTGTTTCTTCCGCGCCTTTTTGCAGATATAGTAATGGTAAGGCTTCTTCTGCTTGCCTGTACCGCTGTAGCCGATCATCATTTCTTTGCAATGCCCGCAGAAAAGCTTTGTCGTCAGGAGGTATTCTTCCTTGCCGCGGGAACGCGCCGGAGCAGCCTTGTTTTTATCCAGAATCACCTGCACCCGGTTGAACAAATCGTCCTCAACAATGCGCGGCATACCGTCCGGTGTCTCCTGCCCCTGATAAATATAAGTACCGATATACCGCTTGTTACGCAAAATCCGTCCGATGCTGTTTTGATTGAAGGGTTTGCCCTTAGACGTTGTTATTTTCCGGTTATTCAAATCGCGCACGATCTCCGCAGCTTTTTCTCCTGCTGCATACCGTTCAAAGATTTCGCGGACGATTGCCGCTTCTGTTTCATCCACATAGAAGCGCTGCTTGCTGTCAACCTTGAACCCGAGACCGGGGTTGCTGCCGTTAGACAAACACTTTTCCGCGTTGAGATTCATGCCGCGGCGGATCTTCTGTGAAAGCTCGGCAGAATAGTATTCCGCCATGCTTTCCAGCACGCCTTCAATCAGAATGCCGGATGGGTCATCGCTGATGTTCTCCCGCGCGGAAATGACGCGGACGCCGTTCTTTTTCAGCTTTGCTTTGTTGATCGCGCTGTCATATCGGTTACGCGCAAAACGGTCAAGCTGATAAACAAGCACGCCGTCAAACGTATGTCGGTCACTGTCGGCAAGCATACGCTGAAACGCCGCGCGATTGTCGTTGGTACCTGTCTGTGCGCGGTCAATGTACTCACCCACAACAACGTGTCCGTTACTGGCAGCGTAATCATAACAGATTTTCAACTGTCCTTTAATGGACTGCTCCTTTTGGTTGTGGCTGGAAAACCTGGCGTAGATAACAACTCTCATGATGCCACCTCCTTTGTGGTAAACTCCATATGAAAGAATCAGACAGAACTGTCACATGTGCGGATATTCCTTTTGTCGTTTCCGGGTCGAAGGGTGTCCCTTCAACGGAATCGTGGGTGACACGATTCAATGCTAGTTAAGACAATTCCGCGGATTGTCTGCGAGCATTCAAGCTGCCGTGCATGTGCAAAGGCGATGCTTGCTAAGACAATGCCGCGTTAACTCAAAGCATATCGGATGGCTGAATAAGAACAATATTGCCTTCGTCTTTTGCAGCAGATGCAACCGCGTCCGTGAACCCGCCGAGGGAGAAAAGGTAATAATAGATCTGCCCCTTCCGCTCGTGCTTCTCTTTCAGTTTTTCAAGTTCATGCAAATCAAATGCTTCGTTTCTGAACTTGCATTCGCCGATCAAGAATGACTTTTGTTTCTCGTCACAGGCAAGAATGTCGATCTCTTCCGGCGTTGTATATGGCTTTCCGTTTTCATCCAGGTGCGTCACATTGCCCCACCAGCGGCCAATGGAAATGAAAGAAAACGGGAGCGCTTCTTCTCTGTTTTTCAAACGCAGATATCGGATGGATACCTCTTCAAACGCCTTGGACGCGAACTTGTGCAGATCCTTTTTAATTACCTGCCGCCAGATGATTTCAACGTCGCCCTGCTCCAATTCGGACATATACTTGTACGCATAAGCGAACCAAAAGCGAAAAAAGTTATCACTCAATCTGTACTCGCCAACGTTCTTTTTGGTTTTATCTTTCGCTGTTGTCAGTACCGGAAACTCGCGAATTACAAAACCAAGCTCCAAGAGATTCTTCAAATACACGCTCGTCTTGCTGCTTTCCATTTGGGCGCGTACGCAGATCTCGCCGAACTTACAGCTGCCATAGGCAATCGTTTCCAAAAGGGTAATATATGCCGCCGGTTCCCGCAGTTCCTGATGCAAAATATACTCGACTTCATTGAACAAAGCTGTACCTTTTGTCAGGATTTTTTCTTTGATATTGTTCTCCAAGCTTTCGTTTGGGTCGAACTGTTTGAGGTAATGCGGGATGCCGCCGAGGATAGAATACGCCAGAATCTTATCTTCAACGTTGTACCTCGGGAAGAACTTCACGGCGTCTTCAAACGGCATCGGTTCCAGCTTATAGATTCCGGTTGCGCGGCCGTAAAGCGGATTCTTGACGCCAAGCAATTCGTCTTCAATAAAGCTGATGGAACTGCCGCTGATAATCAGCATGATGTTCGCGTTTTTTAATTTGTGATCCCACAGATTTTGAATCACGGACGGGATGCTTTTATCCCCTTTGCACATATACGGAAACTCGTCAATCACAATAACGGTTTTTTCATCGCCGGGAAGATCGCCAAAGGAGGAAAACAGGTCTTCCCAATCCGCAAAACGGCGAATCGCTTTTTGCATGGATGGTGCAAAATCAAGCAGTGCATTTGAAAAAGAAGCGAACTGCTTCCGGTCGGTATATTCATTGCAAATGTAGAAGAAGCTCGGCTTGTCTTTGCAGAATTCCGTCAGCAATTCCGTCTTGCCAACGCGCCGTCTGCCATAGACAACAATGAATTCCGCCTGGCTGCTTTCATATCTTTTGTTTAAGAACTCCAGTTCTTTTTCTCTGCCGATAAACATGTCAACACCTCCGCAAACATTAAATAATTTCACTTTACCTAATTTCGATTATAATTATATATTGTTACAAGCTTTTTGTCAATACCTTTTTTCAAAAAACCGCAATTAAAGTTTGATCGTTTTTCTGCTATAATAATCTTGTCTTACCAAGCATTGAATTGTGATATCACAATTCGGCTTGCCAAGCTGTGACATCATCTTAGCAAGCATCGCCGATGGGGCCCAAAAACAAATGCGAGCTTGCCCGACGACCTGCGGTATCGTCTTGGCAAGCATCGCCTTTGTATATACATCGGCGCTTGTCAGGGGCAGTCCCATCCCCTGAAACCCCGGAAAGGAAGTGATAAAAATGAAAAGAATCACTAAGCCGGATCAATCCAAACTGCACACTAAAAGCCTGAGTGAACAATCTAAATCTGGAAGCGAAACAGGCATTCCCAAACATGTTCTGGAAGCCATTGTTGACACCATGCTACCGGACATCATTGCGTTCTTTGAAACGGAAGAAGGTCAGCAGGAATTTGGGGAATGGAAAGCGGAGAAGCAACGCAGCGAAAGAATCTGTCATGATGCTCCATTTAATGATGGAATCCATGATGTCTCTCAGTTATTCAAGAATAACTCTTCCAAGGAAACTTATTGATTCTATCTCTCTTCCTTGAATATCATTATACTTTATGTTATCTGCAGACAGCGTATATCCTCGACCTTTTTTTATATAGCGTTTACACATTATGTCCCCATTAACAACAAATAGCCCCACATCTTTGTGCATAGGTATTTCTTCTTTTTTCACGAAAACAACACTGTGGTTTTTGATTGTTGGCTCCATACTGTCACCAGCGATGGTTACAGCAAAGTCGGCTATTCCTGTTGTATCTTTGACATCAGAATGGGGAACGCTTTCGTCCAAGAAAAAACCGTCACCAGCACATACAGCAAACTCAAATAGCGGAATGATTCTTTCAGAATTTGCTTCTTCTATTACAGTCTCATCTTCTTTAAATTCCTTTTTTAATGCCAGTACTATTTCTGAGAGCCATGCAAATATATAATCACCTTTTTTATGAGGATCTAATTCTATCTGATTAACCAACTCTATATTTGCACTCTTATTTTTATACACTCCAGAATAAAAATCCAAAGAGTTAAATTTAAGATCTGAAACCTTTATGGCAAAAACACGTGTTCCATTCTCCTCAAGAAAGTATGAGTCATCCTGAAGCTTAAACTCGATTGTTCTTTTCATATCTCTTCCACCTTTTTTGTATAGAATCTAATCCACCATCAATATTATCGGCCACCAATTGTAAAACGCTATATTCAGGGCATTCATACTCTAATGCTCCGGATTGAAACTTTAGCTTCCCATCATTCTCGCTAAACAGATAGATAATATTATCAACATCAAGATTGACGATAAACTGTGGGTTATGTGACACCATAATCACCTGTCTGTTTTCCCCCATCGTTTTAAAGCAATCTAATAAATACTCTTTGATGGCAGGTTGCGAAACATTATCTTCCGGCTGATCTATAATATAAATGCCATCTATGCTGTTTTCATACGATAATAAATCAAAGTATATTTTAGCGTTCAATCCAGCCGATAATTCCTCTGCTTTGTCTGATTCTTTTAAGATAATTGTTTGTTTTTGGGAAAAATCATTCTCAAAGCTTTTTTCAAGTGCCTCTCTAAAGTATTGAAGGACTGGTGATTCATCGTACTTTAAAAGACTATCCTTCATTTCCTTCTCTGTAATTGTGTTCAAATCCACAGTTTTATTTGACTTAAACAAACCATCAACATGTTGTAAAAAGAACTCTGAACTAATCGCTGCGGTGTCAAGCCTAGCTACAAAGCAATAATCCTGAATTGTATTTGTGTTAGGTTCAATTGGTCTTTCATCAATAGCAGGAACATATGGTTTTATACTCCGCTCCTGAGCAATGATTTCCTTTAGTGAATCTTTTAATAACGTTGTTTTTTCAAAAAAAGCTGTACTTCTCTTTTGTCTATCACTAATACTTCTTGTATGATTTCTAGCGGTAGCATCTATTACTGTAGCAACAGTCTCAATTCTATTATTTTCCTTTTCAATCCTTTCTTTTCTGTTTTCATACTTCTCCAGCATTCGATTGAGAGTATTGACATGTCGTCTTAAAACCACCTGATCCTCTTCATCAATAGATTGTTGAGTCAGAAAACTATAATCAACCTGCAATTGTTTTATGGCAGAAATGATTGCTTCAATCTCCGAAACGGATCTTTTCGTTTTTCTAAGATTTCCAATAAAAGAGAGGCTTTCTGGAATGTCTTCATCAACACAGATGTTGAAAGTGTTTAGTTCTTTAACATTGGTATCATATTTAAACTTCTCTTCCAAAAAACCGACTAATCTATCAATCTCATTATTGATTTGAGATTTATAGGGTTGTGGATTGACTTTTGAGGGGAAATACTTTGAAAACTCAGATGCGACAAGTTTGTTCTGTTCAAACTTCCTGCGCACCTCTCCCTGCATATCAAAGGCAAAGATTGTTTCAGCCTTGAGTTGCTTTTTAATTGTGAGATTTTTCTTTTCTAAATAGGTTTTATAGCCATCCTTTATAGTCTTTTTAAGCTTTTCTCCGCTTTTTTCAAACCCAGATAAAGCATGAAGAAGCATTGATTTCCCAATAGAATTGTCGCCGATGATGACATTGATTCCTTTTGAGAGCGGAATTCTATCTTTCTCTCCGTTGTTCTCGATTTCAATGTATTCTAAAGTTGTCTTATCGGGATTAAAAAAACTATCCACTCTTTTTAGCCGTCTTCGATCTGTTAAGGCCATAACTAATCCTCGAAAGGTTGGAAGACACTTTGCATACGTATACGGGAAATCAGTTGCCGAATCCGATGCATCCTCTCTTGGATAGACTTTCCAATCGTGACAATCTGTTCCTGTTACAAATCTAACTTTTTCATCAATTCCTTTTGTTAGCAAATAGTTTTTATTCAATATTTCATTGCGCTTATTCTTAAATTCATAAGCCTCGAAATAGTCGGACGCTACGAGTTCTAAGAACCTGGTTTCTCCTAAATAGTTTACATCGTTTTTTCTTGGCTTTTTGCTTGACAAAGAGTTCTTTTGATGGGCTACAAGGATTGTGTCTAAGTTTATATCTCTAAGCACCTTCAAGAATGTTTCTTCTGAATATGCACCTTTATCCTCTGGACGGAACTTATCTAAAACAGTCTCAATTCTCCTTAGCTTATCGTTATCATGGTCAGAGAAAACAGTAATCACATGTATTGTTTGCTCTGTTCCTTCACTATCCAAAAAGAAAACCGAAAATTCTACTCCAGGAAGGACTTTTTGAATAGAGGAAGTATCTAATTCAGCTCTTTTTAATGCGCAATACATTTCAAAAGAAAACGCATCATGATCTGTGATTGCGCATATGTTTACACCGCATTTGTCAAGTTTATTTATGAGAAGAGGTATGTTTTCAATTGTGTTATTCTTGACTCTTTTTCCGTCTTTTGGGGCAGAAGTACTTGAATGAATGTGTAGATCTAGTTTTAAACCGTGGGATACTATTCTGTCCACAATAAAGTCTCCTCTATTTTAGCATTTTTAACAATAAAACATGTTGGTATTTTGGGGAGCCTCTAAGGATCAATAATACCACACTGTTCTTAAAAAATGTATTATCATTGCTCGAAGCAACAACTGCTTATTCCGATTTTTAAAAACTCTCCGGCACCAACGCCAGTTTGTTGATCGATTCATGCGCCCGGGCGAGGGAATCATAAACCGCCAAAACATCCTCCGAATCCCAGGTGCGGAGGGCTTTTTCATCAATAACGCCTGCGCTTTCACGGATGATCTTTGCAAGCTGCGCTTCATCCGCCACAGCGACAACTGCCTGAACCGCAGCGTTGCTCTGCGCTTTTTTGAGATTCAGAATCAGGCTGTCAATAGAGCCCTTGGATTGCACCTCAAACACATAGATCGCTTTACCCATGTTGCCGATCTTTGCTTCCCAAACAGCATCAACCACCGCACCGGTGGTAATCTTCACCTCTGAGCGGCTTTCAAAACCAAGCAGTTCACCGATTGCAACCAGCTTTTCCTTGATCTCATCGTGCAGAGATTTGGAATCGCTGGCCGTTTTGGGCGTCACCGGCACAGGAGCCTGATTACCGGGCTCCTTCTTTTCGGCCAACGGCAGCACTTCGTCCCACAAGAAGTAGTCAACTGCCAGCAGATCGTAATCATCGGCGCCGGCAGCTTTGAGCGCTGCGGAGATCTCTTTTGCGATTGCACACACCTCGGTGTATTTCTTGCCCGTGTATTGATAATTATACTTAGGCATATCCGGAATGTCGAGATAGGTATAGCAAAGAATCGTCGTCCGGTTAAAGATAACGTATTCGTTCGGGTTGATATAGGTGAGCAATTCACTGACTGTGGCAGGGCCGATTCCTTTTACGGACTTCAAGAAGCCGTCCCACCGCTTTTCAATGGGTGCAGTGCCGTACAGCAATTCCACCAGCTGCTTTTTGAGCGTATCAAAGCCGTTGTCGGCAATCAGCTGGTCAGCAACATACTTTTTGTTACCCCACATGATCATAGACCAAAGCTTGCTTATGTACTCAAAGAAATCATCCTCGGTCATTGCCAACAGCTTGTCCTTGGTAAATGACTGGTAATAGGCTTTCCGCTCATTGCGTTCCGTCCAGTTCTCGTCGTAGTAAGCAGCGTTTGCTTTTTTGTTTTTGACAAATGTTGATATTGCAGATTGGAGCTTTTGCTTGTTCATGACACTGTCACCTCTTTTTGTTGCTTGGACGGTTGATCAAGTTCAGATATCTGTACATTTTTAACTTTGTGCTGCTTAAGAGTCTCGTCCCATTTAACATTGCATTCGACATGATAAGCCTTCTCTTGGCATGTAATTGTTGAATCAATATGGACTTTTGCACCAGTTTGGTTATAGTATTTAAGCTCAACTCCGTTATATGAGAAAATAGTTCCATCGTCGCTTTTGATGGGAATGTCAGGTGGTGGAGCGTCTATAAAATCTTTTTCATATATGAGAGAAGCGATCTTTAATAATAAGGCAACTGTATTTAAATAAGTAATGTTTGCATCGACGATGTGCTTAAGAACAAGATATGCATTCTTAAATACAAACTGCCACGAAGAATCCAATGGATCGATTATCTCATGAAACAGAGCGTTTCTTAACCGATAGACAAATCCGACAAACCACAGATATGCATTTTGTTTGTCAAATGAAGACAATTCTCCATAGCTCTGAAGAAAATCTGCTATGGGCATCTGGGCAAGAATTTTATGCTTCGAACTATTTTCTGAGTCTAAACAAGATTTTTTCATAGATTCAAGTATCTGATAACAAACAGATTGCATTATATCATAAACTTGCTTAACTTTAGAAAAACCTTTCGTTGGAAGGGAATCCCGTTTTTGGATAAGAGAATCAGTTAACTCGTCCTTTATAATCTGAAAGAGTTCTCCGTAAAAGGATTCAATCAACTCTCTCTCATAAACTGCTTGATGCGTCTGTTCCAGTTTTTCTATAAAACGGTTCAAAATCTCTTGATAATCAATTTTTATATCTATCAAAACCGGTTTTTCGCTAACTTTTTCAAGGAAGACTTTGTCCGAACAAGATAAAACAACTTTTAAAATCTCGTCAGATATACATTGGATCTTGAGAACCAGCTTTCCTGAATAGCCTCCCACACTGTGATATTCCACTTCTACCTTGTTTGAATAAGAATTATTAATATGGTAAAAGTCTTCAACAAGAAAACGAGGGTATTTTTCAGAAATAATCCTTAAGCCTTCTTTATATGTACTGTGTAAACTCATTTCCACGTCGGGAGTAAGTGGACACAAGAAAAAGATCTTATCAGCAAACTCTTTTTTATACTTTTGTATAAACGGCGAATCACCGGAAGCTTCATAATATGGCCTTGACTGAGGATACAACTCTCGGAGAGTAGACACAAAAGCAAACCATGTTTTAATAAACAGCGTCACAAAATCAGATTCTGTTACAGCTCTCCAATTATTATATGGATGCTGGTTTTCAGGCTGCTTATCCTCGCTCATTGTACCACCTTCTCTTTCAGCCACGCCAACGCGGAATCTTCCCCTTGCTCGATTGCCATTTCAACTGCCTGTTTTGCATATTCAAGCAGTTCTTTAGATTTGCGGCGTAGAGCAAAGGATCCCTGTATCTTTTCGGAGATTTCCCTCTGAATTGACATATCAAGAATAGGGATGACTACTTTTTCTATTTCAGAGGGCTTCCAGTGCTGAATAATAGCGCCGTTTGCATCTCGCTCTGCCTGCAACTGCACTATCGGTGAGTTAAGCACCAAAGTCAAGTAATCAGGCAACACGACATCTGTGTCTCGTACAGTAAGATGGAGAAGGGCACCAGATGTGATAAGGCGCATGTCTTCTTCGACCTTATAAGCTATCCCAACACTTCCGTCTTTGGAAAACAGAATGGTATCCTTTTTGGGGAAGAGCGACTCTACGTTCTCGATGACATCATCAGAAAGAAATAGTTCTGGTTCCGATACTTCGAACTTGCTGACATCGCTTACTCGTACAAATGGAATCCCTTCATTTTGATATGCGTCGCTTCCCGGTTCAATCGATTTCTTTATTGTTACAATTCCACTACTACCTCCAAGGGGTTTACAGCCGAAGTGTTCAATGGTTTTAAACAAAGAATCGTATTTTGGTTGATAGTATTCCGCATCAAGCCGTCCCGTAAGCAACAAGCTGTTTTTGAAAGTCTTTACTGCTGATATTACTGCTTGTTTCTCGGGGGCTTGATACTTTATCGCAGAGAGCAGTATCTGTTCTGCCTCAAGATAAACATGAGCCTCACTTACTACTGCACTATGGGCCATATCAATGGTCTTTTTTATCTCATTCTGCAGCTGTAGGCCAAATACCGGAAGATATACTTGATCAAAGTCTTCCAAAAGAAACCCAGTTTGGGCTGCACCGCGCTTGAATTTCTGGATTTGGTTTTGCCCATATTTGGTTCGAATAAAGGAAAGCAAGAACTCAGGAAGCACGCCAGTTTTTTTGGAACGGATAATAGAAAGCTTGCAGCTGCATGTTGCTGGTTTGTCTGATGAAACGAGAGCAGTATTCCCAACTATTGCACCAACAATTGACATCAACACATCGCCGGGCATTAGGTGTGACCGGATCATATGTGGATGCATATATGTTCCGTAATCAATGCAAACAGACGAGGCTTCTTCAATAAATGTGTTGTAAATATCCTGTCCTCGATAGTATGGAACGCCCTCGGTTTGGAATTCTTCACTTATAGACATATGATTTCCGTCAGAAATCGTAAAATAATCTGTTACAGGATGAAATTCTGGTTTTTTGAGCATTGCTGCAATAACCATGTTCTCTTTTTTGTAGAACTCAGCATCGATTCGTGCCGTGCGCTCCAAATCACTTAGCTGTATTTCGCTTATTTCCAGCCCATCCATCAAAGCCTTATATTTGGCTTCGTTAAAGGGTTCAACGGATGGGCTCAGCGAAAAAAACTCATCCCTTCCTTTTTGGCAAACTCAATAAATGCTTCGGCGATTCCATCTTGGGTCAATCCCTCATGGTTATACAGATCATGCTTCACATACATATGCCCGTGAGAATCCAGCTTCTTTTTTCCGGTTTCCGGGTCTTTCACATAGATAATATCGCCGGAGTTATCTTTGCTGGGTTCCTGCATAGTTGCAAAAAAGATAGGATAATCATCCTTTTTCGGGCACAGTTCATCGTCCCACTTCTGAACAAACAGAACCGAGGTTTTTGTTCCCGTATGAGGCTTGAACACATTCCCGTGAATCCCGACGACTGCCAGTATACGACAACGTTCGGCAATATACTCACGAATATTTTTGTCGCTGCTGTTATTGAATCGGCCTTGCGGAAGAACAATTGCCATTCGTCCACCGGGCTTCAAGAAGTCCAGATTACGTTCGATAAACAGTATATCTCTGCCAACTTTGTTTTGCTGTTTTCCTTTCGCGTTTTTTGCAAGGTCATACAAGCTAAGAATGCGAGTTTCTTTAATATCCCCGGCGAACGGTGGATTTGCCATAAGCAGATCAAAATTGAAGTCTCGAAAGCTGGATTTATCTTTTCTGAGTTTTTTCAGACGATCAAAGCCTTCAAAATAGGTGCTGAGCCAGTCTTCCTGCTTAGCGGTTTCTGTCCATTGGGTATAGTCAAGGGTGTTGAGATGGAGCACATTTGTGTGACCGTCACCGGCAATCAAATTCAGTGTCCTTGCTACGCGGACGGCTTTTTCATCAAAGTCAATACCAAAAATATTGTCCTTAACATATTCAGTGAACTCATAAGGTTTCTGATCCAAAGAGAAAAACTCGCTGATATCAAGACCCCTGTCTTTTGCCATCTGACGCCAGACATGGAATATCGTGTGAACCGGGAATCCACTGCTGCCGCATGCGGTGTCGATCATCTTTTCCCCTTCTTTGGGGTTCAACATCCGCACGCACATTTCAATGACATAGCGAGGCGTAAAGAATTGACCTTTCTCACCTTTGCTGGACTTGCTCATCAGATATTCAAATGCATCATCTACTACATCCAGGTTGCTGTTGAACAGCTTCACACTCTGAAGAGAAGAAACACAGATAGCAAGATGCGAAGGAGAAAGCAGAATCTTGGTGTTCTCATCAAAAACGCCTTTCCACTTTTGATTAGCCTTATCAAACAACTCTTGGATTTTTTCTTTTAATTTAAAATCGGTACGCCCGGCGTTGGTAAACTCAAGAAAACGGGTAGACGTTTGCCCGCTGAGAAATTCATCATACAGTTTTGCAAAAATGAGCTTAAAGCATTCCTCAAAAACATCAACTCCGGCATTAGCCAGAACTTCGTCTTCAAGGTCAAGAATTACGTCTTTCAGGGACAGTCTCTCTTTCTGCAAGCGATCATTGTCTTTCAAGTCCTGAATAGTCCACTTTACAGAAATGATATCCTCGAGGGTCTGCGTTGCAGTGGGGATATTGCGAATGTCTTTGAAATAGTTCGGATCTTGCCTATTGTAGAAAGCGATTTGATCACCGTTCGTCCAAACAGCAATCGGCGCTCCCGTGCTGTTGCAATAGCTCTTCAGCTGATCCTTGCCGTCTTTCAGTTTAGGCTTCTTGACTTCGATAACGATATAAGGAACAGTAGGACGATCCTCATCCATGATAACGATATCTGCACGTTTGACTTCTCTGCCAAAATAGACAGGGTATTCCACCTGCATTCTGGAAACGGGATAACCATATTCATTCATCAACTTATCAATAAAAAGTTGACGGACCACTTCTTCCGGCTTAAGAACAATATCCCTGTTTCGAACAAGGCATTTTACAACAGCTGAAGTTTTGCCTTTTTTATCCGTTTTTTCCTCGATGCGCAGATTCAGGCGATCAATCGCTTCTGAAGAAAACTGTTCAGATTTATAGTTTGTGTCCTTCAAAATATCAAAAACCGTCATTTTTCTGTTCCTCCATTTAAAACCAAATCCAAATCATAAGATCAAACCATTTTCACGTAAAACAGATATATCTTGTGAAAGCAATTGCTGCAACAACTCGGTATCATTCAAACAAGGATTTACGTGCTTTACCACTTGATAAATACCTTTTATTCGCAGTCTATCAAATTCCTGTGCCAAGTTGTTATATAATTCTTGCGGAGAAGATTGTGCAAGCGGTTTCCCTGATTGAACCGGAACCAACAAAAGATAATTCTTGTCGTCTTGAAAAGAATCAACAATATTGTTTTCTCTTGCCTTGATGATAAACTCAACAATCTCATCATGTTTTCTAATGAATTCCGCCAGATTTTGAGTATATAGCCGCAAATAGTTGATACCGTCAGCAATATCCTTTGCCGTGCTGGCCACGTCAGGATATTGCATATTCTGTATGAGTATCTGATAGCACAAATCAAGAAAAGGGTTGTTCATTCTTATCCCTCCTGCTCCGGCACGAATTCCATAATATCGTCTATTGTGCAGTCGAGTGTCTCGCAGATTTTGCCTAAGACCTCGGTGGAGACGTCCTTCCCCTGAGAAAGCTTGCTTAATGCATAATGCGTGATCTTAGCTTCACGCTCAAGGTCGCTCTTTTTCATGTCTTTATCAATGAGCAGCTTCCAGAGCTTTTTATAGCTAACGGCCATGGCTGTATCCCTCCGCAATTGAAGAAAATGATGAAAGTATTATACCATACGGAAAGCCGAAAATCAATCAATAATGATGATTTTCAAACAAAAAAGTATATTTTGACTTTAGATTAACTATTTCAAGAGTATCTAAAGCAACAATGAATCCTGGTTTGTTTTGAAAGGAGCCACGTCACGCTTTTAGGCTCCGCGAACCCGCATAAATGCTGGTGTTTTAATTACTGTTTTGGCACTGGCAATATACTATCATTCCCCGCCATGCCAAAATGCCCTGAGTTCGCTTGGTTGCAGCATTTTTGAAAAAGCCAAAAGCGTTACTCCTTTTGATGACTGCCTGAAGCCTGCGTCGTCTCGATTGCGAAACAGCCATCCCGCGTCGTGATTTTAGGCCTTATAAGCCCCCTATTTATAAGGACTTTCAAAGCAAAAATCGGCTTCGGAATGATATTATATCACCAAAGCGATGTAAAGTCCGAATTCTATCACCGCCCAGTCTTGACAATCGAACTTATGTTCGTTATAATGAAGTCGCACATTGCAAATCAAACGAGACTGGAGGTGATACCCGCAAACTTCCTACACACGCTTTGGCAAAGGCTGAAACAGCTCCTTCGGGATACAAGCGCCGTGCTGCAGCTGCCGAAAAATCTTTTGAAAGAATACGCGATGTTCCTTGTGCCGGAGATCCGGAAATTCTACAAAAGCGAAGAAGGCAGGCAGTACTACGCCGAATGGCTGAAAAAGCATCCGGAATATCAGGAGCAGGAAAAGTCTTCTGCCTGAGCAAAACGAAAAAGCACCGGTACGGATTCATCCGTATCGGTGCTGATTCGTTCTCAGAGGAACACCCGCACGGCAAAGCCCGTGCCAAAATAATAAGTGTTCGTCCAAGATGCAGTTGGTGGAGACGGCGGGAGTCGAACCCGCGTCCGAAAACTCGTTCACGTCTGTTTCTCCGGGTGCAGTCGGTCGTTTGACATTCCCTCTGCGCTGCGCCGGTCGACAGGCTCAGCGGTTCAGTAGTTCCTGATGCATGACGGCGGCCGAAACGCTCCGCCGTTCACGTTCACTGCTCATCGACGCCTGTTACGCTGCCGCAGTCCTCAGCGCACAGACGGGCCGCGTTACGCAGCCTTCAAAACTGTAGTATTGTCAGTTCAATTTAAGTTTGCGATGTTTAACGTGGGCTCGCACCACGACCCGCTTCAGAGGCTTCAGAATCCCCGTCGAAATCCTTTCGTCCCCGTATTAGATGTTAGATTATAGATGCTGGATGTTAGATCAGAAGGGCGCCTCGCCTGCGCCGAGATACGCCGAACCGCATAGGAAAGGCTGTGCGTGTCATTTGCTCAGCGCGGTTTGGCAGCGCGGTCGATGTCGCGCTGGGCGTCTTTTTTGGCCTGGGCCTCGCGCTTGTCATAGTTCTTTTTGCCCTTGCAAAGGCCGACCTCCAGCTTTGCCCGGCCGTTCAGGAAATAGATCGACAGCGGGATCAGCGTCAGGCCCTGCTGCTTCACCTCGGCAAACAGGCGGCGGATCTCACGCTTGTGCATCAGCAGCTTCTTTGGCCGCATGGGATCCCGGTTAAAGATGTTCCCCTGCTCATAGGGGCTGATGTGCATCCCGTTGGCAAAAATTTCGCTGTTTTCAATGTTGCACCAGGCGTCCTTCAGATTGACCTTGCCTGCGCGGATGGACTTGACCTCGGTACCGAACAGCGCGATCCCCGCTTCAAAGGTTTCGAGTACAAAGTAATCGTGATAGGCTTTTTTATTCGTCGCAACCCGCGGAAGGTCCTTGTTTGCCGCCGCCACTTTGGTCACCACCCTTTTAGATCTTAGATATTAGATGTTAGACGTTAGATGAGATGCGCCGAACGCCCTATCCAAGCGAACAGCGCATAGGATCAGAAACGTGACGCACGAAAACCGCCTGCCCCCGCGGGCAAATCGCTCCCATTGCCGGATGATCCTCCGCGACCGCAATTCCGCATTCCGAATTCTCACAGCGTCCGTCTGCCCTCCAGCGCGCGCGTCAGCGTCACCTCGTCGGCATACTCCAAGTCCGCACCCACGGGGACGCCGTAAGCAAGGCGGCTGACCTTGACGCCCATCGGCTTGAGCAGGCGCGACAGATACATCGCCGTCGCTTCGCCCTCCACCGTCGGGTTTGTGGCCATGATGACCTCCTGCACCGTGTCGTCTGCCAGACGGGCCAGCAGCTCTTTGGTCGTGATGTCTTCCGGCCCCACGCCGTTCATCGGCGAGATCACACCGTGCAGCACATGATACAGTCCATCGTACTCATGGGTCCGTTCAAAGGCCATCACGTCGCGCGGGTCCTCCACCACACAGATGGTGGAATGGTCGCGCTGCGTGTTTTTGCAGATGGGGCAAAGCTCGTCTTCGCTGAGGTTGCAGCACTGCGCACACTGCCTGATGTTTGCGTGCGCCGCAAGGATGCTGTCGGCAAAGGCCTCGGCCTCGGCCTGCTTCAGATTCAGAACATAAAACGCCATACGCTGGGCGCTCTTGTGTCCCACGCCGGGCATGCGCTCAAACTGATCGATCAGCCGCGCAAGCGACGCAATGCTGTAGCCCGCCATCAGAACGGCAGGTTCAGCCCGCCCTTAAAGGCGTTCATGGACTGTTCCATCGCGTCGTCGGCCTTGCGCATCGCCTCGTTGGTTGCGGCAATGATCAGGTCGGCCAGCATTTCAATGTCCTCCGGGTCCACAACGTCCGGCTCCATGCGGATGTTTTTGACCTCGTGGCTGCCGGTCACGGTCACTTCCACCGCGCCGCCGCCCGCAGATGCCGAAAATTCGGTAGCCTCAATTTCGGCCTGCTTTTCTTCCATCTGGGCCTGCATTTCCTGGATTTTTTTCATCATGTTCATCTGGCCGCCCTTTTGCGCGCCGGGGATTCTTGCTTTCATGACATGTCGCTCCTTTGTTTATTGTTGCAATATCGGTTTGTTGTTATTCCGTCACGTTCACGCCAAGCGCCTGTGCCTTTGCCAGCAGGGTGTCCAGCGGGTCCTCGGCCGGTGTTTGCATGGACGGCTGCGCATCCTGCGCCGGGCGATAGATGCCCAAACGGTATTTTTGCCCTGTCACACGGAAAGCCGCTTCTTTGACGTCGCGCGCGTTTGACCCGGTCTTGATAAAGCTCGGGAACGTCGGGTTCTCGCTCTGGATCAGCAAAAAGTCGCCGCGCACATAGGCTGCGGAATTCAAAAGGATGCCCCACAGCGGGCGGTTGAGCTGGGCCAGCGTTTCCATCACCTGCGGCCAGGCAGCCAGCACCCTGTCTTCGCTGCGTTCCGGCTCCGGTTCATTTTGCGGTACCGCACCGGCGGGCGGCGCAGGCGGCGTTTCCGACACACGCTGCGGCTCCGGCTGCGGTTCCTCAGGCACAGCCGGGATGACCTGCGGTTCCAGTATCGGCTGCGGCTCTGACACAGCCGCGGTTTGCGGTACCGAAACCGGCTTTGCAGTCGGCAGAACGCCCCCGGTCTGCACCGCACGTTCCAGTGCGGCAACCCGTTCCAGCAGCGCATCCACATCCGTGCTCAGCTTCGGTGAAGCCAGCCGCAGCAAGGTCATTTCCATTTCGACCCGGCGGTTGCCGCCCTTTTTCATATTCGCGGCAGCGTCCTGCAGCAGGTCGATCGCGCGCAGAATCGCCGCCAGGGTAAATCGCTTGCTTTGTTCCAGATATTGTGCCTGCTCCTCTGCGGTGCAGACCAGCACCTGCGATGCGCTGCGCACGGTCTTGACAATCATCAGGCTGCGATAGTGCAGCGTCAGGTCGGCACACAGCCGTTCCATATCGCACGACGCGGCATATAACCGATCCAGCAATTCCAGCGCGGCGGCACTGTCCTGTGCGGCAGCGGCGTCTGCCAGGGCAAACAGATGGTCGCGCCCGGCCATCCCCACCACCTCGGCCACCAGCTTCGCCGTCACATGCCGGTCACGGGTGATGCACTGATCCAGTGTAGACAGCGCGTCGCGCATCCCGCCGTCTGCCAGGCGCGCGATCAGCAGCGCGGCGTCATCATCCAGCGTGAAGCCCTCTGCCGCGGCGATCTGGTCCATACGCAGCTTCATCGCCTCGGGCGGCACCCGGTGAAAGTCGAACCGCTGGCAGCGGGATAAAATCGTCACCGGCAGCTTGTGGACCTCTGTGGTCGCAAGGATAAACTTGACGTGTGCGGGCGGCTCCTCCAGCGTTTTGAGCAGCGCGTTGAACGCCCCGATGGAAAGCATGTGCACCTCGTCGATGATATAGACGCGGCAGCGGCAGCTTGCCGGCGCAAAGCCGGATTCATCACGGATATCGCGGATGTTGTCGACGCCGTTGTTGCTGGCGGCGTCGATCTCGACCACGTCCAGGATCGCGCCGGAATCGATCCCGCGGCAAACGGCGCATTCGTTGCAGGGGTTGCCGTCCTTCGGGTGCAGGCAGTTGACCGCCTTGGCCAGGATCTTGGCACAGGTCGTCTTGCCCGTTCCGCGCGAACCGGTGAACAGATAGGCGTGCGACAGCTTGCCTGTTGCAACCTCATGCGAAAGCGTTGTGGTGATATGCTCCTGCCCGACCACGTCGGAAAACACCTGCGGCCGATATTTGCGATATAAAACCTGATACATCACACGCCCCCCCTTTCATCGCCGGACTGCACCCAATAAAATAGGGTAAGCGCTTTTGCTTGGTCATGCGGCGGCAGGCATGCGCTGTGTCGCACAGACGTTCCGCTTAATGCTGCTCGGTTCCCCGCCTGACATGGTTCGCGGTGTTCTGTCGCACAGAGCCCACCGCCACATGACCAAACCAAAGTGACTTACCCATTCGATTGTAAAAGATATTATACTATATTCTTTCTGCAAAATCAAGTCTTTTTCAAAAAAATCATACAACTTAAGGTACTGCGAAAAAAACGCCCTCCCTTTGCAGGAAAGGCGTTTGGTTTATGGGTCCATTCACAGTGAACTGCTCAATATTTCGCGCCGAAAATCGTGGCAAGAATGCCGTGAATCCAACCGACAAAACCGCCAAAGAATCCGGTGTGTTCGCCGCCGCACCACGGGCAGACGATGGCGCCATAGTTGTAGTGGATCGTGAATTCAATCGCAGACGCCGCCCCGGTTGCACTGTCAATTTTTGAAAAAGCGGAATCGTCCACCTGAATGTTGTTCCAGTCCTTTTTGCTGCCGGCATAGTTCACGGTTTCCAGCGCGGTACCATAAAAAGCATAACCCTCAATTTTTTTTACACTTGCGGGAATCGTGACGGTCTTCAGCGTTTTGCAGGAATAAAAGGCTGCAAAACCAATGCTCGTCACCCCGTCCTCAATGACGATGGTTTCAACACGGTAGTTGTTCGCATACCATGGCGGACTGTTTTGACCGCCGTAATTCGGCATATCGCCTGTGCCGCTGACGGTCAGGATTTGGGTGCTTTCATCATAGTTCCAGGTAATGCTATCGTTCAGGTTGCCACCGGCCGCGAGAGCCATAGCAGCGCAGCCCGCCATCAAAAACACCGCGAGCAGGACGGAAAGGACTTTTTTTGTGATTTTCATGAAACAACCTTCTTCCCAATTATGATTAATTCATTTTAGCATCTCAAAGCAAGATTGTCAAGGCGTTAAAGAAAAACGCGAAAGGATAAGATTCCAACAGATGATTGCCCGTAAACTTTCCCCCGCGCATTGCAATCTGCGCGCGGATGCGATATAATAAAACAAAGTCACCGGGGAAAGGAGGCGCGTAAATGGATTTTTTCGTTATTCCGCAGCCAAAAGAGTTTCACTGTGACGCGGGGCCGATGGTGTTTCGGCTGACGCGGCTGTTGAACCTGCACAGCGACAACGCGTCCGAACCGGCAAAGGCGGCGCTGCTGCGCTTTCTGGCGCGTTCGTTTGAGATCGAGCCGCTCACCAGCGGCTGGGAGCACATCCATCTGCAAACCAAAGCCGACCCGGCAGCGCCCGAAGGCTATCGCCTGACCGTTTGTGAAAACAAGGTCACGATCGTCGGCAGCGACCCGGCCGGCACCTTTTACGGTGTGCAGACGCTTGCCCAGCTTTTGCTGCAAAACGACGGTGAACTGCCGGAACTGTCGATCACCGATGCGCCGCGGCTGCCGTATCGCGGCCTGATGCTGGACTGCGCCACCTGCTTTTTGCCAAAGGCAGACATTCTGCGCTATCTTGACGCCATGGCGCTGCACAAGCTGAACCGCCTGCACTGGCACCTGACCGATGACGGCGGCTGGCGGCTGGAGCTGTATCAGAACCTTTTGTTTGCGCAGATCGGCGGAACGGGCCGCACCGCGCGGCGCTTTGGCCTGCAAACACAGTTTTATACAAAAGCGGACGTTGCAGAGATCCTTGCCTATGCCGCCGAACGGTTCATCACCGTGGTGCCGGAGATCGACGCGCCGGGCCATGTCACCGCCGCGCTGGCCGCGTACCCGGACCTTGGCTGTATCGAAACGCAGCGCCTGCCGAAGGTACAAAAAAGCATTTCAAGCAATGTGCTCTGTTTGGGGAAAGAAACGACCTTTACGCGGATGCAAAGCGTGTTTGACGAGGTGTGCCGCGACTTTCCGTCACTGCCCATCCACATCGGCGGCAACGATGTGCCCTTTGACCGCTGGCGTGCCTGCCCGCAGTGTCAGGCCCGGCTGAGGTCGCTCGGCGCGACGGACGGGGCGGCGCTCTATGCTGATTATATCGACCGCACCGCCCGGCTGCTCAAGGCAAAGGATCGCACCGTACTGCGCTGGAAGGACGACGCCGACCGCCTGGTGACGGAACAGACCCTGCTTCAGTTGCGCACCGACGCCGACGTTGACCCCGCGCGGGCCGTTGTTTCGTTTGAGGACGCATTCCGGTTCAGCCGCAGCACGCGAAAGCTGCCGCTGCGAACCGTTTATGACCGCCTGCCGCTGGTCGGCGGCAGCATCCCCCACGGTGCAGAGGCCTGCCTGTGGTCCGCCGGATGCAAGCACAGTGAAGAGACCTACGGCCTTGCCTTTCCGTTCCTTGCCGCCTTTTGCGAAACGGCATGGAGCGACCCCGCCGAAAAGGATTTCAGCCGGTTTTTGCACGGCCTTCCGGCATATCGCAAGGCGCTCTTTTCCGTGGGAATCGACTGCGATGTGCGCCGCTTTGTCAAAAAGGGATGATATCAAAGCATACAAAAGCACCGCCGCTCCGATTGTGGAACGGCGGTGTTGCTGTTGCACTCAGTTATTGGAAAAGATGTTGCGGCCCTTAAAGATCGGGAGCACGTCGCTCTCGTCCTCGTTCGGGTCGTCAAAGATCGACGCGGCCTGCTTGTTCGGCGTTTCGATCACATCCATAGACTGTGCGGCCTGCGGCGCAGCGGCAAGGTCCGGGATGGAAACCGTCCGGTCGTCCGGTTCGCCGGCAACCTGGCGCGCATTTTCAAACGCGGAAACAAAGCTGCGGCCAAACTCGGTGGAGCGGAAATCAGACGACGCATTGTTCATCGGTGTAAAGATGGAGCTGCCTTCGCTCTTCGGCTTGGTGGAGCGGCTGATGAACTCGGTCTGCTGGCTCTGCGGCCGGGCGGCTCTGGGCTGCTGCGGTCTGCCCTGCGATGCGGGCTTGGCGGCCGGGGCAACCACGCTTTGCGGCTGGCCCATGGTCTCTGCGTCATGCTCGTCCGGCGTGCCGAACCCGGTCGCGATGACCGTGATGAGCATTTCGTCGCCCATCTCTTCATCAAAGACGGAACCGAAGATGATGTTGGCGTCGGGATGCGTCGCCTGGGTGATCAGCTCGCCGGCCTGCTCGATCATGTCAAGAGACATGTCAGACGAACAGGTCACGTTGATGATGACGCCGCTGGCGCCGTCGATCGCCGTTTCAAGCAGCGGGCTGGTGATGGCCTGCTTGGTCGCTTCGTTGGCGCAGTCCGCACCGCGGCCGCGGCCGATGCCCATGTGTGCGCGGCCGGCGTCCTTCATGACGCTCTTGATATCGGAAAAGTCCAGGTTGATATAGCCCGGCACCTTGATGGTATCGGAAATACTCTTGACGCCCTGCCACAGCACTTCGTTCGCTTTGCCAAAGGCGTCTTTCATCGACAGCGACTTGTCGCCCAGCAGCTTCAGCCGCTCATTGGGGATGACGATCAGGCTGTCCACGTGCTTGACCAGCTCGCGGATGCCGTCCTCTGCCTGCTGCATGCGCTTGCGGCCCTCAAACTTAAAGGGCTTGGTCACGATGCCGACGGTCAGCGCGCCCAGCTCGCGGGCAATCTCTGCCACCACGGGGGCTGCGCCGGTGCCGGTGCCGCCGCCCATTCCGGCGGTTATGAAAACCATGTCTGTGGAACGCAGCGCGTCCGCGATCACGTCGCGGCTCTCTTCCGCAGCCTTTTTGCCGATGGCCGGGTCGCCGCCCGCGCCCATGCGGCCGGTCACCTTTTCACCGATCTGGATCTTGTGGGTTGCCTTGGAATTTTCAAGGATCTGCGCATCGGTATTGATCGTCAAAAACTCCACGCCGTAAACACCGGAATCCACCATGCTGTTGACAGCGTTTCCGCCGCCGCCGCCGACGCCGACCACTTTGATCTGGTTATAAGCCACATTGTCGTTATCCATAATGAAACTCATTGGACATCCTCCTTGATTCATGTTGTATCTTGTATCACATCTTTTGCGGCCGTGGATTGCAAAAGACGAAGTGATCATTGATTTACAAGATATTATACCACGCTTTTTTCAAAAACACAAGAACCAATCTGCAGTTCTTTTTGGGTTTTTTGAGAAATTTTTATGAAGAACCGCTGCGTTCCATGGTTCCGACCTTATAATAATAACGTCCTTCAAAGCTTGCGTCGATATACCCAGTGGCGCCCGCCGGAAAATTGCTCTGATACATTTTGGCGATCAAAGGCAGCTTTTTTTGCAAAAGTTCCCCTTTGCCCAGATAGACGTTTACCCGTGCGTCGATGCAAAGGATCACGTTGTTCAGGTCTGTCAGGTCGATCGTCAGCAGCGCCTGCAGATCGATGCTTTCCGCCTCTGCGGCGATTTCTTTTGCCTTTTCCAGCCGCGGAGCATTCTCTTCGGTCGGCGCAAAGACCGCGCCGCGCGTGACCTGCTGCAGCGCAAAGCCTTTCAGCCGGACTTTGCCGGGCTTTTGCTTTTTGGCCTTGAGAGAGATCACCTTGTCGTTCCGGTCCAGGCAAAACGTGCTGCCCGGCATCGAAACAATGAAGCGTTCGGCATTCGGCGTCACAGTCAGCGTCACGGTGTCCGGGAATTTCACCGTCACCCGGGCCGACGCGATATAGGGCAAGGCGCTGCAGATGCGCTGCACGATTTCGTCGCGGGTGCGCCACACGGTAAAGATGTTGTTGCCCACGCTGACGCCGCCCTTTTCCAGAATCTCTTCGCGGCTGTAGATCGTGTCGTCCGCACCGGTCACATTGATCTTTTCCACCGGGATGCCGTAAAAGAACGCATATCCCGTGATCGCAATCATCGCAACCAGCAAAATCGCGCCCACCACCAGGCCGGCCATCAATCGCTTGCCGCGGCGGCTGCGCACCGCCTTTTGCAGCCGAAGCTCGTCGCCCGATTTGCCGTCGGCACGCTGCCTGTGGTATTTTTCTTCGGCGCGGGTCGCCTGCCGTTCGGCATGCTCCTGCTCCCGGCGCGTGCGGGCCGCCGCATAATCGCGGTGGGTTCCCTGCACCACCGGCCGCTGCGACTGCCTGTTTGGCGGCTGCGGCAGCGTTGCGGCCTTTTTTTCGCCGCGGCGCGGTTTTTTGCCGCGCTTTTTCGGGGGACGCTTACGCTGCGGTACGGGCGCCGTTTTTTCTTTTTGGGGAACGTCCGGCACCAGCAGATCGCTGTCGGTCAGGCGCGCGCCCTTCGGCGTCCGGTCCGTCGGCTTGCTGCCGGCGCTGATCGGCGTCCATTGATCCGACGTGATGTCCTGCGGACGGCGCACCTCGGTTTCGGCATCGCCATAGGAACCGAAGGGGTTATTCTGATTCGGCCGTCTCGTTTCCACTTCCGCCACTCCTTTCAATGTCCGCGCCCAACATGCGCAATTGGCCTTCCGGGTCTTCATACCCTCTGTCAATGTGATGGACGCCTGTGATCGTGCTGACGCCCTCTGCTGCCAGCGCGGCGGCCACCAATGCGCCGCCCGCCCGCAGGTCGCCCGCGCACACCGCTGCACCGTGCAGCCGTGTGACGCCGCTGATGACCGCGGCATTGCCTTTAATTTTGATATGTGCGCCCATGCGCTGCAATTGCGGCACATGATTGAACCGGCGCTCAAAAATCGTTTCTGTCATCCGGCTGGTACCCTTTGCCGTGCACAGCATCGCCATCACCGCCGCCTGGGCGTCTGTCGGAAACCCCGGGTACGGCAAGGTGCAGATCGTGCCGACCGCCCGCAGCCGCCCGTCAGAGCGGATACGCAGCGTGTCTGCCTTCACATCCAACCGGCAGCCCGCACGCAAAAACACGCGGTGCACCGACTGAAAATGCGCCGGCACCACATCGGTCAGCGTCACGTCGCCCCCACAGGCCGCCGTCGCCGCCATGGTTCCCAGCGCGGCGATCCGGTCCGGAATCACGGTATGCTCCGCACCGTGCGCCCGCCGCACGCCGTTGATGACAACGGTGCCGCCGGCACACAGATGGACCCTGCAGCCGCAGGCATTCAAAAAGCGCGCCAGGTCCTCGATTTCCGGTTCCCGTGCTGCGTTCAGGACCGTGGTCTGCCCATCGGCAAACACCGCAGCCAGCATCACGTTTTCGGTCGCGCCGACGCTTGGAAACGGCAAACGGATCACCGCGCCGCGCAGCCGCTTTGTCACGCGGAAATCCAGCGCCCCGTCGCAGTCCGTCACCTGAACGCCGAGCGTTCGCAGCGCCGCCAGATGCAGGTCGATGGGCCGCGCCCCGATCTCGCACCCGCCGGGCGCACAAAGCTTTGCCCGGCCCAGACGCGACAGCATGGCGCCCAAAAACACGATGGAAGAGCGCATCTCTCGCATCAGTGCAAAAGGAATGCAGTCACAGGAGACGTCGCGGGCGTCCACAGTCAGTGTGTGCCCCGCGCGCGTGACCCGGCAGCCCAGACAGCGCAAAATTTTCACCGCCGCCCCAACATCGGTCAGCACCGGGCAATTGTTCAAAACGCAAACGCCGTCTGTCAGCACACAGGCCGCCAGAATCGGCAGCGCGGAATTTTTGGACCCCTGGACCCGAAGTGTTCCATTCAGCGGCCGCCCCCCGCGGACCACGATGCTTTCCATGCAGCCTCACACCCTTGAACTTTGATTGTTCACCCGTGCGGGTGATTCCAACTCATCTTATGTCAAGGGCGCGGGTTTTGTGATTTTTCAGTGGATTTTTGCCAAAGAAAGGATGCGATCCGCAATTTGGCGTTTCGCGTCCGCCACAGCCATCGCCTTTGCGTTCACGGCAAAGCGCGCACGTTTTTCTCCGTCGCGCACCAGGTCGGTAAACAGCGCCTCCATCGCTTCCGGCGTATAGGCTTTCTCTTCCAGGATCGCCGCCGCGTCGCGCTCCACCAGCGCCATGGCGTTGTGGTACTGATGGTTTTCGGCCACGTTGGGCGACGGGATCAGAATCGACGCCTTGCCCAGCGCTTCCAGCTCTGACAGCGAGCTGGCGCCCGCGCGGCAGATCACCAGGTCCGCCGCAGACATGCAGCGGTCCATATCGTTGATATATTCACGAATCTCTATGTTCTTTGCCTGTTTCAGGTCAACGCCGCGCGCTTCCAACTGCTCCGGGACCCAAAGGCCGTATTGCCCGGTGGCGTGCAGAAAATAGATCGACGTGTCCTGCCAATGCGCCGCGATCAGCTCCACCATCGCGTTGTTGATCGCTTCGGCGCCCAGTGACCCACCCATGGAAAGCACCAGCACCTGGTCGTCTTTCACGCCCAGCTCGGCGCGGCTGACGTCGCGGTCTGCCCGCAGCATTTCACCGCGGACCGGCAGACCCGTGACGACCGGCGGGTTCTTGCACTGCAGGAACTGTGCCGCCTTTTCCACGTTCAGCATCACACAGTCCGCCTTTTTGGCCAGCAGCTTGTTGGTCACACCGGGATAGGCGTTTTGCTCATGGATCGCCGTGGGGATGCCCAGCTTTGCGGCGGCGCGGACCACAGGCCCGCTGACATAACCGCCGAAGCCGACCACCACATCCGGCTGAAATTTTTGCAAAATCTTTTTGGCCTGCGACGACGCATGCATCAGCTTGGACAGCGTCTGCACGTCGCGTTTGATATTTTCCAGCGTCAACTGGCGGTAAAAGCCGTCGATGTCGATCGTTTCAAAGGCAAAGCCCGCCGCAGGAACCAGCTTTGCCTCCATTTTGTTTTCGGTCCCCACAAACAGGATCTCCGCGTCCGGGAACCGCTCGCGGATGTCGCCGGCCGCCGCCAGCGCGGGATTGATGTGACCGCCGGTGCCCCCGGCCGCAAACAGAATTTTCATCGTTATGTCTCCTTTTTTGTTTTCTCAGGCCGCTTCGATGGTGCAGGACCGCGACACCGACAGCACCACGCCCATCTCTGCCAGCAGCAGCACCAGCGCCGTGCCGCCATAGCTGAAAAACGGCAGGCCGATGCCCGTGTTCGGAATGGTGTCGGTCACCACGGCAATGTTCAAAATCACCTGGAAACAGACCTGCATCATGATGCCGATGACCAGCAGCGCGCCGAAATAATCGCGCGTGCGCGTTGCGATCACAAAGCCGCGCCACACCAGGGCGGCAAACAGCAGAATGATGATCATGCCGCCCACATAGCCCAGCTCTTCCACTACGATGGCAAAAATAAAATCGTTTTGCGGTTCCGGCAGCCAAAGCTGCTTTTGCTTGGAATTGCCGAAGCCGACGCCGAACGGTCCGCCGGAGCCGATGGCATACAGGCTTTGCTGCGTCTGCCAATAGTTGGTACGGCCGGCCGTGTCTTTTTCACGAAAGACCATGATGCGTTCATAGCCGTATTCGCCGAAAACCTTGGTGATCTCCGGATTGATATAGAGCACGTAGACCACGGCCGCAACAATGAGCGTGCCCAGCACGATGAACCAGATTTTTTTGACGCCGCCCGCCCACAGCATGGCAAACGTCAGGCCCACCAGAAGGATCGTGGCAGACAGGTGCTTTTCCAGCAGCACAAGGCCCACGATGACCAGCGCGGTCATACCCATAAAGACCGTCGCCTTCCACGGGCAGTCAAACAGGCTGAAAACAATGCGCTCCCCTTTGGTCAGACCGCCCAGGTTCGGCATGGTGCTGCGGTCCTCCGCCCCCTTCAGCACGGGGGCAAAGATGCAGATCATATAGGCAAGAATCAGGATCAGCGCAAATTTGGCAACCTCTGACGGCTGGAACTGGCCAAAGCCCGGGATCGGGATCCAGCGCTTCATGGTGTTGCCCTTTAAAACGTTATAGACCAGCGTGAACCCCAGCAAAAGGATCGTCCCGACATAAATGATGATTGCCCAGATGCTGTTGAGGATCCGATAGTCCAGCTTGCTGATGAGCAGCATCACGGCAAAGCCGATGGCCGCGGCAACCAGTTGCTGGCGGAAATAGGTGTTTGGGCTGCCGGTTTTGGATACGGAGGTCGCATAGGATGCGGAATACATCATCACGACCCCGATTGCAAACAGGATCAGGACCAGGCAGGTGAACGTGATGTCCAGCCCGCCATGCTGAAACAGCCTGCGCCGCAGCGTGCCCGGTTTGCTCCGGTCGGCCGGGCGGGCGTTTGGTGTGCGCGCCGTCATCGCAGCGCCCCCTTTCTTCGGGTCCGCAAAACAACCGGCGGGTTGGCGGCACCCTGCTTAAAATGATTTATCCGAAATAAAACGCCAGCACACCCAGCGCGCAGCCGATCACGCTGGCGCAGGTGAACACCGCAACGATCTTTTTTTCGCTCCAGCCCTTCATCTCAAAATGATGGTGGATCGGCGCCATCAAAAAGACCTTCTTATGGCGCAGCTTGATGGACAGGATCTGAATGACGTCAGACATCGCTTCCACCACATACACAATGCCCAGCGGCAGCAGAATCAGCGGGCAATCCAGCGTATAGGCCAGCGCGACCACCAGGCCGCCCAAAAACATGGACCCGGTGTCGCCCATCATGACCTTGGCGGGGTAATGGTTCCAGATCAGATAGCCGGCGCAGCCGCCCGCCAGCGCGGCGCCGAGGATCGACACCGACATGTTCTGGTGAAGATAGGCCATCACGGCAAACGCCACACCCACCGGCACCGTCACGCTGCCGCACAGGCCGTCGATGCCGTCGGTAAAGTTGACCGCGTTGACCGCGCCGTAAATGACGCACGCGCCAAACGCGAAGAAAAAGATCGCGCCGCCGACGGAATCCAGACCGACACCGCCGTAAAACGGGATCACCATGGAATGTGCTTTTGACAGCCACAGCGACGCCAGGTACGCAAAGATGACCAGCGCCTGCGGCACGGTTTTCTGGATTTCGGTCAGGCCGAGGTTGCGCTTTTTGACCACCTTGATATAGTCGTCGGCAAAGCCCACCAGCGCCAGGCAAAACGCCAGCAGAATGCCCGCCCACAGCTTCACACGCTCCTGATTGCCGAAAAAAGTCACCTTGCTGAACATCGGCGTTTTGGTCAGTTTGCCGATCAGCAGCGTCGCCGCCGTGGCAGCAACGATCCCGATGATAAACATGATGCCGCCCATGGTCGGGGTGCCTTGCTTTTTGGCATGCCACTTCGGCCCGATGTCCGTCAAAATGTTCTGGCCAAACTTCAGGCGGTGCAGCGCGGGTATCAATAGTATACCCAGCAGCGCCGTCACGATGAAGGCAATTCCAAAGGAAATCAGGATGAAGATGATTTGTGACATATCAAACGGTCCTTTCTCTCTTGAAGTCTCTCTTACGCCTGTTCACGCGCGGCGCGAGGCGGTTTTTTCATTTTCTTTTCTGATCCAGTCGGCAACGATGGCGCGCTCGTCAAACGGGCGTTTTTCCGTTCCGACCAGTTGATAGGTTTCATGCCCTTTTCCGGCCAGCAACACCAGGTCGCCCGGCTTTGCTTTGGAAAGCGCAAATTCGATCGCGCTGCGTCGGTCCTCTCGGATGAAGACCGGCGTTTTGCTTTTTTCTGTCCCGGACATAATATCGTCGATGATCGCTGCCGGGTCCTCGGTGCGCGGATTGTCTGACGTGATGACCGCCAGATCGCTGCAGCCCAGGGCCACGCTGCCCATTTGCGCGCGCTTGGTTTTGTCACGGTCGCCGCCGCAGCCAAAGACCACGATCAGCCGCCGTCTGCACAGCCTGCGCAAGGACAGCAGCGCGCGGCGCAAGCTTTCCGGCGTGTGGGCAAAGTCGATCATCACATGGAACGGCAGCGGCGTTTCCAGCAGCTCCATGCGCCCGCGGACCCCCGAAAAGGTGCGCAGCGCATCGGCACAGTCGTCGACCGAAAGGCCCAGGTGCATCGCCGCAACCACAGCCGCCATGGCGTTTTCCACATTGAAATCTCCCGGCAGCCGCAGCGAAAACCGGTGAATCAGCCGGTCGCCGACCAGAACAAAGCTCTGCCCGTCCTCTGCCCGGCGCAGCTCTTTTGCCGTGAAATCCGCCGCGTCGCACCGCAGGGAAAAGGTCTGTGACCGCCCCGGGCAGGCAGCGATCACGGCGGCCGCGTTCGGGTCGTCCAGATTGACCACGGCGGCTTCGCTTTGCGCAAACAGCCGGAGCTTTGCGTCGCGATACCGTTCAAAGGTGCCGTGCACGTCCAGATGGTCGTGCCCCAGGTTGGTAAAAATCCCCAGCGAAAATGTCAAGCCGTGCAGCCGCTCTTCGGCAAGGCCCTGCGACGATGCTTCCAGCACGCAGAATTCCTTGCCCGCGTCAACCATGGCTTGCATGGCGGCATACAGCGCAAAGGGGTCCGGCGTCGTCATGGTGGAATCCTCGGCCGCGTTCGTCACCGTCGACAGCAGACCGCAGCGCCGCCCGTTCATTTCGAGCAGATAGGCCAGCATCGACGCAACGGTCGTCTTTCCGCTGGTACCCGTCACGGCGGCCAGGGTCAGCCGGCGGTCCGGCGTGCCGAAAAAGGCACGGCACAGTGCACTGTAGGCACGGCGGGTGTTTTCAACCGTGATGCAGGGCTGCGAAAGCATCGGCCGGGGCGCAATCACCAGGACCGCGCCGCGCCGCAATGCTTCGGCGGCATATTCCTCTGCTGCATCGTGGCAAACAAAGACACTGTTTGGTTCACACAACCGCGAATCGTCTGTGACCCGCGTGATTTGGGCGTCCTGTTCTTTCCACGTTCGTTCGATTGCCTGCAGCAAGACGGAAAGTTTCATGCGTACCCCCTCATCCTAATCATCCATATTTTCAGTGATACGGAAATCGACCGTGACGGTCGACCCGGCGTCCACCTGTGTTTCCGGCGCAATGCTTTGCTGATATACCGTGGCGCCCGCCGCGTCTGACGGGCCGGATAAGATCACGTTCAGTCCATAGGCCGCAGCCGTCTCGTTGACCGAAGCGGCCGTCATGCCCGCAAAGTTTGGCACGTTGACCGTTTGCATTGCCTCGCCGCTGTTGGTATAAACCACAACAACGCCGTTCTTTGCAATGGTGGAACCGGCCGACGGAACCTGCGACAGCACCGTTTCACCCTCGCCGATGATTTTGATCGTCAGGTTGTTCTCTTCTGCCAGCGCCCGCGCCTGCGAAACCGATTTGCCGATCATACCTGGCGTGGTTTTGCTGATGGCTTTCAGCTCTTCCTGCGTATAGCGCGGTTCCACGTTCAGATATTTCAGCGTTGGCTCCAACACTTCTTTTGCAATGGGCGCGGCCAGCACGCCGCCGCCGCGATATTCTCCGGGCGGCTCATCCACGCCGACCAGCACAGCCACCTGCGGGTCGTCTGCCGGTGCAAAGCAGAGGAACGACGCCACATAGAGCAGTTGGTTTTCATCGGTCTTTTTGACGTCAAGCTTTTCACTCGTCGCCGTTTTGCCGGCCACGCGATAACCTTCGATGTATGCATTCTTACCGGTACCGCCCTCAACCACGGCCTCCATCATCTGGCGAACGGTCGCCGCCGTACCCTCTGAAATCACCTGACGTTTGACCGTCGGTTCGTTCTTTGAAAGGATGTTGCCGTTCTCGTCCACCACGCTGTCCACAATATAGGGAACCATCAGCTTTCCGCCGTTGGCAATGGCGCAGCCCGCCGTGATCATCTGGATCGGGCTCAGGCGGACCGACTGACCAAACGAGGTACTGGCCAGGTCAACCACCGACATATTCTCTTGCTGGTGGACCACCGGGTACGCTTCCCCGGTCAGGTCGATGCCGGTGCGCTCGGTGAAGCCGAACGCTTCAAAGTACTTATAAAATGTTTCAACGCCCATCTTTTGGCCCATGCTGATAAAAAACGGGTTGCAGGAATTCATCAGGCCCTGGGTCAGCGTCTGATAGCCGTGGCCGCTGCGGTTGGCACAGTGGATCACCGTGCCCGCGACCTGATAGGCGCCGTTGCATGTATAGGTGGTGTCAAGGTTCACGATGCCCTCTTCCAGCGCGGCGGCGGCGGTGAAGATTTTAAACGTCGACCCCGGCTCATAGGTGCTGGTCACGCAATAGGAATTCCATTGGGCATACAGCGCGTCGGTCATCATCTGGGCATATTCGTCTGTGCCCTCATACGCCTTCAGCGCCTCGGCCGCAGCCGCATCCTGCAGCACACGGGGATTGTTCAGGTCAAAATCGGGTTTGTCGCTCATGGCCAGGATCGCGCCCGTGTCCACATCCATCACAATGCCAAAGGTGCCCTTGGCCCCGGTGGATTCCAGGGCGTTGACCAGCGCGTTTTCAAGATACCGCTGGATGTTCTGGTCAATCGTCAAAATGATGCCGCTGCCCTGCGTGGTGTCAAACACCGTTTCATAGCTGGAATCCAGCGTCTGGCCGCGGGCATTTTTGGCGGTGACAATGCGCCCCGCCTTGCCGCTCAGGTCGGTGTTGTAATATTTTTCCACGCCGGAGATGCCGGACCCGTCGTTGTCTGTCACGCCGATGACGGTGGACGCAAAGTTGTTTTCCGGATACAGGCGCAGCGTGTCGCTCTCATAGGTAAAGAAGGATGTGGCATAGACGTTGCGGTCCGCCCCGCGCGACGTTTTGGCATAGGCATAGGGGGCGGTCAAAATCTCGTCCAGCGCCAGGCGTTCGGTCGCGTCCACCTTCTTTTTCACACGCACATAGGTGTGCTCGCTGTCTTCCATCATCGCGACCACTTTCTTTTTCTTCATGCCGACCGCCTTTGCGATCCGGCCGCCGATGTCTTCACAGTACGCCTCATAAGCGCCGGGAATATTGACGTTGTTGAAAAATTTCAGGATCTCATTCGGGTTGACGCAAAGGATCCAGGCCGAGGCGCTGGTCACCAGCGGCGTGCGGTTGATGTCATAGATCGTGCCGCGGACCGCGCGGATCTCGGTGTCATAAAGCTGGCTCTGTTCCGCTTCAGACCGATAATCGTCCCCGTGCACAAAGATGATCCAGCCGACGCGCAAAAAGCTGACCGCAAACAGCAGCGCAAACACAAAAAAAGTCATGGACCGCGCGCGCAGTTTAAACATCAGGTGATTCCGGTGCCGCGCACGGTTTTTCGGAAACGGATTCCATTTTTTCGACACGCTGTTTCCTCCTTTCGGCCCTGTGTGATACAAGCCAAATGCGGCGGAGCATTTTACTCGCTTTTGGAATAAAACGTCCGCCTGGTATTTGTTCTATTGAACCGGTGTATCAGCCATATTCATACATATTCCGTCACGCTCTGGGATATGCCGCCGCGGCTCAATCCCGGCTCTGCGAAACGACGACGCGGTTCTCTGCCTCAATCTCCACATAATCCTTGTCGGCATTGGTCGCTTTCACCAGTCCCAGGCGCTCCATGGCGATCTTGTCAATGTTTTCGGCCGATACGATGCGTGCCAGCCGGCTTTGCAGCACCACGTTTGCGTCGCACTGGATGGTGAGCTTTTCGTTCGCGGCGTCCAGCGCATGGCGCTGCTGGGTCTTCTTGGCAAAGCTGTTGCAGAAAATGCCGAACAGCACGATCGCAAACGACACCATTGCAAAGATTTTGACCAGCTTTTTATTGTTGACCCGTTCCAGCTTCCGGCGATCCACATGGGGCTGCGGCACTCTTCTGAGCCGGGGCGCGGGTTCCTGCGGTCGCTCTTGCGGCTGCACATACGGCCGTTGCAGCGGCTGCGCAGCAAGATTCAAATCAAAGGCGCGTTCTGCCGCCATGATGATTCCCCCTCTTTATTTTTTACATACGAAGCTTTTCTGCGCTGCGCAAACGGGCGCTGCGCGCGCGCGGGTTTTCCTCTGCTTCTTTTTCCGACGGAGCCACCGCTTTCAGCACCCGGGCGCGCGGCGTATTGCCGCACACGCAAACCGGAAACTCCGGCGGGCAGGTGCAGCCCTTTGACCATTGCTGCATCTTTTGCTTGACGATGCGGTCCTCCAGCGAATGAAAGGTGATGACCGACAGCCGGCCGCCGACCTCCAGCGCGTCAAACATCTCGTTCAGCGTGGTTTCCAATACGTCCAGCTCGCCGTTCACCGCAATGCGCAGCGCCTGAAACGTTCGCCGCGCCGGGTGGCCGCCGGTGCGCCGCGCCTTGGCGGGGATGCCGGTCTTGATGATCTCGGCCAGCTCCAGCGTGGTTTCGATCGGTTTGACCGACCGTTCCTCCACGATCCGTTTGGCAATGGACCGCGCAAAGCGTTCCTCTCCGTACCGAAAAATGATCTGCGCCAGCGCCTCCTGCGGCAGCGTGTTGACCAGGTCCGCCGCGCTTTGGCCGCTTTGCGACATGCGCATGTCCAGCGGCGCGTCTGCGTGGAACGAAAACCCGCGGCCTGCCGTATCCAACTGATGCGAGCTGACGCCCAGGTCCGCAAAAATGCCGCTGACGCTTTCCAGCCCCAGCGCGCCAAGGATCTCTTGCAGCCGGCTGAAGTTGGACTGCACCACCGTCACACGCGCGTCGCCCCGGAATCGCGCGTTCAATGCGGCGATCGCGTCCGGGTCCTGATCGATGCAGATCAGCTTTCCGCGTTCCAGACGTTCCAAAACTGCGGCGCTGTGGCCGCCGGCGCCCGCCGTGCAGTCCACATAAACACCGTCCGGCCGCACCTGCAGCGACGCCACCGTTTCGTTCAAAAGAACGCTGACGTGATGAAATTCCATGATCTCACCTCACGGTGCGGGCAGGAACTCGCCCTTTGCGGTGCGTTCCAGCGCAATGGATTCTTCCGCCATGGCAGCAGATTCTTCGTCCATGGAATGCTGATTGACCAGCGCGTAATAGTCTTTGAAGACGGCGGGATCCCAAATTTCCACATGGTCGCCCATGCCGACGATCACGGTGGCCTTGTCCAGCTTTGCCAGCGCGGCGATGGACGTCGGGATCGCGATGCGCCCCTGGCTGTCCACATTCACGTCGGTGGCACCGGCATAGTCCGCAAACATCTGCATCCTGCGTTTGTGCGGATTGGCAATCTGCGCGGCCGCCGCCTCCACCTGCTGCTCAAAGTCTGAACGACGGAAGCATTGGATGCACGGGTACTTCGACGCCAGAACCTTGATGACAAAGCTGCCCGTCAGCCCGTCACGAAACTTTGCCGGAACAAACAACCGGTTTTTCGCGTCCATGTTGTGCTCATAGTTGCCGATAAAGCCAAGCATCGCCGTGCACCTCCTTTGCTCATTTTTGTGATCTCATTTGCGGGTACGCAGGAACCGGGCCGAAAATTCACCACAATTCCCCAAAAATATTGTATCGCGCCCCACTGTGGATATAATTATACCGTTTTGTGCGTGCCTTGTCAACCCTTTCGCGCGGGATTCTGAAAAAAATACCGCAAAAATTGCGGTGGGGCAAAGTGGAGCGCCGAATCAGCGCCGCAGCCGCACCCGGCAAACCAGACGCCGATTGAACGGACGGTTGATTTTTTTATGAAAAATGGTTTTTAAGGACTTTTTCAGAATTAGAAGATATGATATAATTGAAAAGTGAAACAACCCCCACGCAAAGGAGGCTCTTTATGAATATTCTGATTGTGGAGGACGAGGTTTCTCTTTCCAATGCCATCAAAAAGATCATGGAACAGCACGGCTATCTGGCCGACGCTGTGTATGACGGCGCCAGCGCGATCGATTATGCCACCGGCTGCGCCTATGATCTCATCATTCTGGACGTCATGCTGCCAAAGCTTGACGGATTTGAGGTGGTCCGGCGCCTGCGTGCGGGCGGCCTGCAAACGCCGATCCTGATGCTGACGGCAAGGGCGGCCACGCCGGACAAGGTCACGGGGCTCAACAGCGGCGCAGACGATTACATGACCAAGCCCTTTGAAATCGAAGAGCTGCTGGCGCGGGTCAATGCGCTGACGCGGCGCACCCCCGGCGGTCTGGTGATCGATACGGTCACCTTCGGCGACCTGACGCTGAATGTCAGGAACGCGGTGCTTGCCTGCGGCAATGCGTCCGTGCAGCTCAGCCGCAAGGAATTTGAGGTGCTGAAGCTGCTGATGTATCACCCGAGCACGACCGTCACAAAAGAGCTTTTGATCGTGAAGATCTGGGGCGCAGACTCGGAAGCAACCGACAACAACGTTGAGGTCTATATTTCGTTCCTGCGCAAAAAGCTGCGCTATCTCAAGTCGCAGGTCCTGATCCGCAACATTCAAAAAATCGGGTATCGACTGGAGGCGGAGCCGGCGTGAAACAGTACCGCAAACGCTTTGTCTTCATCAGTATGTCGCTCATCTCGTTTGTGCTGCTGACCGTTTTCATTGTGCTGGAAATCACTGCCTATTATCATCACTGCAGTGAGCTGAAAAGCACCATGAGTCATGTGCTGCAGCCCATCAGCGGGCGGCTTGGAATTGACGATGCCGGGCCGCCGGCAGTCCCGGGCGACACACCCCCGGCAGCACCCGACGCGCCGCTGGGCCCGGCAAACAGCAAAGCGCAGGCCCAGCGTCTTTTTCGCGGCGGCAACAGCCAGATCATCACCGTTCTGGTCAAGAACGACAGCAATGAACACATCATCGTTTCCAGAGAAGACAGTGAAATCTCAGACAGCGAAATTCAAGCTGCGATTCCGGATGCGCTGGCTGCTGACAAGTCGTTTGGCACACTGCCGGATCACAACCTGATTTTTTACAAGGAAGTCGGCGCCAACTGCATGAAAATCGCCCTGACGCAAACAAGCTACATTACCCAGCGTGTCTGGCGAAGCATCGCGACTTATGGCCTGATCTTTTTACTCTCTTTTGCTGTCTTTCTTTTCGTCACCGTGCGTCTGTCAAAATTTGCGTCGCGGCCGATGGAACGGGCCATGCAATTGGAACGCCGGTTTGTGGCTGACGTGTCGCACGACCTGAAAACGCCGATCACTGTCATCCTGGCCAACAACAGCATTTTAAAAAGCAATGCAAACGCCGCGGTCGCAACCCAGATGCAATGGGTCGACAGCACCGAGGCCGCCGCAAAAAACATGATGCACCTGATCGACGAAATGCTGACGCTTTCTTCTTTGGACGAGTGTGCGGCACGCACTCCGGGCAGCGGCACGGACGCAGTGAGCTTGTCGTCTGCGGCGGAAAAAGCAGAACTGCAAATGGAATCCATTGCGTATGATCGAAAGATCACTCTGAATGCAGAGATTCGGGACGGGCTGTTTGTTCGCGCGACGGCCGACGACCTGGACCGCATTTGCAGCGGCCTTTTGGAAAACGCGCTGAAATATGAACCGGCCGGCAGCGAAGTCACAATGACGCTTGAGGCCAACAAAAAAAAGGCCGTCCTTTCCATCCGCAACCGCAGCAGCGTTATTGCAGAAGAAGAACAGCCGCACATCTTTGAACGGTTTTATCGCGGTGACAAAGCCCGCGACACCAAACAGGGGCACGGCCTCGGCCTGCCGATCATCAAGCAGATCACCGATCTGATCGGCGCCGCTGTTTCCGTCCGCAGCACCGAAACGGACGGCACCACATTCCGGGTGGAATTTGATCTTGCGCCTCCACCCGACAAATCCCATTGACAGCTCCTCATTCTCTCCTTTTGGGGATCGGCAGAACCGCACTGCCGGTCCCCGCTTTTGTTTTAAAAGCTGAATCGGCACCTGTGCGGTCCGCGCTTTGTGCGCGGACAAGCCGCCGCCGAGGGGCGCAGGCCGGCCCGGCCGGCCTGCGCAAATTCAAAGCCGGGATTCCACACCGGCAAAAAGGCACCGTCTGCCCGGCTTTGAATTTTGCGCCGCCGCTGGCGGCGCACCCTCGGCGGCGGCCAACGGCGAACACAACGTGTTCGCCCCGCACAGCCGACTGGTTCACAATACAACGCTGCAATCGCTCATATACGCAAACGCGCCGCCCCCCCAAACGCGGTGGCGGCGCTTTCCGTTGATTGTGGATCAGTGGCCCATCTTGTAGATCAGATGCTGAATGGTATGGACGAAGTAGTGGATCGCAGTGATCGCCCAGCCATAGACCGGCAACTCATAACGCGCTTCATAGAAGTCGCACATCGAGCAGCGGAAGCCCGTGGACTGTTCATCCGTCGTATAGGTCGCTCTGATATCCATGTGGGAAATCGTACCGGTGAGGTTGCCGTCTTCCAGCTTCAAGACATCGTTGGTCGTGATCATGACACGGTTCAGGGTGTAGATCATCGTGATCTTGTATTCGCCATCCTGGAACCGGTGGTCAAATTTGACTTCACCGTTGGCATTGGTGGTTCCGGTGTACTTGATGCCGTGGTTGACAAGCGAAACTTCAACATCCTTGATCGGGTGGTTGTTCTGGTCAACTGCCGCAACGGTCAGCTCGATGTAATAATCATCGCAGCGTTCGCACTTGTAGTAGTCGTACTTGAACGTGCCGTCGTTGAGCTTGCCGGACCTGGTGCTGTCAAAGTGATATTCACCGTGGCCAAGCACTGCATACGGCTCAAAGCCGACCGCCTTGTTGCAGCGTTCGCAGACGTCATACTCGGAGTGACCCGCCGTGGTGCAGGTGGATGCCTGCGCCGGCTTTCTGACCCAGGCGTGGCCAAGCGGTTCGCCGACCTCATAGGTCTCGGTACCGGCCGCACCGCAGGCGCAGCTGTAATAATAGGTCGCTGCCGTCTCGCACTTCGCGTTCGAGTGCATGTAATCTCTGGTCGAGACCTGACGGTCAAACGTGTGCAGGACCGGGTCACCGTAGGTGCCGCAGCCGTTGACGCACTTGAAGCTGTGGCTGCCGTTGCCGTTGTCTCTGAGCTCGCCGATGTAGTTGTGGCCAAGGGCCGGCAGGACATAGGTTTCGGTGTCCACGCCGTACTTCTTGCCGCTTGCGGAAATATCCGTGCCGTCCAGCGTCAGAATCAGCTTGCAGACCGCGCAGTAGGTCAAAGCTCTGGTACCGTTCTGCGTGCAGGTCGCCGCTCTCGCGTTGACGGTTGTGATGATGTGATCCGCATATTCGCCGTAGTGATCGCCGCAGAAGTCGCAGACCGCCTGCTCGATGCAGGTTGCGGTGCCGCCGACGCAGTCTTCGGTGATGTACTGGCCGCAGACGCAGTACGCTTTGTGCGTGCCGTCGCCGTTGGAAACATAGTGATCGGTGAAGTCGTGCGCAGCAGCCTCTGCCGTGATGCTGACATGGCCGATGACCTTGTCTGCATTGATCGTGACTGTGGCGGAAAGGTTGTCGTCAGCCAGAACATAGGTGTAATCCGTGTCTCTGGTCAGTTCGATCGAGCCGACCTTAACGGTGACCGTGTCAAGCAGGTGATAACCATCTTCCGCTGTGACGGTGCCGATATAGGTTGTGTCGCCCTGCGCCTGTGCCGGTGTACCGGTCAGGTTGTCGCCGTAATAGGTCACGCCAAACACGCCGTAGAGCCACTTCGCCTTGAAGGTGACGTTGCCCCAATGGCCGGTCGTAATCGCGGTGACCGCCTCTGCCGCCGTCCAGTTGCCGACGCCGGTCTTGACGATCCAGCCGCCGAAGTCATAACCCTCACGGGTGATGTCTGCAGCCGTCGGAAGCGCGATGGACGGGGATTCAATGGTATAGGTTCCGCTGAAGTCCGCCATGGTGCCTTCGTCGGTATCGAAGGTGTAGGTGTAGGTGATCGGGCTCCATTGTGCCTGGAATTCGACATTGCCATAGCTGCCGGTCGGAATGCTGATTGCTGTGTCGCCGACGGTCCAGCTGTTCTCGTCACCGTTCGCCGTCTTGACAACCCAGCCTTCAAAGCTGTAACCGTCGCGATGGATCTCGCTCGCGGTCGGAAGCATGATGGTCGCCGTTTCGATGGTGTAGGTGCCGCCGCTCACATCGCTGCCGTCATTGACGTCAAAGCTGTAAGTGTATTCGTTCGCGTTCCACTTCGCATAGAGGTTGTTGACCGTGTCTTCGTTCGGCCAGTAGGCGTCGCCCTGATCGCCGGCCTTGTTGGCCTCGGTCAGTTCCGCGTCCTTATACCAGCCGCCGAAGGTGTAACCGGTCTTGGTCGGCGTCGGCAGCGTGATGCTGGTCGGCGTCCACTGCGCGATGATCGTCACATTTTCTTTGCTCAGAAGGGTCACAAACGCCTGGTTCGCATAGGTCTCGTCGCCGTTCTTCCAGCCGGCAAAGCCGAAGTTCGCCGTCAGGCTCTCAGGCTGTTCGCCGCCGTCTGCACCGTTATAATTGAAGGTCACGGTGTACTTGCGTTCATAAGCGTTCGGGTTCAGCGCCTGTTCTTCGTCAGAGATGAACTGCTGGTTCTGCATGGTACCGTCGGTCTTGCCGTTGCCGTCGAAGATCACGAAGAAGTGGTTCTTGGTCCACTGCGCGGTGAATCTGACGTTACCGTACATACCGGTCGGGATCTCAGTCACGATGTCGCCCAGGTGCCAGTTGGTCGCTGCGGCAACGGTCGTCACTTTCCAACCGCCGAAGGTGTAACCGTCGCGTGTGATCTCGTTGCTGGTCGGCAGCGCGATCGGCGCGGATTCGATGTTGTACTCGCCGTCACGGTCCGCCATGGTGCCGTTCGCCGTCTCGAACTTGTAGGTATAGGTGATCTTGGCCCACTGTGCCGTGAAGGTCACGTTGCCAAAGTGCGCGTCGCCCGCGTTCGCCGCGTCAGCCGCATACTGCGTGCCGTTCGTCCAGTCGCCTTCTGCTGCGGTGATCTTCCACCCGTCAAAGGTGTAGCCCGCGCGTGCGGTCGTCGGGAACGAGACAACGTCGGTCGCGATGAAGTCAGCCGTAGTGAACTCGGTCGTGCCGTTCGCATAGATGAACGTCGCGGTGTAACCGATCGCATCCCAGTGAGCGGTCAGCGTGGTGTTCGCTGTCGGCGTGAAGGAAGCACCTTCCACTTTCGTGTCGCCGTTGTACCAGCCGGCGAAGGTGTAGCCGTCCTTTGCCGTGGTCGGGAGCGCGTTGCTCTCTGCCGTCCAGACAGCATACAGGGTCAGGTCTTCGTCACGATCCAGGTTGATCGTCTGGCCGTCGGTGTAAACCACGTCGCCGTCTGCCGCAGTGGCCCAGCCCGCAAAGGTGTAAGCCACGGTGGCGTCTGCCACGGCGCTTCCGCCGGCCTCGTCATAGGTCACGGTGTATTTGCGCTCAAAGGCATTCGCGGTCAGCGCCGTCGCTGCGCCGCAGGTGATCGTCTGGGTAGCCATCGTGCCGGTCGCGTCGGCGTTGTTCTTGTCAAAGGTCACGTCAAAGGTCTTCGCATCCCAGTGCGCGGTCAGGGTGGTGTCCGCCGTCGGGGTGAAGGTCGTGCCCTCCACCTTGGTGTCGCCGTTGTACCAGCCGGCGAAGGTGTAGCCCGTCTTTTCCGGCGTCGGCAGCGTCGTGCTGTTCGGCGTCCACTGCGCGGTCATGGTGACCGGATCGGTCCGCTCAAAGGACACGTTCTGCTTGTCGGTGTAGGAAACACCGTCCTGATCTTTCCAGCCGTTGAAGGTGTAAGAGATCGTTGTGCTTGCCGTTTCGGCGCCGGACGTCGCGTTGTCATAGTCGTATGTGACAGTGTAAGCTCTCGCATACTGGTTGTCAAACAGGTTCTGGGCAATACCGGAACGGAACTGCTGCGCCGGCATCTGAACGCCGTTGGTGCTGCCGTTGCCGAGGAAGGTGACGTTGAAGTCACTCTCGGTCCAGACCGCTTCCAGCGTCACGTCGCCGTACTTGCCGGTCGGGATGCTGAAGATCACGGTGTTCTCATCCCAGTTGCCTTCGCTCGTTGTCACCTTCCAGCCCGCGAAGCTGTAGCCCGTGCGGGAGATCTGGCCGGCGCTCTGCGACGGAAGCTGTACCGTGTCTTCGATGGTGTAATCATCGGACGCCGGAACCGTCAGGGTGCCGTTGTTCGGCAGGAGCGTGTAGGTGTATTCGTTTGCGGTCCACTGCGCCGTGAAGGTCACGTCGCCGTAGTTGCCGGCATCGACCTTGGCCACACCCGCCGCATATGCGGTGCCGTTTGCCCAGCTGCCGGCCGCCTTGGTGACGGTCCAGCCGGCGAAGGTGTAACCCGTTCTTTCCGGCGCTGTCGGGAAGGTCACGTCGGTTTCCTTGGTGAAGGCTGCGGTTGTGTCATCGCTGCCGTTCTTATACACGAACGTTGCGGTGTAGCTGACGGCATCCCAATGCGCAGTCAGGGTCGTGTCTGCTGTCGGCGTGAAGGTCGTGCCGTCCACCTTGGTGCTGCCGTTGTACCAGCCGGCGAAGGTGTAGCCGTCCTTGGTCGGCGTCGGCAGCGCGGTGCTGTTTGCAGACCAGATCGCGCTCAGCGCCAGATTGCTCTCACGCGTCAGGGTGATCGTCTGACCGTCGGTGTAGGTCGCCGTCGTTGCCGCCGCGTCTTCGTTCCAGCCGAGGAAGTCATAGGCCACGGTCGCGTCGGTCACGGTGCTGCCGCCGTTCTCGTCATAGGTCACGTCATAGGCACGTTCGAAGGTGTTCGCGGTCAGGGGCTGCGCCACGCCGGATTCATACGGCTGCGCCGCCATGGTCACGTCGTTGGTGTTGCCGTTGCCGGCGAAGGTCACGTCGAAGCTCTGTGCAACCCACTTCGCATAGAAGACGGTGTCAGCCGTCGGGGTGAAGTCTGTGCCCGCCGCATACGCATCGCCGGTGAAGCTTGCGTTGTCGTACCAGCCGTTGAAGATGTAGCCGAACTTGGTGGGCGCCGCCGGGATCGTGGTGCTCGCCGCCTCCCAGACCGCATACAGCGCCAGGTTCTCGTTGCGGGCCATGTTGATCTCGGCCTGGTTCGCATAGGCCACATCGCCGTCTGCCGCGGTTGCCCAGCCAAGGAATCTGTAAGTCACAGTGGCATCGGCCACGTCGCTGCCGCCGTTCTCTTCAAAGGTCACGGCGTACTTGCGCTCATACTGGTTCGGGTTCAGGTTCTGCGCCACGCCGGAGCGGAACTGCTGCGCAGGCATCGTGATGTTGGTGTTCGTATTGCCGTTGCCGTCAAAGGTCACGTTGAAGTCATTGTTCGTCCAGACCGCAACCAGCTTGACGTCGCCGTACTTGCCGGCCGGGATGCCGAGGATCACAGTGCCGAGATCCCAGTTGCCTTCGGTGCCTTCTGCAACGCGCCAGCCTGCGAAGCTGTAGCCCGCGCGGGTCGGAGCAGCAAGGGTCGCCGCTTCGTCAACATTATAGGTTCCTTCAATCGCGTTCTCGGCGTCGCTCGCAAGGATCTTACCGGTATAGCTGTAAGTGTTGCGTGTCCACTGCGCCGTGAAGGTCACGTCGCCGTAGTTGCCCGCCGCGATGGACGTCACGTCTGCCGCATATTCGGCGCCGTCTGTCCAGCTTCCGTCCGCCGCAGTGATGGTCCAGCCGGCAAAGGTGTAACCGTTTCTGGTCGGGGTCGGCAGCGTCACGGCGTCTTCCTTCGTGAAGGCCGCGGTCGTGTTGTTGTCGCCGTTGTCATAGATGAACGTCGCGGTGTAGCTGTTCGCGGTCCAGTGCGCGGTCAGCGCGGTGTCCGCCGCCGGCGTGAAGCTGTCGCCAGCCTCGCCGACCTTGGTGCTGCCGTTGTACCAGCCGGCGAAGGTATAGCCGTCCTTCGTCGTGGTCGGGAGCACGGTGCTTTCCGCGGTCCACTGTGCGGTCAGGTTCAGCGCGTCGTCGCGCGCGGTGTCGATGGACGCCTCGTCAACGTAGCTGTTGCCGTCCTGATCGAGCCAGCCGTTGAAGCTGTAATCCACCGTCGTGTCGGTCACGGCGCTGCCGCCGACCTCATCGAAGGTCACGTCATAGCTGCGGGTGAAGGCGTTTGCGTCAAGGTTCTCTGCCACGTCAGACTTGATCGTCTGGTTCGGCATCGTGCCGGTCGCGTCATCGTGTCCCTTTGCAAAGGTCACGGTGAAGTCGTTCGCCGTCCAGTGCGCGGTCAGGGTGGTGTCTACGGTCGGCGTGAAGGTCGCGCCGGTCACCTCTTCGGCACCGTTGAACCAGCCGGCAAAGGTGTAACCGATCCTGGTCGGCGTCGGGAGCGTCACGCTCACCGGCGTCCAGACCGCATACAGCGTCAGCGCGTCGTCGCGGTGCGCGGTGAAGGGCGCCTCATCCGCATACTCTTTTTCAGCCGCATCCGCCGTGGTTGCCCAGCCCTCGAACACATAGTTCGCGGTGTCGGTCGCCGGGGCCGCGCCTGCGGTCGCACCCGCATAGTCGTAGGTCACGGTATACGCTCTGGTATAGATGTTCTTGCTCAGGTTCTGCGCCACGTCGGAGAAGAACGTCTGGGCGCCCATCTGTTTGCCGTCGGTGTTGCCGTTGCCGTCAAAGATGACGTTGAAATCGCCGTTGGTCCACTGGGCGGTCAGGGTCACGTTGCCGTACTTGCCGTTCAGGCGCTTAAAGACAACGCTGTCCGCTTCCCAGTTGCCGGCAGCGGTGGTCACCAGCCAGCCTGCGAAATCGTAGCCTTCCTTCGTTGTGGTCGGGAGGTCAGCCGTCGCGTCTGTAATCTTATAGTTCACATTTGCAACCGCTTCGCCGCCGTCGGTCTGGAAGGTGATGGTGTTGGTGTCTTCGGTCCACTGCGCCGTGAAGGTCACGTTGCCGTAGTTGCCCGCCGCGATGGACGTGTCGGTCGCCTGATACTGCGTGCCGTTGATCCAGCTGCCGTCTGCGGCAGTAATCTTCCAGCCCGCGAAGGTGTAGCCGCCCTTGGTCGGCGTCGGCAGCGTCACGGCGTCTTCCTTTGTAAAGGTCGCAGTCGTGTTGTTGTCGCCGTTGTCATAGATGAACGTCGCGGTGTAATCGATGGTCGCCCACTTCGCGGTCAGCTCGGTGTCTGCCGCCGGTGTGAAGCTGTCGCCGGCCTCGCCGATCTTGTCGTCGCCGACATACCAGCCGAGGAAGGTGTAGCCCGCTTTGCTCGTGGCCGGAAGCACGGTGCTTTGCGCCGTCCACTGCGCGGTCAGGTTCAGCGCGTCGTCGCGTGCCGTTGTGATCGCCTGGCCGTCCGTATAGGCGTTGTTGTCCTCATCGAGCCAGCCTGCAAAGCTGTAATCCACCGTCACGTCGGTCACTGCGCTGCCGCCGGCCTCGTCATAGGTCACGTTGTACTTGCGTTCAAAGGTGTTCAAGTTCAGCGTCGCGGTCGGGTCGTCGCAGGTCACGGTCTGATTCTGCATCGTGCCGGTCGCGTCGTCGTGGCCCTTCGCGAAGGTCACGGTGAAGTTGTTCGCCTCCCACTTCGCATAGAAGATGGTGTCGACCGTCGGGGTAAACTCTGCACCCGGCTGCGTCAGGACGTTTTCATCGGTCGTGTACCAGCCTCTGAAACTGTAGCCGGTCTTCGTCGGCGCGGCCGGAAGGGTCGTGCTCGCCGCCTGCCAGACTGCGTACAGCGCAAGGTTGCTGTTGCGCGCCATGTTGATTTCGGCCTCGTTCGCATAGGTCGCCGCTGCCGCGTTCTGATCTTCGCTCCAGCCAAGGAAGCTGTAGGTCACGGTCGCGTCGGCCACGCTGCTGCCGCCGTTCTCTTCATAGCTCACAGTGTAAACGCGTTCGTACTGATTCGGATTCAGCGTCTGCGCCACGCCGGAACGGAACTGCTGCGCCGGCATCTGAATACCGGTATTGGTATTGTGGTTGCCGTTGAAGATGACGTTGAAGTCATTGTTGGTCCAGACCGCTTCCAGCGTCACGTCGCCGTACTTGCCGGTCGGGATGTTAAAGATCACAGTGTTGATATCCCAGTTGTTGTCACCGGTCGCGCTCTTCACTTTCCAACCGGCGAAGCTGTAGCCCGCGCGGACAATGCCCGTCGCGCCTTCCGCCGGAAGGGTGACCGCGGTTTCCATATCATAGTTGCCGGTCGCCTCACCTGTCAGTGTGCCGCCGTTCGGCAGAAGCGTGTAGGTGTAGCCGATCTTGGTCCACTGCGCGGTGAAGGTCACGTTGCCGTACTTGTCGGCGTCCGCAGCCGTCGCGCTCGCCGCGTACTGGTGGTTCAGTTCCCAGTTGCCGGCCGCCGCAGTGATCTTCCAGCCCGCGAAGGTGTAGCCGTCCTTGGTCGGGGGAGTCAGCGTCACAGTGTCGTTGACCGTGAAGGTCGCCGTTGTGCTGTTGCTGCCGTTGTCATAGTTGAATGTTGCCGTGTAGGTGATCGGGCTCCACTGTGCGGTCACGGTGACGTTGCCGCCCGCGGTGAGATACGCCGCGTCGAAGGCCGCGCCTGCCGCTGCGCCCGCATTGTAAAGCGTGCTGTTCAGAAGCCAGCCATCGAAGGTGTACGCCGTCTTGGTCGGAACCTGCGTCGAAAGTGCTGTGTCCACACCGTACTGCTTCGCGGTGTTGGCCGGGACGTTCGAAGCGCCGGTACCGCCGTCGTAGACGATCTCATAGCCGTTGGTCGTCCAGATCGCGGTCAGGGTCACGGTCGCGCCGGTCTCGGTCGCGTAATCCGTGTCGAGGGTCGCGCCCGCCGCATAGGTGTCGCCGTCGATGCCCCAGCCGCCGAAGGTGTAGCCGTCCTTGGTGGGAACGGTGCTGCTCAGCGTGGCGTCGATGTCATAGGTCTTGGTGAAGCTGGCCGGTGCCGCGCTGCCGCCGTCGGTGTTGTATTCCACGGTGTAGGTGTGCGCCGTCCAGACGGCCTTCAGCACCACGTCGCCGTACTTGCCGGTCGGGATGTTCTGAATCACGGTGCCGACGGTCCAGTTGTTTTCGCCTGCGGTCGCAGACATCACTTCCCAACCGCTGAAGTCATACCCGGTACGGGTCGGCTGCGCCAGGGTCGCGCCCTGTTCCACCGTATAGGTGCCGCTGATGAAGCTGTCTTCCGTCAGCTCAAGGCGATAGCCGTTGTAGTTGTAGGACTTCGAGAGTGCCGTCGCGTTGACGGTGATGTTGCCGGTGCACTTCGCTTCCGCAATCGTGAGGGTCGCGGTGTCGCCGGTCACGGTGTAGGTGTAGTCCGCCGCATCAAGCACGGTCGTGCCGACATAGACGCTGACGGTGCCAGCCATCTTGTAACCGGCATCCGGCGTGATGGTCGCGTTGAAGCCCGCGCCGCTCGCCACTGTGCTGGTCAGGTTGCTGCCGACGATGGTCGCGTTCTCAATGTGGTCGGGATCGTTTGCACAGACGCGGCTGTAATTGTTGTCGCTGCCGCTCCAGTCGCCCCAGCGGTGGCCAAAGGCCGCAAGGGTCGCGTCGTCGTCCTTGGTCTTGGTCGCGGTATCGGTGTATGTGCCGCCGTCCGGGCCGGTCGCCGTCGCAGTGTAGGCCACGGAGCCGTCGGTCGTGCAGGTCGCCGCCGTGGAAACATTGCTCATGGTCACGGCCGGAGTTGCAACGTGGTTGCTGTTGTTCGCGCAGGTGAAGGTCACCGTCGCAGTCCAGTCGGCCGCCGTGGTATCCCACGTCCAGACCGGGTCGCCCCAATCGTGACCGGTCGCCGGGATCGTTTCCGGATCGGTCGTGTTGGTGTAGGTTGCACCGCCGTAGACCAGCGTTGCGGTGTAGGTCACGGAGCCGGCGGTCTCGCAGGTCGCAGGCGTTCTGTTTTCTGCGATGTTGTCGGTCATGACCTCAAGCGTATGATGTTCGTCGTTCTGGCAGACGAAGGTCACGGTCGCAGCAGTGTGGGCCGCGTTCCAGTGCCAGGTGGTGTTGTCGATCTGATAGTCATGGCCAAGGCGCGTAATGGAGATGGTCTTGGTCTGGGTCTTGAAGTTGGTGTTGGTAAAGGTCGCCGTGTAAACGTCGCTGCCCTCGTTCTCACAGGTTGCAGGCGTGTTCACATGCGCCGCGGTCACGGTCTCGGTGTCAACGGCGTTGCAGCCGTCACGCTTGCAGGTCGCCGTCGCGGTGCAGGACCAGCCGCCCTCGATTTCGTTCCAGACGTATTCGGTGTTTGCGTAATCAAAGTCGTGGCCAAGAACCGCAACTTCGTCTGTCTTGGTGTCGGTCGCGGTGCTGCCGTTATCCAGCGTGATCGTCGCCGTATAGGTGATCGTGCCGGCGCCGGTGCAGGACGCGCCAACGGTCGTGTAGGTCACGATGGCGTCGCGCTCGATCTCATGCGTATTGTCATTCGCGCAGACAAGGGTCGCCTTGGCGGTGTAGCCGCTGCCGGCTTCGGTCCAGACCCAACTGTTCGCCTTGACGGTGTTGTAGGCGTGGCCGGTCGGCTGGCCGTTGTCAAACGTACCCTGGGTGCCGGTGGTGTCGATCGCGCCGCAGACGCAGCTGTAATGATACTTCGCCGGGTTCAGGCAGTCCGCGTCGCTGACGTGCGCGCCGTCGTTGACGACCGCCTGATCAAAGGTGTGCGCCGTCTGGTTGCCGTATTCGTTGCAGCGCGTGCACTTGAAGGAGTGGCCACTTGCGCCGTCGTTCCGGATCTCGCCATAGAAGTTGTGGCCGAGCGCCGGGATCACCAGATCGCTCGCGATCACTTCACGCGTCGCAGCGGCGTCGCTGAACATCTTGTTGCAAAGCGGGCATTCAAAGTGCGCTTTCACGCCGTCATGCGTGCAGTCAGCATCCTGCTGCGGCACAGCAGTGATCCCCGCGTGGGCCAGCGCCGCAACGGTGACGTCCGCCGCAACGGTGGTGCAGGCTGCGTCGCTGAAGTTCTGACCGCAGATCTCGCAGGTCCAGTATTCAATATTGCCCGCGGTGGTGCAGGTCGCCGGAACCGCAGCGTGGTGCGTCGGGGTGCTGCTGTGCGGGCCGACGCCGGTGTTCTCTTCGGTCCAGACATAACCGCAGCGTGTGCAGCGATAGGTCGTGGTGCCCAGATGCGTGCAGTCCGCAGCCGTGGTCGAAACGATTTCCTTCGAATCGGTGCAGTTTTCCGTCGTCGGATTGACAACGTCGCAGCGTGAGCACTTCACGGCATGCGTGCCGTTGTTGTAGCAGATATAAACGGTATCGGTACCATGCGCAAAGTCGTGATTCAGCGCCGGGATCGCCTGCGTTTCGGTGTAGACGCCGCAGACGGTGCAGACGCGGGATTCAAGGCCGTCCTCTGTGCAGGTGGCCGGAACGGTCTCGGTCCAGGTGTTCGGCATGGTGTGCGAAACTGTGGTGTGGCTGATCGTCACAGCGGCCAGCGTCGTCTGGGTGTTGGCGTTCGCGTCGCTGTAGTAATTGCCGCAGCGCGAGCAGTACCAGTATTCCAGATTGCCGTCGTCCTTACAGGTCGCGGTCACTGCCGCAAAGTGACGCAAAACGTGACCGAGGGAACCACCGGCAAGGAAGGTGTGGTTATCATCGTGTTCGTTCGCACCGCAAGCGCAGCTATAATAGAACTCACCCTGATGCGTGCAGTCTGCCGCAGAACCGTCTTTCGCATAGATCGCGCCATTGTTCTGCTGGTCATAGACGTGGCTGGTCGTTGCGCCGACAACGCCGTTATAACCGTACTCGCCGCAGCGCGTACACTTGTAGTAGTGGCCGGAGCCGTGCTCCACGGGTGTGCCGGTCGTGTCAAAGTTGTGGCCGATTGCCGGGTCAACGATGCTTTCCAGTGCGGTGGTGCCCGCCGCGTCGCTGAAGTTGCCGCCGCAGAGCGCGCATTCATAGTGCGCGATGGAACCGTCAGCCGTGCAGGTTGGGGCAACCGCCGGAACAAAGACCAGTCTGTGCGTCAGCTGCGCAATCGGGCGGGTCTCGGTGGCGCCGCAGTTCGCACGCTGGCAGGTACGGGTTTCAACGCCCGCGTGGTCGCAGGTCGCAGCGGTGGTCTCGGACCACTCGCCCCAGTCATGGCCGAGCGCTGCGATCGGCGCAGTTGTGGTTGCTGTGTAATTGCTGCCGTTGAAGGTCACGACCGCGTCAAATGTTGCCGTGCCGGCTTCGGTGCAGGTTGCGGCAGTCGTTTCGGTTCTGGTCGAAGCAACCGTGATGGTCTGAACATGCGGGTTGTTGCGGCCGCAGGTGAAGGTCGCCGTCGCGGTCACATTGTCGGTGCCCCAGGTCCAGGTCGGGGTCCCCCAAGTGTGGCCAAGCGCCGTTGTGGTATCGGTTTTCGTCTGCTTCGGGAAGCTGGTGAACGTCGCTTCATAGACGTCCACGCCGTCATTCTCGCAGTCCGCCACGCTGTGGCTGGTGCAGACCGCCGTCACGGTCTCGGTGAATGCCGTGTGCGTCGCGTCATTCTTGCACTTCGCCGTCGCGGTGACTTCATAGCCGCCGGTCACAGGTGTCCAGGTATAGGTCGCGCCCGCCCAGTCATAGTCGTGCGGAAGGGCCGCAACGGTCTCGGTCTTGGTATCGGTCTCGGGTGCGCCGCCATCGAGCGTCACAGTCGCGGTATAGACCACGCTGCCCGCCGCGCCGCAGGTTGCGCCGTTCGTTGTGAAGGTCACGACCGCGTCGCGCTGGATGGTATGGCTGTTGTCGTTCGCGCAGACCAGCGTTGCTTTCGCGGTCCAGGCGTCATTCACTTTCGCCCAGGTCCAGGCGTTGCTTGCCGCCAGGTTGTTGTAGTTGTGGCCGAGCGGGTTGCCGACCGTGAAGGTCGTGGGGCCGGCTTCGCCGCAGACGCAACTGTAATAATAGGTTGCCGCCGTGGTGCAGGTCGCGTCAGAGACCTTGTAAGTCGCGGTTGCGACCGCCTTATCAAAGGTGTGCGGTTCCACAGCGTTCACCACGCCGTCATAGCCGTATTCGTTGCAGCGCGAGCACTTGTAGTTGTGGCCGTTCGTCGCCGGGACCGGAGTACCGGTCACGTCAAAGTCGTGGCCAAGCGCCGGAATCGCAACGCCCGTCTTGGTGTCGGTATAGGGTTCATCCGTGCCGTCGCCGTCGCGGTCAAAGCTCACCGTCGCGGTGTAGTTCTTGCTGCCGGCCGTGGTGCAGGTCGCCGCCTGGGTAACGCTTTCAACCGTCGCGGTCGTGATGACCACCTTGTGGTCGCTGTCGTTCGCGCAGGTGAAGGTCGCCGTCGCGGTCACGTTGTTGTCTGCCCACGTCCAGACCGGCTGGCCATAGGCATGGCCCAACTTCGGGATCGGGTCGGTCCGGGTCTGCGTCGGGAACCTGGTGAAGGTCGCGGTAAAGACGTTGCTGCCCGGAACCTCGCAGGTCGCCGGCGTGGTAACCTTTGTCGCAGTCACGGTCTCGGTCAGCGCCGGGTGGCTCGCGTTGTTGGAGCACGGAACCATCGCCGTCACGCTGTAGGTATCGCCGGAGGCCGTCCAGGTATAGGTCGCCTGCGTCAGATCATAGGAGTGCGGAAGAGCCGACACGGTTTCCGTCTTCGTATCGGTCGCCTTGCTGCCGTTGTCAAGCGTTACGGTCGCGGTATAGGTGATCGTGCCCGCCGCGCCGCAGGTCGCGCCGTTGGTCGTGTAGGTCACGACAGCGTCGCGCTCGATCTCATGGGAATTGTCGTTCGCGCAGATCAGCGTGGCCTTTGCGGTATAGCCGTCGCCGGCTGCCGTCCAGACCCAGCTGTTGGCCTTGACACTGTTGTAAGCATGGCCGAGCGGATCACCGACCGTGAAGGTCGCGGTGCCTGCCGCGCCGCATTCGCAGCTGTAGTAATACGTCGCAGCAGCCGTGCAGGTCGCGTCGCTGGCTTTGAAGGCGTTGTCTTCCACAGCCTTGTCATAGACGTGCGCCGTCGCGCCGCCATAGGTGCCGCAGCCGTTCTTACAGAGATATTCGTGTTCGTTCGCGTCTTTGTAGCGGATCGCGCCGGTGTAGTCGTGGCCGGTCGCCGGGATCACCCAACTGTCTTGAGCGATCTCATACTGTCCGTTCGCGTCGCTGAAGTATTTGCCGCAGCGCGCGCAGGTGTAATACGCGCTGTTGCCCGCCGTCGTGCAGTTTGCACCGCTCGCAGGCGTCATGGTCAGCTGGTGGCCAAGGACCGGCGCCGTCAGTTCGGCAAGGCTCAGTTCGGTGCTGCCCGCCGCGTCGGCAAAGTACTTGTTACAGACCGAGCAGGTCCAGTATTCGACTGTACCCGCCGTGGTGCAGTCCGCCGGTACCGCTGCATGATGGTTGCCGGTCGTCACATGGCTGCCGTACGCGCCTTCCACCGTCCAGGTGCCGCCGCAGTCGGCGCAGGTGTAGGTCGTGGTGCCCTTGTGCAGGCAGTCAGCCGCCGTGCTGGTGCTCGTCGTATTCGTACAGTTCACATCCGGGCCGTACACGTCGCAGCGAATACACTTCACGTTATGGGTGCCGTCGTTGTTGGTGCGATAGGTTGTGCTGGTGAAGCTGTGGGTCAGCGCATCCGTCGTGCGCGTTTCAATCAGGTGGCAGACGGAGCATTCTCTCGTCTCGCTGCCCTGCTCGGTGCAGGTCGCCGCCGTCAGGGTGGTCCACGCACCAAAATTGTGGTTCGTCGTCTTCGGCACGCTCAGCGCGTCGGCGCTCACTGTCGTCGTGCCGGCCGCGTCACTGAACAGTCTGTGGCAGCGCGAGCACTCCCAGTATGCGATCCGGCCTTCTGCCGCGCAGGTCGCCGTCACCGCCGGGTGCGCCGTCATGTTGTGGCCCAGCGTACCGCCGGAGGTGAAGGTGTGGCTCGCGTTGTTTTCGCTGGCGCCGCACTTACAACTATAATAGTATGTCGCTGCCGTGGTGCAGTCCTGCTGGGTACCGGTGCTGTAGCGCGTGCCGGCAACCTGCTGATCAAAGGTGTGCGCTTCCACCGCGCCCAGCGTCGTGCCGAAGCCGTAGCCACCGCAGCGCGTACACGGGTACTGGTGGCCGCCCGTGACCTCGATCGGCGTTGCCGTCAGGTCAAAGTCGTGGCCCAACGCCGCAACCACGGTCTGCGCCGCGGTGATCTCATGCGCCGCCGCGCCGTCAGCATTGTTGAAGTATTTGTGGCAGACCGCGCACTGCCAATACTGGATATTACCCGCCGTTTCGCAGGTCGCCGCCTTGGCTTCGATGGCGACCAGCTTGTGGCCCACGGTGCCGCCATAGGTGAATTTTTCTGTGGTGCTGGTGCGTCCGCAGACGGAGCAGGTCTTCCAGTACTCCACGCCGGTGGTGCAGTTGCCGCCGGAGACCATCTTTGCCGGATCAACGATGTTGGTCCAGTCGTGGGCGCCGGTTTCGGTTTCGTTGCCGACCGAGCAGGTACGGCTGTGGCCCTGGGTTTCGCCAAGGTCGGTCCATGCGCTCCAGTTGTGGTCAAGCTTCGGGATAGTTCTGGTTTCAGTCTCGCTGCAGCCGCTGTTCTGGCAGGTGCGCGTTTCGGTCCCGTTTGCCGTGCATGTCGCGGGTACCGTCACCGTCCAGCTGGTCCAGTTGTGGCCGGTCTTCGGGATCGGTCTGGTCTCCTGGTGGCTGGTGTTGTTGGAGCAGGTGCGGGTCTCCACACCGTCAGTGGTGCAGGTGGCCGCCGCGGTCACCGTCCATGCGCCCCAGGCGTGGCCAAGCTTCGGGATCACCTTGGTCTGGGTGTGGCTGCTGTTATAGGAGCAGGTCGCGGTCATCACGCCGTCGGTGGTGCAGGTGGCCGCCGTGGTTTCGGTGAATGCGCCGTAGTTGTGCGCGTTCGCGTCGGTCCAGACCGCCTGACTCGGTGTGGCGTTGTTATAGGTGATGTTCTGCGACGCCACGTCTGCAAAGTTGATCGTCAGGACCTTCTTGCAGCGGTCGCGGTAGGTATAGCTGTAGTTGCCCGGAGTCATACAGGTCGGATTGACGGGCGCGATCATGCGCACGTCGTGGCCCAGCGCCGGGATCGGGTTGGTCTGGGTCTGGCCGCAGTACGAGCAGGTCCGGCTTTCCACACCGGCAGCGGTGCAGGTGGCCGGCGTGGTCTCGCTCCACGCGCCCCAGTTGTGGGCGTTGGCATCGGTCCAGACCAGCTGGTTCGCGTTGGCGGTCGTGGTCCAGTTGTTGGCTGTCACGTCCTGATAGTTGATCGTCAGAATCTGCTTGCAGACGGAGCAGTAGGTATAGCCGTAGGTGCCCGGCGTGGTGCAGGTCGGTTCAACCGCCGCCACAGCCACGATGGTGTGGCCGGTCGCCGGGATGGCGCGGGTCTCTTCAACGCTGCAGCCGGTGCGTGCGCAGACGCGGAACTCCACGCCCGCGGTGGTGCAGGTCGCATTTGTCCGGACGGTCCATGCGCCGGTGAAGTTATGGCCCAGCGCCGGGATGGTCTCGGTCTTGGTGCCGCCGCAGGTGGCGCAGGTGTACGGCTGACTGCCCGCCGTGGTGCAGGTGGCAGGCGTCGCGGTGCCGGCGGTCCAGCTGTGGTTTTCAATCTGAACGTGGTCGGCACTGTTTGCGCAGACGCGCTTGTGCGTATTTTCGTCAACCTGCGTCCAAGCGCCCCAGTTGTGCGCGCTCGTATCCGGGTTGCCGCTGGTGAAGGTTTCGGTCGGATGGTTCGCGCCGCAGCGAGAGCAATACTTATAGTATACCGCCGCGGTGGTGCAGGTCGCCGCCGTCTTCAGGTGGCTGGCGCTTGCAACCGCGATATAATCATGGTTCGACGTGTCGGTCAGCGTCTCGGTCTTGGTGCTGGTGTATTCCGTGTTGTTCGCGATGAACTTCGCGGTATAGACCTTGGTACCGTTGGCGTTGCAGACCGCCGGAGCCGTCGTAACGCTGGTGACTGTGGTCGCCACCTGTTTGGTGTGGCTATTGTTGCGCGTACACTTGACCGTCGCGTTCGCGCAGGTATAGCCGCTCCAGTTGAAGGTCGCGTTGGCATAGTCCCAATCATGGTTGTTGCTGTCCACGCTGCCGTAGCTCGTGTTACAGACAGAGCAGGTCGCCGCCTGGGTGCAGGTCGCCGTGCCGCCGGAGCACGCCTCGGCCACCGCATTGATCGTCACGTTGTCGCCGATCAGGCCCGAAGTGATCGCAACGGTCGCGCTGCGGTGATTGCTCGACAGGGTGTAGGTGTAGTCCGTGCCGCGGGTCAGGGTCTTGCTGCCGACCTTGACGGTGACGTTATCGGTCAGGTGATAGTTCGCGTCTGCGGTGACGGTCGCGTTCAGCGCAGCCGCGCCGCTCGCAGTCGCCGGAGAGCCGGTCGTGTGCGCGCCGGGATAGGTGACCTGATAGTTCGTCACCTGCGACCAGCCGGCGGTCAGGGTTCTTGCGCTCGTCGAAGAACCAAAGGTGAAGATCTTCGAGCTGCTGTTGAACGTGCCGTTGCCGCTGCCGGTCAGGGTCCAGCCGGTGAAGGTGTAGCCCGTGCGGGTCGGGTCGGGGATGGACAGGGTGTCCTGATAATAACCCGTGAACGGGGAACCGTCGGGAAGGTAATAATCCCACACGCCGCCGTTCGGGTCAACGGTCAGGGTGCTCTGGTTGGGCGTCCAGACGGCGTACAGGTCCAGGTTCGCATTGGCGGTGTAGGTCGCACCGGGAGCGTAGTCCACGGTCGTGGCCGATGGGTGCGTGGCCCAACCCTGGAAGGCGTAGCCCGTGCGAGTGGGCGTTCCGGTGCGCAGGGTCAGGTTGACGTCAAAGCGCTTATCCTGCTCTGTGGGTACATTGCTGACGGTGTCGCTGCCACCATTGCCGTAATACTTCACTTTGAAGACGGATTCAATGCGGAACGTATAAGAACCCGTACCATCATTGTACAGTTTGACACCGATTAGATATGGAACATCTTTCTGCAGTTCCCGACTCATATAGAACTGATGATTACCGTTTGAGTCATCATTACTTTGCAGAATCGTGGCGCTTGTTGCCCAGTCACTCTTGTTCATAAGCAAGCCAAAAGGATCTGGCGTATCGCTGCTGTTATTACTGAATACTGCGTAATACCCCGTCTCGGGTGGAATGAACTGATAGAACTGAACTTCGTAATCATTGTTGATCGCCGCTGTATAGTCGGTATACAGCGCCATTTCTGTCGGCACCCCGGAGTTCGGATTCCACAAAGCATAATAAGTGGTATCTGAATTCGGAATCGTGATGGTGTCGCTTGACCAACAAGTCTTCGGCTGCGTTTCACTACCCTGGTCAGACCATGCAAGAAATGTATGATTGGTACGGGTAAAGTCCGCTTGATCCATTCGCATGGTGTGGCCGGCAGGCATAACAGCCGTAAAGTGTTTTGTATCAGACGCGCTCGTACCGGTTGAATTGGTATTGTTGGTACCGCCGGTTGTGTTGAATGTAATATTGACCGCTTTACAAACCTTCATCGGATAGGTATAGCTTCCGCTGGAAAAGCTGTTAGCGTTGGCAAAATACGTATGGCCAGCAGTCAAATTGACAACACAATAAAATGCATGACGTTCCGTGTCGATCATTTTCCGAACAATACTATTGTTATCCTGATCATCATGAGATGTCATACTACTGTCAATTTCTTTCGTATTAGATGTATTCAACTCATAAATCGTCACTTTACCGTCCGGCGGACTTGAAGTAACCCAACTGAAGAAAATGTATTTTCCAGATGTAGAAGGTGTGAAGGCATACCATTTGCCTGCAGAATAGTTTGAACTGGTAAGCGCCACATCTTTCTGTGTATTCAGGTTCAAAACTTCAGCCGGATAAACCGTTACAGTAATACCGTTCAAAGCTTTATCACTATAGCCCGTCGTTGCAATCGTAGCGTTAAAAGTTGCATTATACGCCAATGCGCTGTTAAGTTTAAAGGTCGCGGTACAAGTATCAGTACTCGATGAAATCGGCGCAAGCGTTGTGTTGCTGCTTGCCCATGATTTCACACTAGTAAATTTCCAGTTGACGCCGTACTGATCCTTAACAGTGCTCAAAGTATAGCTTCTGGTTGCCTGTGCGCCATTCAAACCAACAACAGTATGACCGGTGTAAGTGGCAGTCGGAGTAGGATAGTCAGATGATCCTATAGTATAATCGACATCCCAATAATTCTCTTTGCCTCCAATCCAAGCATTCGCTGCATCCCATTCAAAAATGCCTGGATTGCCACTTTCGATTTTGAATTTTTCACCTTTTGAGTTGTTTGTAGTGGCGGTTAAATAGTAGTTGGTTCCACCAATGTTCAGATAAACTTGAACTCTGATCTTTCTATCCATATAGTATTTCGTGGAACCCAAGTGCAAGTTGATTCGTGTTGGAAAAACCCCATCTGCACCTTGACCATTCAAAATGTCGTAATCAGTATTATCACTAACTGAAGTATCCGACCATGTAAACGAACCCATATTAACCTCATTGCCTCGGCCATTATCACCGCGACCGTATAAGGTAACCGTCATATTGATGTTGGAATCCGCTTTATAACTATGAAGATATGCATGAACACTATACTTCCCGGCCGTCTGAGACGAAAGCGCACTCGCCTCCGGCAGCACTTCGGGCGCAACGAACACCCAGGCGCTCATGATCATCAAGAGCGACATAAAGATCGACAACGCCCGGCGTCCGCCGCGTTTCATTGTTTTCTTTGTCATAAAATATGTCCTCCTTTTGGAGAAAAATTATATAACGTTACGCGGTTCTGCGCCGCTGTGCCCCACCGCAATCGCCGCCGCTGCCGCTGCCTCCCCCACCCTCTGACCACGGGTGTTCCCGGGGCAAAAGCCGGCCGCCGCCTGATTGCCGCAAAGGGCGTGCGCGCGTGCATACACCGCCACTTATACAGTATTATTTTACAACTTCAAATGTGCCTTGTCAAGGCTTTCTTCATTTTTAGCACATTGCCTAAAGCCGGACCGGCGTTTTTGGTGGAAGTGATGGTGGCCCCCTCAGACGCTCCGCGCCAGCTCCCCCGATCTCGGGGGAGCCTAAAAATGTGCCCATCGCTTGCTTTTTTCTGCACACTCTGCTATACTTGTCCTGGTGATTGCAATGACGAATCGTTATACATCTACATTAGTTGCCCGTGCAAAAGAACTCCGCAAAAACGCGACGCCGCAGGAAAACCACCTGTGGTACGACTTTTTGTGCTCCTATCCGGTCAAGTTTCGCCGCCAGACGATCATCGATCGCTTCATCGTCGACTTCTACTGCCCCGCTGCGCGGCTCGTCGTGGAGATCGACGGCTCCCAGCATTACGCCCTTGACGGGCAGGCCTACGACGCCGAGCGCAACGCCATCCTGAAAGAATACGGCTGCTGCATCCTGCGCTTTTCCAACCACGACATCAACACGGACTTTGCCGCTGTCTGTGAGCGCATCGATCAATGCATCCTTGCCCGCACCGAATGACCCGGGCGGCGGCGCATCTCTTACGGTCGCCGAACCCTGCGGCGCGTACAAAAAAACACCCCGCCGGGGCTTGGCGTCCGCGCCCTTTGCCGCACCGGCAAAAGACATATATATCGGTTTTTGCAGTGAAAGAGGCTGCCCGTGCGAGGATCGTGCAGGCAGCCCCTTCTGTTTTGATGCGGGCCCACGGTTGGATCATGGGCAGCGGTCGGTCATTGGGAACCGTCCGGTTCCTCGATATACGCCTTGTGCTCGCGCAAAAACTTTTTCTCCTCCGGCTTGAGGTCCAGACCGATCGTGCCGCCGGGGTTCATCAGATAATCCGGATCAAAATAGTCTTTCAGGGTACGGATCACGCCGTACTCCTTTTCACCGAGGTAGCCCTCCAGCCACGGGGCAAACATCTTGCCGATACCGTGGTGGTGGCTGATCGCCGCGCCGCTTTTCTGGATCGCGTCAAGGATCGTGGCGTGATAGGCGCGGAACGCCTCCTCATCCTGCATCTTGGTCATAAAGATGAAATAGAGGTTTGCGCCCTGGGGATAGCAGTGCGACATGTGCGTGGTCACAATGGTGTTCGGCAGCTTGTGGCAGACCTCGCGCACCTCGCGGTGGACGCGCGCCATGTTGGACCAGTTGACCGTGCATTCCAGCGTGTCGATCATAAAGCCGAAATCCATCAGCGTGTCGCGCAGATACGGGTCGTTGAAGCGGCCCTTTTCCCAGCCCTTGCAGACCAGGCCGGTCATCGGGATGCCGCCGTGCCTGACGGCGATCTTCATGATGTTGCGCGCCACGTTTTTGGAAAAGCCCTTTTCGCCGTCGGTGAAGCCGAGGAACAGGCAACGCTCGAAATCTCTGTAGCCGAGCTTTTCAAGCACCGGGCCCAGCGGCGTTTCGTCCACGTTGTAAAGGTGCAGCATCAGGGAGGTCTCTTCCGGGTCCGACAGGCGGAACACCGAAGAGAAGCCGCATTCGCACTGCATCATTTCGCGCGCGGCACGCATGGCGGTCGCCCAGTTTTTGAACATATAGGAGAAGCGCTTCCGGTTTTCCGGCATCCAGCGAAAAACCTTGAGCGTGACCTCGGTCAGCACGCCGAAGGTACCCTCGCCGCCCATCATGATCTGGTTGAGGTTGGGGCCGGTGGCTTCGCGCGGGTAGTGGCTCGTTTCGATTTTGCCGATGGGCGTGGCGTACTTCTGGGACACGACGATGTCTGCGATGGTGCCGTAATAGGTGCTGTTTTGCCCGGCGCCGCGCGTCACCGTCCACCCTCCGACCGAACTGTACTCAAACGACTGCGGAAAATGACCGCAGGTATAGGCGCGCTTTGCGCCGAACAGCCGCGGCGCGTTCTGCAGCGTTTCTTCCAGCTTGGGACCGCTCATGCCCGCCTGCACGGTGATGGTCTGGTCGGTCTCGTTGAAGCGGATGACCTTGTTGAAATTGCGGCGCATATCCAGCGACACGCCGCCCTTGATCGGCTCCACGCCGCGCGTGACCGAAGAGCCGCCGCCATAGACGTACAGCGGAAGCTTGTGCTCGGTGACATAGGCGACGATCTGCTCGATCTGTTCGCTCGTTTCCGGAAAAACGACGAGGTCCGGCAACGAATCAAACCGGCGGTGGCGCATGCGCAGCAGGTCATACATCGTCTGGCCATACGCAACGGCCAGGCGGTCATAATCGCTTTGCGACACATTCTTTTCACCGACGATGGCGGCAATCGCCTCCACATGCTTCGGGTCGATCTTCGGCGCATATTTTCCGCCGAAATCAACCGGCTCCATGCCGATATCGTCGTTATACTGTCTGAAATCTTCGTCCGTGAGTCCGCAGCGCTGCTTCACATAGTTGTAGAGGCTCTCTTTCGGATACTTGAAAAAATCGGGATCGCCCCAACGAAAAATGGAACGGTAACTGTTTTCGGGCGCACGGGTCAGCACCCATTTCGGTTCAAAGCCCTTATACGGTTTTGTGCTCATCTCAATGTCCTCCTGTCTGAAAATGATGCAAGACTTTTTCAATCGGCTTCAATCTGGAAGCAAGGTGTGAATAGGCCTTGTCATAAAGCTCCATGTATACGCGGTGGTTTTCGGCGTTGGGTGCAAAGACGTCCTTTTGCTGTATCATGTGCGCAATCGCATCCTCATAATTCCCGAAAACGCCCTGCGAGAGAAACGCAACCATGGCGCAGCCGACCGCGCTGGCCTCGTGCGTCTGGATGCGGTGCACGGGCAAACCGAACACATCGGCGGCGATCTGACAGACCACGGGGCTGCTTGCGCCCCCGCCCCCGGCATATAGATCCCTGACCGTCAGCTTTGAGCGTTTTTGCATCGTGTCAAGCCCGTGATACAGCTCCATGCAGATGCCCTCAATGACGGCGCGATACAGGTGATAGCGCGTGTGGTAATCGGAAAAGCCGACGATTGCGCCGCTGGCCGCGGGATTTGTGATGCCCGGCGTCCAGAACGGCTGCAGCAGCAACCCGCCCGCGCCCGGCGCGATGGCCTTGATCTTCTCATCCAGATACTGCTCGGCGGAAACGCCCTTTGCCGCGGCGGCAGCCTTGTCTTCGGCGCCGAACTGCTCGATGAACCAGGAGATCATCCAGAACCCGCGGAACACCTCAAATTCCGGATTATACATATCGTTCGGCACCGCCGGATATGCCGGCATGAACGGCTGCGGCTCAAAATAGTCCTTCACCGCCATCTGCAGCGTTGCGGTGGTACCAAACGACACCGCCGCCTGATCCGGGCGGATCACAGACATGCCCAGCGTTTCACAGCCCTTGTCGGACCCGGTGGCGATCAGCGGCAGCCCCGCGGGGATCCCCGTTTTTTCGGAAGCTTCCGCTGTGATCGTACCGATCACCTCTCCCGAAGGCACCAGCGCGCACAGCTTTTCCTGCGGTACGTCGCACACGCAGCGCGTCAGCCCGCTTTCCCCCATCCAGCACCGCTTTTTGTAATCAAACGGCACATGGCCGATCATATTTGCCGTTGAATCCTTCAGCGTCCCTGTCAAAAGGTAGTTGAGGTATGTGGGCAGCATAACGTATTTGTCGGTCTTTGCCCACAGGTCCGGCTCGTTTTGCATCAGCCAGTTGGCGGCCGTGGCACGGTACAGGATCCTGACCGATTCGCCCATGCCGACCAGCGAAAACAGCGCCCGCTTGGATGCCGGGATCTGCCCCTCGTCATTCGCCTCGCGCTCGTCAAGCCACAAAATGATGTCGCGCAGCGGGCGTTTGTCTTTGTCCAGACACAGCACGGTGTCGCGGATGCAGGTCAGACAGACGGCAACGATGCGGCCGAGTTTGTCTTTGTTGCGCGCCAGCAGCGTTTTTGACAGCGCGGCGATGCTTTCAAAATAAAAATCCGGTGCCTGTTCTGCCCAGCCGGGCTGTTTGGAAAAATAGGGCGTTTCGTATTTTTGCTGCTGCATGTCTTCAAAGCCGCCGGCCTTGTTGACCAGCAGACACCGGGCGCTCTGCGTGCCGATGTCAAACGTCAATACAAGCGGATGTTCCATCGTTTTCCTCCTTTAACCTTTTGTTTCTTCTTTCAGCACATTACTTGTCACAATGAGGTCCGCGCCGAGGTCCAGAATGTTCGGAACGACCGTGTCGCCGCGGCCCAGCCGCTCTGTAACGGTGACGCGGTTCACTTCGCGCATCAGATCAAAAATCCTCCCCTTGGGAATGGGGGCAGATACGCGCACGGGCAGCACCGGCACACCGGGAAAGGCGGTGCGCACCGTGGTGCAGACCGTGCGGCGCGGATCGGTCATTTCGCGCACGGCAAAGTCCCGGCCCCGTTTGCAGGTGTTTCCGGTCACAACCGGTTCGCTGCCATCCATGGAAATCTGCATCCTGCACGAACGGGGACAAACGATGCAAACCAGTTCTTTTGTCATTTCACACTGTCTCCTTTGCTGACTTTTCCAGCCGGAGCACAACACGGCTGGTTTCGTTTAATCCGCAGCTGTCAAAATCTATGGTGAGATTCTCCATTTCGGGCGGGCGCAAAAAAGCGTATCGCTTTTTGAAAATTTCTTTTCCGTCCGCCTCTATGTGAAGCACGCAGTTGTTTTCATCTTCCCGCACGCGGAAATACAAATCCGTTGCGCGGTTGCTTTCGTTCAGGTTGAGCCGCTGGGGAACGACGTAAAGCAGCCCGTCCGCCGGAGTCATCTGAATCAGCCTGCGCGGTTTTGCCTGATAATATGCGGCGGCTTTGCCGGCCTGCTGGGCGTTTTTGGAAACATAGTCCACCAGATCGTTGACATGCAGCGCGTTGCCACAGCTGAACACGCCGTCGACGCTCGTCATGCACTGCCCGTCGCAGACCGGGCCCCTGGTGCGTCCGTCAAGCTGCACGCCGAGAGCTTCCGCAAGCTCATTCTCCGGGATCAGTCCGACCGACAGGATCAGGGCGTCACAGTCCACGCGCTGCGCCGTGCCGGGGATGGGCGACATGGTTTCGTCAACCTTTGAGATCTCGACCGCCTCCAGGCGATCGGACCCGAACACGCGCGTGACCGTGTGCGACAGATGCAGCGGGATGTCATAATCATGCAGGCACTGATGCAGGTTGCGCGTCAGGCCGGAGGGTGTGGCCTTGGCTTCGTACACACCGAGCACCTTTGCGCCTTCCAGCGTCAGCCGGCGCGCCATGATCAGGCCGATGTCGCCCGAACCGAGGATCACGCACCGTTTCGCCGGCATCTGGCCCAAAAGGTTTGTGAAGTGCTGCGCCGTGCCGGCGGTAAAGATGCCTGCTGGCCGCGTGCCGTGAATGAACACCTGCTTTGCCGTGCGCTCGCGGCAGCCCGTGGCAAGCACAAGCGCCTTTGCATACAGAACGGAAACGCCGTCCCTGCCCACGGTGTGCACGGCAAAGGCGCCGTCTTCGTTTTGCCCGATCCCTGTCACAAACGTCAAGGTGCGATATTCGATCTCACGCGCATGCAGTTCATCTTCAAACCGTTCGGCATACTCTGGGCCGGAAAGCTGTTCGCCGAAGCGGAGCAGCCCGAAGCCGTCATGAATGCACTGCTTGAGAATGCCGCCAAGGCGCGCCTCACGTTCAAGAAGAAGAACCTTTGCGCCGTTGTCATGGGCGCTGATCGCCGCAGCCAGACCGGCCGGGCCGCCGCCGACCACAAGCACGTCTACGCTCCCTGTCGTCACGCCTCATCGCCTCCTTTGCAGTTCTTGGTTTCACCGAAAGTGATAACGGATTCCGCCGAGGATTTTCGCACGTCGGCAAGCGGCACGCCCAAAAACTCGGCAATGATCTTTGTCACCAACGGCGAACAGAAGCCGCCCTGGCAGCGCCCCATGCCGGGACGCACCCGCTTTTTGATGCCGTCCAGCGTCGGCACGCAGATCGGTGCGCGCAGGGCGTCCAGAATCTCGCCCTTGCTGATCTCTTCGCAGCGGCAAACGATTTCGCCGTAATCCGGATTTTTGCATATCATGTCCTCACGCGCCGCGTCGTCCAGTTCACGCAGAACGGGCACGCCCTTGCGCACGGGGTCAAAGGCCGGGTTTACTTCCACCGGCCGTTCCTTTTTCAGCAGTTCCACCGCCAGCGCCGCCATATCGACCGCAACGGCGGGCGCCGTGGTCAGGCCGGGCGACTGAATGCCCGCCACATGGATAAGATTCTTTGTGTTCCGGCCGGGTTCCAAAATGAAGTCCTCCTCAAATGTTGGGGCGCGCACACCGGTAAAGTATGTAATGATATCACGCTGTGAAAGAGCAGGCATCGTTTGGGTCTGTTTATCAAAAACGGTTTTGATGCTTTCCGGGCGCGTTTCGGTGTTTTCCTTTTCAGGCGTTTCCACCGCATCCGGGCCAATGAGAAGATTGTCGTGCACGGTGTGCAGGATCCCCCCGCCCTTGGAATGGTTTTTTCCGTGGATGTGCAGATCCTTGACCGACGCGATCGAATGCATATAGGCGCCGGCCTTTTGATCCAGAATGGAATTGGTGCCGCGGCGCGGATGGATGGAATAAAAGCGGTCATCTGCCATGGCCGCGACGTCCTCGGCAAAGACGCCGGCCGCGTTGATCACAAGCTTCGGATAAAGTGTGCCGCGGTTGGTGTTCACACTGACGATGCGATGGCCGCGCACCTCCATGGACAGCACGGCCGTATTCAGGCTGACAGCCGCCCCGTTTTGCACCGCGTTTTCCGCATAGGCGATCGTCAGTCCGTAGGGGCAAACGCAGCCGGCGCTCGGGTTCCAAAGCGCAAACTTTGTGTCCGGGCTGAGCCGCGGTTCACGCCGCAGCAGCTCTTTGCCGGAAAGGAGCTTTGTATCCTCGATGCCGTCGTGCAGCCGGCGCCACAGCGCATACAGACCGATCACCGGCCTGAGCAAAGCGGACCGGAACAGCACATACTGCCCGACGCGGTGAAACGGCACGTCAAGCGTTTGGCAGACGTCGGCATACATACGGTTGGCGCGGCGGATGTATTTGTGCTTGAGCGAACCCTTGCCAAGGTCGATGCCCGGGTGCACCTCGCCGTCGTTGCGGCCGGACGCCTGCAGCGCAAGGTCCGCTTCCTTGTCCACCAGCAAAACATCAAGCTTCCACTTCATCAGCTCCCGCGCGATCGAAGCGCCGGAGATGCCGCCGCCGATGATCAGGACGTCGGGCGCTCTGCCGTTCAGCGCGTCGTCGCGCAGCGAGGGCAGGCGCATGGGCAGCGGCTGCGCGCCGGTATAAACAATGTCGTTTACCACATGGGTGGCGCCGTATTTTTCAGCCGCCGTCTGGCAGGCGGCGATGATCTCGTTCCAGTCGTCGCTTTTGCCGCGCACAAAAACGGCGCCGTTTTCTTCCACAGCGCTGAACCTGCCGCCAAAGGCCTTTTGCAGTTTTTTGTTGATGGCTGCCGTATTCATAACATTCATCTCCGTCCACCGGGCCGCTGCCAGGCGAAAGCTGACAGCGCAAAACCGTGTCGGTTGGCCGACCGACTCTTTTTTAAGTATAAATCCATTCCGCGCTTTTGTCAATACTTTGGCAAAAAAAGAAACCCTTCTGCGCTTTTTCGGTAGACATTGTCTGACAATCATGTTATAATTCAATCATCATGAGATCGGAGTGGTGTTTTATGGCTGCGCAAAGACCGGAAAACATAAAGGAAATCATACTCGACACAGCGGAAGAGCTTCTGAAGGGAAATCCGTTTTCGGAAATCACGCTTGCAAGGATCGCCGAAAAAGCCGAAATATCCAAGGGCACGCTGTACTATTATTACAAGAGCAAAAACCAAATCCTTTTTGATGTTACCGATCGCTATTTGTCGCGCCAATGGGACGAGCTGATTCAATGGACGGAAAACAAGGAAAAGGATACGTCGCCGCACCGCCTGGTCAATTATGTGATCGAACGGAACATTGCATCCTCCGGCCTGCGCCTTCATTTGTTTGACGTGGCGCTGCTCGGCGACGAAGAGCTCCGCCTGAAGCTTGTGCGCCGGTATGAAGAGTTTCAAAAACTGATCTCTTCAAAAATCGCAGAAAGAACCAAAAATGTTTCCGCCGATTATTTCACATGGCTCATTTTGATGGTTTCAGACGGCATCATCATTCAGAACAGTCTGAAAAACGAAGCGTTTGACACGCAGCGCTTTTTGCGTCAAAGCATGGAATATATTCAAAGAATCGAATAAGCGCACCGATAAAACCAACCGCCGTTCCGGAGTTGCTGCCCCTGAATGGCGGTTGGTTTTTGTTTCTTTTTTTCACTGCCCGATCCGGCCGCAGCGATCACACAGTTCATTTTCGCAACGGCCGCTGTTTACAAAGCATGACCGGATGTTATTGACCGTGACCTCTGCGATACTGTTCAGCGCTTCTTCGGTCAAAAACGCCTGATGCGACGTCACAATAACATTCGGCATGGAAATGAGGCGCGAAAGCAGATCGTCATTCAGAATGTGGCCGGATCTGTCTTCAAAGAAAATGTCTGCTTCCTCCTCATACACGTCAAGACAGGCGGCGCCGATTTTCCTTGATTTGATACCGGCCAGCAGCGCCTCTGTGTCAATAAGGCCGCCGCGTGAGGTGTTGACGATCACCACGCCCTTTTTCATTCCGGCGATCGCGCCGGCATCGATCATGTGCCGGGTTTCATCGGTGAGCGGGCAGTGCAAAGAGATGATGTCGCTGCACGCAAAGAGCTTTTCAAGCGCCGTATATTCAAGGTTGTCGCCGGCGGGGTATTTGTCATAAACAAGAATCCGCATGCCAAACCCACGGCAAATATCAATAAAAATGCGGCCGATTTTCCCCGCCCCGATCACGCCGACCGTTTTGCCGTAAAAGTCAAACCCGGTCAGTCCGTTCAGGGAAAAGTTAAAATCCCTGGTGCGGTTATACGCCTTGTGAATCCGCCGCACAGAGGTCAGCAGCATCGCCATTGCGTGTTCTGCCACGGCATGGGGAGAATAGGCCGGAACATGAACGACCCGAAGCTTGCCGAAGGCATATTTCACATCAACATTGTTGTATCCGGCGCACCGAAGCGCGATCACTTGAACGCCGTTGGCATACAGCCTGTCGATCACCGCGCGGTTGACCGCATCGTTTACAAAAACGCAGGCGACGTCGCTCCCTTTGGCCAGCGCTGCCGTGTCTTCGGTCAGCCTGGTCTCCAAAAACTTGAACGCCAGCAAAGAGCGGTCATCATATTGCGCAAACGCCGCGCGGTCATATTCTTTTGTGTCAAAAAAAGCCACCCTGATCATGGTTCCCCTCCTGAAACAATCATAGATTGCCCGCTTTTATTTTTGTTATTCGGGCGCCTCTAAAAACGCAAATCGTTTGTGCGCGATCGGGCGGCGCGCAGTTTTTCGCGGTACCAAAACAAAAATCAAAACCGCCGGTGCAATCGGCGGTTTGTTCTCCCCCTGTCAGGGCGACGGAATCATATTTTGCATTATACGCACTGCAACCCGTAAGTATCACAGCTTCGCGCATCTGATTGCCCCGGCAGAACCGGGGGGTGTTTTCCGCGTCTGAAAACGCCGGCAAATCAACCCGGCCGGCATCACGCGCGGTCGGGTTCCGTTTTGATCAGGCCGATGTCGTCAAGGATGCGTGCGGTCGCGTGACCGTCGCAGGCCGACATGAATTTTTCTTTGAACGCCCGCACCCGCGCAACGTCAAAATGCGTGTCCGGGTGGGTCAGGACGTCGATCAGCTCCGCCGTTGTCTGCACCACCGGGCCGGGCGCCAGCTCACGGTAGTCGTAATAAAAGCCGCGCCAGTCAAAATAGTCGTCGAGGTCGTCGGCAAGAAAGACCATCGGCCGCTCAAACAGCGAATACTCAAACACCAGCGAAGAGTAGTCCGAGATGCACACGTCACTGACGCACAGCAGGTCCTCGATTGTCAGACTGTCGGTCACGTCAAAGGCAAACGTGCGGCAGCTTTCCGGGACCGGCGGGCGGTGCCTGACGTGGGGGTGGTGCTTGATGAGCAGCACGCTGCCCTCCCCCACCGCGGCCTGAAGCGATGCGATGTCGAGCACCGTGGGCGCGGCGGCCTCGCGGATGTTGCCGCGGAACGTCGGGGCATATAACAGCACGCGCCTGCCCTTTGCCTGCGGCACGGCGGCCAGCAGATGTTCTTTTGCGGACCGGAGAAACATTTCGTCAAAAAAGACGTCGGTGCGGCTGACGCCGGTGGGGCGGATCACGCCGCTGCCTTCGGGGTACCCCATCGCTTCGGCATAGGCCCACACGACCTCGGGACTGCTGACCGTGACCAGACTGTAGTGCGAGTGAAAGGGATGGTCCTTCATATAGTCCGCGTCCGCGCCGAACTTGCGGTCGGCAACGCTCAGGCCAAACTTTTTGAACGCGCCGCAGCCGTGCCAAAGCTGGATAACCGCCGTCTCTTTGCGCACCGGAACGTGCGACAGCAGGTCGGTCCCCTCGTCCAGAAAGAGCGCCCGCGCCGTTGCAAGGTCCTTAAGAAAGCGCCGGAACACCTTGCGCTGCCGCCGCGGCGGGGTGCTTGTATGAAGCAGATAGTGGCACCGCAGCCGGAACGAACCGTCCTGCGCCAGCGCGGCATAGACCTGCCGGAAGCTGTTGGACAGCGCGGGGTGGTGAATTTCCAGAAACAGCACCTTGTGCGGGTCGACCGGGCGTTTTGCGTACCGGCGATAGATGCGGGGGTATTGTTTGTCCTGTACCCGAAAGCGGTAGCGCTTGACAAGCTGCAAATAGAATTGATAAAAGATCGTGCGCTGCAGCAGCGCCTTCAGCCTGCCCACGGCCGCCCCTCCTTTCAAAAAGAAAGCCGCCGAACGCGCAGCGGCTTTTCAATATGATTATTGCGTGTCTTCTTCCGCGTCGGCGTCATCGGCGTCATCTGTCAAGTCGGCAGCTTCGTCGTCTTTCATCGCGTTCGGGTCGGCGTCTTCCTCCTCGTCGTCCTCTTCAGCCGGGGCGACATAATCACCGGAGTGCGGGATCATGTGATACGGCTCGTCCGGCAGCGGCGTCTTGCGCTTGTGCTCTGCCAGCGCCTCCAGTCCAAAGACGTCGTCCATGATGCGCTCGGTGGCGTGGCCGTCACAGGCAGACATGAACTTTTCGCGAAAAGCGTGGACCCGCTCGCGGTCAAAGCGCTCGTCCACATTCAGAATGAAGTCGATCACGCCGGTCGTGTTGGTCACGATGGGGCCGGGCGCCAGCTCTTCATAATCATAATAGAACCCGCGCCAGTCAAAGAACTTTTCAAGGTCGTGGGCCAGGAAGAGCATCGGCCGCTCAAACAGCGAATATTCAAACACCAGCGAGGAATAGTCCGAGATGCAGATGTCTGCCACACACAGCAGATCCTCGATCGTCATGGTGTCGGTCACGTCCTTGGCAAAGTCGCTGCAAAATTCGCGGATCTTCGGGCGCTTGCGCACCAGCGGATGATGCTTGAACAGCAAAACGTATTTGTCGCCCAGCATGTATTTCATAAACTCCGGCTCCAGAATATTCGGCGTCGTCGCTTTTGCCACACGGCCGCGGAAGGTCGGCGCATACAAAATCACGCGCTTGCCCTTTGCCTCGGGCATCACCTCGTAAAGATGGTCAAACGCGCGGTCGATCACCTTCTGATCATAGAAAATGTCGGTCCGGCTGGACCCCAGCGCCTGCACCACGCCGCTTTCATGCGTGTACTGCATCGCCTCTTCATAGGCCCAGATGACCTCCGGGCTGCTGACGGTGACGCGGGTATAGTTCCGGTTGAAGGGATACTTTTCCATCATCTCGCGCGAAGCGCCGAAGATGGCGTCCGCCGTGCTGAAGCCGAACCGTTTGAACGCGCCGCAGCCGTGCCAGAGCTGGGTCACCTTGGTTTCCGGCCGCATCTTGATGCAGCCGTTGACGTTGGTCGCCTCGTCAAAAAAGACATATTTTGCCGTTGCGGCGTCGCGCAGCATGGCCTTGATGTTTTCGCGGTACTGCTTGCGTGACACAAAGGTGTTGCGCAAAAAGTGACAGTGCAGGTCAAAATCATATTCCCGATACAGCGTGTCATACAGCACCTTGAAGCTGTTGGTCAGCGTCGGCAGACGCAGCTCCACAAACACCACCTTGTTTTCCTGCACCGGCTGACGCGCCGCCTTGTAATAGGTTCGCGGATAGACCTTCTTGAACATCCGGTATTTATACCAGGGGTCAAAGGTGCGCCGAAAGCGCTTTTTGGTGTTCCGCCTGATCTTTTTCAGCTTTTTTTTGAACCTTCTGAAATTGCGCACAAAGAACAAATAAATTGTATAGAGGAACGTCTGCTGCAGCGCCGTCTTCATCTTCAACAGGGATTCACGCATCGCGTGCCCCTCCTTTCATCCGGTGGGATCACATCCGATATTTTCCGTCCGACTTTCTTAAAAACATCAGTTAAAAATATTTTACCTGTTTTTTGCGATTTGTCAAGAGCTGCGCCGGAATTGAGCACGGCGCGCACCAAAATAATTCTGCCGCACACCGAAAAGGCCAACGCCGAAAACGCCGGGCCGCCCCCTTTGCAACCGGATCGCCGGGCTGCGGAGCCGGCAGCTTGCGCAGCGGAAAAACGATTCCGCCGCGGCAGACTGCACCGCACATGGACCGGACCGGAAGGTCGTGCGCTTTCCGGTCTCTTTTTTCCGAATTTCCATTTACATTTACAAAAAACTGTGCTATCATATAAAATAATGCAAGTGGACCGGCCGTTTCCGCCGCGGAAGGGCACGGTCCAAGTACGCGGAGGTGATTGCATTGCCCATCAAAATCGATGACCGGCTGCCGGCCAAGGAACGGCTGGAACGTGAAAACATCTTTGTCATGTCGCAGGAACGCGCGCAAAGCCAGGACATCCGTCCGCTGAAGATCGTGATCCTGAACCTGATGCCCACCAAGATCGAGACCGAGACCCAACTGCTGCGCCTGATGAGCAACACGCCGCTGCAGGTGGACGTCACGCTGCTGCAGACCGCAACGCACAAATCCAAAAACACCAACGAAGAGCACATGCTCACCTTTTATAAAACCTTTGACGAGGTGCAAAACAACAAATACGACGGCATGATCGTCACCGGCGCACCGGTTGAAAAGCTGGCGTTTGAAGACGTCGATTACTGGGACGAGCTGTGCAAAATCTTTGAATGGTCCAAAAAGCACGTCTATTCCACCTTCCACATCTGCTGGGGCGCCCAGGCGGCGCTATATTATCATTACGGCGTTCCGAAGCACGAGCTCAAGGAAAAGATGTTCGGCGTCTTTCAGCAAAAACCGCTGGACCTTTATCACCCGTTGCTGCGCGGGTTTGACGACGTGTTCAACGTGCCGCAGTCGCGCCACACGGAGATTCGCTTTGAAGACATCGCGCTGTGCAAGGACCTGCAGATTTTGTCTTATTCCGAGATCTCCGGCATCCATCTGATCTCGGACCTTGCGTGCCGCAAGTTTTTTGCCACGGGCCATTCCGAATACGACGCCGACACGCTGGCAAAAGAATATTTCCGAGACAAGGAAAAGGGCCTGCCCATTCAGATCCCGCAAAACTACTTTCCGGACGATGACCCGACCAAACCGCCCGTCATGACCTGGCGCAACGTCGGCACGCTGATGTTTACCAACTGGCTGAACTATTTCGTCTATCAGCGCACGCCGTATGACATCAACGACATTCAGTGACACCACGCAAACGACGGAACGGTCATACCAATGATCAAAAACGCTGTCCGCTTCACCCGAAGCCGGCAGCGTTTTATTATGCACCGCGCACAAAAATGCCACGGTCAACCGTGGGAAGACCGTGGCAATGGATTGTGGTTTCAGCGTTTCTTATTTGCCGAAGGAGAACAGGCTTCTGAAGAACTCGGCGATCGCAGCGAAGAAGCTGGCGAAGATGCCGCCGCTCTTCTTGCCGGAGGAGCTGCTGGAGCTGCCGGAATCGCTGGCCGTGCTGAGCTTCACTTCGTAGCCTTCACCGAAGGTCACGATGACCTTGACATAGGTGCCGACGACAGAATCAAAGATGGAATAGAATGCGCCGTCATCTGTGATCTTGGCGGATTCTTTGCCGTTCTTCAAAACCGCAACAGCATAACCGTCGGCATTGTAAATGGTCGCGTTCTTCTTCACTTCTGCGATGACCTGAACATCATAGACCGTGTAGTCCGCATCGGCAAGGATGATGTCCTTGTAGACGCCGAGCTTCGCAACTGCGAGCGCACCGCGCTTGGACATTTCGGCCGCATCATCTTTCTTGAAAATCTTTCCATAGATGCTGTCAGCAGTCACTTTGCCAAGGTTGGACAGCGCCTTTTCGCCGGACTCGCGCAGAGAAATCATTGCAACCTTCGCAAAGTCGGCCGCAAGCACGTCCGTATTACCGATCTCAGCGGTAATGTACGGAACGATGATGTCTTCGATATAAGTGACCGCAGCAAGCGCAGCCTTATAGGTCGCAATGTCAGTGGAGTTGAACAGCTTGTCGCCGATGCTGCCGACCAGACCGTAGGCGGTCTTGATGGCGGCGGTGACGGTGTTGGTGTTCATCGCAAGGTCGATCGCGATCAGCGCGCCTTCCTGGCCGGCGTCGTCAGCGATCTGCTTCATGAGCAGCTGGTTGGCCTCGTCAAGGTCCATCGTGATGTACTCTTTCAGCTCGATCGCGGCATTGGCGACGTTTTCGTCCGCAACATGCTCGGCGATGTAGTCAAGCAGACCGCCGTAGTAGCTGCTGGCTGCCTGGCAGGACAGGATGATCGCATAACCTTCCGCATACTTTTCGTACTCGTCGTTTGCAAAGTTCATGACCTTGATCGTGTTGTTGAGCACGGTGAGAGAGGTTGCCCACTCAGAAGAGGTCACGAAATCCAGCTTTCCGGTCAGGTCGTTGACTTTTTCAACCAGGCCGGCGGCCGTGGACGCGCCCTTCAGAACGGAGAGAACCTTTTCATAGGTCTCGTTGTTCAGATCGGCTTCGATCTTGTCGATGAGCGCAAGCAGGACCGTCTTGGCGGCTTTCGCTTCATAGGTGTCGCCCTTGATCTGGCTGCCCCAGTCCTCTGCATGGAACACGGCGTTGACGATCAGGCCGGTTTTGAAGTACTCTTTTTCGTGTGTGTAGCTGATGTGTTCGTAGTTGCCGTTCGTGAGGATTTCCGTCATGATCTTGTCGTTGTTCGCGACCTTCGCAAACGAGGCAAACGGCAGGACGGTGAGCAGCATAAGAGCCGCCAGCAGGATTGCGCATACTTTCTTCATGTTTTTCGCTCCGTTTCTTCGATAGTATTTTGTCACATACTTTGACGTTATTATTATATTCGTATTTTGTTCAAAAATCAATTGCTTTTTTGCAGAAAAAAGAATTTCGGCAAATTGCATAATTCCGGACCGATTCTTTTTCTGTTGCTTGTTATCCGCGACAAGCTTACAACGCAATGATCTCCAGATTGCCGCAATCGGTGAGCGCGCGCTCACCGCCGACCACACACACGCCGCCCCTGTCTTTCATCGCGTGCAGCGCATCCAGCCAGGCGCCCAGCGCAGCCCTGTCTGCCGCCAGCATCTCCTGTCTGCGCCGGCGCAGCCAGTCGTCCGTGATGCCCGCAAAGTACCGTTCATCCGCAGTCAGCGCCGCGTTGCCGGGCGACTGCAGCGGATCGCTCGCCGCAACAGACGAGATGATATATTTGTCCGGCGCTTCGTCCCCGGCAAGGAACGCCTCAAGAAAGTCTGCCACGCCGTCATAGGCGCCCAGACTGGCGGCCGGGTTCGGGTCGCGATAGGAATAGCAATACATGCCGCTGCGGCCGGCGCCGGTCAGTCCCGCGCCGTAAGCGCCGCCCTGCACGCGCACGCGGTTCCAAAGATAGGAATAGGTCACCATGTTTGCCAGCACGCTCAGCGCGCCGTCCGCCGTCTTTCCGATCAGCGACGGGTGGAACCCCTTCACGGCAAAGGCGACCGGCGCCGGGATGCGCACGCCGATGCGGCCGGGCTGTTCCTTGTGATACGCCGGGACCGCCGCCTGCGGGGTACCTTCCGGCAGCAATCCAAGCAGCGTTGCCGGGACTTCCGGCTGCTGCGCCGTCACGCTCAGCGTCAGCGATGCCTTGCCGATCTGGGCGCACACACGGCCGATGATGTCATCCAGCGCAGCCTTTTGCGACGCAAAGTCCTGCACCAGCGCGCGCACGCGGCGGATCATGGGCACGCCGCCAAAGGCCTCGCGCACCGCGCCGCAGGCCGTGTAACCCGCACGCACCGCGCCGATCGCCAGCGTGTGGCCGGAGGTGATCGCCGCCTGCCGGTTGCCGTCGTCGATCTGGCGCAGGATCTCCAGCATTTTGTCGGTATCTTCAAACAGTGTTTGGGTCAGGATCTCTGCGATCAGCGCCTCGGCCCGCTCCAGATTTTCCTCAAGGATGCCGGCCGACACCGTCAGGTACGGCATGCAGTGCGCCGGGTCGCCGACGATTTCCGTCGCCGTGACGTCAAAGCGCAGGCGGCCGATCCGGGTCTTGATCTCCTGCTGCAGCGCGGCGACCGAATGCGCCGCCGTCGGCAAATCCGTAAAGAACGACGGAATGACCGACACCAGCTCCAGCTCCTCCAGTGTGAAGCCGCTCAGCGGAAAATAGAGGTTCAGATACACGATGCCGTTGGTGTGCATCGGGTGCAGCAGCGCCGTCACCGGGCCGCTCGTCTGCGTCTGCGTTTCGATCAGCTTCGGCTCCGGCTCCACTTGAGAGAGCGTCAGCGTCGGGATCGTGGCCAGCGCCTCGGGGGAATCTTCGGTCTGCTGCCAAAGCTGCAGCGCCGCGTTTTTCGCTTTCAGCGTGTCGCGGTCCTGCGGCGTCAGGGTGTCAAGGTACGCCCGCACGCGGTCGGCTTCGGCCTGCGCCTCTTCACCCTCCAGCGTCAGCGACGGCAGCATCCGCAGCGTCACCACATCGCCGTTGTCTGCAAAGACCGACTGCAGCAGCGCGTCAAACCCGCCCGTTTCGATCATGCCGCGCAGACGTTTGAAGTTTTCGTCCACGTCCAGCGGCTCCAGCGGGTCGCCGCCGTACAGCCAATAGGACAGCGCCGCCGTCGCCCGCACCAGGCCCTGCGGCTCGGGAAGCTGCCGTGTGGAAAATTCCAGTTGGTTCAGATACGCCGTCAGCAGGTCCTTTGACAGCCCCGCCGCGCACAGGTCGCGGATGACCGTGCGGATCGTATCGCGAATCTCGCCTTCCCTTTCGGCGTTGGTGTTGCGCACGGCCAGCACCAGGCTCGGCTGCGCGATCTCGTCATTGACATAAAGATCCACGTCTTCACACAGACCCTTTGACAGCAGCGCGCGCTTGAGCGGCGACTCGTTGGTCGCCGTCAAAAGGCTGCACAGCACACGCGCAGCCAACAGGCGGTCTGTATCGTCAAAGCGGCCCAGCAGCTTTGCAAAGGCAAGGTGGTCGCGGTTCGGTTCGTCTTTATCCACCGCATAGTACGCCGTCGCTTCGCCGCCGTGCGGGGCCTGCCATGTGACGTCTGCCGACGCCGGCGAACGCTCAAAGCGGGAAAGATACCGGTCGATCATGGCAAGCGTCGCTTCGATCGGCACGTCGCCGTCCAGGAAAAACCGTGCGTTGGACGGATGATAGAACCGCCGGTACGCCGCCTTGAAATCCGCATACGTCAGCGTCGGGATCGCCGCCGGGTCGCCGCCGGAATTGAACCGGTAGCAGGTATCGGGGAACAGCAGTCGGTCAATCCCCATCCCGATGCGGTCGTCCACGCCGCTCATGGCGCCCTTCATTTCGTTCAGCACCACGCCGTTGAGCGCACCGCCGTCGTCTGTCAGCTCCAGCCGCCGACCCTCCTGACGAAAGATGTTTTCATCGGTCAAAAGCCTCGGCGCAAACACCGCGTCCAGATAGACCTCGGTCAGGTTCAAAAAATCCTGCGTGTTGCGGCTCGACACGGGGTACACGGTCTTGTCGGGATAGGTCATCGCATTGAGGAAGGTGTTCATCGAGCTTTTCAGCAGCTCCAGAAACGGCTCGCGCACCGGAAACTTTTCAGACCCGCACAGCACGGAATGCTCCAGAATGTGAAACACGCCGGTGTCATCCTCCGGAATCGTTTTGAACGCGACCGAAAACAGCTTGTTCTCTGCCCCGTTCTGTACCCAGCACAACAGTGCGCCGGTGGCTTCATGCGTCATTTCGATCAGCCGGCCGCCGATCTTTTGATTTTCACGGATGCGCGTCACGCGAAAGCCGCACAGTGCCGTTTCCATTGTCCATTCCATGGGACCCCTCCGTTCCGTTGTCTGCTTCTGTTTTGATAGCTTTGGAAAATGTAAAGATGATTATACTATATTCTTTCCGATTTGTAAAGTGCCGACCGGCAGGACGCTTTGAAAATGCGGCCGCCGCAAAAAATCTTTGAAAAAGGCTTGACAATTCCGGATTGATACGCTATAATATGTAAGCACTTGAAAAAGTGAGACATCGCGGAGTAGAGCAATCCGGTAGCTCGTCGGGCTCATAACCCGGAGGTTGTAGGTTCAAATCCTATCTCCGCAACCATAACAGCACGCTGATTCTGATACGATCGGCGTGCTGTTCTTTTATGTACCCCTTCTGACGGAGAACGCTTGAATTGCCTAGCTTGTGAAGGGACAAATTACACGATTACAAAGAATATAATAATGCCGGACAGATGCGTTTCTGCCCGGTGGTTCTGTGCGTTTTACTGGTTTTGTGCTTTTTCGGCAATACCCATCGCGTTATTTGTAGGTGCGATCGTGTTGTTTTTGGGTCATCGTTTAATTATCGTTTTACTAAACGAACACGAAATCTAAATGTAATAGTTGGAAAAGACGCATTGAAAAAACAGCACGCCTGTGATTCCATGCGTAAAAATCTTACGCCGGCCATCCATTTTCGGAAAGACGGCGCCCCGCATTTCAGAAATAATAATTCATTGAACGATCGTATATCAGCAGTTTTTGCATGGGCTGGATTGTATCGAAGCGGCATAACATAAAAAAGGCCGGGCAGGGTTCGCGTGGAACTCCGCCCGGTCATCATTTCAAATAAAGCAATCTTTATTTCAGCTTTTTGATTTCCGTCATATTCTTGGGTTCAAGGATTCTTGAAAGTTCTTCTTCGCTCATCAGTCCGTCCCGGATGACGATATCCTTGACGGACACGCCGGTCCTGAGCGACTCCTTGGCAATCTCTGCGGATTTTTTGTAGCCGATATAGGGCTTCAGCGCGGTGGCGATCCCCACGCTTCGGTGCAGCAGCTCTTCGCAGCGTTCCTTGTTGACCACGATCCCGGAAATGCAGTTGTCGATCAGCGTGCCGATGGCATTGGTCAGCGCCTGGATACCCTCAAACAAACTGTAGAAAATCACCGGCTCAAAGGCGTTCAGTTCAAGCTGCCCCGCCTCGGCCGCCATCGTCACCGTCATGTCGCTGCCGATGATTCTGAACGCGACCTGAGAAACCACTTCCGGAATGACCGGGTTGACTTTTCCCGGCATGATCGAAGAACCGTTCTGCTTTGCGGGGAGTGAAATTTCGGCGATGCCTGTTCTCGGGCCGCTGGAAAGCAGCCGCAGGTCGTTGCACATCTTGGAAAGATTCAGCGCGGCGGTTTTCAGGGTGGAGGAAACCGTCACATAAATATCGAGGTTGGACGTGCCGTCAAAAAGGTCTTCGCACTGTGTATAGTCGCCGTCAACGACCTCTGAAATATTATCGCAAACATAGGTCAGATAGTAAGGGTCGCCGTCGATCGCCGTACCGATGGCCGTCGCGCCCATGTTCAAAACGTGCAGCGCCTTTTCCGCAAAAACAAAACGCTCAATATCACGCTTGACGGCCGACGCATAGGCGTGGAATTCCTGACCGAAACGCATGGGGACCGCGTCCTGCAGCTGCGTTCTGCCCATCTTCACAATCCCGTCGTACTCCTGCGATTTCTGCATCAGCACATCGTACAGGCGCCGTTCGGCGGGAATCAGAACCTCCAGCATCTGAACGATCGCGATTTTGCCGGCAGAGGGATAAACGTCGTTGGTGGACTGCGCCATGTTGACGTCGTCGTTCGGGTGAACGATGCTGTAATCCCCCTTTTGTCCGCCGAGGATCTCGATGGCCCGGTTGGCGATGACCTCGTTTGCGTTCATGTTGGCGGACGTGCCCGCGCCGCCCTGAATGGCGTCAACGATAAACTGGTCGTGCAATTTGCCGCCGATGATTTCATCGCAGGCCTGAATAATCGCTTCCGCCTTTTTTCTTTCCAGCCGTCCCGAATCCCGGTTTGTCATGGCCGCGGCTCTTTTCAACTGAGCCAGCGCTTTGATGAGCTCAAAATGCATCGGGATCCCGGTGATCGGGAAATTCTCTTTTGCTCTTAACGACTGCACCCCGTAGTACGCATCCGCGTTGATTTCTTTTTCGCCGATGGAATCAGATTCAATTCTTGTCTTCATTTTTTCAAGTCCTTCCATGCTTTTTTATTCGACATATTTAAAGGCTGTTCGCCTTGTTTATGCAGTCAATGCAAGCTGGCCGTTCGCACTGATGCGCCCAATAGACCGACGTGAACAGAATGTGCCTGAGGCTCAGCGCGGCGGCAAAGCACAGCTTGCTTTTCATACCGGGTACCCTGATCTTCAGGAACGCTTTTTGCGGCGTCAGGGTGTCGATCCATTCGGCATAGTCGCGCATGAAAGAGATCTTGTGCGTCAGCGGCATGTGCGCCCCGCGGTACCGCTCATAGCCCAGCGCCCTGACCTCCTTGTAATACTTGCGGCCCTCTTCGGCGTAGGC
>JAFRUA010000032.1 GCA_017434855.1 Clostridia bacterium
GAGGAATCCCCTTATTCCATGCGAAATATGAGGATTTCTCACATTATATCTCCTTTGATCTTCTTGATTTACTGACACGATTAAATATTTTACACTTTTGACGAGTTTATTTGGATTAATCAGTGCTTACTTAGCAGTTAGTCCGTAGTCCCTAGTCCATAGTCCATAGCAAAATAACCCAACGCCTTCCTCTGAAAAGGGGAAGGCGTTGTTGTTTCCACCTCACCCGGCACGCGCCCCGAAGCCTTTTTGAAAAGTCGAAGCATTCTATGCGCGTGACGGATGAGGTGGCCCTTGCCGCCGCTGCGTTACACGATTTCCAGTCGTGCTCCCGTTCCTGTTTGACGAACCCTTGCCGCCGCGCCCCTTTGCCCTGTACCCTGTACCCTATCCCCTCTGCCCTAAAAACATCTTGCAATCTGTCCGCACTTGTGCTATGATAAAAGCAGAAATCGGAAAGGGGAGACTGACAATGAAACTGAGCAAAAAACTCTTGGCGCTGCTTCTGGCGCTGCTGATGCTGCTGCCGCTGGGCGCGATCGTCGCCAACGCCGAGGAGGACGCCTGCCCGCTGATCTTTGTGCACGGCTTTATGGGTACGTCCATCCGCGCGGACCGCAACGACCCGAATTCCGAAAAGCTCTGGGACCCCGACATGGACGCGATTTTGAACGACGTCAAAGACAACCTCGGGGAATTCCTCAAAGCGCTGGTCATCAGGGACTGGGACCGTTTCGGCGACCTTGCCCTTGACATCGCGAACAAATACATTCAGCCGGTCTACAGCGGCGACGACGGCGAGGTCCACAACGACAGCGGCGTGTATTTTCGCTATCCGGACCGGGGCAGCATTTCAAAAACCAGCCGGCTGGAATTCAGCTATGACTGGCGCCTTGACCCAATGCAGACCGCCGCGGCGCTGAACGATTATATCAATTATGTGTGCGACGCCGCCGGCACGCAGCAGGTCGATCTGCACGCCCACAGCTTCGGCGCGGTGATCACCGTGACCTATCTGAAGCTGTTCGGCAACACCAAAGTGCGCGGCGTATTCTTTGATTCCCCGGCCGTCTTCGGCGAGACCTTCAACGGCGAGCTGATGAGCGGCAAGCTGGAGGTCAGCGTGGAATCCATGATGGACTATATGGCCTATGCGTTTGATGACATGGAATACAGCACGCTGCTGAACGAGGTGGCAAAAATCGCGCGGAACATCGGCCTGATCCCGCTGCTGGTGCACCTCGGCAACGAGTTCATCGACCATCTGCAGGCGCGCATCTTCAAAGAAGTGATGGTGCCGATGTATGCCAACTGGCCGTCGGTCTGGAGCATGATCCCCGACGAATACCTTGACGACGCGACCCGCTTTATCTTTGACGAGCTGTGCGCCGGCGAGGACCGTTCTGCGCTGCGTGAAAAGATCGACGCCTACAACACGCAGATCCGTCCGTACCGTACCGAGACCCTGCAGGCGCTCAACGACAGCGCCCACGTCTATGTGCTTTCCCGCACGGGGTACGCCTCCACACCGCTGACCGCGTCGCACAAGACGCTCAGCGACGGGACCATCGACACCAAAAACACCTCCTTCGGCGCCACGACGGCGCTGTACGGCGAGCAACTGCCGGCCGACGTGCTGGCGGCGGCGGACCCGGCGATGATCTCGCCGGAACGGGACATCGACGCCTCCACCTGTCTGTTCCCGGAGCAGACGTGGTTTTTGCGGTACGCGCACCACGGCGACATGCTGGACGCCGTGTCGGACTTTGCCGCGTTTTTGCTGCGGCAGCCACAGCAGGTCACCGTCGACACCTTTGCAGCGTATCCGCGCTTTTTGATCTATCTGCCTGCCGCCAAAGAGATCAAGCCTGACCCCGGCCCGGCAAAGCAGTCCTGGCTGGAGCACATGAAAGCGCTGTTTGCCGAGGTCAAGCTGCTGCTGACCGCAGCTTTTTCAAAGGAAGCCTGACGCCGGCGTACATAAAAGAATCTTTGCGGGGTGCAGACCGTTCGGCTGTGCCCTGCGTTTGTATCTTGACCGCCGCCGGTAAAATCCGGACTACAGAATCCGACACGCGGCGACTACAATAAAAAAGACAAGTGGCGAACTGTCGGTTCGTTTTGATACAAAAAAGCACTTTTGACAGAAAAAGGTATTGAAATGCGGCAGCATTTTTGATATACTTGATAAAAACTACAAAGGAACCTGTCGCCCGCGGCGGTTCCCGAAATCGAGAGGTGGATGCCCCATGGCATTTATTGACGACATCGGCAACAGAATTTCCAGAACGAGCCAGAATGCCATCACACGAACCAAAAACATGGCAGAGATCTCGCGGCTGAATTCGCAGATTGCCGAGCAGGAACGCCGCATCAACAACGGCTATTTCCAGATCGGCAAGCTCTATTATTCCCAGCATCCGGACGATTACGCGCCTGAATTTGCGGCGCTGATCGAGGCGATCAAGGAAGCGGAGCGCATGGCCGCAGACTGCAAACAGCAGATCATGATCGTAAAGGGTGTCAAGCTGTGCGAGGCCTGCGGCGCCGAAAATCCATCCACGGGCGCGTTCTGCAACAGTTGCGGCAGTCCGCTGCCCCAGGCGGCGATGCCCGCGCCCGACCCGAATCAGACGCTTTGCCCCAGCTGCGGGCGTCCGGTTGCCAGGAGCGTGAAGTTTTGCACCAACTGCGGCCAGCCGATGCCGATGGAACTGCCGCAGACAGCGCCCCCGTTTGCGGCGGGTGCAATGCCGCTTCCCGGCGCCGTGCCGATGAACCCGACACCGTATGGCGAGATGGCGCCGATGAACCCGACGCCGCTTGAAAAAACAGCAACGGCCGCCCCGGTTTCGTTTGAGGCATTCGCAGCCCAAACGCCGGATGTGCCGCCGACGGACGCCGCAGACGCGCAGCAGCCCGCGCTTTGCCCGACTTGCGGTGCGCCGCTGGAAGAGGGCGCGGCCTTCTGCACGGAATGCGGAACAAAAATATCTTGAAAACAGAGAATGCAAAGGGGGACCTGATATGGCTAATTTTTGCGTAAATTGTGGAACGAAACTGGACCCGAACGGCCAATGCCCGCACTGTGGGGGCGCCGGGGCGCCGCAGTGGGCGCCGAACGGCGGCTGGGCGGACGCACCGCAGACACCGCCGGAACAGACCCGGGTTGCAGAGGATACCGGCAACCTGACCGTGCGGCTGCAGAATGCCCCGATGAGTCCGGAGCAGACAGGCAGCGGCAGTGCGCCGCAGCCGGCAGACCCGGACAAGACGGTCAAGGCGCCGCCGGCAGCAGACCCGGATCAAACCGTCAAGGCGCCGCCGGTGCGGCCGGATTCCGAATCGACCGTGGCCTATTACGGCGCGGTGCCGCCGGAATTCAGCCGGATCAATCCGCCCCCAAGGGCGCCCAGACCGGTCACACCGCCGCAGGGCGGATTTGGTGCACCGGGTGCCGGCGCGGATAAAACCGTTGCCGTCGATCCGATGCGCGGCAATTTGCCCGGCGACGAATCGGCTGCGGACTATTTCGGCCCCAACGCGATGCCGCCGCATAACGGTTTCGGCTTCGGTACGCCGGACGCGGGCGGCGACAAAACGCTTGCCGCGAACCCGGCCGAGGCATATTATCCGCCAAACGGCGGCTATCCCGCCCAGCCGAATGGCCGCTACACGCTGAACGTGCATGGCGGCGACACCCAGCAATTTGCCGAGGGGGCAACGCAGGCCGGGATCCCGATGCCGTATCCGTCGTCTTACGGCCCGAACGGCATGCAGATGCCTTATTCCCCGGACGGCATGCAGATGCCGTATACTCCGGATGGCATGCAGATGCCGTACGGTCCGAATGACGGCCACACCGTGGCGATCGATCCGACCGACGACCGCACCCAGGCGGTCGATTACAGCGGAACCGGTTATCCGCCATATCCGCCGGTCGGCGGTGAAGGCGAGGGCCGCCGCAAGAGCCGTGCCCCGCTCATCATTGTGATCGTGGTGCTGGCGTGCCTGCTGCTGGGCAGCGGAACGCTGGTTGCGCTGCAGTATTTTGAAAAGATCGACCTTCCGGTCGTGAGCGACGTGGTGGAGTTCATCTTTGGCAAGAGCGACAAAAAGGACAAGGAGTCTGACGAGAACAAGGATGATAAAGGCACCGAAAACACCGACGACGCAACCAAGCCGGGCGAACCGAGCGACCCGACCGCGCCGGTCACGCCGACGCCGGCCGGGCAGGACAGTGTTTCCGGCGTGGTGTCGAAAGACAGTGCGGGCAACGTGATCCTGACGATGGACAGCGAAAAGACCTTTAACGTGCCGCAGGACAAGCAAAGCATCTATGGCGAGACGGTGTCGACCAGGACGGTCCGTCTGCAGGCGGCCGACGCCGACAAATATGTGGGTGTGCACGCCACGGCAAAGGGAACGCCGACCTTTGAGTCCGCCAATGCAAACGACAAGACGGTCACGCTGACCGGCTGCACCTTCAGCGAATCGAACTCTGACAGAAAATGGAACAACGACCACAACGTCACGTTCCCCGGCGGTGAAACGACCGAATCCACCACCGACGCGTCGACGTCCACCACCGAGACGCCGGACTATGTTGGCAAGACCGTCACCATCCGCATGCCGAACGGCAGCAGCAGCGACAGCATGCGCGTGCGCAGCGCACCGAGCTATGACGATTCCGTGACAACGGTCACAAGCATCAAAAACGGCGACAAGGTCAAGGTGCTGAAAGAGCAGAACGGCTGGGTCCAGATCGAGGTCAACGGAAAGACCGGCTGGTGCAACGCGGTGGTCGCCGGCATCAAGGATGAACCGCGCACGACGGTCGCCGTCTCTTCGGTCAGCACGTCCAGCAACGCGCGCAGCAGCGACAATCTGAACCGTACCTATACCGGCACCAATGTGACCGACGGCAACAACAACACCTGCTGGATGTCGTCCGGCAGCGCGTCCGGCACCGGCGAATGGGTCCAGTTGAAGCTGAACGGAACGCAGTCGATCCAGGGCATCAAGTTCCTGAACGGCAATGTCTGGAAGGGCGATTCCAACAATCCCGATCCATACCACAAAACCGCCCGTGTCAAGAGCTTTACGCTGACCTTCAGCGACGGCACGAGCAAGACGTATATCGCAAAGGATACCCGGGAAAACGCCTATGGCGCCAACATCTTCTTCTTTGACGCCCCGGTCAACACCGACTCCGTCCGCCTGACGGTCAACACTGTTTATACGTCCGGCAGCGGTGAATATTCCAACGTGGTGTCTATCACGGAAATCCAGGTGTTCTGAGCATCACCATCTGCACAATAACCAAAGGAGGCGCGTTTTGAATGCGTGACAACAAAACCAATCCAACGGCTTCGCAGGGCCGGAGCGCCGGGCGTTCCCTGTGGAAGCTGGTGGTCGCCGGCATCGCAGTGTTTACGGCGGCGGCCATCACCCTGACGATCGTCTTTTCTTCCCTGGGGTATCGCGGCACGGTGCGCAAGATCACCGGGGCCTATCGCGCCGGCAGTGTGGAGCGGCTGTATGACCTGACGTGGTTCCCCTATGAAAACGAAGAGGACGAAGCGGAAAAAGCAGAGGACGACGCCAAGGCCAAGGCCTTTTTAACGGGCCGGATCAACAGCATGAACGCGCTGCTGGACGACGCTTTCGGCGGAAAGAAGTGCCGTCTCGGTTTCCGGATCACCAAGGTCACCCCCATGCAAAAAAGCTGGATCAAAGAAGCAAACGAGATTTTGGAAGCAAACGGCGCCACGGGCAAAATCGACGACGCCAAGCTGGTGGAGGTCACCTTCACCGCAAAGCGCGGCGGCAAGACCGTGGAACTGGCGCCTGACGTGTTCCGCCTGGTGAAGGTGGACGGGCGCTGGTACCTGACGTATGAAGGCGAATTTGACGAACTGGATGCGTAAGAAAGGCAGGCGTTGACCCATGGCAAACAAAACAGCCAAAGCGCCGGGCGGCCGTGCCTGGTGGAAACTGGCCGTCGCCGGCATTGCGGCGTTCACTGTTGCCGCGATTCTGCTGACCCTGTTTACGGGGTACCGCAGCGTGGTTTTCCGCATGACGCGGGCCATCAACAAAAACAAACCGGCCACCCTGGCGGCGCTGCTGCTGGACCCGGAAGGCACCGAAAACCTTGAGGATTACAGTCGGGCTTATATCGCCATGATCCGCGGTGAGATGATCGACATGCTCGAAAGCGAAAAGATTCGCGTCACAAGCGAGATCACCGGCGTCGACAAAGCAGATCAGCAGGAGCTTGCAGAGATCAACAAGGCTGTCACCTATTACAGCGAAGATTTTCCGACCATCAAGCAAAAGCTTGACCTTGAAGTGACCTTTACCGGAAAAGCCGGCGACCGCACGCACAGCATTGTGAAGCACTTTGAAGCGGTAAAGCTGCATGACGGCTGGAAGGTGATTCCGATCGACTGACCGCTGCCAAACGACCACCGAAGACGGGCAACACGTTGGTTTGAGCCAAAGGTGTGATGGCCCGACGGTCCGGCACGACCAAACGAACCGCGCACGGCGGTGTGCGTTCAGATAATCGGGCACCTTTCAGAGGCGCCCAATCAGAAATCATAAAAAGGAAGGTACTCATCATGGCAAAATTCTGTGGCAACTGCGGCGCGCCCGCAAACGACAACGACCGCCTGTGCGGCAACTGCGGTGCCCCGCTGCCCAACGTGCCGGCGGCGCCGGCAGCCGCGCCCACCGCAGCAAACACCTATGCGCCGGGCGGCAGCATGTCTGCTCCGGCCCACGGTCTGCAATCCTATGGCGTTCAGGCGCCCGGTACCCCAACTGAACCGATACAGGGCAGCATGCCGGCTTATGGTCCGCAGGGCGGCTATGGCTATGATCCGCTGGCGACCGGCCCGATGACGGTCCCGCCGGTCCAAAAGAAAACGCTGAACGGAAAAACGATCGGCATCATCGCTGCGGCAGTGGTCGTGGTGATAGCGGTTGTGGTCACGCTGGTGCTGACTTTGGGCGGCAAGAATAAAAACGGCGCCAGTACATATGAGGGTGCGGTTAAGCAGTTGTGTCAAGCGTTGAGCGACAACGACGCGAAAAAGTTGTATCAAGTCGTACTTTCAAAGAGCGGCTACGATGAGGATGACGTTGCCGACCGGTATGAGCTCGGCGACTACAAAAAAGTCACATATGACATTAAAAGCAAGGAAGCGCTCGACAAGGAAACCATTAACAAACTCAAAGAATTGCTGAACGAAGCAGGATACAAAGACGCCGACAAGATTACAGAAGGATATTTTCTGGAGGGAACCTGGACCGAGACGTATAAAAGCGGCGGGGGCGACAATGGAAATCTGGAATTATTGGTATTCAAAATCGGTAAAAGCTGGAAGGTTCTGCGGGCTGAGGATCTTTACAGCGTGGTTTGGTAAGTCCGACTGTATCGCGGCCACTAACGCATGACGTTAGGAGATGTTCCCATGAAAAAAGGATTTTGTGTAATTTTGATTTTTGCGCTGCTGCTGACGTTGGCAGCGTGCAAACAGGGCGACAACACCGCTGACACGACCGACGGCGTTCCCACGGTTCCGTCAACCACACTGCCGCCGGTCACGGCCGGCGACTGGGGCGCTGCGGGCGCCGAGATCCACTGGGCGGTGGACGGCGACACCCTGACCATCAGCGGCACGGGCGACCTGAAAGCCATCCCCACCTGGGCCGACGTGCCGTGGCGGTCGCAGTTGACGAAGCTGAAAACCGTTGTGGTGGAAAAGGGCGTGACCAGTCTGCCGGATTATGCGTTTACGGACTGTGAGAACCTGACCGCGGTCAAGCTGCCGAAGACGCTGAAATCGATCGGACTGAACGCATTTGAAAACTGCGTTTCGCTGGAAACGATCACGCTGCCGGCCGGCGTGACAACCATCGGCCGCGACGCGTTCAAAAACTGCACGGCGCTGCGCGAGGTGACGCTTTCCGACGCGATGACGGCGCTGCCGGACGAACTGTTCTATGGCTGCACCGCACTGAAAACGGTGACGCTGCCCGCAGCGCTGAAGACGGTCGGCAGCCGCGCGTTTATGAAGTGCGAAAGTCTGCCCGCATTGTTTTTGCCCGCCACGGTGACCGCCTTCGGTGAAGACATTCTGTCGCTGTGCAGCGGCTTCAGGGGCATCTATTATGCCGGAACCAAAGCGCAGTGGAAAAAGGTCTATATCGATCCGTTCAACGACATTTTGTGCGCGACCAAAGTGCATTACAATGCGACTGCCGAAGACCTGCCCGCCTGAGGGCAGGCACAAAACAAATCCGCCGCGTCTTTGCCCGACGAGGGGAAGAGGCAACCTCGCATATGGCAAAATCAAACAGGGTACGGAGGTTCATCTCTGTACCCTGTTTTTATGTGCTTTCGTTTTTTGTCCTTCTCAAAATGCCGCAGCGTCTTATTTTTTAAACTGCTGCTTCATGCGCTGCTCTTTGGAAAGAATGACCTTGCGCAGGCGAAGACTGGTCGGCGTGACCTCCAGCAATTCGTCATCCTTGATGAACTCCATGCACTGCTCCAGACTGAGAATGGTGGGCGGCACCAGCCGCAGCGCGTCGTCCGAACCGGAGGCGCGGGTATTGGTCAGGTGCTTTTGCTTGCAGACGTTGCAGGTGACGTCGTCGCTTTTGGCGCATTCGCCCACGATCATGCCCTCATAGACCGGAACGCCCGGGCCGATGAAGAGCCGGCCGCGGTCCTGCGTGTTGAACAGACCGTAGCCCGTGGTTTCGCCCGTTTCGTGCACCACGATGGAGCCGCGCTCCCGGGTGCGGATGTCGCCCTTATACGGCTCATACCCGGCGAAAAGCTGGTTCATGATGCCGTTGCCGTTGGTGTCGGTCATGAATTCGCTGCGATACCCGATCAGGCCGCGGGCCGGGATGCGGAACTCCAGGTGGGTGGCGCCGCCGTCGCGGGTGCCCATGTTTTCCAGCTCGCCCTTGCGCGCGCCGATCTTTTCAATGACTGCGCCGACGTACTGCTCGGGGACCTCGACGATCAGCAGCTCGATCGGTTCCAGCGTGACGCCGTTTTCTTTTTTCAGGATGACCTTCGGGCGTGAGACCTGGAATTCGTACCCCTGACGGCGCATGGTCTCGATCAGGATCGACAGATGCAGCTCGCCGCGGCCGCTGACCTTGAAGGTGTCGGTGGTGTCGGTCTCTTCCACCCGCATGGAGACATTGGTCTCCACCTCTTTGAACAGGCGGTCGCGCAGGTTGCGCGAGGTGACAAACTTGCCCTCCTGCCCGGCAAAGGGAGAGTTGTTGACGATGAAGTTCATCGAAATGGTGGGCTCGTCGATCTTGATGAAGGGCAGCGGCTCGATGTGCTCCGGGTCGCAGGCCGTTTCGCCGATGCCGAGGTCCGCAATGCCGGACACGCACACCAGGTCGCCCATGGCGGCCTCTTCCACCTCCACACGCTTGAGTCCTTCAAACTGATAAAGTTTGGAGACTTTGACGTTGTGGGCCGTGCCGTCCTGCTTGCAGAGCGCGACGATCTGGTTGCGCCTGACCCGGCCGCGCTCCACGCGCCCGACGCCGATGCGCCCGATGTAATCGTCATAATCCAGCGAAGAAAACAAAAGCTGCAGCGGGCCGTTCAAATCGCCCTGCGGCGGGGCAATGTGCTCCAGAATCGCGTCAAACAGCGGCCGCATATCGCCGCTTCGGTCGCTGCTGTCAAGGGACGAATAGCCGTCCTTTGCGCTGGCATAGACCACGGGAAAATCAAGCTGGTCCTCTTCGGCGCCAAGCTCGATGAACAGGTCCAGCACCTCGTCGATGACCTCGTCCGGCCGGGCACCGGGGCGGTCGATCTTGTTGACCACCACCACCACCTTTTTTTTGAGGCCCAGCGCCTTGCGCAGCACAAAGCGCGTCTGCGGCATGCAGCCCTCAAAGGCGTCCACCAGCAGCAGCACGCCGTCCACCATCATCAGGATGCGCTCCACCTCACCGCCGAAATCGGCGTGCCCCGGCGTGTCAACGATGTTGATTTTGGTGTTTTTGTAATGCACGGCCGTGTTTTTGGAAAGGATCGTGATGCCGCGCTCGCGTTCCAGGTCGTTGGAGTCCATGACCCGCTCCGCCACCTGTTCGTTTTCGCGGAAGATGCCGCTTTGCTTGAGCAGCTCGTCCACCAGTGTTGTTTTGCCGTGGTCAACATGGGCGATGATCGCCACGTTGCGCACGTCGTTTCGGATATCCATTGTACCACCCGGTTTCAAATTTCTCTCCCGGTATTTTATCACGAACCGTCGGATTATGCAAGTGGTTCGCACAAGATTTCTCGGAATATCAATGAATATCTATCGCCGAACACCCGACGTCTGACTTGACAAAATCGCGCAAACGGTGTATCCTTTTTAATCATACGCAGGAAGGGGGCGGCCCGATGGAAGCACAGGATAAGCGCGCCGAGGTGGAGCTGGCGCTGCGAAAAAAGCGCCCGTTCAAAGACAGGCTGTTCAACCGCTTTGCCAGGGCGGTGGTGGAATATGACCTCATTCAGCCGAACGACAGGATCGCGGTGTGCATTTCCGGCGGCAAGGATTCCATGCTGATGGCAAAGCTGTTTCAGGAGCTGCAGCGGCACCGCAAGTTTCCGTTCGAGCTGGTCTTTCTGGTGATGGACCCGGGCTACAACCCGGCGAACCGCCGCCTGATCGAAGAGAACGCGGCCATGCTCGGCGTGCCGATCGAGGTGTTTGCATCGGACATCTTCGGTTCGGTGGAGCATGTGGAAAAGTCCCCCTGTTATCTGTGCGCCCGGATGCGGCGCGGCCACCTGTATAAGGAAGCCCAGGCCCGCGGCTGCAACAAGATCGCGCTTGGACACCACTTTGACGACGTGATCGAAACCACGCTGATGGGCATGCTGTGGGGCGGGCAGGTGCAGACCATGCCGCCCAAGCTGCGCAGCACCAACTTTCCGGGCATGGAGCTGATCCGCCCGATGTATCAGATTCGGGAAGACGACATCAAGGCGTGGCGCGATCATCACGGGCTGCGGTTTTTGCAGTGCGCCTGCCTGTTCACGGAGCAGACCGCCGCGGGAACGGGCCGCGAGGCGGATTCCAAACGGCTGGAGACCAAGCGCCTGATCCGCACGCTGCACAAGACAAACCCCCGCGTGGAGCAAAACATCTTTCGCAGCATGTACAACGTCAGCCTGGACACGGTCATCGCCTATAAAAAGGACGGCGTGACCCACCATTTTCTTGACACATATTGAGGGTTTGCCATGTCAACTGATTTTTCACGGACCGAGCGGCTGCTCGGCAAAGACGCCATGGATGCGCTCAAAAGCGCCCGCGTCGCCGTTTTCGGCGTTGGGGGTGTGGGCGGCTATGTCTGCGAAGCGCTGGCACGCAGCGGCGTTGGCAGCCTGGACCTGATCGACAGCGACGTTGTCAGCCCGTCCAACCTGAACCGCCAGATCATCGCGCTGCAAAGCACCGTCGGCCGCATGAAGGTGGACGTCATGCGCGAGCGGCTGCTGGACATCAATCCCGACCTGACCGTGCGCACCTTCCCGGTGTTCGTTTTGCCGGAGAATATCGGCGATTTTCCGTTTGCCGGGTACGATTATATCGTGGACGCGATCGACACCGTGGCGGCCAAAATTGCCCTGATCGAGGCAGCCGACCGCGTTGGCGTCCCGATCATCAGCAGCATGGGCGCGGGCAACAAGCTGGACCCGACGCGCTTCACCGTGACGGATCTGTTCAAAACCACCACCGACCCGCTGGCCCGCGTGCTGCGCCGGGAGCTGCGGTCGCGCGGCATCACAAAGCTGAAGGTCGTCTGGTCCGACGAGCCGCCGCTGACGCCGGTTGCAACCGCCGACGGCGAAACCAAGGGCGGCCGCCCCGCGCCGGGCAGCGCGGCGTTTGTGCCGTCGGTCGCGGGACTGATCCTGGCCGGGGAAGTGGTGAAGGCGCTGACAAAGCAGAGTAGAGAGTGAGGAGTGGAGCGTGGAGATCATTCCAATCAGGAAACAAGTGCCCAATTATGAAGTAGAACGGAACACCCGACCATGGACCGGACGGCCTGTGGTCGGGTGTTTCTCGTAAGGGTACAATGAAATCAGATATTATTTGATAGTTTTCAGAAGCGAATACTCAAAGTCTTCTTGCAGGTACGATGTTTCAATATAGTGATCCAGTTCCGTATATTCACCATTGCCGATATTCTGCGTTGATACGGTTTCCTGCTTGATTTCACCGTTCTGCATCGTGATCAGGAAGATCGTTTCATTTCCTTGAAATGCTTGTTGTGCGTACATTCCGTTTTCACCCGGGATACCGTAAAGCCCGACGTGACCACCCTCAAAGGTCCCCGCAGAGTCAGCGGATTTTTCGGTATCGTCATAGGAATAAACCTCATAGTAGTATTCCGCTTCGTAATGCCCCATCAAAATGATCAGTTCCGGTACGTCGTCATTGTCAATATCATAGACCGTGTAAAAATCGGCGTCCTGCGCGCAGTCGTCCAGCACGTCACGATAGCAGTCCCTGATGGTCGTGCTTTGTCCATCGACGTTGGAACCGAACGGAATGTAATTAAATGTAAGGGCATTCTCAAAATCTAACTGTGCAATCTCACTCTCCGAGACGCGCTGCCAGGTGTTGCGGTAATTTTCATAATCAATGTTTTCATATTCTGCTTCACTGCTTGTTTTATAATAATCATTATCGTAAGGACAATATCCCGCAATAAAATTTGCCGCCCCGTTTTTGATCTGATGAATGGAGAACGGTGGTTCAATTGATTGTTTGCGGATGTCTCCCGAAGAAAATACATACAAACTGTCATTTTCGGATTTCAAGACACAAACGACTTTCTCATTCTGAATGGCGTATATCCCGTTGACAATCGTCGGATTTTCCGAAGTTCCGATCACCAGCTCCGGCTGTCCGTCCGAATCCAGATCGCGGTAAACGTAACCCAGTGTGTTTTCTGCGTACCACTCGGACCAGCTGGAACCGGTTTGAAACCAGTTGCCAAAGAATTCTACAAGATCATTTTCATAGCATTGATCATAGGTCCACTTTTCATCAACCGCAGTCTTATAAACTTCTAGCACCGGCGCATATAGCGCTTCATAATCCGCTTCTGACGTTTTTTCCGCCGGAATGATCCGGACGTCCGGCGCATCTTTCAGTGTTTCCTCGTCCAGCTTTCTGAACGGCTTGGGTTCCACCGGCTTCGGCGTGCGCTTTGTCCCTTCGGTGTATTTCGCTTCCGTAATCGGCTTGTATTCGTCGGAATCGTTTTTCCGGAACCACTCGTTTTCGCCGTCGGTCGTCTTGTCCGGGTCGTGAAGATAGGTGTCGGTGGGTTCGACCTTGCTGTCTTCAAGCAGACCAACGGTGGTCACGGTCTTGCCGGTGCCATCCGTTTCGTCGGTATAGATCCTGTCGTCCGTGCCAACGGTGACCGTCTTGTTTTCGTCAGACATGCCGATCTGTTGGATATCGCCGTCTTTCGTTATGGTATACAGGTCGTCTGCCACACCGTCATTGCCCTTGCGGCCGATGAACAGCTCCGGCGTCTTGTCGCCGTTCAGGTCCAGGAAGGCGAACGACGGCTCGGCCGTCTTTTCCAGCGTCGCAAGGTTCGGCGACAGGTTGTTTTCGATGAACTTTTCGCGCGGCCAGTTTTCGTCAAACGCCTGCTTGTACTTTTTCAGCACGGGGGCATAGAGAGTTTCATATTCCGCCGTGTCTTCCGGTTTGGCTTTGCCGCCGGATTTCTTTTTCATGCAGCCCGCAAACGTCGTCAGCAGGAGGACAAGGGCAAGGATGAGGGCAAGGGTCCGTTTCATAGGTTCTTCTCCTTTTCAATATGCTGTTGTGGATGGGTGGGCGAATCCGGCAGGGGTCAGAAGACCTCTTTGATCTGATAGAAGCTCCACACGCGCTTGCCGTCAAGCTCTTTCAGCGCAAGGGTGATCTCAAACTCGGTCACCTCACGCTCACGGAAATCGGTGAAATTGTCCCAGTCGTCCAGCGTTGCGTCGGCGCAGTGGTACCGGACGGTGTAGGTGCCGTCGCGGTTCTGCGTCACGTCAGAGACATCGGAGGCTTCAATGATGATGTCCCCCGTTTCCGGGCTGGCGACGTAATAGAATCCGCCGTCATAAAATGCGATCTTTTGCCGGTATGTGCCGTTATCGCCGAGATTGCTGAAAACATATCTGTGATCCGGCGCGACGTTGTAGCCCGCGCGCAGGACCGCGTCAAAGAAATCGGCGTCGAGCTTATAATACCACGGAATAAACGTGTCGTATTCCGAGGAAGGTGTTTTACCCGGAATCTCGATACGCCATTTGGACGCCGGAAGCTTCTCATACTGCGTATCCTGCGCGGTCTGGTCAGCCGTATCAGCAGAACCGTTTATATATATCATTTCAAGCGTCGGGGTGCCAAACAGCCCGAACGACAGGTGACGATAGGCTTTTTCGGCCGCGTCGGCGTCACGGTAATCGTAATTCATCAGATCGATCTCGCTTTGCGCGTCGTTGATCCCCATGATCGGGCCGCCGCCGTAAATATAGCTGAACAGGTCCAGCGTTTCCCAGTCGTCGGCGTTTGCGGTCAAAAAGCCGCCGCGGTCGGCCGCCGGGGTTTCGGGCGCTTCGGTCAGCGCAAGCGAGGTCAGGGGCTTTGCCTTGCTGCTTTGATAACAGATCAGGCCCTGCGCATTCGACAACTCACCTGAATAATAAAACAGATTGCGACGCCCACCGGCAGTGAGCTGGTCGTACTGCGCAAAGAAGTCCGCCATGCGCGCATTGTAGTCCGCTTCGCTGACAGACGTCTTTTCGCCGTTTTCATAGCAGAAGTATTCCGTCTGTGTAATTTTCAGGTATCCGCCGTCCGCATGATCGAAATAGTCGCCGGGCAGCGTCTGCGTGCGGTACCGCCGGGCAAACAGCAGGTCCGACGCAACACCGGCGTCGGTCAGGCGCAGAACGCCGTAGCTGCGTTCATACTGATCGGTCCCGACCTCCTCAAAATCTTCGCAGAAAATCTGAACGGTTCCGTCGGTCCGGTGCTTCAGGGTACGCAGGAATTTGTCAAAGGACGCCGCCGGCCCGGTCGCGGGTACCCTGACCACCCGGTGCTCTGCCCAGTCAATTTTGTAATAGGTATTGCTTGACGCAGTGCTGCTCCAGTCCTTGACGGTTTTGCGCAGCTCCATCACACCGTCGCCGTCCAGATCGATGAAGTGAAAATTCCCGGTGCCGGAATCCTCATACCACGCCGCCAGGTTGCTTGTATAAATGCCCAGGGCATCCTCGTCAGAGATCGGCGGCGTATACCGCTCGATGCGCATGCCGCCGGCAGACACATAGCCGTCATATCCAAACGCGCGATAGGACGAAAGCAGCAGGTCGGTCAGCGCCGCAGTGTCGGCAGATGCAACATCCTCGCGCGAAACCGCCTTCCACTTCAGGTTCAGATCGGGGTTGTCGGCAAAGAACTGCGCCATGGCCGCGTCATATTCCGCCTTGCTCACGGCAGTCTTTTCGCCGTTCCGATAGATATAATCCGTCTCTTCGCCCTCAAGCATTTCCATGGCAAACAGATTCTCGCTGACAAAGCCCTGCTTCGCGGGGTACCCCTTGTAATAAGAGGCCTCATAGGTCTGCCAGCCGGACTGACTGCTGGCCGTGAAGTAATAGAACGGTTCGCCTGTTCCCCGGTCGCGCAGCAGCAGCGGCATCGGGTCCAGCTCGTTTTCCGCAACAATTTCCGGGTCGGTAAAATCATATCCATAGGTGGAATTCAGTTTGCTGACCGTCCCGGTTTCCGTGTTGATGCGGTAAAAATCATTATAGCAAATTCTGGCGTGACTGCCGTCTGCCCACCAGGTACACAGCTCCAGCACGCCGTCGAAGTCCAGGTCGAGGAAAAAGAGCTTGCCGTTGCGCCATTCGTCGGACGCGCTTTGCCGCGCAAAATCATCCATCCACACGCTGCGGTCGTTCATATAGATCGCCACGGCGTCCTCGGCGCACAGGCCGGCGGTGTCGTCCGCTTTGACCCGGCTGAAATCCTGCAGCGGCAGTGCGCCGCGCTTGTAATCCTTTGCCGCGCGGTCATAATCCGCTTTACTGATGACCTCCAGCTGATCGGCATAGATTTCACGCTCGTCTTCCGGCAGGTCTGAGGTCGTGACAAAATAATCGTCCATGCCGTCGATCATCTTTGCCGCGTCATAGATATAATGCCTGGTTGCGGTGAGTCTGCCGCCCTGCAGCGCCAGCAGCGTGGTGACGTCCAGATGTTCATACTCTGAACGCTGCTGCACCAGTTGATCATCGTCGGTCAGCGTCAGCGCCGATTCATCCGCCGGGTCGGTCAACTGACGGATCGTCTCGCCGTCCACGGTATACAGATCATAAACCTCGGCGCGACGGTCGGCACGGCCGATGAACAGCTCGGGCGTTTTGTCGCCGTCAAGGTCCAGGAAGGCGAACGACGGCTCGGCGGTTTTGTCCAGATTTGCAAGGTTCGGCGACAGGTTGTTTTCGATGAACTTCTCGCGCGGCCAGTTTTCGTCAAACGCCTGCTTGTACTTTTTGAGCACGGGGGCATAGAGCGCCTCGTATTCCGAGGTGTCTTCCACTTTGGCGCCGGATTTCTTTTTCATGCAGCCCGTGAACGTCGTCAGCAGAAGGACAAGGGCAAGGATGAGGGCAAGGGTGCGTTTCACAGAAATCTCTCCTTTATCTGATGAAATACTTTGCCAGGAACGCGTCGCACACCTGCCAGTATTCCTCGGGGTACCACATGACGGAAACCGCATGCTCCGCGCCGTGGATGACGTGCTTTTCCTTTTCTGCAGCGCAGGCGTCATAGACCTTGTCAAGATTTTCAAACAGCACAAAGTCGTCTTTGTCGCCGTGCAGGAAGAGCGTGGGCGTCTTGCTCTTTTTGAGCTGCTCGATACAGGACGCCTTGCCGAAGGTGAAACCGTTGAGCAGCAGATTGACAAACGACGCGGCCGGCAGCACCAGCTTCGGCGGCAGATGGTACTTGCGGATGCACTGATCGGTGAAGATGTCCTTCACGCCGGTGAAGCCGCAGTCCTCGATCGCGCAGACGACATTCTTCGGCAGATCCTCGCCGGTGGTCATCATCACGGCGCCGGCGCCCATCGACACGCCGTGCAGCACGATGCGCACGCGCGGATTCTCTTTGACCAGGCTGCGCACCCAGTCCACCAGATCCAGCCGGTCCAGCCAGCCCATGGAAACAAAGCGGCTTTCGCTGTCGCCGTGGCCGTGCACTTCCGGAATCAGGACGTTGAAGCCCCTGCGGTAATACTCCATCGCATAGGTGCACATTTCACGCTTGACATTCGTCCAGCCATGCACACAGATGGCCCAGTTGCTGCTGTTGGACGGGTTGCGGAATTCGACCGCGTGCAGCGTTTTGCCCTTGCGCGACGCAATGGTGACGCTTTGCTTATAGGTTTCGTCAAACCAGCGATAGCCGTTTTTGAGCGTGACGTTGTCTTTGTTGCGTTCAAACAGGCTGTTTTTCGCGGGTACGGTCTCGTCCGGCCGGCGTTTGGAGCCCAGGGCGATCAAAAAGAACACCAGTCCCAGCGCAAGATACAAAATCAAAGCGGCGCAAAGCACGGCAACCGCAATCGTCACCGAAACCTTCACCGCGTGCGGAAGTACAAGAAACAACATATCGATCCGCCTTTCTTTGTTTTGATTTCTTTTATTATACATGCGCGCGGCAAAGAATGCAAATATTCGGCACAAATTCGTCAGACTTGCCGAAAAAGAACGAACGCATTCGGCAAAATCACCATTTACTTTTTGCTTTTAAAATGTTAAAATAATGATGTCTGTCACAGACGGGAGAACGATGAAGAAAAGGAGCTTTGGCATCATGCTCAACAAAGACGACGAAAACAACCTCAGCTTTCTCTATGATCTGATTTTGCAAATCGAAACCAAAGAGGAATGCGCCGCATTCATGGACGACCTTTGCACCGGGACCGAGCTGGCAACGCTGGCGCAGCGGGCCGTGGTGGCAAAGATGCTGCGGCAAAACAAGGTCTATAGCGAGATCGTTTCCAAAACCGGCGCCAGCACGGCGACGGTCAGCCGTGTCAAGCGGTCACTGAGCAGCGGAAAGAACGGCTATGAAACCCTGTTTCGCAAGCTGGACGAAAACTGAGCATGGCGGGGTATGAACAGCTTGCGTTCTATTATGATGCGCTGACCCAAAACGCGGCGTATGAAACGCGCTGCGACCGGATTTGCAGTCTCCTTGCCGCGCACGGCGCCGGCGAGGGGATTTTGCTTGATTTGGCGTGCGGCACGGGAACGCTCAGTCTGATGCTTGCCCGGCGGGGCTGGGACGTCATCGGCGTGGATGCGTCCGAAGAGATGCTTTCGCAGGCGCAGGAGAAGAAAATGAACACCGGCGCGGACGTGATCTTTCTGTGCCAGCGAATGGAAGCGCTGGACCTGTTCGGCACCATTGACGCGGCGGTCTGCACGCTGGACAGCTTCAACCATCTGGAAAGCGACGACGCTTTCCGTGAGGCGCTGCGGCGCGTGGCGCTGTTTATGAACGACGGCGGCGTGTTCATCTTTGACGTCAACACGCCGTATAAGCACGCGCAGGTGCTGGGCAGCAACACTTTTGTTTATGACACCGACGAGGTGTTCTGCGTCTGGCAGAATGCGTATTCTGCCAAGGACTGCCGCGTGGACATCACGCTGGACCTGTTTGAGCCGGTGGACGAGGAAGACGGCTATGTGCGCAGCAGCGAACAATTCAGCGAGCGCGCCTGGCCGCCCGACACGATCAAAACGTGGCTGGAAGCGGTCCGCTTTGAGGTGGTCGCCCTTTTGGACGAGGACGGCGGGCCGTTGCGCGACGACAGCGAACGCGCCGTGTTTGTATGTAAAAAACACGGGACCCAGTTTCAAAACTGAATGCAATCGCCCCGTCAGGAGGATCATCATGGGAAAACTGATTCGATGCATTGCCGTGGACGGCACGCTTTCGATCGCCGCAATTGACGCGACCGACATTGTGAACCGTGCGGCAGAAATCCACAAAACCTCTGCCGTCACGTCGGCGGCGCTGGGGCGGCTGCTGTGCGCGGCGTCGCTCATGGGCAGCGCGCTGAAAGGGGCGGACGATTCCCTGACGCTGCGCATCAACGGCGGCGGCCCGGCGGGAACGGTCATGGCCGTGTCGGATTCCGCGGGGAACGTGCGCGGCTATGTGCAGCAGCCTGTGGTGGAGCTGCCGCTGAATCGCCAGGGCAAGCTGGACGTGGCCGGCGCGGTCGGCACACAGGGGAACGTCACCGTCATCAAGGACCTGGGGCTGAAGGAGCCCTATGTGGGCCGGACGCCCATTGTTTCCGGCGAGATTGCCGAGGACCTGACCGCCTATTTTGCCACAAGCGAACAGACGCCGACCGTCTTTGCCCTGGGCGTGCTGGTAAACCCCGACCTGACGATCAAGGCGGCGGGCGGCTTTCTCATCCAACTGCTGCCCACCGCGATGGACGACACGATTGAAAAGGTGGAACGGTCCATCGATGGGCTGCCGTCGGTCACAGCGCTGCTGACCGCAGGGCTGACGCCGGAAGATATCTGCCGCCGGGCGCTGAAGGAATTCGAGCTGGACGTGCTGGATACATCCGCGCCGGCCTACAAGTGCTACTGCACGCGCGAACGTGTGGAGGCCGCGCTCATCAGTACCGGAAAAGCGGAGCTGCTGGACATGGCCAAACAGCCGGAAACCAAAGTCAGCTGCCAGTTCTGCGACCGGGAATATGTGTTCACCCCGCGCGACATTCTGGCGCTGGCAGAGCGCAGCAGCAAGGACTAAGCAACAAACAAAACGATCCCGCCGGGCGAACCGACGGGATTTGCTTTTTGTACGCGCCGAACGGTTCGGCGACGGAAAAAGACGCCCCGCCACCCAACCAAGCGGCAGCAAAAACGCCTTCCCCTTTCGAGGAAGGCGTTTTTTGCTAACTGCTAACAGCTCTTAGTACTTCGCGCCGAAGATGGCCGCGAGGATGTTGTGGATGATCTTCACCAGCCAGCCGAACGCGCCGCCGTGATTCTGGCCGCACCATTTGCATCCGCCGCTGGGCTGCGGGTTGCTGGGCTGCGGATCGGTCGGCGTGGGGTCGGTGGGACGCACCAGCTTCGGGATGGCCGTGCCGGTGGTGATGGTCTGTTTGCAGGTCGTGCAATATTGGTCGCCGGTGTAACCTTCGGCGTCATAGGTCGCGTCACGCTGGTTGATGACCGTGATTGTGTGCGCCGCAAGGGGTTGCTCCTGATGGCCGCTGATGTACTTCTTGCAGTCGTTGCAATACACGCCGGCAGTATAGCCCTTGACGGTGCAGGTGGACGTGGTCGCAGTGACGTTCGTTGTGTTGACGTGGTTCGATGCGTTGATGGCAATTGTTTCCGTTTTCGTTCCGCCGCAGACCGAGCAAGTATAGGTGCGGATGCCGGTCGAGGTGCACGTTGCTGCTTTCGTCACGGTGCCAGCATTCCATGTGTGGTTCGCTTTTTCAACGTGGCTGCTGTTGCGGGAGCACACGCGCTGATGCTGCGTGTCGTTGAGCTTGGTCCACGCGCCCCAGTTGTGGTTAAGCTTCGCGATGGTCTCGGTCTTGGTTGCGCTGCAGGTCGTGCAGGTGTAGGTTTTCACGCCCGCTTCGGTGCAGGTCGCGGCTTTCGTCACGGTGCCAGCATTCCATTTGTGGTTCGCTTTTTCAACGTGGCTGCTGTTGCGGGAGCACACGCGCTGATGCTGCGTGTCGTTGAGCTTGGTCCACGCACCGTAGCTGTGGCCGAGGGCGGCGATGGTTTCTGTTTTGGTAGCGTTGCAGATGATGCAGGTATAGGTTTTGGTTCCGGTTGCGGAGCAGGTCGCAGCTTTAGTGACTGTGCCTGTGTTCCAGGTATGATCTTCTATCTTGATTATATCGAATTCCTGCGGTGCAAATTGATAATCACCAGGATACCAAGTTGACATCTTGAATGTATCTTGCGCCATATCTATCATTTTCTCAGAATGCTTTGCCATGATGTAATATCCACCATATTTTTGAAAGATATAGAACTGCTGATTTGTTGTTCCTGCATATGTGTGATAAACTTCAACAGGTGTCCCATCGTTTACTTCATAGTTTTTAACATCCAGCACCCAGCCGTCTTTCATGTTTGTGATCTTGTAGGTTTTTTCACCAACTAAATCAAAACGCCAAATTTGATTTAGTGACTCTTCGTTA
>JAFRUA010000033.1 GCA_017434855.1 Clostridia bacterium
GAATTTTGAGGACGCCAGCCGTACGATCGTTGCTTACATTGAGCTCTATTACAACGCTCAGAGAATCCATTCCGGCATCAATTATTTGATCCCGAATGATTTTTTCACTCTTTTATGTGTCCACTAATCTTGACAAGTTTCATTGAGGTCGCGGGGGAAATCTTCGCGGCCTTTTTTGTTTGCCCCGCGAAGGGACGCACAGGTGACTGCTGCGTTCCTTTTTGGTACGTGGGCAAGGATGATGCAAGTCGATGGGCGGACACATCGGTCCGCCCCTACGCGACCGCAGCGTGATCACACCCCGCAGCGGCGGCGCATTTCTCATCGCAGCACGACGGTTCCCCGTGTACAGAAAAAAACAAATAAAGCGCGGGTCAAACCTTTCCATTCCGGAAACGTCCCCCGCGATCTAACATCTAACATCTAATATCTAATATCTATCATTTGATCAATTCCGGCAGCCCGTACGACAGCGCGGCCGTAATCACGCCCGCGATCACCACCCCCGCGGCAATGACCGGCAGTGCATGCTTCATGCGGATATCCAGAAACGCGGCGGCCAGTGCGCCCGTCCACGCGCCGGTGCCCGGCAGAGGGATCGCCACCAGCAGCAGCAGACCCCACAGGCGGTATTTCACCACGCGGCGCGCCTTGCGAACGGACCGGGCCTCGACCTTTTCGATCAGGGCCTCCACCTTATGGAACCGCTTGAGCAGCGCAAAAATGCGGCGAATGAACAGCAGCAGAAACGGCACCGGCAGCAGGTTGCCGACCACGCAAACGGTGAATGCAGGCCAAAACGGAAGTTCCAGCAGCTTTGCGGCGATCAGCCCGCCGCGCAGCTCCAGCACCGGCAGCATGGAAATGAGAAAGACGATCAGGTCGGCGGCGAGCTTGCCGTCCATGGAATCCACAAACGTGCGCGTCAGGTGCTCAGCCATGGCGGTCCTCCGCTTCGGCCAGGAATTGCTCGGCATCCCTGAGAATGCGCTTGTCATTTTCATAGTTCAGTCGGCGCATCGCATCGTCAAAGGTGAACCAGCCGCAGTCCTCGATCTCTTCCTCCTGCATCTTCAGGCAGCGCGACCGGCACCTTGCCAGAAAGATGGTGACCGATTTTTCGATCTTGCCCTGGATGGTATAGTCCGACCGCTTTTCAAACCCGGGCAGCAGCTCGATATCGACGCCGGTCTCTTCCCTGACCTCGCGGATGGCGGTCTCGCGATAGGTCTCGCCATATTCCACATGCCCCTTCGGAAACCCCCAGTGGGCGCTGCGGCGGTTGCGGATCAGCAAAAATTCACGTTCGCCGTCTTCGGGTTCATAAAAGACCACGGCACCGCAGGAGCTTTCATAAAAGCATTCCAGCGTGTAGGAATCACGATTCTCCGCAAAGCGGATGGCCTCGTTGATCTCGTTGTTGATGAAGCGCGTGCTTTTCGGCGCAACGACCCAGGCGGCGCCGCGGCCGTTTTTGCGCCGGATCACGGCGATCACGCGGCCGTCAAAAAAGCGGACCGGATGATTGATCCCCATGATGTATGCCCCGCGCACGGTGTTTTTCGGGACGGACCCGCCCTCCACAAGGCCGTAGTTGAGCTGATAGCGATAACCGCAGCGCTTGTTGTAGGAGTGCATGGGGAACGTCACGCGTACCTTGACAAATTTCCCTAACATGATGTTTCTCCTCTGACAAAATGCAGTCCTTGTTTTTCATGTTCACGCCGGAGCCAAGGTATGCCCGGCGGCGGTCCTACGACTGCACAGATATAGATGATGGTATTATACAGGCTTTTTTTGAATTTTTCAATAGCTTTTCAAAAATTCCGTGCCCCAAGCGAAAAACTTCTTTGCCGTTTGTTGCAATATTAAGAATAAATTATAAATTTCCGCGACACTTGTTGCGTTTTTATCGATGAAGTGGTATACTGATTTACACACTTGCCGTTGTGAAAAAACTTTCTTCGCGGCGCAAAGCTGACGGTTGCCGCGGTATTCGGCGCGACAATAATTCCGAATTCATAATTCCGAATTACCAGAGGGGGGCCTTGCCAAATGAAAACGCTCTACCTTTCCGACCTGGACGGCACCTTTCTTCGGTCTGACGGGTCGATCAGCGATTTTGCAAAGCGGGAGCTGAACCGCATGACAAGGGCGGGCCTTTGGTTCACGGTGGCCACGGCGCGCACCTATGCCACGGTGGTGCCGATGTTCCGGGGGATCTCTCTCCCCTGCCCGCTGGTGCTGATGAACGGCGTGTGCATCTATGACGGCAGCAGGCAGACCACGCTGCGCCACCACGCGCTGCCCAAAGACGTGGGCCGGCAATGTGAAGCGATCTTTGCCAGGTACGGCAAAAACCCGATGCTCTATTTTGAAGCCGACAGCCGCATTCGCGTGGAATACAAATTCCTGGTCAACGACCCGCAGCGCGCCTATGTCGCCCAGCGCGACAATTTTTTCAACAAGGGCTTCACCCGCGTGGAGCGTTACAGCTTTGACAGCGGCGACGACCTGATCTATGTGGTGACGCTGGACCGCAGGGAAGAGATCGAGGACCTGTGCCGCGACGTGCGAACGCTGCCCGGTACCGACTGGAATTTTTATGCCGATACCTATACCGGCTGCTATTTTCTGGAAGGGATGCCAAAGGGCGTCAGCAAAGCCAGCGGCGCACTGGAGGTCAAACAAATGCTGGGTGCGGACCGGATCGTGGCCTTTGGCGACAATGTCAACGACATTCCGCTGTTTGCCGCCGCAGACGAGGCCTATGCCGTATCCAACGCCTGCGACGAACTGAAGGCCGCTGCGACCGGGGTCATCGGCTCCAACGACGACGATGCCGTGGTCCGCTTTTTGACGGAACGATTTGAAAAGGAGAACCCGAATGCGTGAGCTTTATCAAGATTACTGCACCGCCTATCAGTTGACAAACGACAATTCCCACGGCTTTTTTGACGTGGTGGGGCCGCTGTATTACAGCGAGGAGGTGCAGTCGCTGCAGCAGTATGAGCAGCACCTGGAGATCAACCGCCTGCAGCACATCACGTCTGTGGCCTATGTGGCCTATCGTGTGTGTCAGCGCCTGGGGCTGGACGCAGCCGCCGCTGCCCGGGCCGCCACGATGCACGACCTGTTTTATTATGACTGGCGCGACGGAGAGACCGGCCGCTGGCACAAGCTGCACGGCTACAAGCACCCGCACTATGCCGCGATGAACGCCAAAGAGCTGTATCCCGCGCTGACCAAAAAGGAAGAGGACATCATCCGCCGCCACATGTGGCCGCTGACGCTGCGCCTGCCAAACAGCCGCGAGGGCTTTGTGGTCAGCCTGTCTGACAAATACTGCGCCGCGCGCGAGCTGATCTTTTCCACCAGCAAACGGTATAAAGAACGGTTTGCCCGCGATCTGAAGGCGATCGGCACGGCGGCTGAGAGGGACTGAGTATGGAAACGATCTTATATTATGTCATCGAGTTTTTCTTTTACAGCGCCGCGGGCTGGCTGGTGGAGTGCATCTATCGTTCCATCGGTGAACGGCGCCTGATCAACACCGGCTTTCTGACCGGGCCCATGTGCCCCATCTACGGCACGGCCGCGCTGTTTTTGACAGTGCTGCTGTATAACAATTTCCGCGACTGGCCGCTTTTGATCTTTTTGCTGGGCATGGTGCTGTGCGACGTGGTGGAATTTGTTACAAGCTGGCTGATGGAAAAGCTCTTTCACGCCCGCTGGTGGGACTATACCTATGAATTTCTCAACATCCAGGGGCGCATCTGCATCAAGCACACGCTGTATTGGGGCATCATTTCCATCGCCTTTGTGATGGTGCTGCACCCCGCCGTCGATTCGCTGCTGCACCGGCTGCCCGCGCGGTACTACGGTGTGGTGGTGGCGCTGATCATGGCGGTCTTTTTGCTGGACGTGGCCAACGCCGTGCGCAAGGCGGCGGATATCCGCTCGCTGCAGGATAAGCTGCACGGTCTGACCGAATCGCTGACCGGCACCCTTGCGTCGGTCAAGGCGGCGGTGGAAAACCGCGGCGACCGCGTCAGCGATTCCATCAACAACCGTCTGGAACAGGCGCAGGACTTCCTGACCCAGTTTGAGCTGCGCTTTTCCACCCGCGGCGACAAAAAGGACCGCTTTACGCGCCGCATATTCCGCAACAACTTTTCCATTGCGCAGGCCACGCGAAAGCGTGTGGAAAAACTCAAGGCCATCCGTGACGAGATCCGCGTTGTTCTGCGTGAGGACGACGAACTGCAATAAAGGGTGAATCGTATGAAAAAAATGGACGTCCGTGTCAAAAAAACCTATAACCTGCTCAGCGACGCGCTGCTGCGGCTGCTGCAGCAAAAGAGCTTTGCAGACCTTTCTGTGCTGGAGATTTGCGACGAGGCAAACGTGCACCGCGCCACGTTCTATAAGCACTTTGTGGACAAGTATGATTTTCTGGACAGCTGCTTTCGCGCCAAGATCGACGAGCTGTCGTTTGAAACGGGCGAAACCGTCACCACGCCCGAAACGCTCAAGCGCCACATTAACCGCCTGATCTCCAACGTGCTGCTGTTTGTGGATAAAAACCGCGCGCTGTTCTTTTCCGTCAGCAGCGACAAGTATGCTTCGTCCTTCAACGACATTCTGTTAAACGCGATCAGCAATTACATCATCGGGCGCATGACGCAGAACGTTCAGTTGTATGCCGCGTTTGAATCGAAGATCCCGCTCATCGCCAACTATTATGCCGGCGCCATCGTGGGTCTGATCAAATGGTGGGGCAAGGATGAAAACGCCTGCACCGTGCAGGACTTTCTGAGCTTCATCCAGCCGAAGATCAAGGAGTTTTGCGATTATATCATCGGGCAGAGAGCAAGCTGATAGCGGTTAGCCGTTAGCGGTTAGCGCGCTGGGAAATCTGATTGCGGTGAAGCCGCCACATTGCAAGGCTCCCCCGATTTCGGGGCTGCGGGTTCCCGGTGGGAACCTTTGCGCAGCAAAAGCAGCGACCGAGTTGCGGGTTGCCGGTGGCAACCTTTGCGGCAACGCAGCAAAAGCAACGACCGACGCGGCAGCGGAGAACGGCAGGCGAGACTGAGCTGCTGAGCATAGCGAAGCTGAGGGGGTGTTTCCGGAATGGAAAACGTACACCCCGCGCGAATGAATTGAGAATGAAGAATTAAGAATTGAAAATTGAGGTCGCGGGAGAAATCTTCGCGGCCTTTTTTTGCGCCGCGAAGGGATGTACAGGTGACGGTGATGTTTCTTGTTGGTACGCGGTGCGAGTCTCCGGTGGGGACCCGCACCCAATGACCGCTCATTGGGCTGCGGATTGCCGGTGGCAACCCACAAGTCGGTCGGCGCTTCTGCCTGCGGCAGAGGTTTCCACCGGGAACGAGCGCCCCTCTCCAAAGGGGGAGGGCTAAACACGTTCCCTTCACCGCCGCGTTATGTTGGCGGCGCGTCACTTACGGCAGCAGAGCCGTTCCCTGCGTACCCTCAATGACGACAACAAAAAAAGCCGCGGGGCACACGTTCTCATTTCGGGAACGCTTCCCGCGTACAAAAAAAGAAACGCAGCAGTCACCTGTGCATCCCTTCGCGGCGCTGACCTTTCGGCAGCGGCAAGCTTTCAGCGCGAACTGCACACTGCACACTGCAAACTGATTCGCGCGGGGCATACGTCCCCATGTTGGAAACGCTCCCCGCGCGCTGACTGCTGACTGCTGACAGCTATTCAGTTTCAACTCAGCCCTTCACTCTTGCAAACAGCTTCTGCGCCATTTTGACCAGGAACATCAGGAACCGCGCCAGCGTGCCGAACCATGACAGGCGACTGCTGCTGTCGGTCTGCTGTGCCGGTGCGTCGCCCGCAGTCAGCGGGCTGAGCGTCTTGGCCGCTTCGTCATACTGCAGGAACTGCGGCAGCGTGGGGTCGGTGAACACATCCAGGTTCTCATAGATGATCTTATTGATCATGTCAAAATAATCGTCGCACTTGGTGCCGTGCCACAGGTCCTTGATGAACCAGGTGTGTTCCGGCAGCAGGCAGGTGGACGCATCGATCATCCGGTCGGGAGAGAGATAATTGACGTCAGTGAATTTTTGCAGGGTATAATCCGCCGGCAGCGTGCCGCGGCTTTTGGCCGCCGTGGCGCCGAAGGACGCTGTCTCCACCGGCATGATGCCGTCGCTCAGCGCGTTGTCATCCGCCGACACGGGGATGGTGGCGCTGTTGTATTTGCAGATGACGGCGCAGTGTACGCCGCTTGCCTGCGCGTCCAGCAGGATGTCTGACGCATGGTTGAAGACCTCGTAATGATAATAGGTGATGCGGTCGATCAGGCCCTGATAGGTCTCCTTCTCCCCTTCTTTGCCGAACATATAGTCGATGGCTGCTTCAAAGTGTTCGTCATCCACAAAGCTCCAGAACGACGGCATGGTGGCGACCGTGTCATGCAGCGCGTCGTGCAGCGCATGGGTAAAGGCCGCCTTCAGCGCCGGGGTCAGCACATCGCTCAAAAGGATCTGCAGGGCGCCGCTCTTTTCCAGCACCTCGATCAGCGGGTCAAACTCCGAGGTCTGCTCCAGACCCTTCAGCGTGTCACGCAGCGCCTTGGCGTCAAACGAAAAATCACCCGTAAACAGGTCGCCGACCATCCGGACCCCACCGACCGTGGGCACGCAAAGCAGCACGGAATCGATGTTTTCACAGCCGTATTCATGCAGATACGCCTCAACCACCGCTGCGCCGTAAGAGGATCCGACCAGCTCGATCTTGTCGGTCACGGTGTTGTGGTACCGGCTCATCGTGACCCGGCCCTCTGCCTTGACCCAACGGATGTAATCATCCAGCTCTTTGGCAATGTCCACCGGGTCCAGCCGCGCGTCAAACTGGAACAGGAACTTGTTGCCCTCCATCTGATAAAGCTTGGTGGGCGGCACGGTCACGGTGTCTTTCATGGTATAGCCGTCCGGCAGAAGCGCGGCCTCGCCGAAAAATTCCACCAGCGGGTCATACATCGCGTGGTACAAAAGATCGGGGTCGCCCTTGGCCAGCGCGTCCTTCATATAATCGGTCGCGTGTGAAAACGCGGTCATCAGGCGGCCGGTATCCACCGGGGTAAACAGCGACACGCCCGGTTCGTCCGGATGGGTGACCCATTTGGATACCAGGCCCTCCACATAGATCTGGGTATAGTGGTCGTCGCGGTCATAGGGATACCGCGCGCCGAGCGCGGGCACGCACAGCGTCAGCGCCAGCACCAGCGCCAAAAGCAGACTCAGAAGTCGGGAACGCAGTTTCATAAACATGCTCCTTTCGGTGGAAAGATTTTACAAAATCTATTTTACAGGAAAAGTGCAAACTTGTCAAGCGGTTTTTATAATTCGTAATTTGTAATTCGAAATTGGCAATTGTGGTCGCGGGTTGACGGATCACCATCTCAGCATTGTACCCGCGAAAGAACCGTGCAGGTAACCGAACGCCCATTGATTAGATATGCAACTTACAGGTCTCATTCTGATTGACACACTTATTATTGAAATCAAGTTTCCTTTGCGGCGCAAACCTGACAGTTGGTGCAAGGCGTTCGGCGCACAACTGCGAATTGCGAATTCATTCAGTGTCTCGTCCCATCCGTGAACTGCTCACAGAACCGCGCCTGGAACGACGACGGTTCGTTGCCCGCCCAAAGGTGCGACAGGTCGCCGAACGAAAGCATCCGAAAGATCGCGCAGCCTTCCTCGCGCTCCTCGGTCACGAGCGTCGTGACCGACGTGGTCAGCGCGCAGGTGTTGTGCCAGAACACCATCGGCGACACCCCGAACAGATGCGAAAGCAGCACGCTTTCCACTCCAAAGTGGCAAAACAGCACCACCACGTCGTCGCTGCGCTGTGTCACGTCAAAATGCCGCCCGCTGTGCCGGTACCCGTGACGCGCCAGCAGGTCGTCCAGCCCCGCGCAGACCCGGTGATACTCCGCTTCCACATTGGTGTTCTGATACTGCTCCCACCGGTACCACAGGGGCGTATAGCACAGGTCGTCCTCTGTCCAGTCAGACGGCAGACGGTCCCAGCAGCAGGTGTCGTTCCCCTGCTCGTCTTTGACGCTGCCCTCAAATTCGCGCAGCCAGTCCAGCGTTTCGGCCGTCCGGCCCAGGGCGTCCAGCGTATGGGACGCCGTCTTTTGTGCCCGGCCCAGCGGCGAGCAATACAGATGTACGCCGTCACGGTTCAGCATGGGGACCAGCCGCTTTGCCAGCAGCTTTGCTTCACGCTCCCCCTTTTCGGTCAGGGAATCGATGGAATAATCCGGGTCGCCGTGGCGGACGATGAGAAGACGCATGGTAAGGGGACCTCCTTCTATATGGAAAAACAAGCGGATAACCAGAGCGGTGCGTTGAGAATGAAAAATGGAAAATGGAGAATGGAGAATTGCGGTCGCGCCGAATACCGCGGCAACCGTCAGGTCTGCGCCGCGAAGAAAGATTTTTCATAACATCAAGTGTATCAATCAGAACAGAACCGTTGGATTTACATTTTGATCAACAGGCGTTCGGTTACCTGTACGGTTCCTTCGCGGGTACAGAATTCAAGATCGTGTATCTGTCGCCCGCGACCATAATTTTTCATTCTTCATTCATCATTCTTCACTCATCATTCTTTGAATCATTGGCCATCCGCCGATGATTCAAAGCACACCCACCCCTTGTCGCAGCGGCGGTTTTTGACCCGGAAACCGTGCCGGGCAAAGGCGGCCAGCACGTCCGCTTCGCGCGTGTCGATGATGCCGCTGGTGATAAAGACGCCGCCGGGCTTCAGGTACTGCCCCACGTCGGCGCAGAACGAGATGATGACGTCGGCCACAATGTTGGCCACGATCACGTCATACTGTCCGCTGACCTGCGCGGTCAGGTTGCCGCGCAGCACGGTGTACCGGGGAGAAACAAAGCCGTTTTCTGCCCCGTTTTCGATCGCGGTCTTGACCGCCAGGGCGTCGATGTCCACGCCGACGGCGCGTTTGGCGCCCAGCAGCAGCGCCGCAACCGACAGAATTCCGCTGCCGCAGCCGACGTCCAGCACGGTGGTGTCCGGCGTGATATACTGTTCCAGCGCCGTCAGGCACAGCCGGGTCGTTTCATGCGTGCCGCTGCCAAAGGCCAGACCCGGCTCGATCGACAGCACGGCGCGGCCCTTCGGGTCGTCCAGCGGCTCCCACTTTGGCTTGACGATCAGCCGCTCGCCGATCTCCATGGTGTGAAAGTACTGCTTCCAGTTGTTTTCCCACTCCTCTTTGCGGCAGGCAGACAGGTCGATCTCGTGCGCAATGCCCTCAGCCGTCAGCCGCTCGCGCAAAAAGGCCACGGCCTCCATCGGGCTTTCCTCCGGCGAGATATAGATGTGCACAAAGGCCTTGCTGCGGTCCTTTTGCAGCAGCGCCTCGTCGATCAGGTCGATGTGGGCAATGTCCCACGCCTGCTGCTCCAGGTCGCGGTAATCTTCGATATAGATGCCATAGGGCACCGCCATCATGGCGATGTCACCGGCACGGTCAACGTCATCGGCGCTGACGCTGATTTTGACTTCGGTCCAGTCGGACATTGATAGGCCTCCTTCTTTGAATTGACGAGGGTGGTATCATGTAAAAGACGGGGTTCATTCGCGTGGAGTGTGCAGTGTGCAGTGTGCAGTTAAGGTCGCGCTGAAATGATCTGGCAACCGTCAGGTTTGCGCCGCGAAGAAATCGTTTCCTTTGCGACAAATGTGAAAATCAGAACAAGACAATCCGGTTGTTATTCTAATCAAAGCGCTTTTGGTTGCAATATGGTCCCTTCGCGGGAAGAATGTCAGAGTATGAACCAAACATATCCGCGACCACAACTTCACACTGCACACTCCACACTGCACGCAAACTGCTTCATGCACTTTCTTTATGCAGAATGACCCCTTCCATCGCCTCCAGCGTGACGCTGTTGGAAATCTGCTTGCCGCCGAGCAGGCAGGCCGCGCCGTGCCAGTGGACCGGCAGATGATAGACGATGGGGTGGTCGTTGCGGTTGATGATGGTCAGCACCTCGTCACTGTCGCCCACGCGGGCAAAGCACAGGCAGCCCAGCATCTCAGACACGGTATGGAAGCGGCCGTCCTTCAGGCAGGCGCAGCTATGCCGCACATGGCCCAGCGCCCGATAAAAGGCCAGCAGATCGGCGTCCTCTTGCCCCCAGGGATAACACACACGGTTGAAGGGGTCCTTGTAGCCCTGCATCCCGGCCTCGTCACCGTAATACAGCGACGGCACGCCAGGCAGCGTGTATTGGATCATGGCGGCCAGCTTGAGCAGCCGCACGCCGCGGGCATAGCCCTCCGGTGATAATGCTGTGGTGCTTTGCCAGTCGCGGTCATGGTCGGCGCAGTCTTCCCCCGCCAGTGCGGTGACGGCGCGCATGGTGTCGTGCGTGCCGATGTGGTTCATCAGCACGTCGGTCACGTCCTTGGGATAATGCTCCAGAATCGTATAGATTTTTTCCGAGAAGCCTTCCACAATGCCGGAGCGGATAAAATCGAGGATCGCGCGCGCAAAGGGATAGTTCATCACGCTGTCAAGCTGTTTGCCCTGCAGATAGCGGCGGCGAAAGCCGTAGCTGCACTTGTTGGAGGCGTCCTCCCACACTTCGCCCAGAATCAGCGCCTCGGGGTCGGTGGCCTTGACCCGGGCACGGAACGCATCCAGAAACGCGTCGGGCAATTCATCTGCAACATCCAGCCGCCAGCCGGACGCGCCCAGATTCAGCCATTCCTGCGCCACGCCGTGCGGCCCCGCGATGAAATCGATATAGGACGGCGTCTCTTCCCGCACCTCCGGCAGAATGTCGATCCCCCACCAGGAGGCATAGCGGTCCGGCCAATGGCGGAATTTGTACCATTCAAAATAGGGGCTGTCTTTGGACTGATACGCCCCCGTGTCGGGGTACCGCCCGTATTTGTTGAAATAACGGCTGTCGTCGCCCGTGTGGCTGAACACGCCGTCAAGGATGATGCGCACGCCGAAGGCCTTCGCCGTTCTGCACAGCGACGCAAAATCTTCTTTGGTGCCCAGAAGCGGGTCGATCTGATGATAGTCCGCCGTGTCATAGCGGTGATTGCTTTGCGCCTCAAAGATCGGGTTGAGATAGATGCACGTCACACCCAGGCTCTTGAGGTACGGCAGCTTGTGCTCAATGCCCTTCAGGTCGCCGCCGAAATAGTCGTTGTTCAGTACGCGGCCGGTTTTGGTCGGTCGCCATTTCGGTTCGCCGCCCCAGTCGGCACGCCTCTCGCGGTCATCCGGAACATGTTGCTTCGGGGTTTCGCTTGCACAGAACCGGTCGGGAAAGATTTGATAAATCAGTCCGCCGCGCAGCCACCCGGGCACCGTGAAGTCGCGGTCAAAAACCGTGAGCTGCCACCGCCGGTGCCCGCCAAGCAGCATGCCGCAGGACCCTTCGCCGCACAGCAGCTTGGTTTCGCCGAACGGCGTGTCGTATTCAAAATAATAGAAATACAGCCCGCTTTGCGCGATCACGGCGTCCAGCGCCCACCATTCCTCTTCGGCGCCCTGCATCCGGTCCCAGGTGAAGGAAAACCGGGTGGTGGCACCCGTGTCATTTTCCAGCACCAGTGTGACGCCGCTGCACACGATCGACCGCGGCAGCACCACATGCAAATGCAGCGTGTCCCCGGCCCGCAGGGCAGAGAACGGCGATTTGAACAGCTCGTTTCTTGAATCAAAGGGAATGTAGTCCATAAGTCGCTTCCTTTACGTCTAACCTGAAGGCGGAGAGCATATAACAAGAGTGAAGACTGGAATTCAGTTTGGAGTTTGGAGTGTGGAGTTTGGAGTTGATGTCGCGGGAAACCGCGTTAAAATCGCTGCGTCTGCACCGCGAAAGAACCTGACAACTGGCGGGAACGCGGTTGATCAGAATGGCACATATTGGCGGCATTCGATACAATTCGACATTCTCATGTGATATCCTGACTGACTTCGCGGACGAAAGCTTGCCGTTGGAACAGCGTATCAACGCGACCATAACTCCAAACTCCAAACTCCACACTCCAAACTAAAAAAGCCGAAGGGGTGGTTCTTTTATGTTCATCATTTCCGTCCGTTCCAAAACAGTCCGCGTTGCTGCGGCCGTGCTGCTTTGCGCCGCGTTTGTCACCATCGGCGGGGTCTATTTTGTGTCGCACCGGGCATCGCAGCCCGCCATGGCAGCCGTCGGCCCGGACATTCCGGCAGAGACAGAAGACGAACGGCTGGCGTTTTTGACCGCGCAGGGTTTGTCGGTGGATAAAGCGAAGCGCACCGTGCGAGAGCTTGTCATCCCGGAATCGTTTGACGAAACCTGGACGCGGTACAACGCCTTGCAGCAAAGCCAAGGCTTTGACCTGCTGCCCTTTCGCGGTAAACGGGTCAAGGTCTGGTCCTATCCCCTTCTGGACGAAGAGACCCGCTGCGCCAACCTGATGGTCTGCGGCGGCAAGCTGATCGCCGGGGATGTGGCCGACGCCGCGATCGACGGGAAGATGGAAGGCATTAAAAGAGTGGGGAGTTGAGAGTGAAGAGTGGAGAGAAGTGTGCAGTGTGAAGTTGCGGACAGTTCGACAACTTCAACATTCTTTCCGCGAAAGTACCGAGGCGCCAAAAATAAGCGTTTTGATTAGAATGTGAACCCAACGGTTCTGTTCTGATTGACAATTTTGCCATTGTGAAAAAGTCTTCTCCGCGGCACAAACCTGACGGCTGCGGTTTCGTGTCAACGTGACCACAACTTCACACTGCACACTCCACACTGCAAACTCCACTCTTCACTCTTCACTCCAAAACGGTCCACATCTCCATCTCGTCCAGCAGCGCCGCGTCGGCGATGACGCGCAGGAACAGTCCCGTGTCGCGGTACTCCTCTTCCAGAACCGTGGCCTCTTTGCGCAGCTTGGCGGCGTCTGCACCGTTTTTGAACGGGACAAGCAACGTCGCCTCGCGCCGTGTGGCGGGCAGATGTTTCACAACGGCGTCCAGAAGGGTGTCCAGCCCCCGGCGGTCCAGCGCAGAGATCAGCACAGTGGAGCCAAAGGTGGGCAACGCATAAATATTGCCCACCTTGTCGCATTTATTCATCACGGTGATGGTGGGAGTGTCGCCGCAGCCAAGCTCATTCAGCAGGGATTTTGTGACCTCCAGCTGCTCGTTGGCATGGTCGTCGGACGCATCGCAGACGTTGAGGATCAGGTCTGCCTCTGCGGCGGCCTCCAGCGTGGATTTGAACGCTTCCACCAGCTTGTGCGGCAGGCGGCGGATCAGGCCGACGGTGTCGACCAGCATCACCTCGCGCCCGTCTGGCAGCGTCAGGGCGCGGCTGGTCGGGTCCAGCGTGGCAAAGAGTTTGTTTTCGGTCAGCACGCCCGCGTCGGTCAGGGCGTTCATCAGGGTGGATTTGCCGGCGTTGGTATAGCCCACGATGGCCACGGTGACCACGCCGGTCTTTCGGCGGCGCTTGCGCTGCAGGTCGCGGCGCTTTTCCAGCTCGGCGAGCTGCTCTTCCAGCTTTTGGATGCGCCGGCGGATGTGACGGCGGTCGGTTTCCAGTTTGGTTTCGCCGGGGCCGCGGGTACCGATTCCGCCGCCGAGACGTGACAGCGCGGTGCCCTGCCCGGCCAGGCGAGGCAGTTGATAGCGTAGCTGCGCCAGTTCCACCTGGAGCTTGCCCTCCCCTGTTCTGGCGTGAGCGGCAAAGATGTCAAGGATCAGCATGGTGCGGTCGATCACGCGGCAGTCCGTCAGCTTTTCCAGCGTGCGGCCCTGGGTCGGCGTCAGTTCGCCGTCGGCAATGATGAGGTCCGCGCTGCGGTCCTTGCAGAACCAGATCAGCTCCGCCAGTTTGCCGGTACCAAGAAAGGTCGCAGCCTCCGGATGTTCACGCCGCTGAATGATGGAACCGACCACGCCCGCGCCGGCGGTCGTTGCCAGCTCGGTCAGCTCTTCCATGCTGACAAACGGGTCAAACGTGCCGTCATCCACGCTGATGAGCATGGCGCGTTCTTCGGCCGTTTTGTTTTCATAGAGTTCCACGGGCTGTCCTCCGTTTATAAGATGATGAGGTCTTTTTCAAAATCGGTCAGGCTGCGGCAGCCATCCGGCGTGATGAGCGCCATGTCTTCGATCCGCACGCCGAATTCTCCGGGCAGATAGATGCCCGGCTCCACCGTGACGATGTGGCCTTGCTGCAGCACCCAGTCGCTGCGCTGGTTCAGCACAGGGTTCTCATGGATTTCAACGCCCACGCCGTGGCCCAGGCCGTGGCCGAAGCATTCGCCAAAGCCGGCTTGCGCAATGACGTCGCGCGAGACTGTGTCGATCTCTTTGCCGGTCTTTCCCGGGAAAAGCGCGGCAAGGCCGGCGGTCTGCGCCGCCAGAACCGTGTCATACACCTGTTTCATTTTGTCGCTGACCTCGCCCACGGCAAAGGTCCGCGTCATGTCGCTGTGATAGCCGCGCACCACGGCGCCGAAGTCGATCGTCACAAAGTCGCCGCGCGCGATTTTTTTATCCGTCGGGACCCCGTGCGGCTTGGAGGTGTTGCTGCCGCTGATCAGGATCGTGTCAAACGACAACGCCTCTGCCCCGCCGCGCAGCATGGCAACATCGAGCATCAACTGCAGCTCGCGCTCCACGGCGCCGGGCCTGATTTCGGGTAACAGGCCGCGCAGGGCGGTTTCGGCGATGCGCTGGGCCCTGGTCACGGCCGCAACCTCTTCGTCGGTTTTGACCGCGCGGATATGATCGACCAGGGTATCCAGCCGGTCGGCGTCCACCGTACAGGACGGAAACAGCGCCCTGAGCGTTTCATACCGCTTGACGGTGATGCGCGCGCCCTCAAGCAGCAGGGACTTTGCGCCGCAGGAAACGACCGCCGGCGCCACGCTGTCTTTCAGCGTTTTCAGCTCCAGTACGTCGTCGCAGCCCGTCACGGTGCGCTGCGCTTCTTCCAGATAGCGGCTGTCGGTCCAATACAGCGCCGTGTCTTTTGTCACCAGCAGCGCGGCGTTGGTGGACGGGAAGGACGTGAAATAGCGGGTGTTTTCTTCGCTGAGCAGCAGCGCGGCCTCGCCCAAAGCAAGCTGCGACTTCAGAATCGAAATGTTCATAGGGTCCCCTTTCAAAGAAAAAGAGCCGTCAGACGACAGCTCTTTTCAAAACAACCTTACTTAAACTTGCGCTTACGAGCGGCCTCAGACTTCTTTTTTCTGGCAACAGAAGGCTTTTCGTAATGTTCTCTTTTACGAACCTCCTGAATGATCCCGTCGCGTGAAGTCTGGCGTTTAAAACGTCTCAGTGCGCTGTCAAGAGATTCATTCTCTTTCACCTTCACCTGGCTCATCTATACATTCCCTCCCTCCGCCTGTGAGCAGGGGTAAATTTCCACAAAGGATACTCTGATATTATACTGAAAGCACCGGCAATTGTCAAGGGTTCTTGTGCAATTTCTTTGAATTTTTTTGGAACCGATGCCGTTGCATTCGTGCTTTTGCTCAGCGGACAACCAGGTTGACCAGGCGGCCCTTGACATACAGCTCTTTGACGCTCTGTTTGCCCGCGATGGCGGCGGCCACGGCGGCGTTTTCTTTTGCCAGCGCGATGGCTGCGTTTGCTTCGGCGTCAGACGGCACCAGGATGCGCGCCTTGATCTTGCCGTTGACCTGGACGGCGATCTCGATCTCGTCGTCCACGCACTTTGCTTCATCCCACGTCGGCCACGGCGCAGTCGCCAGCATGCCGCCGAAGCCCATGACCTCGTTGAGCTCCTCTGTGACATGGGGTGCAAACGGATTCAGCAGCGTGATGAAGGTCTTCAGCTCCCCTTTTGTGATGGAGCCCGCGTCATAGATCTGATTGATCAGCGCCATGAGCGTGGCAATGGCGGTGTTGTACTTGAGCGTTTCGATGTCTTCGCTGACCTTTTTCACCGCCTTGTGGAACGCGCTTTCCAGCTTTTTGCTGTAGCCTTCGTCGTCGGTGACAATGGTCTGCAGGTTCCAGGTGCGGTCGATGAAGCGCTTGCAGCCCTTCACGCTGTTTTCAGACCACGGCGACGCCTTTTCATAGTCGCCCATGAACAGCACATAGGTGCGCAGCACGTCGGCGCCGTAGACGTCCACCACGTCGTTCGGATCCACGACGTTGCCCTTGGACTTCGACATCTTGTCGCCGTCCGGGCCGAGGATCAGGCCCTGCGCCGTGCGCTTGGCATACGGCTCCGGCAGCGGCACTTCGCCGATGTCATAGAGGAAACGGTGCCAAAACCGGGAATAGATCATGTGGCGCGTGACATGCTCCATGCCGCCGTTGTACCAGTCGACCATGCCCCAATAGTTCAGCGCCTCTTTGGAGGCAAAACGTTCGTCGTTCTGCGGGTCCATATAGCGCAGGAAGTACCACGACGACCCGGCCCACTGCGGCATGGTGTCGGTCTCACGCTTCGCGTCGGCGCCGCACTTCGGGCATTTGCAGTTGACAAAGGATTCGATCTTGGCCAGCGGGCTTTCGCCGTCGGAGCCGGGGGCGAAGTTTTCCACCTTCGGCAGTTCGAGCGGAAGCTGGTCATACGGCACGGGCACCATGCCGCAGTGCGGGCAATAGATGATGGGGATCGGCTCGCCCCAGTAGCGCTGGCGGTTGAAGGCCCAGTCCTTCATCTTGTACTGAACGCCCTTTTCGCCGATGCCTTTTTCCGCAAGAAAATCGAGCATCGCGGCGATGGAATCCTTTTTGTTTGTCAGGCCGTTGAGGAAGCCGGAGTTGACCATTTCGCCGTCGCCGGTATAGGCTTCTTTGGAAATGTCGCCGCCCTTGATGACCTCGATGATCGGCACGCCGAATTCTTTGGCAAAGTCATAGTCGCGCTGGTCGTGCGCGGGCACCGCCATGATGGCGCCGGTGCCGTAGCCCATCATGACATAGTCGGAAATGAAGATGGGGATCTCGGTGTCGTTGACCGGGTTGATGGCTGTAAAGCCGTCCAGCTTGACACCGGTCTTGTCCTTGACCAGCTGGGTACGCTCAAACTCGGTCTTTTTGGCGCACTGGGCGCGGTAGGCTTCCACCGCGTCAAAGTTTTTGATCTGATCTTTATATTTGTCCAGCAGCGGATGCTCCGGCGCCATGACCATAAAGGTGACGCCAAACAGCGTATCCGGCCGCGTGGTATAGATGCGCAGCGTTTCGTCGGTGTCCTTGACGGTGAAATTGACAAACGCGCCGGTGGATTTGCCGATCCAGTTTTCCTGCTGCAGGCGGATGTTCGGCAGATAATTGACCGTGTCCAGGCCCTCCAGCAGCTTGTCGGCATATTCCGTGATGCGCAGGTACCACACGTCTTTGCTCTTTTGCACGATGTCGCTGTGGCAGATGTCGCACTTGCCGCCCTGAGAATCCTCGTTGGACAGCACCACCTTGCACGACGGGCAGTAGTTGACCAGCGTCTTGTCACGGAACGCGAGCCCGTGCTCAAACATCTTGAGGAAGATCCACTGCGTCCATTTATAGTAGCGCGTGTCGGTGGTGTCGATCACGCGGGTCCAGTCGAAGGAAAAGCCCACGCGCTTGAGCTGACCGGTGAATTTTTTGATATTGATGTCGGTCACCTGGCGCGGATGGATGCCGGTCTTGATCGCATAGTTTTCGGTCGGCAGACCGTAGGCGTCAAAGCCGATGGGGAACAGGACGTTGTAACCCTCCATACGGCGCTTTCTGGACACGACCTCCAGACCGGAATAGGCCTTGATGTGGCCGACGTGCATGCCCGCGCCCGACGGGTACGGGAACTCGACCAAAGCATAAAACTTCGGCTTGTCGCTGTGCTCCACGGCGTGAAAGACGCCGGCGTCTTCCCATTTGTCCTGCCATTTCTTTTCGGTGGCTTTAAAATCGTAATACAAAAGAACCCCTCCTTGGTTTGCTCTTGGGTTATTCGCTGGTGACGTCAGACAGGTCGATCAGCTGGGCGTCTGACCACAGGCGCTCCAGATTATAATACGCGCGGCTCTCCGGCGTAAAGATGTGCACGATCACGCTGCCGTAATCCAAAAGGATCCAGCCCGTGGCGCGGCCCTCGATGTGGTCCGGCTCCACGCCCTGCTGCTTCAGCTCATATTCGACGTCGTCGGCCAGCGACTTGACGTGCGTGTTCGACGTACCGGAGGCGACGACGAAATAATCCGCAACGATGGAATATTCCGTGATGTGGATCGCCTTGATGTCTGTGGCTTTTTTCTTATCCAGCACGGCGGCGATCGCTTTGGCCAGTTCAAGTTCTTTCATTGCTTTCTCATCCTTTCATGGTTGATCACCAGTTCATTGTAAAATGCCAGGCTGTCGGGGTGGATCGGCAGCTTCTTTTTGCTGAGGGACCCGAAGGTGTACTGCAGCGAATACAGGGCGGCTGCTTCCAGACTTTGTGCGCTGAGCGTCCGCATCACGTCGGCGTCGGGATAATCGCGCTCGACAGAGATGTAATCGGCAATATAGATCACGGTTTCAAGCAGCGTCATGCCGGCCTTGCCCGTGGTGTGACAGCGCACCGCGCCCAGAATGTCGGGGTCGTCGATGCCCAGCTCGTTTTTCAGCACCGGCGGCGCGCTCATGGCGTGCCACAGCTTCGGGTTGCTTTTTTCAACATCGCTGAGTATTATATCATTATCCGCAAAAATTTGCAACTGCTTTTCTTCGGTTTCATTTTTTGTAATATCATGCAGCAGTCCGGCGACATAGGCTTTTTCTTCGTCCGCGCCGTATTTTTGCGCCAGCATGCGCGCGGCGTCGGCCACATTCAGCGAATGCACAAAGCGTTTCGGCTTCAGCCGTTTGCGCAGCAGGTCTTTATATGCTTCGACGGGGTACGGCGTACTCATCTGTAAAACCCCTTCTCTTTGATATAAGCGTTTGCCGCGTCGGTCACAAGGCCGTCGATCGCTTCGCCGGCGCGCACCCTTTCACGGATCGCCGTGGACGACAGCACCTGCGGCAGGTCGGTCAGGATCAAAAGGTCGCCGTTTTCACGCGACAGGCCCAGCACCGTTTCGGCAAAGGCGGCCAGATCGTCGGGCAAAATGTCGGTTTCACGCGACAGAACGATCAGCTTTGCCATGGACAGGATCGTTTCATAATCGCGCCACTGATGAAAGGTCAGCAGCATGTCGGACCCGATAATCAAATACAGCGCGTCCGGCGCATAATGCTTTTGCACCTCGCGCACGGTGTCCACGGTATAGCTTTTGCCCGTGCGGCGCAATTCCAGGTCAGACACCTGAAACACCGGCTCGGTAAACGTGCGGCGGCAAAGCTCCAGCCGGTCGCCGCCCGAAATCAGGGCGCTTGAAACCTTGTGCGGCGGTTCGGCGTCCGGCATGATGAGCACCGTGTCCAGGTTTGCAGCCTCGGCTGCCCTCAGCGCCAGCATTTTGTGCGCCAGATGCGGCGGGTTGAATGTGCCGCCGAACAGTCCCAGCCGCGTCATCGCCGTTTTTCACCGCGCTTCACGGTGACACGGCGGTGCTCTTTTTTGGCCGCCATCAGCTTTTCACGCTGCTTTTTGGCGGCGAGCTTTTTATTCTTTTCTTTCTGCGCGGCCTTTTCTTTCAGCTCGGGGCTTTCGCGATACAGCACCAGCACCCCGCCGATGACCTGGATCACCTCGGCGCCCGTGGCGGCCGCCAGTTGGTCCGCCGCTTCCCGCGCCGTGACCGGCGAGGATTCCAGCAGCACTTTGAGTTTGATGAGTTCGCGCGCACGCAGCGCGTCGTCGGTCTGGGCGATCAGCGCGTCGTTGATGCCGCCCTTGCCGATCTGAAACAGCGGGGCCAGCCCGTTGGCCTTTGCACGCCAGCCGGCGCGTTCTTTGCCTGTCATTCTTTTTCCTCCTCTTGCTTCAATGCGGCGGCCAGCTTTTGCAGCGCGTCGCCCCGGTGACTGATGCGGTCTTTTTCTTCTTTGGTCAGTTCGGCAAAGCTTTTTTCGCCGACCATAAACACCGGGTCATAGCCAAAGCCGCCCTGTCCGTGGCGCTCAAATCCGATCCTGCCGCTGCAGCGGCCCTCGACCTCGACGACGCGCCCGTTCGGAAAGCACAGGCACACCGCGCACGCAAAATGCGCCGACCGTTTGCCCTTGGGCACGGTTTGCAGTTCCTGCAGTAATTTGTCAATGTTGGCGTCGTCGTTGCCGTGCACGCCGGAAAACCGGGCGGAAAACACCCCCGGCGCGCCCCCCAGCGCATCCACGCACAGGCCGCTGTCGTCTGCCACACAGGGCAGCCCTGTTTCGTCGCAGCCGCTTTTTGCTTTCAGGTACGCATTTTCACGGAAGGTCTTTCCCGTTTCTTCCACGTCGGTCAACGTCACGCCGGCCATCTCTGCCGTCAGCACGTCAAAGCCCAGCGGCGACAGGATGCGCTGCATTTCGGCCTGCTTTTTCAGGTTGTGTGTCGCAATCAGCAGCTTCATCTCAGGCGTCCTCGTCAGCATGGGTCTCTGCGGTGTTTTCAAACAGCGCCTTGGCAAAGACCTGCTGGTTGAACGGCTGCAGGTCGTCCAGCTGTTCGCCGACGCCGATGAACTTGATCGGCAGCTTCAGCTCGTTTTTGATCGCCAGCACCACGCCGCCGCGCGCCGTACCGTCCAGCTTGGTCAGCACAATGCCGGTCAGCTCGGCCACGTTCATGAATTCCTTGGCCTGACTGATGGCGTTCTGGCCCGTGGTTGCGTCCAGCACCAGGAAAATTTCACGGTCGGCATAAGGCAGTTCCTTGTCGACCACGCGATAGATCTTTGCCAGCTCTTCCATCAGGTTCTTTTTGTTGTGCAGGCGGCCCGCGGTGTCAATGATGATGATGTCAGTGTCGCGCGCAATGCCGGCCTGAATGGTGTCATACACCACGGCTGCGGGATCGGAGCCCTCTTTGTTTTTGATCAGCTCCACGCCGGCGCGGTTGGCCCAGACCTCCAACTGTTCGATGGCTGCCGCGCGGAACGTATCCGCCGCGCCCAGCAGCACCTTTTTGCCCTGGGATTTATACATGGCCGCCATTTTGCCGATGGTGGTGGTTTTGCCCACGCCGTTGACGCCGATGACCAGAATGACCGACGGAATGGTGATCAGGCCCCAGTCCTCGCCGCCGTCCAGCATCTCGGCCACGATCTCTGCAATGATTATTTTGGCGTGCTTCGGGTTGCGCACGTCGCCCTTTGCCACGCGCTTGCGCAGTTGTTCCACGATCTCGGTGGCCGTGGTGACGCCCACGTCCGCCATGATGAGCGCTTCCTCCAGGTCGTCATACAGGTCGTCGGTGATCTCTTCATACGCGCCCAGCACGTCCTCCAGTTTTTTATCCAGACCTTCTCTGGTCTTTTTCAGGCCGAAGCCGAATTTTTTAAAAATACCCATCAGAGTGTACCTCCTGTTGTTCTGTAATTTTGCTGCGCTTTTCGGCCGGCCATTGGCCGGCGCTGCGGACTATGGACGATAGGCCGTAACGCAGCGTGTCGACAATTGTACTCCCTCAGTCACGCGCTTTTTACGTTTCATGTATTGCCGATAGGACGTGGTCGCGTGACAGCTCCCTCAAGGAGGGAGCCATTAAAAAGTCTCCCTTTCACACACGGCCCGACCGACCAGTGCACTACGGACCATAGACTACGGACTATGGACTAAGTCGTAATCCCAAGCCGGTTCGCCAGCTCGGCGGTTTTCAGTTCCAGCAGCTTTGACACGCCCTGCTCCTGCATCGTGATGCCGTACAGCACGTCCGCTTCCTCCATGGTGCCGCGGCGGTGCGTGATCAGAATGAACTGGGTGTTTTTGGTCATGCGGCGCACATACTGGGCATAGCGGCCCACGTTGGCGTCGTCCAGCGCGGCCTCCACCTCGTCAAAGATGCAGAACGGCGCGGGGTTGACCTTGAGAATGGCAAACAGCAGCGCGATGGCGGACAGCCCCTTTTCGCCGCCGGACAGGGCGTCCAGCCGCTTGACGTTTTTGCCCGGGGGCTGCAGACGGATGTCGATGTCGCTTTCCAGCACATCGGCCGGGTCGGCCAGCTGCAGTTGCGCCCGTCCGCCGTCAAACAGTTCGCGAAACGTTTCGTCAAAATACTGATTGATCTTTGAAAACTGCTCGCGAAAGCGCGTGCTCATGCGGTCGGTCAGGTCAGAGATCAGGCGCGTCAGCTCTGCCTTGGATTTTTCCACATCGCTGAGCTGCCCGCTGAGGAAGTCATAACGCTCGGAGACTTCTTTGTATTCGTCGATGGCGCTGACGTTGACCGAGCCCAGGGCGCGGATCTTGTTTTTCAGCTCTGCCAGGCGTTTTTTGGATTTTGTGATCTCTTCACAGGGCGCATACGCCTCCTGCGCCTCGCGCAGCGAAAGCTGATAGTCGTCATAAAGCTTGGACACCGTGTCGTCATAGTCGCGGCGCATGGCCTCGCGGCGCTCTTCCAGCCGGGCCTTTTCCAGACCGATGCGTTCGCGCTCGGCGGACTTTTCTCGTTGCTCGGCGCGCAGGGCGGCGCTTTTCGCTTCGCTTTCGCTGCGCTGCGTCTGCAGGGAAAGGATCTCTTCGTTTTTGTCGTCGGCGCTTTTGCGCAGCGCGGCGGCTTCGGTTTCGCACGCCTTGACGGTGTCGTGCAGGGCGGCGTTCTTTTCGCGGATGGCGGCGATCTCGTCGTCTTTTTCGCGGTCGCGGTCCTCGTGGCTGACCAGCCGCGCCTTCAGCAGATTCATGGCCGTCAGGCGGGCAGCGCGGTCTTTTTCACCGTCGTGAATCTCAAGATTGACTTTTTCCAGCGCCGCGGCGGTCGCTTCCTTTTCCTGCAGCAGCGTGCGGCGTTTTTCATCCAGATGCAGCAGCTTTGCCTTGACGTCGTCCTGCTTTTGCAGCAGTTCGGTTTCGGTCTCGTCGGCGGCGTCGCGTGCGGTTTCCTGCGCAGTGCGGCGGTCCAGTTCCTTTTGCCGGTCGGCCTGCAGCGCTTCGGCCTGTGCCCTTGATGTGCGGACCTGCTCTTCGGCCAGACGCACGTCGGCCTGGCGCAAAATCAGCGTTTCTTTGGCTTCGCGCAGCGCGGCCTGCGCCGTGTGCGCCTGCGCCTCAATGGCGGTCAGCGCAGCTTCGGCGGCGGCATAGTCTTCTTTCAGTTTTGCGACCTTTGTTTCCAGCGCGGCAGAGGTTTCGCGCAGCGACGCGATCTCGCTGCTGCGGGTGAGCAGACCGGCCGTTTTGGCCTGGCTGCCGCCGGTCATTGAGCCGCCGGTGTGGATGACCTGGCCGTCGATTGTGACCACCTTGAAGCGGTGGCGATAGGCTTTTGAAAGCGTAATGGCGCTGTCCAGGTCCTCGGTGATGACGGTCTTGCCCAAAAGCGCGCGCATCACGCTGTCGTACTGCGGGTCATAAGTAATCAGGTCGGCGGCAATACCCAGCACGCCGTCATGGTCCAAAAGACCGGTTTCTTCCAGCGCGGCGGGCTTCACCGCAGACAGCGGCTGGAAGGTGGCGCGGCCCAGCGCGTTCGCTTTCAGGTACTCGATCGCGGCTTTGGCGTCGCTTTCACGGTCGCAGACAATGTGCTGCACGGCGGCGCCCAGCGCGGTTTCGATGGCCACGGCATAGTCCGGCTTCATGGAAATGAGCTTGGACACGGCGGCGTGGATGCCAAACAGGCTCCCCTGCTTTGCGCGGCGGATGACCGCCTTGACCGCGCCGGAATAGCCCTCCATGTTCTGCTCCAGCTCTTCCAGCATTTTGGTCTGGGCTTGCTTGCGCTGCAGGTCAAAGGCGCTTTCGTCCAGCGCTTTTTTCAGCCGGTCGGCGTCGTCGGCGCGTTTTTTTGCCTTGAGCGCCAGCCCGGCGGCGATGTTGTCTTTTTCTTCGGCGTCATGTTCGGCCCCCTCGCGGGCGGCCTCGGCCTCGGCCTGGCGGGCCAGCAGCTCGTCCAGCGCCGTGGTTTGCTGCGCCAGCGCCTCGTCCAGTGCGGTCAGACGCAGCGTGATCTCTTCCAGTGACGAGCGGGCCGTGGAGGACGCCACCCGGTTGTCTGCCGCCTGCTGCAGCAGGGCGGACAAGGCGTCGTTCAGTTCGGCGGCGTGGCTGTCCAGCGCGGTGTCTGCGGTGTCGGCCTTTGCCAGCTTTGCGCGGACGGCGTCGGCTGCGGCGCGTTTTTCGGTCAGGATGGCGTCGATCTGCTTCAGCAGACCCTCTTCCACCGCGATCTCGCTTTCCAGTTGTTCGCGGTTTTTCTGCGACGCGTCCTTTTCGCGCTCGATGCGCTCGATCGTTTCGTTGTTGTGGACGATGGACGTTTCCATCACGGCGCGCTGCGCGTCCAGTTTTGCGGCGTCCTCCCTTTGCAGAGAGATGCTGCGCCGCAGATCGTCAATGGCTGTGGTGATGGTCTGGGCGGCGGACAGGGCCGCTTCGCTTTGCGCTTCAATGGCTTCCAGCGCCGCTTCGGCACGGGCATAGTCGGTTTCCGCAATGATGATGACGTCCTCCTGCGAACGCAGGTTTTGCTTCAGCCGGTCGATCGTGGCCAGCCACAGACCGATCTCGACCTCTTTGCGTTCGGCGGCCAGGACCAAGAACTTTTCGGCCTTTTCGCTTTGCGTTTTCAGCGGGCCGATGCGGTCCTCCAGCTCGGTCAGGATGTCGCGCAGACGCAGCAGGTTTTCTTCCGCCTGGGTCAGCTTTTTGATCGCGTCGCTGCGGCGATAGCGAAACGCGGAAATGCCGCACGCTTCCTCCAGCATATCGCGGCACTCGCGGCCCTTGCCGGCGATCAGGTCGGCGATCTTGCCCTGGCTGACCAGCGAATAGCCGTCGCGGCCAAGGCCGGTATCCATAAACAGCGCGTGCAGGTCCTTCAGCCGCACGGTCTTGCCGTTGACTTTGTATTCGCTTTCGCCCGAACGGAAAAACCGCCGGGTCACGACGATCTCGTCTTCGTCCGGGTCCGGAATGGCGCGGTCGGTGTTGTCCAGCCGCAAGGTGACGGCGGCAAATCCGTGGGCCTTGCGCGTGCCGGTGCCGTCAAAAATGACGTCTTCCATCTTGCTGCCGCGCAGCGATTTGGTGGACTGCTCGCCCAGGACCCAGCGCACCGCGTCAGAGATGTTGCTTTTTCCGCTGCCGTTTGGGCCCACCACGGCGGTGATGCCGCGGTCAAAGGTCAGCACGGTCTTTTCGGGAAAGGACTTGAAGCCCTGCATTTCAATGGCTTTTAAAATCATAGAGTCATTCCTGCTCTCACTTCATATTGGTTCAGGTCCGCCGCCGGGTGAAAGCGGACCGCAAAACCGCGGTCGCCAAGGGCGCGGACGTTTTGTTTGTGGTGGCCGACGGCCTGCGACAGATACCGCGCGCCGACAGTCAGATCATAGCTGCCCGGCGCTTTGCCGGCAAGGCATTGCAGCGCCCGGTCCAGATAGATGCGGCTTTCGCACAGTTCGCGAAACGCCGGGTGGAACGGCCCCGCCAAGCAGGCGCGGGCGCCGTCGTCGGCATGCAGCCCCAAACGGATGACCCGCACGCCGTGCTGCGCAAACAAAAGCAAAAGCTCGCTGCACAGCGCCACGGCCTCGTCCAGCGATTGCGGGCGGTACGTCCCGGCACGGTACAGATCATCAAGGCGCGTGCCCGCAAACACCAGCGTGGGATAGATGCGCGCCGTGTCGGGCGCAAGGGCGATCAATTGCTCTGCCGTGCGGCGGTCGGTGACGTCGCTGCTGCCGGGCAGGCCGGTCATCATCTGGACACCAAGCGCAAAGCCGAAGTCTTTGACCAGCCGGCAGGCCAGCACGGTATCGGCTGCGGTGTGGCCGCGCTGGGCAAGGCGCAGCACGTCGTCGTCCATGCTTTGGCAGCCGAGCTCGATGGCTGTGACGCCATACTGTCTCAAAAGAGACAGCCGCTCGGGATCAATGCCGTCCGGCCGGGTCGAAACACGAATGCCGCCGATCACGCCGGCATTCAGGTACCGCTGCGCCTGTGAAAGATAAGCGCACATACGCACGCGGTCAATGCAGGTGAAGCTGCCGCCGAAAAAGGCCAGCTCCGCGGTCTGCGGGTCAATGCCGGAGCGAACGGCGGTCTGCACGGCAGCGTCGATCTCACGGGCGGTTGCCGCGTGCTTTGCGCCGGAGATCGTCTTTTGATTGCAGAACACGCACCGGTGCGGGCAACCGAGGTCCGGGATAAAGACGGCGATGTTGGCGTGCCTCATGTGCGCACGCCCATCAGCTCCAGCGCCTTTTTGGCGGCGTCCTGCTCGGCGGCCTTTTTGCTGTGGCCCTCGCCGACGCCGATGACGTTGCTGTTCAGGTGGACCTCGACCTCAAAGCATTTGCGATGGTCCGGCCCGCTTTCTGCCGCAAGGACATAGGTCAGGTGTTCGTCCGGGTTTTTCTGCACGATCTCCTGCAGCGCGGTCTTATAATCGTTGAGCTTGACCGACTGATGCGCGGCGGTTTTCAAAAAGCGCAAAACAAATTCGCGCGCCTGCTCCAGTCCGCCGTCCAGATAGATCGCGGCGATCACCGCCTCAAACGCGTCGGCCAGGATGGACGGGCGCTCCCGCCCGCCGTTGCGTTCCTCGCCCTTTCCGAGCAGTATGTATTTGCCAAGATCGATTTCCTTTGCAAAGTCAAAAAGCGATTTTTCGCAAACGCACGCTGCACGGCGCTTTGTCATTTCCCCTTCGGGCAGGTTGTTGAGGTTGTGGTAAAAGTAATCGGCAGAGATCACGCCAAGCACCGAATCGCCGAGAAATTCCAGCCGCTCGTTGCAGTCGCGCCGCAGCCCGCGCTCGTTTTTAAAGGATGAATGGGTAAACGCGGTCTCCAGCAGGTCCGGATTTTTGAAATGATAGCCGATGGCGTCTTCAAACGCCAGACGTTCAGATTTCTGCATCACAGTCCCTCCTTTCTGATGATATCTTTGAGTGTATCCAGTCCGCGGTCAGACAGCGCCGCATAGCGCAGTTGTTTGTCGCGGATCTTCGGTTCGATGGGCGGCAGCACGCCGAAGTTGGCCCCCATGGGCTGAAAGTGCTTCACCGTCGGGTCGCTGATGTAGCCGGCAAGCGCGCCCAGCATGGTCACGTCCGGCAGAATCAAAGGCGGCATGTTTTGCAGCCGCCGCAGCAGATTCAGCCCGGCAAGGATGCCGGACGCCGCAGATTCCATGTACCCTTCCACCCCGGTGATCTGCCCGGCAAAGAACAGGTCCGGCCGCGCCCTGAGGCTGAAATCGGCGTTCAGACAGCGCGGAGAATCCAGGAAGGTGTTGCGGTGCATGACGCCGTACCGCACAAATTCGGCCTGTTTCAGCGCCGGGATCATGGAAAACACGCGCTTTTGTTCGCCAAACTTCAGGTTCGTCTGAAACCCGACCAGATTGAGCAGCGAGCCGGCGGCGTTCTCTTTGCGCAATTGCAGCACGGCCCAGGGGCGGTGCCCGGTGCGCGGGTCCCGCAGACCCACGGGCTTCAGCGGGCCGTAGCGGATGGTATCTTTCCCGCGCGCAGCCATGACCTCGATGGGCATGCAGCCCTCATAGACGTCTTTGCGCCTGTCAAAGGTGTGCAGCTCTGCACTTTCGGCGTGAACGAGCGCGTCATAGAACGCCTCGTACTCGGCCTTGTTCATCGGGCAGTTGAGATAGTCATCCTCCCCGCCCCGGTCATAGCGCGACTGGGTAAACAGGCAGTCGTCGTCCAGACTGTCGCGCGTGACGATGGGCGCCGCCGCGTCAAAAAACGACAGCGCATCGCCGCAAAGATCGCGGATGGCTTCGCTGATCGCGTCCGACGCCAGGGGGCCGGCCGCAATGATCGCCGGGCCGGCGGGAATGGCGGTGACCTCTTCACGCACCAGCGTGATGTTCGGGTTTGCCAGCAGTGTTTCGGTCACGATCTCGGAGAATCTGTCGCGGTCCACGGCCAGCGCGCCCCCGGCGGGCACGGCGCATCGGGAAGCGGCCTGCATGCACAGCGAGCCCAGCAGGCGCATTTCTTCCTTGAGCATCCCCGCGGCGGAATTGAGGCGGGCAGCCTTGAACGAATTGGAGCAGACCAGTTCGGCCAGGTTCGTTGAATGATGCGCCGGCGAAAATTTTTTGCCCTTCATCTCAAACAGCGTGACCGGCACGCCGCGCGTGGCCAGCGCCCACGCGGCTTCCACACCGGCCAGCCCGCCGCCGACGACAATCACCGAACGACTTTGCATGATCTCACCTCTTCTTCGTATAGTCTGTAGTCCGTAGTCTGTAGTCCGTAGTCCGTACACGGTTCACTGATTCGCTATGGACGAAGGACTATGGACTAAGGACTATGGGCTATTTGCTTTTCGCCTTATACCCGCAGCTTTCGTCCAGGCAGGCGACATAGCCGCCCTTGACCTTGAACAGGGATTTGCCGCACTTGGGGCACCTGCGGTCGGTCGGCTTGTCCCAGGTGGCAAAATCGCAGTCCGGGTAATTGTCGCAGCCGAAGAAGGTGTGGCCCTTTTTGGACCGCTTCTGGATCACCTTGCCGCCGCATTTGGGGCAGACGGCGTTGGTGTCCACCACATAGGGCTTGGTGTTTTTGCATTCGGGATAGCCCGGGCAGGCCAGGAATTTTCCGAACCGCCCGACCTTGATGACCATCATGCGGCCGCACTTGTCGCACGGGATATCGGTCTGATCCTCTTTGAGCTGGATCTTGACGCCGTCCATCTCCTGCTTGACCTTGCTGAGGTTCGCCTCAAAATCGTCATAAAACGTGTGCAGCAGCGCCACATAGTCCTCTTTGCCCTCGCCGACCAGGTCCAGGTCGCTTTCCATCTGGGCGGTGAACTTGGTGTTGACGATCTTCGGAAACTTTTCTTTCAGCAGTCTGGAGATCGTTTCGCCCAGCTCGGTCGGGATGAGCTGCTTGCTTTTGCGCTCCACATATTCGCGGCCCACCAGCGTGGAAATGATCGTGGCATAGGTGCTGGGGCGGCCCACGCCGTTCTCTTCCAGCGTCTTGATCAGCGACTGTTCGGAATACCGCGCCGGCGGCTGGGTGAAGTGCTGATTTTTGTCGATGGTGCGCATCTTGAGCACGTCATTTTCATTGACGTCCGGCGGCATGGTCTCTTTGCCCTCGCCGGCGTCATACAGCACCGAGCAGCCGTCAAACCTGACGCTGTGGCCCGTGGCATGGAACAGCACATAGCGGTCCGTGGTGATGTGGTCCTGCGTACCCTTGATTTCCAGTTTTGCCGTGTTGAGCACGCCGTTTGCCATCTGGGACGCGAGGAAGCGCCGCCAGATGAGGTCATAGAGCTTATACTGTTCCGCCGTCAGGTTCGGTTTCACCTGCTGCGGCGTCAGCGTGATGACCGACGGGCGGATCGCCTCGTGGCCGTCCTGCGCGTTGGCGCGGGATTTATAATAGTTCGGCTTTTTCGGATAGTACCTGTCGCCGTACTGGCTGCGGATAAAGACCTCGGCAGCGTTGCGCGCTTCGTCAGACACACGCAGCGAATCGGTACGCATATAGGTGATCAGACCGATCGAGCCCATGCCGTCAATTTCAACGCCCTCATAAAGCTGCTGCGCGATCTGCATGGTGCGTTCGGTACGAAAGCCCAGGCGCCGGGCCGCTTCCTGCTGCAGGGTGGAGGTGATGAACGGCGGCAGCGGGTTGATTTTTTTGGTCCCCTTTTTAAAGGAGTTGACCGTGAAGACGGCGCCCTGCATACGAGAGAGCATTTCGTCGGCGTCGGCTTCGGTTTTCAAATCGCGCTTGCCGGTCTCATCGCCAAAGAACTGGGCGTTGATGACCTTGTGCCCCGTGGCGAATTTGCCTTCGATGGTCCAGTATTCCTCTGGCTGAAAGGCGCGGATCTCTTCCTCACGGTCGCAGATGATGCGCAGCGCCACGCTTTGCACCCGCCCGGCCGACAGGCCCCGGCGGATCTTTTGCGACACAAAGGGGCTCAGCTTGTAGCCCACCAGGCGGTCCAGAATGCGGCGCGCCTGCTGGGCGTTAACCAGGTCCAGGTCCACCCGGCGCGGGTCGGCCATGCCGTTGGTGACGCCGGTTTTGGTGATCTCGTTAAAGGTCACGCGGTTCTCTTCCTTCAGGTCCAGGTCCAGCAGAGTGGCCAGATGCCAGGAGATCGCCTCCCCTTCGCGGTCCGGGTCGGTCGCAAGATAGACCTTGTCGCTTTTTTTGACAGCCTCCTGCAGCTCCTTGACCAGCTTTTCCTTGCCCTTGACAACGGCGTATTTCGGCGCAAAATCATGCTTGACGTCCACGCAAAGGCGGGCCGCCGGCAGGTCGCGCACATGGCCCAGCGAGGCCATGACCACATACCCCTTGCCAAGATAATTCTTCAATGTCTTCGCCTTGGACGGAGACTCCACAATAATCAAATCAGACATAGTTTCACCTTTTCATCAATCATTTGCCGCGCAACGCATAGCGGCCGTTTGCGTTCTTTTCAACGGAACCCTCAAGCAGCAGCTCGGTCAGCGCGGTGGTCAGCCCGGGCGCGGGCAGCTTCACGGCCACCAGAAGCTCATCAAACGTCAGCGCGTTTTCTTCAAGCAGGCGGAACACCTTTTCCGCCGGGTCAGACACATTTTGGGGCGGCAAAGGCTTTGCCGGGACCGCGGGCACATCCGGGTGCGCCGCAGCGCGGGTGTACGCCGTTTTCTTTTTGCCGACGGCAGCCTGCCGCGGCTTTTTTGCCAGCTCTATTTGCGGGAGATGCACGCTTTCTTCCATCGTGGTCCCGATCGAATGCGCCGCACCGGCATAGGGCAGCCCCATATGAAACAGCACATCCTCGGCCGAAAACACGACCGTGGCGCCCGCTCTGATCAATGCGCGTGAGCCTGCATACGCCGGCATTTCACAGTCACCCGGAAACACAAACAGGCGGCGGCCCTGCTTTTTGGCGTGGGCGGCCGTGTTGAGCGTGCCGCTTGCGTTGGCGGCCTCGATCACCAGCACGGCATCGGAAAGCCCGGAGATCAATCGGTTGCGCATGGGAAACGAGCCGGAGTTTGCACCGGTGCGCGGCGGAAACTCTGAGACCAGGGCGCCGTACAGCGCCATCATTTCGCGGATATTTTCGGTTTCTTTGGGGCCGCCGGCCAGATGCCCGCCGCCCATGACCAGAACGGTCGGGCGTTCGGCAGTCAAGGCGCCCACATGCGCCGCAGAATCGATGCCGAGGGCGCCGCCGCTGACGACCACGCAATCACGCAAAGAAAGATCGGCCGCAATCCTGCGCGCAGCCAGAAAGGAATACTGCGTCGGCCGGCGCGAACCGACCACGGCAACCGTGTGCGCTGCCGACAGGCAGTCTGTGTTGCCGGAAACAAACAAAACGGCGGGATAATTTTCCAGCGACAACAGCCGCCCGGGATACCGCGCATCGGCGGGCGTCAGGACCGTGATCCCGTAGTCACGGCACAGCGCAAGCGTTTGCTGCATCAGCGTCAGGTCCTTATCCAGCAGTTTTGACAGTTTGGTCCGCGCAAATGCACAGCTTGTTCGCAGCGCGTCACAATCCAGATAATCGCTCTGCTGCGCCTCGTAAAATGCCTTCGCGTTTTCAAAGCAGGCCAGCGGCCGGGAAAGATTGGCGCCGAACCCAAAGGCGTTCTGGATCCAGAGCCAATACAGGGTCTCTTCCAAATATATCCTCCTTGCGGCTCATTGCCGCAGCATCTCCCACATCGTCAGGGCGGCGGCCATGGCCGCGTTGAGCGACTCGGCACGCCCGCGCATGGGAATCGTAATGGTTTCGCAAAGGGACATCACTGCGGGTGATATGCCATTGGCCTCGTTGCCGATGACCGCGACCGCGCCGCCGCAAAAATCAATCTGCGTGACCGGCCGGGCAGAAGCGTCCGGCGTGGTGGCAAAAATGCGCATTCCGCGCACGCGGCAGTCGGTCAGCGTCCGGCACAGGTCGTCGCTGAAAAGCAGCGGCAGACGCAGCAGCGACCCCATCGCGGCGCGCTGCGCCTTGGGGTTATAGACGTCGCAGCAGTCAAACAAAATCGCGCCGCTGATGCCCAGCGCTTCCGCCGTGCGGCAGATCGCCCCCAGATTGGCCGGGTCGCGCACACAGTCCAGGGCAATGTATTTTCCCTGCGGGTCCGGTGCGGCGGCCGGAGGAAACACGGAGCAAACGCAAAAGAAGCCCTGCGGGTGGTCGGTGTCGCTCAGGCGTTTTTCCACCATGGGCGCCACGCAAAACGACGCTTCGGCCGCGTCGATCAGGCGGGCAGTCTCCTGCGGGTGATGCAGGCGGGCGTTTTCCGTGAAAAAGAACTGCTGCACGGGTACGCCGCAGGCCGCGGCGTCGCAGCAAAGGCGCAGGCCCTCCAGCACAAAGGCGCCCTCTTCACGCCGCGCGCGCGCCGAAGACAACAGCCGCACAACACGTTTGACCTTGTCGTTGGCGGGGCTGTCAATGTTCAGGATCATGCGCGTCCCCCTTTGCAATCAGCTTTGTATAAATAGACAAATACGCCCGAGAACGCAGCTCGGACGTGATTCGTATGGTTTAAAGTGCGGCCTTTGCCTGATCCACCAGCGCGGTGAAAGCGGCAGGGTCCGCGATCGCGATCTCAGAGAGCATCTTTCTGTTCGGCGTGACGCCGGCCTTTTTCAGTCCGTTCATGAACGTGGAATAGTTGGTGCCGTTGGCCTTGCAGGCGGCAGAGATGCGGGTGATCCACAGGCGGCGGAAATCGCGCTTCTTTTGCTTTCTGCCGATGTAGGCGTAGTTGCCGGATTTCATGACGGCCTGTTTTGCCGTCTTGAAGAGGCTGTGCTTGGAGCCGTAATAGCCCTTCGCAAGCTTCAGAACCTTATTTCTTCTTTTGCGCGTCATTGTCGCGCCCTTAATGCGTGCCATAGTCTATGACCTCCGTTGATTTAGTAGTTATTATTTGTAGGGAATCAGGCGCTTGATCTGGCGCTGGTTCGTCACGTCGGCGACTTGAGTCTTACGCAGATTTCTTTTACGCTTGGTGGACTTCTTGTTCAGGATGTGCGACTTGTAGGCATGCGCGCGGATCGGCTTTCCGTTCTTGGAAAGTTTGAAACGCTTTTTTGCACCGCTGTGGGTTTTGATTTTCGGCATTTTGAGCCCTCCTCAATTGAATTACTTTTTGTTGACCTTGGGTGACAGGAACATCGTCATCGACCTGCCCTCCAGCTTGGCGCCTTTGTCCACGCTGCTGAATTCCTGGCAGGCTTCGCTGAAATTGCTCATGGTGACCAGCCCGTTTTCGGGGTGGGCCATTTCACGGCCGCGGAACCGGATCGAAACCTTGACCTTGTTGCCGGCCGTCAAAAACCGTTTGGCGTGATTGACCTTGGTTTCAAAGTCGTGCTTGTCGATGTTCAAAGACAGACGAATCTCTTTGATCTCAACAATGTGCTGGTTCTTTCTCGCTTCCTTCTCACGCTTCGACTGCTCAAACCGATACTTGCTGTAATCCATGATCTTGCACACCGGCGGTTTTGCCTGGGGCGCGATCTTCACAAGGTCCAGGTTGCGCTGCTCCGCGATTTTTAAGGCCTCGGCCGCAGACATGATGCCAAGCTGCTCGCCGTCGCCGGCGATGACGCGCACCTCGCTGTCACGGATGTCTTCATTGATGAGCATTTCTTTGGTAGCGATGTTCATACACCTCCTAAATAATCAAAGCGTGAACAGACAGACCCGTTCACGCACCAGTACCTTTTTGGTATTGACCCGCCCGAAACGACATTCGGCAGGTGAGAACGCAATATCTGCTCTGCTTTGTTGTGGGAGTAGTTTACCACGTTCCGAACCAAATGTCAAGCGGTTTTTGAAAAAAAATTCGGAATTCGGAATTCAAAAAGGTCCCACCTTTTTTCGGCGGGACCTCTCTCTTTAATACGCAATCCCCTGCGCGGTCAGCCACTCCTCCAGGCACAGGCCGCTTTCCTTGATCTGCTGGGCATACGGCACGCCGACATAGCGCCAGTGCCACGGTTCGGGCACGATGCCCGTGATGGACTGTTTTTCGGCCGTATAGCGCAGGATAAAGCCGTATTCGTGCGCGTGCTCCATCAGCCAGGCGTATTCCGGCTGGTTGGCAAAGGAGTCATAGACATTGCAGACGTCCATCGCAAGGCCCAGGTTGTGCTCGCTGGTGCCGGGCGGCAGGATGACCGACGTGGCCTCGGCATAGGCTTCGTCATACGACATACCGTTGGCCTGATTGGTGGCGATGCGGTTGTTCAGATTGTTCTTTTGCCGCTCATAGGACCGGTAGCCGGAATACGGCGTCAGGGTGATGCCGTCCTGTTTTGCGGCATAATACATCTCTTCATAATGCGGCGCCACACGGTAATCCATATAGATGCCGCTGCCCACAACCTCCTTCATCGTCGGCACAAAGCCGTCGGGCATTTCACGGGTGCGGTTGACCACGATAAAGTTGAAATCCTCACGATCGACGTCAACGATGATGCGGCCGGTCTCAGGGTTCTCGCGCGTGTCGGCGGTCTGCGTGGGGTCCGCGTTGCCGATGTCTGTCGGCGCATCCGTCTCACCGGAGACAGAGGTGTCGGGGTCCGGCGCATCCGCAGTTGTCGGTTCGGTCGTTTCGGTCGGGAAGGACTCGGTGACGGTATTGCCGTTATCGTCGGTGACAAACTGGCCGTAATCATTGGTCACGGGCACGCCGGGCATGGTGGCCGACGGCTGGGATTCGCTGACGTCAGACGTGGTTTCGCCGCCCTCAGCCATGGTTTCGGACGTGGAGTTTTTGCCCTTGATTTTCACGGTGACCAGGATGGAAATGACCACCACAACCACCAGCGCCACAATAAAGATGCTCCATTTCTGTTTCGGGTTCATGGGCAGCCGGGTGCCGTCCGGCCGCTCGTCGGCATAATGAAAGGTTCGTTTGTTTTCGCTCATAGTCTCACCTCAAAACGCCCGACCTTGCCGGGCAAGCCGTTATGCGTCGTAGTTTTCCTTCAGGCCCTGCTCGTCAAGGATGAACAGCGCGTTCAGGCAGATGTCAATGCTTTTTTCGATTGTTTTGGGCACCAGAAGCTCTTCGGTGTCACGGCGGGTATGATAATAGCGCGGGCCGGTGGGCTCCATCGCGGCCAGTGTTGCGGCGGGCACGCCCAGCTTGGTGACGGCGGCGGCGTCAGAGGCGCCCAGATACACGCTGTGGTACGGCAGATCCATGCCGCATTCGGCGCCGGCCTTTTTCATCAGGGCGCACACGCGCGGGTCGTTTTTGACCGTGCCGGTCATGTCGCGGCTGTAGATTGCCATATCGTCAAAGTCGCGCAGCGTATCCATGCAGAAGAACACCGTCGGCACGGCGGTCAGTTCGTCCTTGTGCTGCTTGACATAGGCGCGGGAGCCGCGCAGGCCGCATTCCTCGCAGCCGACGGTTGCGGCAACGACCTCGGTATGCTCGAAGCGGATGTTGTTATCCTGAAGATATTTCAGCACCGCGATGGACGTGACCGTGCCGGTCAGGTTGTCGTTGGCGCCGGTGACGGGGTTGTGGAAGTTGGTGAAGAACATGATGAGGACAAAGCCCGGCACAAAGCCCAGCTCGACCCAGCGCAGCACCCAAAGCGCGCCGTCGGGATCGGCGCCGAGGAACGGGCCGCACTGCACGATCTGCAAAATCGAGATGACCAGCAGATACAGCAGGCCCGCCACCGCATAGCCCGTGCCGCCGAAAAACAGCGCGTGGCCGCCGATGTGCATGAAGCGCCATTCCCAGGCGGAATCGACGTGGCCGGAAAAGACGATGCGCTGTTTGACCTCGCCCGTGGGCTTGCGCGTGCCGATGCAGTTGCAGGACGTCTTTGCGGGGAAGAACGGGTCAAGGAATTCCCAGTACATCAAAAACTCGGTGAACAGGCACAGCACGGCAAAGACCGTCAGCGCCAGCGAGATGACCGGCATATTCAAAAACGAGAACAGCACCGCCAGCAGCAGCGAAATGCCGTCGATCACGACCCACGCCATGAACGCGACGGGGTGCACCCGGAAGTCCTCAAGCACCACATGGTCAGAGCAGGTTTCCAGCTCGCCCTTGAAATGTTCCTGCGCCTCGCGCTCTTTGTCGCTGCCGGAGGCACGCGGCCCGATGGTCTTGCAGACCTTTTTGATCTCGCGCGTTGTGTAATTCGCATACATACGCAGCGTGGACGGATAGTTTTTCACACTTTCAGAAGCTTTCATGAAAGCACTCCTTTCGTCATTTGTCCGCCGCCGCAACGAAATGCAACGTGCGACACGGCAACAACTTTTTTCACAGTTTTATATTATAACACAAAAACGCCCGTTTGTCGAGCGTTCAAGGAAAATTTTTGGAAATATTAATAATGGAGCGGAGAGCGGAGAGAAGAAAGAAAATAGTTTTCAGGGTGAAGTGTGGAGTGTGCAGTGTGGAGTTGATTCTGTGTTCCGGCAGCGATAAGCGCTCGGCGCGACCGCAATTCTTCATTTTCCATTCTTAATTCTCCATTTATCCGCGCGGCGCAAACCTATCGGCAGCAACGCAGTCCCCCGCGCGCTAACAGCGAACAGCGAACAGCTGACTGCTGACAATCAGCACCCGATCCACAACAGATCGTTCCCCTGCGCCTCGACGAACCGCACCAGGTCGGCCGGCTTCAGCCACACAAAAGCCGTGTTGACGTTGGGGTGAAAGCCGACAACGTCACGGTTCAGGAGGTCGCGGTCCAGCGCAACGACGACGTCATGCGTCGGATCGTTGAGGATGCCGAAGGGCGACACCGCCCCGGGCAGCAGCCCCAGGTGCTTCATCAGCCGCTCGTCGGAACCGAAGCTCAGGCGAGAGGAGCCGAGCTGAGAACGCAGGGTGGTCTGGATGTCGGGATGCTTGTCCTTGCACAAAGAGACAACATAGTGGATCTTTCCGCTGGCGTTGCGCAGAAAGAGGTTCTTGCACGCCTCCCCTTTTGTGAAGACGCCCAGGGCGTCCATCTCTTCCATGGTGTGCACCGGCGGGTGCTCGATGACTTCATAGGGAATATGCAGCGCGTCCAGCGCCGCAAGGACCTGTTCTTTTTGTTCCATGTGCGCCTTACCTCGTCAGGGTCCGTGTCACGGCGGATTCGGTGTCGGTCATCAGAAGGCTGCCGTCCTCCTGCTGCGCCAGGGTCCAGTTTTCGGTGATGTGGGTGTCATACGCCGTATAGATCAGGCGCAGGGCCGTGCCCTCCAGCGTATAGACGCCGGGATAGGTGCCGCTGATGGGCTTTTGCAGCGCGGCCACGTTGCAGTCGGTATAGGTGATGCTGACCACGTTGCCCTCATTGAAGGTATAGCGCACGGTGCCGTCGGCGGTTTTCCACGTACCGCGCAGATTTTCCGGGGCCGTAGCCTCGTCCGGCAACGTGCCGGCGCGGACCAGCAGCGTCTTGCTGCCGTCGGCAGCCGTCAGGCTCATGGTGTTGTGCTCCACATCACAGGTCCCCTCCACAGTCAGGGTTTCGCCGTTCATGGCAAACTGCAGCGTCAGGGCGCCGTTTTGCAGAAAATACAGGCCCTCGGCCGTTCCGCTCAGTGCGTCGTCGCGGCCGGGCAGCTTTGCGTCGCGCAGCGTCACAGACAGGGTTTTGCCGTCTGCGTCAAAGGTATAGGCCACGGCGTCGTCGGCAGACACCCACGCACCGATCAGGTCGTCAACCGTCACTGCGGCGTCGGGGTCGCTGATGCTGCCGGTACGCTGAAAGGTCGTGACCTGGCCGTTCCCCTTTTCAAACAGCGAAAGCTGATCGTCGCGGACGGTGACGGTGTATTCAAACGTGTAGCGCGTGGTCCCCAGTCGGTAGTTGATCTTGAGCTGATCGCCCGTCAGGGTATAGTCGCCGTGGATGCTGCTGTCGATGGGCAGCTCGGCGCCGAGGATCTGATCCAGGTCGATGATCTTCAGCAGCACGGTGCCGTCGGCCAGAAATTCATAGCCGCTGACGCCGGTCAGGCCGCCGGTCCACGCGCCGAGAATCAGCTCGGAAAGCGCCGGCTCGGTGGGCAAGGGTTCGGTTTCGGTCGGCTCTGTGGCGTCGTCGGTGGGCGCGGCAGTGTCGCTTTCGCTGACGTCTGACACGGTGGTGTCGTCTGCGGGGTCAGACTTGACCCAGGGCTTTTTGATGACGACCAGCGCAGCGATCGCGGCGCACAGCAGCACCGCCAAAACGATGATGAGGATGGACTTTTTCTTCATAAGGAACACCTGCTTTCATAAAGTTTGTGACTGTTTGAACGTGGAGAGCGAGGTTGAATTCGGAATGGGGCACCTCTAAAAACTCAAGTCGTTTGAGCGCGATGCAGATTTTACCGTCAGATTGCATAAATTTGACGCAGGAATCCTTTCGGCTTTCAAGGATAATTTGGGCAATATGACGGTGAAAGGTGCGCGCGATCGAGCGGCGCGCAGTTTTTAGAGGTGCCCAATGCGGAATGCGGA
>JAFRUA010000034.1 GCA_017434855.1 Clostridia bacterium
CGGCGTCAGGGTGTCGATCCATTCGGCATAGTCGCGCATGAAAGAGATCTTGTGCGTCAGCGGCATGTGCGCCCCGCGGTACCGCTCATAGCCCAGCGCCCTGACCTCCTTGTAATACTTGCGGCCCTCTTCGGCGTAGGCGTGCAGGCTGCAGTCGGGATTCGTGAACATCCAGATGTCGATGTCGCTGGCGTCGCCGGCATAGATGAACTTCATTGCCGGGTCCAGCAGCGTGATGGAGCCGGGCGTGTGGCCGGGGAAGTCCTTGACGATCAGCGTTTTGCTGCCAAGGTCGATCTCGTCGCCGTCCTTCAGCGGAACGTATTCGGTGTTCCCCTTCTTCGTCATCAGCAGCCTATCGACCCACGGCATGAGCTTTTGCGCGCGCGGATGCTTCTGGAGCGTGGCGGTCACAATGTCGTCCACCAGCTTGAAATAGACGTCCTTCGTCGTGAAGGTGGGCAGGTCCTTTTCGCCGATATACACTTTGTCAAAGTGATGGTTGCCGTTGGCATGGTCGGGATGAAAATGCGAATTGACGACCACCAGCTCTTTGTCTGTGAGCTTTGCTTTGCCGTATTTAAACATGTTCGTCCCCTTCTCTTTCAATTTGTCCGGCTGCTATTATATACATAACAGGATGAAAAAAGCAAGAGGATAAGAACACAATATAAAGTATCCGGGCGGATCAACGGGGACCAAAGCTTTGCAAGCTGCCGCAAAATGGCGCAAACCCATTGACAAGCGGCGTCAACCGTGTTAAGATGAGGCAAACCGATCTCCTGTTTACGGAAAAGAGGGAACCGTCATGAAAGCATCTGTCAAACGATTGGATTTCAGCGGAAAGTCGCTGACGCCCGGCATCCGGCTGGTGGCCAGCCGCTATTATTCCGGCACGGATTTTTATGCGTCCGCGCAGGGCATCACCACCGACGGGCAATTCTACTATTGCACCGGCACCGTTTTGCCGCTGGGGTTTCACGGCCTTTCAAAAATCGACATACAGACCGGGAAGGTGCTTTTGAAAAAAGAAAAGTACCTGCCGCCGGAGCTGGCATCGCGGGGCTTCAACCACTACGGCGGCTGCACCTACTTTGAAGGAAAGCTCTATGTTGCGGTGGAAGCCGAGAACAAGGCCGACCCCTGCATCGGGATTTTCAGCGCCGACACACTGGAATTCACCGGGCAATACAAAACCCTGGGGCCCGAGATCCAGCCGGACGGCAACCTGCCGTGGTGCGCCGCAGACAAAGAGAACCGCCTGCTTTATACCGGCTATTTCAACCACTGCGACCACATCAACGAGTTTCACATCGACACGCTGGAATTCATTCGTCACATCCCCATCAGCCGCGTGGTGGAGCATACACAGGGCGCAGAGATGTGGAACGACTTGATTTACATTTCCTGCCACGACACCTGGCGCAAAAAGCACATCTATTCCATCGACCCCGCCACGGGGGAAACCACGCTTGTGATGGAGCGCGATGCCGCCAAAAACATTGTGGAATCCGAAGGCGTCACGGTCTGGCCGATGGCAGACGGCTCGTTTTTTCACCAACTGGACGTGATCTATCCCTTCACGCTGGCCATTCGCCGCTACACCGCCCCGCCGAAAGAGACCTGACCAAAGCGCCGACCGCTTTGCACCGGCCCCGGTACAATCAAAAAAACATAAAACGGCCCGCCGGCAGAGAGCATTCTGTCCGGCGGGTCTGCGGTTTGATTCCGTGTGGGCGCAGGCGGTCCGTCCGCACCATGCGAACCCGGCCCCGAACTGCGGCAAAGCCGTGTTCCGCCGGATCCGGTATTAACGGGGCGGGCGCCCGGACCGCAGCGCCGCTTATGCGCGGGAACGATGGATCCTGCCTTTGACCAGAACGATCAGCTCGGCCAGCAGGACGGAGAGCACGATCACAACGACCGGCAGGCACCAGTCCGTCACGGCCTGCGGAACCGAAAGATTTTCCAGGCACAGACGCAGCAATCGAATCAGCAAAAAGTGGAACAGGTAGATATCAAGCGAATCCACTCTGCCGATCCGCTCCAGCAGCGCAGACGGGTGGCAGCCGCTGTTCTTGAGCGCGAACAAAAACACGAAAACGGCGCAGAAAATCTTGAAAAACTGAGAAATATCCACCGCGCCGATTTTAAACACCGCCGTCAGGAACATACCGACCGTTCCGACGCAGAGCAAAGCGACGACGCATGAACCGACAAAAAATCCTTACTTGAACGATGGACTCAAAAAGCCGAGCCTTCAAGTAAGGATGATTGTTTTGCCTGATTGGATGGCCGCGTCCGGACAACTCCCGGATGCAGTCAGTTATTTGACTCTGGCCTTTGCAATGTTGGACACAGCGCTGAAGTAGTTCTTTCCGCCGGTCTGGGTGAGCGCCTTGACGGTGAAGTAATAGGTCTTGCCGGACGCAAGGTCCTTGACGTTGTACGCCGTTTTGGCGGTGACAGCGACCTTCTGATAACTGCCCTTTTTGGTAGTGGAGCAATAGATCACATACTTCTGTGCGCCGTCCACCGGACTCCAGGCCACCTTGACGATACCGGTCTTCTTTGAGTTGGCTGTCAGGTCGGTAACTCTGCCGGGAACGATCTTAAAGACGCAGGCCGCCGTGCCGCTGTAAAGGTCTTTAAAGACAACCTTGACTTTATAGGCGCCGATCTCGGTGCAGCCTTTGGCATACTTCACGGTGTAATACTTCGGGTTGACAACCTTCCCTTTGATATCCTTGACAGTCACGGCGGGTGTTTTGGCAGTGCCGTCATAGACGAAGGAGGTTTGAGACAGTTTTACGGAATTGATTTGATTGATTGCCTTTGTCTTTTTTACTTTGCCGCAAACCGAACAGGCTGAAACGATCTGACCGCTGGCTGTCATTGTTGCGGGAACGACGGAAGAAACATAGTTGTGGGTCGTTTTGGCGATCGCTTCCGTTTTTGTTGCGCTGCATTCCATACAGGTGTAAGTCATCTCACCCGTTTCAACGCAGGTGGCTGATTTGGTCACAACGCCCGCATCCCATTGATGTGCAGTCATTGGGATGGATTCGGTTCTTGTGGTACCGCAGAGCTCACAAGTGTAAGTCATTTCTCCGTTTTCATTACAGGATGCCTGCTTTGTTACGGCGCCGCTGTTCCATTGATGTGCGGTTGCCGGAATGGTTTCGGTCTTTGTCGTACCGCATTTTTGACAGGTGTAAGTGAGAACCCCCGCCTCGCTGCAGGTCGCTTTTTTTGTTACAGTGCCGGAATTCCACTGGTGTGCAGTTGTCGGGATGGTTTCCTCTTTCATCACAAGTCCGCAGTAAGCGCAAAGCGTGGTTTTGGTGCCCGTTTTGGTGCAGGTTGCTTCTTTGGGGTCATAGGATAAGGTTTTGGTGTGACCCGGGCAATACTGCGCAAAGCCGATTTCAGAAATATACCACCCGTGTTCTGCGAGCAATGCTTCAAACAGGACAAAAGAGTTTGAGAATATTCGATTGGCCAATTCGTTATACGTTTGATCGCTCTGCTCATTAAGCAGCGCCTCATTGGTAAAGTACACGTTTTCCTTCTCGTGATCATAGGTCTGCGTTTTAACACTGGCATGAGATTTAAAAGAAAACGCTTTTGTAAAAGAAGTCGTTTGGGGAAAATGGCATTGTAAATCCACCACTACATAATGTATATCATAATCAAAGGTCATTGTCAGAAGGCTATTTGAAGTGATTGTAAAAAAGTGTAATCCATCCGGGCGTGATGAAAGGGTTGCGGTGTAGTTGCCATATCCATATAAAAATTCGGGGTATTGCTTTGATGATGAGCGAGACCCATAAGTCTCAACATATTCTTTCAAAGCCGCTATGTTTGCCTCCAGAAAAGTTTTGTCGTATTTTTCGCTCTTTGCCTGAGTGAAAATCGACGTCACGCCCAGCAGCATAACGACGGCCAGCAGCAAGCTGACAAGCTTTTTCATGCGTTTCATAGTTCGTTCCTCCTGCGTATTTGTCCGCCGACATGATTGATTGAAGTGATTGCTGCGCCGGTTATTTTAACATGCGCTTTGTGGTGACCCGCATCACCATCCGCCCTTGACTGCAGAATCATAGCGGTCTTGCAGCGCATTGTACAGCTCCGGGTCGTTTTGCCGGATGTATTCGGCCGCGCCCATTGTGGTTGATGATGAGTACCGGCCGGAAGAGCCTGAACTCCGCGAGCTGCTTTTGGACGAGCTGTCGTCACAGCTTCCGAGCAGGGCTGCCAGAATCACCAGCACGATGACCACGATGACTGCAATTCCGCAACCTGCATTGCCTTTGTTATTTTCCTGATTCATGTGATAATCCTCCTTTTAAACTTCGTCTGCCAGGTCATAGGCGACTTCGCCGTTGACCACCAGCAGGATCGTATTGCTGGGATTGACGTCACTGAGCATGATCAATGTGCAGTTCACGTCATACCCCTCTTTCTCAAAGGCGCTTTGCCAATCCTTTGTGATGGATTCAGACATGGAGCGCAGGCTTGTCCAGGAAGATTGAATGGACGACCAGTTTGTGTTGATATTTTCAACCGTTCCGTCAGATGCCGTAATGCGGACAATGACGTTGTTCTGCTCGGCATCATATTCCAGCACAGGGTTGAAGCTGTAAAAATATTCGCCGACGGCGTCCTGGATGGACGCATAGGTTTCAGACGAGGTGACCGCGCCGGTTGCGGACGGTGATACCGATGCGGTGTCGGGCGTTTCAGAAGGACTGCCGCCTGACGAGGGGAACGCGATGTCCAAAACGTACCTGCCGTGATCTGCTGCTTTTGTGATCGTTGCGACGGGAAGCCCCGATGCATCGGTCACGTCTGCCCGGCCATCGGCGGTCAGCGCCACCTGATATCCCAGCAGCTTTAACACGCCCACATATGAATAGAAGCATTCGTTTGATTCGGCGCAGAAAGACCGGGTCGGCATCATGATCATGGGGAAGCGGTTGTTTTGCACGCCGAACGCATGGATGAACATGTGAAAAACCGAAATCGGATCAGATGAATATTCACCCAACCGGAACCTGTATCCGTCCCCGGTTTTTTCAACAAAGCTGATATCGGAGCGCACGGAATCCGGTTTGGGCAGTTTGCTGTTTTCGTCAAATCCGACAAAGGCGTCGCCCGGCATAAACCGGGAGTCCTCCGATGATTTCACGGAATAGGTTCCCACGATTTCATAGTCCGCCGTGGTGTCGTAATCGTCATTTTGGCGGTCCATGCTGTCATAGGTGCGGTGACGCTCCTGCTTCACCAGGAAGCCCAGGGGGTTGATGAGGACATCGACGTTATAGATCTCGCTCAGCGTATCGATGTCCTCATCCATCGCAACGCCGTATATGCTTTCCGTGTATGTAACGGGCAAGCCCAAATCGTTGTAGGTATATTCATATACGGTTTTGGAGCGGTTGTCGGCATCGGTAACTTCAGCATTAACCACGCGCCCCGCATCGTCAAGATCATACTGATACAAGGTATCTGTCTCGCCGTCAAATTTTTCCTCAACGATCAGCCCGTGCTCATCATACAAATATTCCTTTTTGTCGATTTTCACGATGTTGTTGTTTTCATCGTAAACATATGCAAGGTCTGCTCTGGAAAAGCGCCCCTGATTGTCATAGGTCCAGTCCAGATCATACGATTCACCGTCGACATGCATCACGCTTTTCACAATGCGCCCTTCGGCGTCCGCCGAAAAATCGGAATAGGTGATTTCACTGCCATAGGTCGCGGACCACTTTGTCAGGCCAAAGACCGGCAGCTCGACCTCATAGCTTGCACCGAGCGATGCAAACAGTGCGGTGTCCTGCGGCGCGGCAGCGGTCGGTGCGGACGGGTCGGCGGTGGGCTTTTCGTCATCTTTGCCGCACGACGCAAGCAAAAGCAGCATAACGACGGCCAGCAGCAAGCTGACAAGCTTTTTCATCCGTTTCATAGTTCGTTCCTCCTGCGTATTTGTCCGCCGACATCATTGAATCAAGGAATCGCCGGGTTGTCCGGCTCAGGTCCCATACGTCATAATCAGATAAAAGTGATCCCAGCAATAGCCGTAGTATTCCGCCTTTTTGTAACAACTGGGCCACTTGCAGTAGTAACTGCTGCCGGAAGAGGAGCTGCTTGACGGCTTGTGACTTTTGCAATAACCGCCGCTGTCTCTGTTTTCGTAGCAATCACTCTTGGAACAGATGCCGAAGTTTTCGCCCGCCCATTCATAGTCGATCAACGTCAGCGGTCCGGTTGTGGAAAGCACCACATACTTTTTGTCTTCGTTGACCGCGATGGCAAAACCGTCGTCATAGAACGTATCGATGCGGCAGTACTGCGGATTGATCACATATTTTCCGGTCGTATCCACCACGCCGTATTTGCTGTTGACACGCACAACGATCAGGCCGAATTTTTCGATCTGTCCGCGGTCGACGTCTGCATAGTCAAACTGCGGCTGGATCACAAAGTTGCCTTCTTTGTCAACAAAGCCGACTTTCCCTTCTGTGGTCACGACCGCGCAGATCCCGCGGCAAAATGAATGCTGCACGTCTTTGTATTGCGGGTTGATGACGAACTTTCCGCTTTCGTCGATAAAGCCCCACATCGATCCGCTTTTGACCGGCGCCAGCCCCTCAGAGAAGTTTTCGGCATCGTCAAACTGCGGCTGCACGGCATAGCTGCCGTCCGGCTTGATGAACCCGTACATGCCGGACGAATCCTTGACGATCGCGTATCCGCTGTCTGTGAACGAATAGGCATTTTTATACATTGGATTGACCACAATGGCGCCGCTCTTGTCGATATAGCCATAGCGGTCGCTGACTTCGATCCATGCGCGGTCCTGTTCAAAGCTCAGCGCGGCGTCCTCAAACTGCGGCACGATCACGACTTCATAGCTGTCGTTGATATAACCGTATTTCCCGTTCATCTTGACCAGCGCCATGCCGTCATAGAAGGAATAGATGTTGTCGTAAACCGGATTGAGCAAAAAGTTGCCGTCCTTGTCAATGATGCCCCACTTGTCTTCGACTTTCACAGAGGTATAATCCTTGCCTGCAAATGATCTTGCATCGGTAAACTGTGTGGAAATCACCAGATTGCCCTGGTCGTCAACATAGCCGTACTTTTCGTTTTGCTTCACACAGATTCGGTCCGTATCTTTTTTACTTATCTTGATCTCATCATAGGTCGGACTCAGAATGGTCTGCATGTTCAGATCGATCAGGCCCCATTTTTCGTCGATGCAAACGGCCAGCAAACCGCTTGCAGAAAAGTCGGTTTTAGCGTCATCATAAATACAGTCGATGACCAGATTGCCCTGCGTATCGATCACGCCGGCCTTTCGATCTTCTCCGATGGTGACCAGCGCATAACCGTTGGAATAATCACCCGCGAAATCATATTGGATCGGAATCACCAGGTTGCCCGTTTCGTCGATAAAGCCGAATTTGTCATCGTTTGCCACCCGCAGCAAATGATCGCTGAACAGATTGTTTTCTTCGGCCTGGCTGCTGTTTGTTCCGTCGTCGGTCGGTTCGGCGCCCTTGTTCCACGGATGCATCCAAATCAGTACCGCTGCCGCCGCAGCGACCAAAACAAGCACAAGCAGCACAAGAATTGCTGCTTTGCCCTTCTTTTTCTTTTTCGGTGCCGGCTCGTTATTTTGCGGCGCGGTCTGTGTCGGGACTTCCATCGGCGGCACGGCCTGCATCGGCATTCCCATCGGCGGTGCGGGCTGTACCGGTGCGCTCATCGGCGGCGCGGGTTGTACCGGTGCGCTCATCGGCGGCGCAGCTTGTACCGGTGCGCTCATCGGCGGTGCGGGCTGTACCGGTGCGCTCATCGGCGGCGCGGGTTGTACCGGTGCATTCATCGGCGGTGCAACTTGTACCGGTGCGCTCATCGGCGGCGCGGGCTGTACCGGTGCGCTCATCGGCGGTGCGGGTTGAATCGGCGGGGCCGAAGGTTCAGCCGGGGTCGCACCCACATCCGGAACGCCTGCTTCAGTCGGGAAGGCGTCGTTCAAGATTTTTTCATCCATGGCATTCAGTCTCCTTTTTATTTTTTTAAGTGAAAGCAACTGCTTTTCTCTGACTGAAATCCATTATAATGATTTGAAAAGCAAAAACAATATGCCCGGAACGAAACTGCGGAAATCGGGAACGAAATCAAAAAAGAAACGGCCTTTTTCTTCAAAAAGCCCCAAAAAGAAAGCGTTCCATCCACGTCACAAAGCGGTGAAAACCGCCGTGCGGCGCAGATGGAACGTATATTTTTTTCTTTGACCGCTCCGGTGAAAATGATTTGAGCGGCAAGGCGGTGCGTACCCGCCGGTTATCTCTTGAACAGCTTGACCAGCTTTTTAAACAGCGACAAAATCGCGGCAAGCGTTGCCTGGAACCGCTCAACGATCTTTTCCGCAAACGTCTTTTCCGCGTCCGGCGCGTCCGGCGCTCTCGGCTCGTCCACAAAGTGCAGCACAAACTGCTCGGTATAGCTCGCGCTGTCGCTTTTCAGCGCGGTCGGCAGCATGTCGTCGCAGGTCAGGGACAGGATCAGCGTCCGGTCCGGATTGTCCGCGATCGCGGCAAAGGCGGTGTTGAAGCTCGGATAGCTCAGCGGCCGCATCCGGAACGCGCGCAGCTCGGTGCCGGACGGCAGACGGAAGTGGTGTTCGTCGATGATCTTTCCGTTTTTGAGGATGTCGTACACGACCTCATCCCCCCCGTCGGTCGCGCACAGCGACAAACGCTCAAAGCAAAGCGCGGCAACGGTCCGGTCGGTGCATAGCACGCTGGCGGCGTTCAAAAGCGCGGGAAGGTCCATCGCGGGCGCCCCGTCGCGGCCGGATACCGTGACAACGCCGCTTTCGTCGCTGTAGTACAGCACGGGCGCTTCGCAGCTTGAAACCGTTGCGCCGGCGGAGGCAAAGACCCATGCAAGGCCGGGGCAGGCGGCAAAGGGCGCGCCGTCCATGGCGGTGACGCCGGCTTTGAGATAGACGCAGTCGATCGAATCGGCGCAGCTTTCCCACGGCACGGCGGCAAGGTCGCCCGACGCGCCGCTGCCGGAGATCACAAGGTTCCCGTTGTCCGCGTACCAGAACAGGTCGCCGCAGCGGCCGTACTGCGTGCAGTCGGTCGGCGCAAGGCAAACGTCGCACCGGCCGTCGCCGTCACCGTCGCTGTGGGCGGCGATGGGCGTCGGCTGCGCCGGGGTGATCACGTCATGGCAAACCGTGCAGGCGACTTCCGCGGTCGCGCCCGGGTCCAGGCAGGTGGCGTCCTTTGCCGGGCGGCTGATCGCCGGGCTGTGCCCCGTCGCCGGAACCGTGACGCCATAGGTGACCGTCGCGCCGCACCAGGAGCAGACCGTGTCGCCGGTATAGCCGGGTTCCAGACAGGCGGGAGCGCGGTCGTTTTGCAGCGACGTTTCCGGGTGCGCACAGATATATTCGCCGCAGTCGTCGCAGTAACCGTTATGGTCTTCATCCGCGTGGGGCGTCATGGCGATCTTTTCCGCTGTGGACGCCAGCACTTCGCCGCAGCGCGTGCAGCGGGTCACGTTGTCATAGGACCCTTCGGCGGTGCAGGTGGCGGCCACCACGTTTTCGGGCGCAGGTTCGCCGGGGTTGTGACCGAGGGCGTCGGCGGTCTGCTCATGGCCGGTGATCCATTCGCCGCAGTCCGGGCAAACCGTTCCGGCCGTGTAACCGGGATTCAGGCAGTCGGGTTCTGTCGCGTTGACCGTCTGTACATTGTGGGGTTCGTTGGTCAGAGGGCAAAGAGGGACGAAGGCTAGATTACAAAATCGTGCATGGGATTCTGCTGTGGATCCTTTAAACCCATAAACGATACAGTCCGGCTGTAACGCATATACTTCCAGCATAAGCTCGACATTTTTTGACAAAACAATCATTTCTTTCAGATTGCTGCAATTCTTAAACGCCTGATAAATCCTATAGCAGTCTAATGGAATCGTTACTGACGTCAACCCCGAACAGTTATTGAATCCAAAAATAAACCGTATAGATTCCGGCAGTTCAAGATTAGTCAGCGCAGTGCAACCGGAAAAAGCGGTATTATTTTCCGCCCCCAAAGATGTGATTGTGTTCGGCAAATCTATATGCTCCAATGCTGTACAGTTTCGAAAGCCTGTAAGACTCTTCAATTGGTTTGGCAGTTTAACACTGTTTAAACTTGAACAACCTGAAAATCCGCTGATATGTGTCACACTGTCCGGAAATTCAATCTCTGTTAATCCAGTGCAGCCGTTAAAACCAGAAACTACTGTAATCCCTTCTGGAATAATAATCTCCTCGAGTCCCGTGCAGCCGTTAAATGCTTCGCCACTTTCATATAGACCGTTGCCATGACCGATACTGGTAACACTGCCGTCATCGGGAATCACGCTGTTACAGCAACCGGTAATTAAAACTTTATCTGTAGTTGCAATCAGGCAGTTGCCCGCGGAATGATACCACGCATTCTCCGAATCTACTGTAATAGATTCCAGCTTTCCGCAATAGTTGAATGCAGAGGTACCAGCGATACTTCTCACTGTGCTGGGCAGGGACAGGCGTCTCAATTCCGAACAATCGCTAAATGCCCAATAGTTTATGCATGTCAAACCTTCCGGGAAATTGAGTTCTGTCAATGCTGTGCAATTGGAAAACGCACTGGAGCCAATTGTCAATTCTGCGCCGTTGCGTTCTGCAAAAGAAAGGTTTTGAAGGCCCGTACAAAACACAAATGCAGCGTCTTCAATCACTTTCACGCTTGCAGGAATGCAGACTTCAGTCAGCTCCGAACAATTCCGAAATGCGGAATCACAAATCGTTTCCACGCTATCGTCATCCGGGATAATGGCTTGGTTTGACCCAAGCAAAAGCTTTTTGCTGCTGATTTCAATCAGGCATCCGTCACGCAGGCTGAAATACGGATTGTCTTCACTGAGATAGACTGAATCGGCCTTCATTGGACACCATTCAAACGCGCGATCCGGAATTGAGATTACCGTTGATGGAAGCGAGATTTGCAAAAGATTATGGCAGTTTCTGAAAATGGAGCCAATACCGGTAATGCCATCCGCAACTACAACAGATTTAATCAGATCAACATCGTCCTCTGAAGGCAATACAAGGTGCAATGCTCTTGGAATGTCACCCATTCCGTTGATTACTAGTTCTCCTGTGGTTTTGTTCAGCGTATATGTAAATTCATTATAAGAAGCGGTGATGATTTCATCATCCTCATTCCCGAGCACAAACGAATATCCCTGAATCTCTGCGGCAGTCTTTTCACCGTAACTGATGGTATAGCCGTCAAACAGCCGTTTCATGAAATAGGCGGAATTGTCCAAAAGCTGCGCACCGGAAGATGCGTCCACATGGTACCACAGATCGTCGATTTGGATGATGTTCCAGGCGTGGGCATCGTTGCCCCGGGTGCCGGTCACGATGCGGCAATCCAGCCCCGCCGCCAGCGCCAGCTTGTAATAGAGCTGCGCAAAGCCCTGACAGACCGCCCGGCCGTTCACCGCCGCGCCATAGGCGGTGTATTTCAGCAGGTCCGCGTCGTTATAGAGGTTTTCGAGGTCAAACGTCACGTTCTCGCACAGGTAGTCATAGAGGTACCGCGCGATCCCTGTGGCGTCCTGCGCCGTGCAGCCGGCGACCACCGTTTCCACATAGGCGTCGACGGCGGCTTCCTGCTCTGCGGTCGTGTAATAGACCGGGCAGAGCGTATAAACACCGTCCGCGTCCTGTTCCGGCTGCGGCATCACATAGTTGAGCGCCAGGCGCAGATAGTCGCCCTCGGCGCCGTTCCCCGTGTGTTGGCAAACAGAATTCAGTACTCCACCGAACAAAGCGATCAAAACATTACTGGCCTTGTAACGAATCTCGGTACTGCGCCGGACCATCTCCTGACGGACGAATGCCGTAACGTCGTCGATGGTCGTAAGCTCAGGCACGTCAGACGGGGTTTCTCCCTCCGCGGCCGCGGGCAAAAGCGCGACCTGCAGCGCAAAAAGCAGGGCAAGCAGGATGGCAATGGTCTTTTTCATGATTCCGGTTCCTCCTCCAAATGGAATGTGACGTCTGCTGTGAACTCTGTGTCGTCGCAGGAGAACACGGCGGCGCCATGATATTTTTTTGCAACGGCGGCAACGTTTTTCAGCCCGATGCCGTGCCGTTTTGTGTCCGCTTTGGTCGTTTTGATTCGGTTGTTTTTGATCTCCACCTTTTCGGCAACGGAATTCTTGACAGAGAAGGTGAAAAAGTTGTTGCGCACGGCGCCCTTGACGCGGATGTACTTTGTTTCCCCGGCACGCTTGGCGCCGTCGATGGCGTTGTCGATCAGGTTGCCGACCACGGTGCACAGGTCGTCGTTTTCAACGCCTTCATTCGGAACGACGCCGGAAAAGGTCATCCTGACGCCGAGGTCCGCCGCCAGCTCGTTTTTGTTGTTCAGGATGGTATTCACAACAAAGTTCCCGGTCGAAAAGGTCTGCTGCGCAATGCCGGACGTGACCTTGACCTTTTCAAGGTATGCCATAGCCTCGTCGGTCAGCCCCGCGTTGAGCAAGCTGGTGACGATGAGCATGTGGTTTTTGTAATCATGCCGAAAGGCGCGCAGCGCGTCGTCGCTTTTCACCATCTGCTCATAGTTCAGCTTGATCAGATTCATTTCCGACAAAATCTGGTTCTGCTTTGCCATCAGCAAAAACACCCTGGAAACAAAGTAGCCGATGAACAAAAGGATGCCGAAAACCGAAAGCACATGCAGAACGCCGGAAACCTTGCCGAAATCATAGAGCGCCTGGTCCTCGCCCATCACGCTGAAATAGGAGGAAAATGCACAGACGATGATGACGGCATAGAGCCACTTCGGAATGACGTCCACCGTTGCGCGGACGATTTTGAAGTCTTTGTTTTTTGAAATACGCAGCAGAAACACGGTCACGATCAGATAGCCGACCGTACAAAAAACGGTTTCATAAAACAGGGATTCGTGCGCCTCCATCTCTTGCAGCGCAAAGCGAAGCACGCTGAACAGACCCTCCATCCCCACGTTGACCGAAAGACAGATCAGCGCGTTGAAAAAGACGCCTTTGGTACGCAGAATGATCTGCGGAAACACAACGACGTTCAGCAACGCCACGCCGCCGTATACCAGCACGGCCGTGTCATAGTCGGTCGCGTTTTCAAGCGCGGGCAGCGCAGCGATGTTTGCGGCAGACAGCGCCGCGGCAAAGCAGCAGACGCCGACCGTGCACGCGCGGCTGCGTTCCCGAAAACAGCGCGCGGCAGCCAGCACAACTGTCATACAGGCCAGTGCGGCAAGATCGTGCAGCACAAAAAAGATCCATTGCCAGGGCGCAAGCATGCAAGACCTCCTCAGAACTCGTATTTGAGATAGCTCATATAGTTTTTCAGAAACTCATCATATTTCTGCGAGCTGCACAGCACCTTTTCCCCGTTGGCCAGGATGATCGTCCGTTTGTCGATGCTTGAAACATATTTCATGTTCAGGATGTAGGAACGGTGCGTCTGAAAGAAATGGAAATTGTTGATCTCCTGCACAAACCGTGAAATGGGCTTGGAGGAACGGTACTGCTCGGTCGTGGTGCGGATCACGGTGTATTTTTTGTCCGCCTCGATATAGATCACTTCATCGGCTTCCAGATAAAACAGGCGGTCCCTGGTGGGAACAATGATCTTTCTTGTGTGCTCATAAATGCTGACAAAGGCATCCAGCGCCTCTTTAAAGTCCTCGTCCGTTACGGGCTTCAGCAGATACCGGAAGGTATCGAGCTTGATCGAGTCGATGGCGTACTCGCTGTAATTCGTAAAAAAGATGACAAACAGCTTTGCGTTGTGCTGCCGGATCTTTTCGATAAAGTCAATGCCGTTGCCGTCCTCCAGCCTGCAATCCATGAACACAAGGTCAAACTGGCTGTTAAACGGCACGAACGCCTCGCCCGAAGAAAACTCCGAGATGGAACAATTCATGTTCTTTTCCAGAAAATACGCCGTGATCCTTTTGTGAAGCTGCTCTCTCGAAATCACTTCGTCGTCGCAAATCGCAATTCTCATAATCTCATAGCCTGCCTTTTTTGAGCTTTCAATCGCTCATAATACTCCATTCTCATTTTATACTAACCGAAAAGCAAACGAATGTCAATATTCCGGGAACGAAATCGAAAAAACCGGGAACCAAATGAACCGTCGGGCCGGGCGGCGCCGCCTGCTTCACCCGCCGCACGTCCACGACGTGCTGCACGCCGCCCGCGCCGAGCTGCCGCCGCAGGTCCCGCACCTGATTTTCAAGGTCGCGCGCGATGTCTTCCAGCTCCGTGTTCCGCTGCGCAAGGCTCTTGTCCGCCTCGCTCACCGCCGTGATCCCCAGCGAGTGCTTGACCTTCTCGTCAATGTCGGCGTCGGTGTGCGTTCGTGCATCTTTTTCCGAATTCTGCACGTTATTTTCACTCGTTCGACGCATTTCATACTTGACATTTATCGCGTTTTGTAGTAATATTCTCATGAAGAAACGTCCTTCTGGATCAAGGGCCCCTGTCTTGTTTAGGGTAGCTAGTGATTCACCAGACGTTTCTTCTTCTATTGTTAAATCGTGCATGTACAGCCTTTGATTCGTTTTATCTCTCTGCAGCATAACACCCATATAATAGTGTACCTTGCCAATCGTAATTGGAGCTGCAATTACAATTCTATCGACGTATGTTCCCGGCTTAAAATCAGAGAAAACAACCTGTCCAGTTTTTATAACAGCTGGAATTGCTTCAATCGACGCCAGTTTTTCGGCTGTTGTCCCATGCCGGATTTCAGACTTCACGCTTGATTTTGAAAGTGCAATGTCTCCGCCTCGCTCGCCGCCGTGATCCCCAGCGAGTGCCTGGACTTTTCGTCGATTTCGGCGTCCGTTCGTGCATCTTTTTCCGAAATCTGCACGTTATCGGGGTTGACATTCTCGGCAGATTGTGATACACTGTTGTCAATGAGCTTAGCGGTCGTGTTAAGTCTCCCGAGACGAACGGGAGTCCCTGGCACGCGTTCAAGCTCAGTTTTGTTTTTTACGATCACCGTTGAAGCAGGAGTAATAGCATTCAGAAGATTCGCCGTATTCATCTGAAAATGAACGCTCGTTGCCTTGTGAACCTCGTCTCCATCAAATGTTGCGTCCTTTTCAAAGGAAATTAAAACGGGCACGTCGCCCTTTTCCGCCTTTGTAATAAATACAAGTGAATTTCTATCCACATTGTCAACGATCAAAAGCGGGTTCTGAATCTTTTTGTCAAGCGTTCTGATCTCCCTGTTTGACAACGAATGCGAAACATCCTTGCCGCTCTGTGCTTTCGAGATCACACTCAAAGGCACTGCAAGCGGCTTGTTGTTTACCCCGAGATCAACAATCTCCTGCGGCGTATCGCCAAGCGTCAGCGTGTCATTCGTCTTAATTGTTCCGGTTCTGTTATAATAAGCACCGATTTGTTCTTCCCAAGACATGCTTTTTGTCTTCTTGATCGAAAACTTCGCCCCGCTCTCGGCAACCGTCCCCTTCTGCGCATTCTCTTTCATCGCATCCAGCGCCGCCAGGAACTCCTGCCGCAGCATCTGCGCCCGGTCCGCTTCCATCAGCGCAAAGTCCTCGGCGGTCTTGCTCAGCGTCCCGCCCCGGATCAGCGCCTTGATGTGATCGAATAAGTCCTGCAACAGGTCGGCCATCTTCTTGATGATCGACTTCTTTTCATTCGTGTCGGCTTTGCTCTCGTCGTTCAGCCAGTCAAGGAACTGCTTCGCGCCCGCGTCCGTGCTGAACAGACCCGCCATCGCCTCGCTGAAAAATTCCTCCTCGGCGTCGGCTCTTGTGAATTCTTCGTCCGTGCCGGCATACCGGTCCATGATCGCCTCGATCGCGTCCTCATAACTCGCAATGCCCTCATTCTCCATGTACCAGTCCCGGATCGCCGCCAGCAGCCCGCGATACCCCTTCGTGTCATACGCCGCCACGCCGTGCCCCAGCTCGTGCACCAGGTCGGTGAACTCGCTGTTTGCGTTCGCGCTCATCACGGCCTTTGCCCATTGACAAAACACCCTTTGCGGTGTAAAATAAAACCATATCAATACGGATGGAGACGGCACATGAAGCAACCGGCCAAAACAAAACAACTGCGCGTCGCCACCCTGATCGCGGCGCTGGTTTTGCTGCCGGTTTTGTTCCTTTTGCTGTCGCTGTTCTTCGGCCGCTATCCCCTGCCGGTACGCGATGTGCTTTCGGCGCTGGTCCGGCCGCAGACGGTGCCGCTCACCGCGCGTGTGACCGTGTGGCGGCTTCGGCTGCCGCGGGCGCTGGCCGCCGCGTTTGTGGGCGCGTCGCTGGCGGTGTCGGGCGCGGCGTTTCAAAGCGTGTTCCGCAACCCGCTGGTCAGCTCCGGCATCCTCGGCGTTTCCAACGGCGCGGGCTTTGGCGCGTGCGTTGCCATCGTCTGTTTCGGCGGAGGCGTGTATACCTATCTGTTTTCGTTCGTCTTTGCTCTGGCGGCCGTGGTGCTCAGTTGGTTTGCCGGGCGCATCTCCCGCGTGACGACCACCATCACGATGATCCTTGGCGGCACGATCGTCGGCGCGTTTTTCAGCGCGCTTGTGTCCATCATGAAATACATTGCCGACCCCTACAGCCAACTGCCGGGCATCACCTTCTGGTTCATGGGCAGCTTTTCTTCCGTGGGCTATTCTCATCTGCTGGCCGCCGTGCCGATGGCGGTCGGGATGCTGATGATCTTTTTGTCGCGCTGGCGGCTCAACGTCCTTTCCATGGGCGAGCGCGAGGCAGCCGCGCTGGGGCTGGATGTGCGCCGCTGTCAGTTCCTTGTCATCGGCGGCGCGTCGCTGTGCACGGCGGCAGCCGTCTGCATCAGCGGCACGATCGGCTGGGTCGGGCTGGTGATCCCGCACATCGGGCGAATGCTCATCGGCAACAACAACCAAAAGCTGATCCCCGTCAGCATGTCGCTGGGCGCCTGTTTCATGATGCTCATGGATCTGCTGTCGCGCACGCTCACCGGCGCGGAGATCCCGATCGGCATCCTTTGTGCGCTGATCGGCACGCCCTTCTTTGTCTATCTGCTCAAAAAGACGAAGGGAGGGAACTGGACGTGATTTTGGATATCCGTGACCTCACCTTTTCCTTTGACGGCGAACCGCTGCTGCAGCAACTGTCGCTGACCGTGGACAGCGGCGAGATCGTCTGTCTGCTTGGCCCGAACGGCAGCGGAAAGACCACGCTGCTTGACTGTGCGCTGGGCCTTCACCGCACATTTTCCGGCAGCATCAGCCTTTGCGGCAAGGACGTTTTGACCTGTTCCAGACCGCAGCTTGCCGCAAACGTTGCCTATGTGCCGCAAAGCCACACGCCGACCTTTCCCTACACCGTGCTTGAAGTTGTCCTGATGGGCCGCACGGCACAGGCCGGACTGTTTGGCGCGCCGGGCAACGCGGACCGTGACATCTGCCGCGCGGCATTGCGGCGCGTCGGGATCGAGGCGTTCGCCGACCGGCCGTACACCTCACTTTCCGGCGGCGAGCTGAAGCTGGTGCTGCTGGCCCGGGCGCTGGCGCAGCAAACGCCGCTGATCGTGCTGGACGAACCGACCAGCTCGCTGGATTTCAAAAACGAGCTGCTGTTTCTGGAAACGCTGGCAGACTTGGTGCAGCACGATAATATCGGCGTACTTTTGGCGACGCACGCACTGAACCACCCCTTCTTTTTTGAAACCCAAGGGCTCCGGACCCGCGCCGTCATGCTGAGCAAAGGGCAGCCGGCGCAATGCGGCACGCCCACCGCGCTGCTGACGCCGCAAACGCTGCTGCGTGTTTACGGAGTGCGGGCCGCCGTACTGGAAACGACCTACGCCCGCGGCTCCGCCGTCAAAACGATTGCCGTGCTGGGCAGTGAACCAAAGGATGTGATATGATGAAAAAAAGCCTCTCTTGGATTCTCGCGCTGCTGTTGCTGCTTTCTTTGCTGGGCGGCTGTGCAAAAAATCAGCCGGCGGCCCAAGACGGCATCACCGTTGTGGACTGTGTGGGCCGGACCGTGACCGTTCCCGCCGACCCGCAGTCGATCTGTGACCTCTGCCCGTTTTCCGGTCCGATGCTTGTGATGTTCGGTTGCGGCGAACGGGTGACCACATCCTGCAACAACGCCGTGCGCAGCAGGCTGCTTTCCGAGATCTGCCCGTCGATGGAAAACGCCGTGGTCGTCAAAAACAGCGGCGCCATCAACGCCGAAGAAATCCTTGCAAAAAACACAGACCTGATCCTCACGAACAAAGGCGTTTATGATGCGGCGGCCGAACGTGAAAAGCTGGACGCCATGGGCATCCCCTATGTCGTGATCGACTTTGAAACGATCGACGAGCAGTTCGCCGCGGTGCGTGTTCTGGGCGAAACGCTGCAGCAAAGCGAAAAGGCCGAACAATATATTTCATGGTTCCGGTCGGTGCTTGACCGGGCAGATGCGGCAGCCGCCGGCGCCCCAGCACCGGCACGGCTGTATCATTCCGTCAACGAAGCGGTGCGCACGGATTACAAGGGCAGCTATTGCGCCGAATGGATCGCCCACACCGGCGCGGTCAATGTCGCGCTGGAAAGCGGCACGCTGAACATGGAGGGCGGCAAGGCATACACCACGCTGGAACAGATCTATGCCTGGGACCCGGAAATCATCATCTGCAACGAGGCGCAGGTGGACGACTATATCCTGTCTGACGAAAAATGGGTCGGGCTTTCCGCCGTGCAGAGCGGCCGCGTCTATCAGATCCCGATCGGCATCACGCGCTGGGGCCATCCCACCAGCTTTGAAACGCCGCTGGCGCTGCTGTGGCTGATGCGGCTGCTGTATCCCGACACATTCGACGTTGATCTGGACGCAGAGATCCGGGCGTTTTATCAGACCTTCTTTGACTACACGCTCAGCGACGACTGGCTGGCGGCGATCAAGGACGGCAGCGAAATGCGCACGCCGAAAACAGAGCAGAAGGGTGAATGATATGAACCTGTTTGTTTGCATTGACGACACCGACAATCTTGACAGCATCGGCACGGGCGCGCTTTTGGAAAACATGATGCAGGAAGCGGCGCTGCAGGGTCTGGGACGCAGCGGCTTCATCGTGCGCTATCAGTTGTTCATCCACGAGGACATCCCCTACACGTCGCACAACAGTTCCATGTGCTGCACCGTCGAAACGAATGACCGCGACGCGTTCACGGCGTTTTGTGCCGACTATCTTCAAAGCAATGCGGCCGAAGGCTCCGACCCGGGGCTGTGCGTCCTGACGGACGACGGCGCGCTGGATTACACGCCGCTGGTCGCCTTCGGAAAGCGCGCGCAAACAGAAGTTGTCACAAAAAGCGACGCCTATGCCGCGGCAAACGCATTCGGAAACGACGTGCGCCTGAGCGAACACGGCGGCACGGGCGGAGGCGTCATCGGCGCGCTGGCGGGCGCCGCGCTGCGGGCCGGCAAGGAAGAGGGCAAAATCAAAGGCAAGCTGCAGCCGCTGCAAAACAAAGCCGACTGGACGATGGCGGATTTTTCCGCCGCCTACGGTGTGGAGCGCTTTGCCGACGAGGATGGAAAAGAGATTGCTGAAGATGTCACGATTCGCTATCTGCTTCCAACCAAGCTGATGTTTCAAAGCGGAAAGGTCACGGCAATCCTTGTTCAGAAAGACAGGATCTGGATGCCGAAACCGAAAGTGAAAAAGAACAAGGGATAAGATTATGTGGGAAATCATCAACGGAAAAAAGCACTTTACCGGCGGGAAGGAAGCGTATGAAGCCGCCGCCCGCACCGCCGCACACTGTCCGTTCTTTGCAGAGGACTGCGAGGAAGAGTGCGTGACCGACGATGTGCGCAGTTGTTATGACTGCCGCTTTCGCCGCTGGACAAGCGAAAGCTTTATTTGCATGAAGGGAGCGGAATCATGAAATCACAAAAGGCAGCAAACCGTGCGGCCGCGCTCGTTCTTGCGCTGCTGCTTCTTCTGAGCTGCGCGCTGACAGCACTTGGCGAAGGCGGCAACGGCGACGGCACGGGCGGCGGGAAGGACAAGCCCCTGACGCTGGAATCCTCCAGCATTGCCAACGGCGCAGAAAATGTTTCACAGAATCCGCAAATCGTCTTGACCTTTTCCAAAAATGTGGTACACTTTACCGTAAGAGACAACAACAAGCAATGCTTTTCCATGACGGACGAAGACGGCAACGCGGTTCCGATCGACGTTGTGATGGGCGACGACCAGGTGGACCCGTCGATCAAGCGGATCATCACCATCGTACCGCAAAATGCCCTGACCCCCGGCACGACCTATCTGCTTGTCATCGGCGGCGGCATCACCTCTAAAAGCGGCGTCAGCATCGGCCGCGACAGCTACATCAGCTTCACCGTCGCAGGGGAAAAACCGGCGCCGACCGAAGCGCCGACCGCAAAACCGTCAACCACGCAGCCGGCAACGACCCGGCCCGCAACCACGCAGCCGGCCACCACCGCACCGGCAACCACCGTACCGGCGTCCACGCGGCCCGCAGCCACAAGGCCGGGCACGACCGCACCGGCAGCCACACAGCCGGCTGCAACAACACGGCCGGCCACCACCGCGCCCGCGACCACAAGACCGGGCACCGTGGCCCAAGTGACGACAACCGCAGCCGCCCCCACGGAAACGACGACTCTGCCGGACGTTCCGGACACCACGCCCGCCGCGACAGAAGATGCAACCGGATCGACGGACGAAAGTACCACCGAAAGCACCACGGAAAGCACCGCAGAAGCGGTTGTGCCTGTTGCGGAAATGCAGGCGCCGTCTTCTTCGGGCGACCCGACCCGGCCGGCAACCGCCGCGGACAGTGAAACAGAGACATCGGGCAAGTTGTCTCCGCTTTCCGCATGGATTCAAATGATCCAGCGGTCAAACAAACAGTTCATCGTTTTCGCCATTCTCATCTGTGTGATTGTGATGCTCGCAATTATCGCGGCCGTCCTGATCATAAAAAAGAAAAAATCATAAGGAAGGAAGACCACCCATGAAAAAAACCTCATCCGTTCTCAGCATTCTGCTTGCCCTGCTGATGCTCTTCTCCGTAACATCCGTTGCGGCAGGCGGCGCTCTGACGCTGGAATCCGCAACCATCGGCGACACCCCGATTGCAGAGGCGACCACCATCCGTACCAACGACGAGATCCTGCTCACCTTCTCCGGCAAAGTGACCGATTCCAGCGTGCTTGCCTTCAACGTCGGCAAGATCAGCGTCCGTGACAGCGGCGGCACCGCCATGTCCTCTGTCACCGTTTCGTCCGCCGGCGGCAAAAAGTTCCTTGTTTCTCTCGGCGGCATCGAAAAGGGCAGCTACACCCTGACGATCGGCAAGGAATTCAAAGACATTGACGGCAACACGCTCGGCACAAAGGTTGAGATCCCGTTCACCGTCAACAAGGGCGACGGCACCGGCAGTGGCGGCGGCAACAACCCGCTGAGCTTTGTTTCGGCAAAGGCGGGCGATGCGGACCTTGCAAACGCGGCCCTGGAAGCGACCGGCACGATCACGATCACCTTTGACCGCGGCATGACAAAGTATCAGGCAGACAACTTTGCACAGATCGGCATTTATGATGCGGACGGCGCCAAGGTGGACGGCGTGACCTTCACCGATTTTGTCAAGGATGCCGACGACAACAGCTACACGGTTCTGTCTTACAGCGATCTGCCGGCGGGCACCTATACGCTCAAGCTCGGCAAAGATCTGAAAGCGAACAATGACAACACGCTCGGCGAAGACGTGACCATCACCTTCACGGTCAAGGGTGCTGAAGCGGACAACACGAATTCCTTCACGGCCTTCATCAAGACGATCGTGGACTTTTTCAAGATGATCGTCAACTTCTTCAAGAGCCTGTTTAAATAAGCCATGAAAAGAGCTGTTGCATTCAGCGGCAGCAAGAATAAAAACAACCGGGCGGCCACGAATGAAGTGACCCCAAAAAGTTGGACAAAGTTTTAAAGAAAACCTTGTGCAAACTGAATATTAAGCAGCTAAAATGGCTTGAGATCTGTGTTGAGCAGGTGTCAAGCCATTTAGTTTTAGCTTGATTCTGCGATTGTTGTA